>CAIVDU010000001.1 GCA_903904815.1 uncultured Armatimonadota bacterium
GAAGGTCTTCAAGTAGTTGTGCTGTGCGACAGCGACGGATTCATTGTCCAGGTCGAACCGCCAGCCGATGAAGTCCTGTTGTCTGCCGTGGGATGTCTTGGACTCTTCAACCGCACCGATACCAAGGAGGCCGTTGCATATTTCCCTTGCTACAGCTAGGTCGTGCTCCAAGTCGTCGACGTGGCAGCAGCCCATGAGATCGTCCACGTACATCTTCGCGGAACCAGCGAGGCGAGCAGTGACGAGACGAGTTATCACACGTGTAACCACCTGGAAGGCGGCTGGCATGCCGGTCCAGCCAAACATGCCAACGTGGTAGATCATGACGAGGTCGTCGGTGAGGGCAAACATAAGGCGCTGGCACGTGGCTGGGTCGACGAATAACAAGGTGAAAGCGCCCTTGAGGTCAAGTTTCCAAAGAACGGTGTTAGCACTACCGTGTTTGGTGTTCATATCTTTGACCATGTCCGCCAGCGATGCAAGAGTGGGATGCTCGATCTTACCGTAAATCGCGTCCACCATGGCCTTCACCTCGTCCGAGTTGAGAGGGTCGCAGCCGTCCTCCTTGTTGGAGGCATCGCCGATAGGTCGACCTTGCCGCTTACCCTTTTTAAATGCCCAGTGAGTCTGGCCAAAGTTGCGACCCTGAATTCGAAGTGCCGCCGCCGTGGGGACGATGAAGATCAGGCCCCTCGCGTGGAGTTCAGCCATGAGCTTGTTTACTGCTGGGGCAACCTTGACGTACTTGGCGCGTAACGGGGGAGGTGAACTACACGGGACGAAGGTGTCCGGGACGACAATCTCGATGCCGTCGACCAACTTCTCCAGTAGGATGTAGTCCGGGTCGTCCGGGGGGATTACTCCTGCACACATCCTAGCGATACTTTCTCGGCTCATGCGCGCCCCGCCTGAAGACATTCGAGTATGGTGGTCCTGGCACATGGAAGCCAGGTCGCCATCGTGTGCAAGGAGGTCAGTCTCGTCGCGGACATGGATGTCCGGTGGGAAAGTGTAGCCCTCCGCCCACTCTATGGCCTCCTCCATCCCGTACTCGTCATCCGCAGAACGGTGTGCCTCCCAGACCCTCAACTTGATGGCTTCCAAGTCGTACGTGGCCTTGGGGTAGAGTAGTTTCAAGGTGTTCCGCACCAAGCGAGCCTGCCGCTTCACCTCCGAGGGTGTCGCCGAGTGAGAACCCGTGGCCGCCGGGGCTAGCCGGTAGGCACCAGCGGCTAGCAGGCCCTCCAGCGTGGTCGGTGGACCGGGATTACCTTTCTTGTTCCGAGTTGCGTGGCGTCGCTTGCCTGCTCTCTTGGGGGTTGGGGGGCGCCCGAGGAGGCGTGGTAAGTCCGACTCCTGTGTAGCGGGTTGAGGTGACTTATGGCGCTCGGGTGGGGGCAGCGGGGCAACCACTTCTACAGGGTGAAGTGGGACGGCAGGTTGATCAGGAGTTAACTCCGGAGCCGTCGAAAGTCCCGCCTCCCCCGACCATCACGCGCGACCACCGCCACGGCCCCCACGTGGAGTAAAGCGTCCACGGCCGTTGGCGCCGCGACCGCCGCCCCTGCCCCTGCCAGGTCCCGCGACATCCTGGGATGGGGTCGAAGGGTCTTCCTGTACCGAGGCTGCGTCTGCCTCCTCCTCCCAAGCGAAGGCATGATCCGTTGTCCAAGCCTGGTCCGTGAGCTTCTTGCGATTGCAGATCTGGTTCCAGAGTTTGATCGCCTTGGTCTTGCCAAGTTTGCATCCAAAATTAGAGTCCATGCAAGCGTTGACCAGCTCCATATCTGCGGAACCGATGGAAGTCACGTGTGTAAAGCGGCACGCCGTGGAGTGGGTGCAGCCGTTTCCAAGACCCGCCAACTTCCGTAGGTGTTCACCGCAATAGGAGCGGGACCAAGGGGTGTTCTGGGCCGGGGGTTCCTTCTTGGGGGGGGGTAACCTTGGCAACCTTCTGCTTCGGAGTGGTAGCGCCGGATAAGTCTTTCTTGGCGCGTTTGCGAGACTTGGTCGACTTGGAGACCACGGAGCTTCCGGAAGAGGAGTCGTCTTCGTCGGACGACGAATCCCCTGTCTTAATGGACACACGCTTCTTGGGAGTAAGTTTGGATTTTCCCCCGGAAGCCGCGACATCCAGTTCCATGGAGAACACCTGGGTTGTCTTCGAACGTAGTTGAGCATGGAAAAGCCGGTATTTGGTCTCGTCCAGGTGGTCGTAGATACGGTTGAGCATAAAGGTCCAGAGGTTCCGGACGGACGTGACGGTGTCAAGCCGTTCCGGAAAGCCCTCACAAATGCGAACATATCGTTGACGGACGATTTCGTTGAACTCATCCAAGGTGGCTTGAATCCAGTACACCAAGTATTGAACGTCCGCCTGAACCACGAGGTCATGATCCGCGTGTTCTAGGAACGGTTGATTCATGCCTTCAAATTCCATGGAGAATTGAACCATGAAGACGATCTCCATCTGTTCCATGGCCTTGATGATGCCGTTGAGGTCGGAGATAGGGCCCCAACCACCGACCAAGAACCAACGTAAGTCCACTGCATGACCCGTATGCATGGCTTTAAAACCTTTCTCCGTCATTGCGGGGAGGTTGGAGACCTTGTTGTACCAGTAAGAGGTGGCCCAAGACGTTGTGTCCCGCACACGGAGGCCGAAGAGTTGAGTCTGAGCCATCCGAACCACAACTGTGCGGACCAGATCACTATCTAACTTAACGTCATCCTCCCCGTACAATAAGTCATGCCTACCTATATCCGTCAACCGACGGGAGAACAGCGAATCCATCGCTTCAATGGTTGCTGACTTAATATCACGTACCGAGTATGTTCTACCATCGACGTCAGAGAAAGACTTACGTCCATACACGTCTAACTCTAATGATCTCACAGTACCTTGTCCCAGGGTTTGTTTCTGGTGAGAAAGAACCCGGGTCTCCTCCTCCAGTTTCCGCTTCCTGTCGCGAGCTGCCTGAGCCTTCTTCGCGAGGTCCAACCGTGACCGAAGTTCCTCATCGCGTAGAGCGGTGAGGGCATCGATATCCGCCTTCTCGGTCTCTAATTGGAGACGAATCCGTTCATTCTCAGCTTCGGCTTCCTTAATCGCCTTTTCCTGAGCCGCTTTGGTAGCAGAGATCTTCTCCCGCATCGCCGCAAGTTGTTGAGCGATAGTCAATTGGGGTGCCGGGGCAGACGCCGAGTCCGTAGAACTGGAACTAGAGGAAGTATCGGAGCCATGGGTAGCACCCGTCGAACCGGAAGGTATTGTGGGGGAGGTACCCTCTTGGGAACCTGTCTCAGCAGATTCCTCGTGATCCATGGATGATTAAAACTTTAAATCTAGCTAAGATTTTATTCTCCAAAACAAAATATCGATGATATGAGCTAATAAAGACTCAGATTTTTCGATAACTGTCAGTCGTTAATTTAATGAGACAAGATATGCCACAATAAATGCAAAAACAACTGTGGGAGACCTAAAATCAACTACTGAGAACGCAAATTACAATGTAAATGCGTTGCAAATTGACGTTTGAACGATGAAACTCGTAAAAATAGGTAGAATAGGTTGAAAACCTTCGTTTGTCAAACTTCTTGCAGCAAATTCGACACGATCCGTCAGTGGAATCGCGAATTTGAAAAGCAAAATGAAAGAAAAGAAGACAACTAAAAGCTATTAACGAAGTTTCAAC
>CAIVDU010000002.1 GCA_903904815.1 uncultured Armatimonadota bacterium
GGATGTCAACGACTACGAGCGGCTTTCCAGGCGGTGGGTGTGAGCTCGGCGACGCGAGTGATAGGCCAATTGCCCAGTTTGGGGAGGACGTCGCCCAAGTACTCCCGGAGCTTGATGTCCAGGCGTCGGCAGGTTTCGACGATAGAGATGATGGCGGCAATCTTTGGACCTGCGGTTTCATCGCCGATGTGAAGCCAGTTTTTGCGATTATGCGGAGCTCCGCATAATCGCAATTATGCCGAGTTGCAGATTATGTGGAGTACGGGTGCCAGATTGGAACTGGGACGACGTCGCACGCGGCCCCAGTTGTGTAAACAGCCCGTATCGCACCTCAACATAATTCCCGCTCTTCGAGGAAGCAGATCAGCGGGTCTTTCTTTGGGATTGAGGTTCTCCGAGTGCGAGGAGGATCGAGGGCGGCCAAAGTGTTGCGCTTCATTTCCAGATCGGCCTCGACGTAGCCGTGAGTGGTCTCGGGACTTTCATGTCCCAGCCACAGGGAAATTAGTTCGTGTGCCACGCCGGACTGGAGGAGATGCATGGCTGTGGTGTGCCGAACAATGTGCGGAGAGATTTTTGTATGTGCGACCGACGGCTCAGTTTTTCGCGCCTGGGTCAATAGGACTTGGAGTTGCCACGCAACCCCAGATCGAGTCAGCGGCTTACCGAAGCGATTCGAGAGCAAGGGCGCATCGTCCGATAATTGGTTCTCGGTGATCCATTTGCGCAACTTTTGGCGAGTTTCCGCCCAAAGAGGGACCGTTCGTTCCTTGCGTCCCTTGCCATGGAGGAGAACTTGTCGGCAGTCTGCGGCGCGGATATCCCGAACGCGGACCCCGATGATTTCCGAGACTCTCGCCCCCGTATTGTACAGAAGGAGAAGCAGGAGTTGATTGCGCCGACCGGTCCAAGATACATCCCTCGCACGCAGAAGTGCGGTGATTTCCGGACGGGTCATGAACCCCACCATACGGCGTGTGTGCCGTTTGCTGCGGATGGTCAAGATTCGGTGCGTGGGCTCGGGCAGGATTGGGCCGAGCAAATCGCTTAGATAGCCAACGAAGGAGCGAATGGCTGCGAGTCTGGCATTGCGGCTACGTGGTGAGTTATGCCGTTCGATTTCAAGGTATCTAAGGAATGCCAAAACAACGTCAACATTCAACACTGCCAGGGGCAGCATCGAAGGCGCTGTCCGGCGTTTCCGAGAAAGGAACCGGAGCAAGAGCCGGAAAGTGTCACGATACGCCGCGACGGTATTTGCACTGAGGTCTCGCTGCCGAACAAGGTGCTCGGTGAAGTAGCGGGGTAGTAGTTCGCCAAGGTCAGGAGTTTTCATGGCGTGGTTTTTTGAAGTTTCTGGCAGCGGCGGCAAGTAACCCAGGGGCGGCGCTCAGGTACCAATAAGTATCGGTAACGTGCGCATGGCCGAGGTATCGGGATAATATGGCGATCCGTCCGTCTGCGCGGCGTTTGGTCCGCTCCCATTTTTCGATAACCCGGCAAGCAAATGTGTGCCGGAGATCGTGGATCCTGACAGTTGAGCGATTCGAAGTAGGCGTGATTGATTTCGCAAGTTGGCGGAACGCTTGATGAACAGTCGAGCGAACCAAAGGCATTCCTCGCTCGGAGACCAGGAAATATGGGGAGTTTGGCCACAGTCGATGTCGATAGGTATTGTAACGCTTAAGCGCCGCTACAGTTGACCAATGAATAGGAACCAAGCGCGTGACCCGGAATTTGCTTTCGCGGATCCTCAAAACCGCTTTGTCCAGGTCTACATCGGCTGCGCGCAATTCGATTGCCTCCGATATCCTGAGCCCAGTACATGCAATGAGACCTATAAGCGTTGTGAAGGTTTTTGGACGCAACCTACCGGAAAGACGGCTCGCCCTAAAAATCAACGTATCAATTTGTTCCTTCGTGTAGATGTGGGGCGGGTTTCGCGAATGCGCTGATCCCAAGACATGCGGCGGAGGAATCTCAGTTGAGGGCTCAATGGCTGCGAGGTACTTGGCAAAAATGCGAACGATCTCAAGTCGTCGAGCCTTGTAGGGTCTGGAAGCTTTTGAAGGCAGGGTTGCCCATCTCAACATCAATCGGGTGGTTGGAGGACCGTGATGCCCGCCACGATCAGCAAATCGCGCAAAGCTTAAGAGAAGCGAGCCTTCGACGCTCAATTTATAGCCCAACAATCTTCTTCGGCGCAGATACTCCTGCACGCGAGCCAGCATGGAGGTTTTCATCGGATACCTCCCGGCCAAGGAAGGATTGCCTGGCGCAACTGCCCAAGATCGACCCGAGCATAACGCGCCGTCGTGTCGAGGCTGTTATGCCCTAAAAGGTCGGCAACTTGTTTAATATCAACGCCGCTCGAATGAAGCCGGGTCGCAAGGGTGTGCCGAAGAATATGTATCTTTCCCGAACGAATTCCTGAACGCACAAATGCCCTCCTCATCGCGCTCCGGACGTGGTGAACGAGCATCGGGCTACCACAGAAGGCACGGTGACGAAGAAACAACGAAGCCGAGGAGCTTGGCATCCGCCCTAGACGTAGATACGCCGCTACCGCTTGGGCAACGCCGGGCGTCCATGGTACGAGGCGCTCTCTGCGCTGCTTGGTCTGTCGAAGCCGGATGGCACCATGTTGGGCGTCAAGGTCATCCAATGTAAGCGAGGCAACCTCCTGACAGCGCAGCCCGAGATCGGCCATCA
>CAIVDU010000003.1 GCA_903904815.1 uncultured Armatimonadota bacterium
AGCCAATCCAAAGTCCGGGAAGAAGCCTAAAGA
Organism: uncultured Armatimonadota bacterium; assembly: GCA_903904815.1. Classification (GTDB taxonomy): domain Bacteria; phylum Armatimonadota; class Fimbriimonadia; order Fimbriimonadales; family Fimbriimonadaceae; genus Fimbriimonas. The sequence goes on from CAIVDU010000003.1 coordinate 34, forward strand.
GCCGGTCCCTTGGCTGCTTTGGCTGGCGCTTATCGGATCAATCTATCTGTTTTGGATTCTCCCGCGACAGCTTCCGAGAACGTCGGTCAAGGCCGACTTTCATGAAGCCGCCGTAGGGACAAAGTAGTCCGCCGAGGAACCCGCTCCGACTGCCAACTACTCTCTGGGAACGGCAAAATTCCACGTCAGCTCAGCGGCGATTGTTGGGATCGTTCATTGTGAGTTCGGGCCGCGACGAGAGATTAGGTGGGAACCGGGGAAGAATCGCTGCCATCTGGGGTAAACATCCGTTGCTCTGCTGGAGGAATTCCCTTGGCCCGATTTGAGATCTCTGCCGACTACTTGACACGGTTCCTTGTGGACCTCCTAAATACGCCAAGTCCTACTGGCGACACCGAGTACGCCATCAGCTTTGTCCAGGGCGAACTCGAGAGTTTGGGGATACCCACAGAAAGAACGACCAAGGGCGCGCTCCTCGCCCACTTAGACGGTCTCGAGTCATCCAAGCCGAGAGCATTGACCGCCCACATCGACACCCTAGGTGCGATGGTTCAGGCGATCAAGCCGAACGGACGCTTGAAGCTCACCGCCCTGAACGGCCTGAACTGGCCGACGGTGGAGAGTGAGGGCCTCTATATCGCGACTCGATCCGGAAGGCAGGTTCGAGGTTCACTCGTTTTCGCGAACGGCGCCGCCCACGTGAACAAGGAAGCCACCCATGGCCCTCGAAACTCAGATACATTGGAAGTTCGTCTGGACGAACGAACCACGCGCGCAGAGGAGACGCGAATGTTGGGTATCGAGGTGGGTGACTTTGTCTACTTCGACCCGCGTGTTGAAACGAGCGAATCTGGGTTCATTCGTGCAAGGTTCCTGGATGACAAGGCATGCGTTGCTTGCCTCGTCGCGGCCGTAAAGGGTCTAGTCGATCGTGGAGTAACCCCAGCTCAAAGAACGACGCTGCTCATTTCGAACTTTGAAGAGGTGGGACATGGCGGGATGGACAGCCTCCCTAGCGACCTCACCGAGTTCGTCGTCCTTGACATGGGGTGCATCGGAACTGGGCTGCAGGGTGATGAGTTCCACTGCTCAGTCTGCGTCAAGGACTCTGCCAGTCCCTACAGCAAGAACTTGACCGACAAGATTCGCTCCCTTGCCGATCGTCGCGGAATCGATCTTCGGCCAGACGTCTACCCCTATTACACCTCCGACGGAACGGTTTACTGGAAGGCGGGGGGACGTGCCGAAGTAGCCCTGATCGGTCCTGGAATCGACACGAGTCACGGTTACGAGCGAACCCACGTCGAATCCTTGACCGATACCGCTCAGCTGATCGCTGAATATCTGGTCGAAGAATAACCCCGGGTTAGAAGAGATGGTCGATTCGTCGTGCGAGTTCGAAGTCGTACGGAGATAGACCGCTTACCGAGTGGGTGGACATCCTGATGGTGACCTTCTTGTATCCGATGGAGAGGTCTGGATGGTGGTCAAGCGCATCGGCGAGAAAAGCGACCGCAGAGGCAAACACCGCTCCGTCCTTATAGGTCTTAAACTCGATCGTTCGTACGAGTTCTTCGCCTTCACGGACCCATTCGGTGAGACGGCCTAAATGGTCGGTGATCTCCGACTCATCAAGCTTTCGATACACGAGTGCTGACATAGCAAGATGTTAGTCGGTTTCCACGGCGAGAAGCATTAGGCCGTTTTGTCGAGAACGATCACGAACGGTCCGAAGGCACTGGTGATCGTCGCCTTCATCTGTGAAAAGTCTGGATTCACTTTCATGTGAAACAGACCATCGAGGAGCTTCATTTGGGGGCTGTCGGCCCCAGTCGCTGGACTAAGCGTCAGGACACCGTTTTCATATTTCCATGCGCCCCCGATTTGGCGGAGCCCGGTGAGGATAAATGTATGATCTGCGCTGAGTTTCAACTGGGTGGAGTGGACGCCTCGCTCGACTCGATCGCCAAACTCCGGGAACGGAATGGTGGGTACTTTGCTGAGTTGACGATTGGCGGTCCAGGCGCCGACGAGTTGCTGGTCCGGGCCGAGTTGGCACCCAGCCATGGTTGCTAAAACGAGGAGTGCCAAAAATGGCTTGATGGCCATATGCATTGCTTGACGTTCTGGAGGCACCGGACGTTCCCAACATGCGATTCTGGGGCGTTTTAGCAACTTTCCAGGTCATAGATGACCTGAAGGCGGAATGAGTGGCGCTATGGTCAAATCTGTGCCATTTTGCCGATTTCCACCCGTTTTGGGCGGTGCTATGGAAAAAACGGGTCGGTGGCTTCCCGAGTCCCCGATGCCTAGCATTCAGGCATCGCGTTGCACGAAAAAGTCGGCGGGTCTGAAACGACCGGACTGCAAACTGCGCACTGCTTACTGCCGACTTTCTTAGGAGGCAAGGCAAAACGTGACAGTGGTAGCCTTGGTCAAGTGATTCAAGTTCGATTTCAGACGCTCGAGCTCATTAAGCTCTACCCGCTTGCCATTAGCCGTGGTGTGATGGCTTCCAGTGAGAATCTGTTTGTTTCGATTTCGGATGGAGACCATGTGGGCATCGGAGAGCTCTCTCCGGCAACCGGTTCAGAATGGACTGCAGAGCGAGGCGAGCGGCAACTCCGTCAGTATCTAGACACCAGTCTACTATGGCGAGGCGATAGGCTTTCTTCTCCCCACGATGTTTACGCGTCCATGCGCGAAGCCGGCATCGATCCGCCGGCCATGGCAGCATTAGACGTGGCGGTTTGGGATCTTCTCGCTAAGCAGGCCGGTCTACCTCTTTACCGATTGCTGGGACTTCCGAATCGCTCGGTCCCAACCAGTGTCACCATCGGAATCAACCCTCCTGAGGTCACCCGAGAGCGTGTTCCCGACATCCTTCGACGCACCGGGGCCAAATGCTTGAAGATCAAATTGGGCTCCCCAGAAGGATTGGAGCATGATAAGGCGCATTTTTCGGCGGCTGCCGAGTCGTCTTCCGCCTTTCAGCCGAGTTTGAGGGTGGATGCAAATGGTGGCTGGTCGCCGCAGGATGCCGTCCATATGATCAGTTGGCTCGCCGACCGCGGAGTCGAATACGTCGAGCAACCCCTTGCTAAGGGAGCGGAGGATGATCTCCCTCTCGTGTTTGCTGGGCGAAGATTGCCGATCTTCCTGGACGAGACGATTCGGTTTAGTGAGGATGTGCCCGCGGTCGCCGATCGGTGTGACGGTGTGAACCTTAAACTGATGAAGTGCGGGGGTATTACCGAAGCAGTGCGGATCGTCGCCACCGCCAAAGCTCACGGATTACAGACGATGATTGGGTGCATGAGCGAGTCCTCAATCGCAATTGCCGCCGGAGCCGCCATAGGATCTCTCTTTGACCACATCGATCTTGACTCGCATTTGAACCTGAACCCGGATCCTGCGTCGGGAGCGCCCATTGTGGATGGGGTGGTGCGTTCCCTTGAGACGGTGGGACATGGAGGCGCACTGAATGCTTGATCGAACCAAGAAGATCGCGGTTTACATGGAAGGCGCTGTGCTGGGGGTCGGAGGAAAGATGGGGATTGGCGTTCTTCGTTACTCTCCCAATCCCATCGTTTGCGTCGTCGACTCGCAGACAGTAGGGAAAGACATTGGGGCCTTGTCCGGGGTACCCCGCTCGGCTCCCATCGTTGGTTCAATTTCGGCCGCTATTGAGTTGGGCGCTGAGGTGTTGATTCTGGGAATAGCTCCCCCAGGTGGTCTAATACCGCCGGACTGGTTTCCAGTGATTGACGAGGCGGTCGCAGGCGGTCTTTCGATCGTAAACGGTCTCCACGACCTTCTCGGCCCACGCTACCCGGCCCTGAACCAAGGACCAGGCAGTAGTCAGTTTATCTGGGACATTCGAATCGAGCCGAAGGGGCTACAGCCGGGTACCGCGAAGGCGGCAGCCCTATCGTGTAAGCGCGTACTACTCATCGGTACCGACATGAATGTGGGCAAAATGACGGCCGGCTTGGAAATCGCCCGAGTCTCCCGAGAATGGGGGGTGAATACCGAATTTGTGGCCACCGGACAGATTGGCATCACCGTGACCGGCGCCGGTGTCCCGCTTGACGCCATCCGCGTGGACTTCGCCAGTGGCTCGATTGAGCGCGAAGTCTTAGCCGCCTCCGACCGCGGGGCCGAACTGGTGGTGGTCGAGGGCCAAGGCGCTCTCATTCATCCGGGAAGCACCGCCAATCTCCCCCTACTTCGTGGTTCTTGTCCTACCCACTTGATCTTGTGCCACCGAGCCGGGCAGGAACATCTCACCTATTTGAAGGACATCAAGATTCCCAATCTGAGGCAATACATCGATCTGTACGAATCCTTGGCGACCGCCTGTGGCGCCTTCCCGCGACCGACGACGGTAGGAGTAGCACTCAATACGTTTCACGTGAAACAGGACCAGGAGTCGCAGGATGCGTGCGCGGAGATTGAAGCGCGGCTGGGCATTCCCTGTGTCGACCCAATACGCCACGGGCCGGATCGACTCGTGACCGCGCTTCACCAAGCTTAGGACACAGATTGCCAGAGCGCGGAGACCGGGATCGCCCACAGGTCTTTCCCAAGTGGGACGACCTCAGATCCGAGATACAGAACGATTCCGCGAAGGAAGCGTTCTCCGGCAAGCTCGGCCAAATACCGCAGGCCTTCTGCATCGTTGGGACTCGGCGTGAACGTGGGGCGTACTTCGATCCCGACCACTCCTTTTGACGCCGCGTCGAGAACGAAGTCGACCTCTCGTAGCTTCACCGTCCGCAGGTGGCCAAGTGTAGGACGTGCCTCGGCGTGCTCAGACAACTTTGCCAGTTCGACCGCCACGAAGTTTTCCAAGATCGGCGCTAACCGATCACGGTCTTCAAGGTCCCCCTCCTCGATTCTCATGAGATGGCAAAGGAGGCCGGTATCCGGCAAATAGGTCTTAGCGGTTTTGGCAAGACTCACCCCGGTGTCGCTGGACCAAGCAGGAACATACGTCAAGAGAAAGATGGTCTTCAAAAGACTGAGGTAGCGGGTCAGCGTGGTGTGGGCGATGCCGGTGTCTCGCGATAGGCTCGCCGTGTTCATCGTACTGCCCGTTCGCGCTGCGAGTAGCATGAGGATTCGCGGCACCTGGGTCAGGCCTTCGATGTTGGCGATGTCCCGCACGTCCCGATCGAGGAGGGTCCGAATGTAGTCGTTAAACCAGGCGGCTCTTCTACGCGGAGATCTCAACACCGGCTCGGGATATCCGCCGGTGACAATTCGCGAGGCCAAGTCCTCATTGTTTCCGCGAAACGATCTCGGAGAGAACTCCTTTTGAAACAGCGCATCGATCAAGTTGACATCGGAGCCCTCGATTTCCGCTTGTGCCAGCGGAGGGAGGTTTACGATCTCCATCCTTCCTGCCAAAGAATCCGCCAACTTAGGCAGCATCAGCACGTTCGCCGAACCAGTGAGGAGGAACGATCCCGGAACCCGTTTCCGGTCAATCCAGGCCTTGATGGTCAGGAACAGCTCAGGCGCCCGCTGAACCTCATCAATCGTTACCGGAGGCGGAAACGCATGCAGGAACTCGGTGGGGTGGGTCTTCGCGAGCCGAAAAGGCTCAGGGTCATCCAGCGTAACCAGTGTCCGGCCACCCATCGCCTCCGAAACTTGAAGCGTGAGCGTGCTCTTGCCCGCCTGCCTCGGACCGTGAACGAGCACGACCGGGGTGTCGGTAAGCGCTAACTCCAGTTCCTTTCGAGCCCATCGATCGATCATCGATTCCCATTCTAGCGTATTTGTAAGTATCCAATGAAGTATTTATTGTCATGGCATGGGGAATAATTCCCCATCTGGTTGGCGGTTGGCGGTTGGCGGTTGGCGGTTGGCGGTTGGCGGTTGGCGGTTGGCGGTACCGGAGGGGAGACCTCCTTGTTCGAGGTGTCCCAAAGTGGCCGGATATGTTCGCGAAGGGTTGATCGACTCCGGTCGATCTACCTTCGTAAAGAGTGAAGCTCCTGCGAAACCCTGGCAACCGCGCACCTTGTAAACACGACTCGACCCCCGAAGGGGGTCGAAGATGGTAGCCGGTGGTCGACTCTGGTCGACCACCGGAATGTGATCAGCCACAAACCCGACCCCCGAAGGGTGGTCGCATAATCTCCGGTTCCGTCAGCTCGAAAAGGGCGACATAAATGTCCCCGGATCACCGGTTACGGATCGGCCAACGTGGAGACACGAATCATTCTCCGCCTTCGGTTCACGCGTGTTCTACGCGCCGCGGCGGGCGGCCCACAGAATGCGTTGCCACTTCGCGGTCAGGTAATCGGTGGCGACTCCACCGTGGCCGTGGGAGCTGTGGACAAACATGCCGCGTCCGATATAAACGCCCGTGTGTCCGATCTTCCCACGCTTCGAGTCCCAGAAGTACAGGCGATCGCCGGGAACGAGGTTCTCCAGCCGCGTCACCGGCTCTCCGACGAGGGCCTGCTCGGCCGCCGTACGCGGCAATCGAATGCCTGCAACATCACCGTACAACTTCTGCACGAAACCACTGCAGTCGATGCCGCTATTCACGCTGGTTCCTCCCCACTTATAGGGGGTGCCCTGAAAGCTCAGTCCGTAATTGGCAATGGCGTTGCCCGCGCGAGACTCCTCGGGGGCGGATCGGGCAACTGGGCTACTCGAGGTCACCTTGTAGGGGAGTTCGACCACCGCCGACTGAGGCGCGTATCCGAAGGTGCCATTCTGAAGCAGGACTCTCACGAAATTACCGCTCGTGGAGTTGACCACCAGATACTGGTAGGCAGGCACGCGGTAGTAAGAGCGACTGTGCGTGCTGGGAGACGCATAGATGCGTGTCGGCTTCAGAGCCTCTGCCAGACGTCCGATGACGACCTGAGCATTCGCTCCGGCGACGGTACAGACGGCGGCAAGCGCTGAAATCGCGCGAAAACTAAGCATTTGTCCGGGGATAAGTATAAGGTCGGACGGGTTTGCTAGTCTCTATAGGTTCGCCACAACCAGTCGCAATCCGTTAAGAATCGCAAAACCGTCAGTGGAACCCAAAAGTTCTTTCGTCGCGCGCTCCGGATGCGGCATCAGACCCAGAACATTTCCGCCCTCGTTCAATACGCCGGCGATGTCATCGGTTGAGCCGTTCGGATTCGCTTCCGCCGATCTCTGTCCTTCGGCTGTGACGTACCGAAATGCAATCTGCCCACTTCCCTCGATCTTTTTCAGCGTTTCCGCGTCGATCACGTAACGACCTTCTCCATGAGCGATCGGGATTCGAAGGACCTTGTCGACTCCCTGAGTCCACATGGAAGCGTGATTCTCCGCCTTCAGGAAAACGTCACGGCAAATAAATCGCTGGGCGGCGTTGAGCAGGAGAGCGCCCGGAAGGAGGCCCGCCTCGCACAGAATCTGGAATCCGTTGCAAGCGCCGATAACCGGTCGGCCCTCTGCGGCAAACTTCTTCACCGCATCCATCACTGGTGCGCGCGAGGCCATAGCTCCGCAACGAAGATAGTCGCCGTAGGAGAAGCCGCCCGGAACGAAAACCGCGTCAAATCCGGCGAGCGAATGCTCTTCGTGCCACACATACTCGGCGCCGACTCCGAGGTCGTCGCGAAGGGAGAAAAGCGCGTCTTGGTCGCAGTTCGAGCCCGGGAATTTCAGAACGGCGACTTTCATGCGGTCACTGTCTCCGGCGCTTCAATGCGGTAATCCTCGATCACCGGGTTGGCCAACAGCTTGTCGCACATCTCGCGAACCCGGGCTTCGTCGTACGAGTCGACCTCGAGTTCGATGAGCTTGCCGATGCGCGCGCCCTTCAACTCGGTGTACCCAAGCTTCTGAAGCGAACCGGAAACCGTTCTTCCCGCTGAGTCCAGCAACGACGGCTTGAGGGTTACATAAACTCGAACGGTGAGCATGGCATCTATTTTGGCACGTTGTCGGTCTGGATTGAGAGACTTTGCGAACGAGTCGGCAATCCTTCGGTCCTTCTGAATCCTCCCTCGCTTGCCTCGATAAACGGATGTTAATGGAGCCAAGCGAGCACCGCCGGTAAACTAAGGCCCATGAAACTGAACCCCGGTCTACCGAAAGGGAGCCTGCAAGACGCCACCTTTTCCCTTTTTGCGAAGGCCGGATACTCATTCAAGGTCTCGTCTCGGTCGTATCAACCCATCGTTGACGACGAGACGATTGAGCCTATTCTGCTTCGCCCTCAGGAGATTCCCGGATACATCGAACAAGGCGTGATCGATGCCGGACTCACGGGGGCGGACTGGATCGCGGACTCTGGCGCGAAGGTCCATGAAGTATGCGAACTGCGCTACTCCAAGCTGACCAACAACCCGATTCGCATCGTTCTTGCCGTCCATCAGGACAGCCCGATCCATAGTGTCAAGGATCTCGAGGGCGCGCGGATCGCCAGCGAATATCTTCGGCTGACTCAGCGATACCTCGCGGCGAACGAAGTCAATGCCACCGTGGAGTTCTCTTGGGGCGCCGACGAAGTGAAGGTTCCCACGCTGGTCGATGCCATCGTCGTCAATACCGAGACCGGATCAAGCCTCAAAGCCCATAACCTACGAATCGTGGAAACCCTGCTCACAAGCACCACCCGATTCGTCGCCAGCCCAGCCGCTTGGCAAGACCCTTGGAAGCGAGAGAAGATCGAATCCCTGGAAATTCTTCTCACTGGAGCCATGAACGCCGCCAAACTGGTCGGCTTGAAGATGAACCTGCCGACGGCTCAGAAGGACGAGATCCTCGCGATCCTTCCGTCGCTTCACCAACCTACGATCAGCCCACTCACTGACGCAGAGTGGATCGCCGTCGAAGTGATCCTAAACGAAAGCGATGTTCGGGACCTCATTCCAAAATTAAAGCGGGCCGGCGCCACCGGCCTCGTCGAATATCCTCTGAACAAGGTCATCTATTAGGTTCCCCTATGGGGTGAGTTCACTCACCCCATAGCTTCACAGCGCCGAACTTGGCCAAACCACGATTCGCGCAGGATCTGGGACGCCTTTATGCTGTTCGAAGAGATCCTTATTCGTTTGGACTCCGACCAGGAGCGAGAAAGTGAATCGCCGGTCGACAATCCGCCGAATCACGTGAAGAGACAACCGAACATCCGGAGAGAAATCCTTGTCGCTCGCGCCGAAAAGCCCAGATTCGGTTTTGGGTGTGTCCTGATAGATTGGGATGATCCGGTCAGGTTTCTCATAAGCGTCGACCCGGTCAACGCTTTGTGCCTGGCAATCTTTGAGTTCCCGTTCCAGTCCCAGGTTGATCGTCGGCGGATCTACTGTAACCGGTAGCCAGGAGCGGTCTTCATACCCGGGACCGCTATAGCCATAGCCTCCCAATTTCCCGTATTGCACCACTAACCCTCTCGGGGTCTTTCCGCGGGGCGAATCGTGCTCGGGTAACAACCAGTCCCGCATATCCGGCTGTCGTTGAACCTTTGACGGAGTGTGAACGAGATGAACGGTCGGTAGCGTGACAAGCTCCTCGACGGATCGGTAGTGAACAAGCTCGCCAGTTAATCGGACCTTCTGAGGAACCGCCGATCCCTTGATCGGAGAGTAGCCGATCGGACCGAGTTCGTTCGCGGTGATGTCAGCAGAACTGGTCAGTGGCTGGCTCGAGGTGATCGGTGTTCCGTCCTCGTGAAGCACGGATTCAACCTTCAAGCACCAGATGCCGTCAGTCGGAAGTTCGCCCCACACTCGGAGGCAGGTCTGGAGACTCGTTCCCGGAGGACTCGACAGGGCGACTCCCTGGATCTCAAATCTCTTGAAAGATTGGGTGGGACCTACAATCGATTGAGTCGTTTGAGTCGCGACGAGCAAGGCTGCCGAGAGAAGCCCGATGGTTACCATGTTCCTCACCTACCAGACGAGCCAGAAATCTCTCGGTTTCAGGGGTGTTTGAAGCAGGAGATCGCGGGCATGCGCCTAAGTGACCGTCAGTTGCGTCTGTAAACGGACAGCAGGACACCGATGGCAAAACACCTTACCGAAGAATTTCAAAAGATCCAGACCGTCCAAGACAAGCTCGCGAATCGAATCACCGTGTTCTCGGGCAGCATGGCGTTTGTATATATCCACGCCGTCATCTTTGCCGTCTGGATCATCGTCAACCTGGTTCAGGACAAAAAAGGGTTCGATCCCTTTCCGTTCGGGCTCTTGACGCTGATCGTGAGCCTGGAGGCGATCTTCTTGTCGACGTTCGTCATGCTCTCCCAGAATATCGAAGCGAAGCAAGCCGACTTGCGGTCCCAACTCGACTACGAAGTCAACGTAAAGGCCGAGAAGGAGATCGAGGAGATTCGGGACATGCTCCGAGAGATTCGAGAGCATCAAATCAAGCAGAGCAGCTGACCTACTCGCTCAGTTCTCCCCTGTTTGGACAAGCGCCAAACAGGGGAGTTGCTGATTTAGGCGGTGACGGGAACGGCTGCGCCGCCTTTTTCCGCCGATTCCCATGCCGCTTCCGTGAGTCGAATGACTTCGAGTCCACTCTCAAACGGCGACTCGCACTCGGCCACGCCGCGGATCGAGTCGATGAAGTTCTTGTCGGGGGTCGAACCTCCGCCCAAGTGCTCCGCCTTGTACCGGTTGTCCTTTCGGTCGACTGTCGAGAGCTTTCCGTCTCGAACGTAAAACACCATGTCTTCGCAGAAGATGGTGACGTCCTCGTGCCAGCCGAAGCCGTTCCCGACGACACCCAAGGTTCCCAACGCGCCGTTCTTGAACCGGAGCGCCAGCGAAGAGTTGATGTCGACTTCGGTTCCGAAGTTGTCGGTGTAGGCGGAAACCGAATCCACGCTCACCCCGGTGCTCCAGAGGATGATGTCGATCAAGTGGCTGCCGGAGTCGTTCAACTGTCCGCCGCCCGAAAGCGAGTGAAGCTGTCGCCAAGTCCCCTTCGTTCCCCGGAGCCAACTCTGACCCTGCAGAGCCGCGATGAATTGCACCGCGCCCGCCTCGCCAGACTGGATCTTCTCGCGAATCGTTCGGTACTCGGCTTGGAAGTGGCGCTGGTAGGAGACCATGCCGATCTTCTTCACGCTGTCTCGAAGCTTGATGATCTTGTGCGCGTCGGCGACCGAAGTCACCAGCGGCTTCTCACAGCAGACGTTGACGCCCGCCTCCAGCCCATCGACAATCTGGTCGACGTGCTGAGTGTGCGGAGTCGCGATCATGATCGCATCCGGCTTGATCTCCTCAAGCATCTTCTTGTGATCGGAAAACGAGGGTAACTCGTAAGTGGAAGGATGCGCCTCCCGCATGAGACTCACCTGCTCTTCGCTTGGGTCGACCAGCGCGACGATCTCCGCTTCCTTTACCTTTAACAGGTTTCCGACTCGATATCTTTGGAAGCCACCACAGCCCACCATTGCAACTCTAACTTTATCCATCTCGGGTCCTCTACGAAACGGGATGAGATTACACGCTGTGACCCATTTCTGGCTCGTGACTCGGTGTTAGTAGTGAGAGGCTGGCTGTTGGTGCAAGAGGTTCGGCGGACCCGTACAGACAACCTTAAACCTATGCCGTGGGCCAAGGGCTCCCTCGCCCGCAGCGCAGCGTTGCGCAGCCACCTATTTGTACGCCGGAATTCTCTGCTTCAAAATCTCGTCGATCTGGGCCGGGGGATCACCCCACGGGTCGATCAGGTGGGCACTCCACCCCAAGGAAAGAGCCGCTTCCACGTTCGGTCGGCTGTCGTCGAAATACACGATCTCGCAATCAGCGATTCCGAACTTGTCTGCGTAGGCCTGGAAAGCGGCTAGGTCTGGCTTGGCGCAGCCCAGCTCATGGCTTCCCGCCCGATAGTCGAGCCGTGCCACCGGCGCGAACGGCTCCGTCTCCGTCATCGCGTGCCAGTGAGGGGCGTTCGTGTTGGAAAGGCATCCAGTGGTCACCTCCGCCTCTTGCAGGCCGTCGATGACCGAGTCGATCCCGGGATAAGGAGCGCGAAGAATGCCCAGGTGAATTCGCAAAGCCTGATCTTCGGTGACGCCTACAAATGAAGCGAGTTCGACGAGGTATTCGGACAGCGAAAGATCGGTCGCTTGGTATGCGTTGAAGGGCGGAAACTCGGTGAGCGGGATCGGAGATTGAGCAAGAAGGGGCGACTCGACCTCCGCCACTTGGATCGCTTCCTGCCATGTTTGACAGATTCTTACAATCACACCGCCGAGATCAAATACTGCTACTGGTTTTTTATTGCTCATGTATTCTCCCGTCTATGTTATCAAATAATTTTGCGGGGCCTATCCATTTATGCTTCAAACGTCGCAAGAGAGAGTATTGGGTCCATTGCGAACTCCAACTATCCTTGTTTGTACCGTTAATTGTTATTGTCGGTCGTTCGACATGGAGTTATCGGAATTCTCCGTTGGGAGTCTAGTCTCGCACTTGCGAGACTGTTTTTGGGTTCTACCATGAAAGGTTATCGTGTCTGTACAATTGCTTGTGCGTACCTGGTTGTCGCACTCACTCCTGCCACGTCGGGAATGAGCGTGGCGCCACTCCTCCCTGAAATTGAGCGCCATATCGTCGAGGCTAAGACCGATTATGATCGGGGCGAATTTGGCGCGGCTCGAGCCCACGCTCAGGCGGTGCTCGTTGGCGATGAAATCACCTACGACGTGAGTTTCGTTTCTACCTCCGAACGAGAACAGGCGAGTTGTCGTAAATCTCTCAAGGCGGCTTTCACCACTTGGGAGCGGGAACTCATGGGAACGCTTCGATTCCGCGAAGTCCCTCGCGACGAACATGGTCGCATTTCGATCGTCTTCAAACCCAGCGTGCGCATGGGCGCCGAAGAGGTCGCCGGATTTACCAATTGGAGCCGGCGGATCACGATGGATGGTGACAAGTGGATCGACACCAGCTTCCATGCCGACATGCAGTTGCGAACGCGTGACCTCGACTTCAATGCCATGAGCTTCGAGGCCATGCGGCACGAAGGCTGCCACGAGATCGGACATGTGTTAGGACTCGATGACAGCCCCCACCATGGCGACCTTATGGGGCCACTGGAAATTGCCCATCCCGTGAACGGACCGACGGCGCTAGAGGCCTCTTCCGTGCGCAATCTTCGGGATGAAGCGAGGCGGATCAACGACGACGCTCAGAGTCAAGACTCTGGAAAGCTATAATCCTGGAGTGCGGCTCCTTGAGGCCCTGAAAAAGGATGTATTGCTGGGTGACGGCGCCAATGGCACCTGTCTTGCCGAGCGGGGCTACACGAAGCAGCCATACGAGCTTGCGAACCTGATCGAACCCGATCTGGTTCGCGAGGTCCACCGTGCGTATTTCGACGCCGGATCCGACTTTGTCGAGACCAACACCTACCAGGCCAACCGCTTGCGGCTCGGCGATGGTTTCGACATTGAGGCCATCAATTTAGCTGGAGCGAGATTGGCCCGAGAGGCCGCGCCCGAGCATGGCCTCGTCCTTGGAGCAATCGGACCTGCCGGCAAACCCATCGAACCCATCGGAAACGTCACCGAGGCGCAGGTCACCGAGGCGATTCGGGCTCAGGCCAAGGCGCTCGCCGCTGGCGGAGTCGATGGCTTCATCCTGGAGACGTTCGTCGACATCAATGAGATCCGGATCGCGGTGGCTGCCGTGCGGTTGGAGAGTGACCTGCCCATCATCGTCAGCAAGGCGTACATCGAGGACGGTGAGATGCTCGCGGAAGGGCTGCCCGTCCGGTGCACCAAGATCCTCTCCGAGCTAGACGTTGTGGCGGTTGGGGCGAACTGCATCGTCGGGCCCCAGCGCATGCTAGACCTCGTGCGCCAGGTAGGCGAAGGCACCACGCTGCCCATCATCGCCTTCCCGACTCCCGGACTTCCCCAACTCGTGAAGGGCCATGTCACCTACGACACCGCGCCCGACTACTTCGCCAAAGCGTGTATGCGCCTGGTCGAAGAAGGCGCGAAGATCATCGGCGGATGCTGCGGCACCACCCCCGAACACATTCGCCACCTGCGCGCCCTGATCGACGAAGGCAAGGTCAAGCCAAAGGCGCGAAAGAGCGTCACCCGGGAGACGAAGGAAAAGACCCCCACTCCGTCCACCGAGCCCAGCGAACTCGCCCAGAAGCTCGGCAAGAAGTTCGTGGTAGCGGTGGAGATGGACGTTCCGCGCGGCCTCAACCTAGAGAAGCTGCTCAGCGGAGCCCGCGCACTCAAGATCGCCGGCGCCGACGTTATCAACGTCTCCGACGGAGCTCGAGCGCGCCTGCGCATGAACCCCGCCGCCGTTAGCTCGATCATCCAGAACCGAGTCGGGATCGAGGTCACGATGCACTTCTCGTGTCGCGACCGAAACCTGCTCGCCATTCAGAGCGACCTTCTCGGTGGCCACGCCCTGGGACTGCGAAATATCCTCGCCGTCACCGGCGACCCGGCCAACATCGGCGACTACCCCAGCGCCACCAGCGTCTTCGACATCGACTCCATCGGCCTCTGCCGCATCCTCTCCCGTTTCAACGAAGGAATCGACTTGGCTGGCTACAGCATCGGGGTGAAGTGTGGCTTCACCATCGGCTGCGCCTACAATCCCCTCGCGATCGACCCCGACGTGGAGCTTGACCGCTTAAAACGCAAGGTGGATGCGGGCGTCCACGTCGTCTACACCCAACCGGTGTACGAACCAAAGGTGGCCGAGCACACCGCCGAGATCTGCGCCGCCCTCGGCGTTCCCGTCCTAATCGGCGTCCTACCCCTCCGCACCCAGCGCCACGCCGAGTTCATGCACAACGAGGTCCCCGGAATCGAAATCCCCCCCGACCTGATGCGCCGCATCTCCGAAGCCCCCGACGACGCCAGCGCCCTAGAAATCGGCGTCGAATCCGCCCAAAAGCTAACCGCCATCATCCGAAAATCCGCCCAAGGCATCTACCTCATGCCCCCCTTCGGCAACGCCGCCATCGCCCAGCGCGTGATGGAAGCCATCTAGCGGCCTACGGTCGCGGAGTAGCGGAGTGTTGGAGTAATGGGTCCGAGTGCGAATGCGCATTTCGATCGGTAGACAGAGAAGATCAGACCATCGCAAAAGTCGGCGAAGTCGTAATAGGCCCCCTCGCCCGCAGCGAAGCGGTCTGCGGGAGACGGTGGGGAGAGGGTCAAGTCGAACCAGTGAGCGAAGCGAAATCCGCACTCTGTGATTCGTGTCTCCGCGGTCTACCGCAAAACTAATCACCGCCCGTGACGCACCGGCTCACATCCGGAATCCGACCGGATCACTCCATCACTCCACGGCCTACGGCCGGACAGGCGTCTCGCTGTGGGCGAGAACGAACTTCTCAATCGCTTCCGCTGCTCCGTCCTCTTCGAATGTGCCGGTGACGTGGTCAGCTTTCGCCTTCGCCAACGAATGACCGTCGCCCATCGCGACGCCGATGCCGGACCAGAGCAGCAACTCCAAATCGTTCAGGTGATCCCCAATCGCCAGGGTGTTCTCCCGAGACACGTTCAGCATCTCCGCCACCTTTTGGGCGGCGATCGCCTTGTTCGCCTCGGCGGGGGTGACGTACGAACACCAGGTGTCCAGGCGGCTAAACGGAGCGTGGAAAACGCTCACCATGTGTCCCAGTTCGTCCAGCCAGCGGTTGTAAACCATCTCGGTTTCGCCGTTGCCGCCGAAGATGCACAGTGTCACAAGGTCGTGGTCGATGCCCTCTCGCAGGTCGGAAACATGGGTGAGGCGGTGGCTGTGCTCTTCCAGGAAGGTCTGCGGGAGCGGGAACTTGCGGTCCGTAAAGACCCGCTGAGGAGCCGAGGCCTCGTCGGCGCCGATGCACAGCAGGCTAAAGCCGTGCTCGTGGGCCAAGTGCGCCGCCTTCTTGACCGTCGCCCGCGGGATCGCGACCTTGTGAATCACCTTGCCCGTGTCCCATTCCGAGATCACCGCGCCGTTATTGGTGATCGCGTATCCGTGGCCAGCCCACTGGGAGGCTACCGGCTCGACTTCGAAGCGACTGCGCCCGGTGCATATGACGACGGTACAACCCGCTTCCCGAGCTCGGGTGAGGGCTTTAATCGTTCTAGGGGAGACTTCATCTGTCCGATGCACGAGGGTGCCGTCGAGGTCGATGAATAACAAGCGAACCACACTCAATTGTGACGTCGATAAATGCGATAAGTTGAGTTAACGGCGTCAGGTTCCGCGCTTATTGCCAAAGAGATCCACGTGAAAGCGGGGAGTGAGCCTCCAATTCCGCTCCAAACAGGTGGAAACCAGCAGTCTTCCCCGTCGGTGCAACGTCTCGCGATCGGTCCCTTCCGGCATCAACAGGATGCGATCGGGGGCTACCGGCGGCAACTTCAAGAGCAATTCGTCGATCTCCTGAAGATCCTCGCCCGCCTCCGGGTTAACCACGAACTTGAGCTGGACCGAATAGTTCTCGATCAGTTTCGTGAGGGCGGTGAGGTCCTTGCGCGTCTTCTCATGCCGCTCGGCCCACCCACTCTCGGCCGGCGGGGTCGAGTTCGCAAGCTTGGGGCTAATCGACATCAGTTCGCACGGGAGGTCTCGATAGATCGTCCCCGCCGTCTCGATGGTCAGGGTGTGCCCGAGCCGTTTCAGTTCCTCGGTCAGCGGAACCACCCCATCAAAAAGCATCGGCTCCCCGCCGGTGATGACCACATGGTTCAGCTTGTTCGCGACTGCGATCGCGACCACGTCGTCGACCGGGTGGGTCTCCCCTTCCGGGTTCCAGCTTGCGTAAGGCGTATCGCACCAGACGCACCGCAAGTTGCAGCCGCTGATGCGGATAAAGGTCGAAGGAACCCCCACCCAAATGCCCTCGCCCTGAACGCTAGCAAACGATTCCGCGATCCGCAGGTTTAAGCTCATAAGCGTCCGCCGCTCAAAGCCGCTAAGGACAGAGTGCTCTTAAGCCAGTGAGCAGTCTGCAGCGAGCAGTTTGCGGTTAGGAATCGGACCGGGTTCCAAGAACGCCCACGTTCATTCCATCTTGTGAGATCCCCGCTGATCTTAACTGCAAACTCCGAACTGCAAACTCCCACGCTTGCCAGTTTATCTCCGTCATAACCAGCATCACGCCCGCGACTTGTCATGACCGACACTTCCCGGCAGTATTCAGCGTAAGATTCACAGTCGGCACGGTGACTCCGGACCTCCACATCGGAGTAGCGAAAACGGGCAGGAGCGGGAACTGCTGCCGCTCAGTTAAGCCGCAGTCCTCCGCCCAGTCCCCCTCGCCCGCAGCGACGAAGGCACGTCCGCCAAAGCTTCCGCGAAGGAGGAAGCGGTGCGCGGGAGAGGGGCACAGTAGACGCAACCGAGAACTCACGAACCTTTCCCTGACCCCTGAAAGGGGTCACAGATGGAAGCGCGGGGGCGAAGCCCCCGGGAATAGTCCGGCAATCCCACCGACCCCCGAAGGGCGGTCGCAGAACGGAACGACCACCGTCCCAACCCAGAGGAAATCACAAAAGCCGCCAACGATCAACGAGCCCCCCTCGCCCGCAGCGACGAAGGAGCGCTCGCGGGACAGGGGCACAGTAAACGCAACCGAGAACTCACGAACCTATCCCTGACCCCCGAAGGGGGTCACAGATGGGAGCGCGGGGGCGAAGCCCCCGGGAATAGTCCGGCAATCCCACCGACCCCCGTAGGGCGGTCGCAGAACGGAACGCCCACCGTCCCAACCCAGAGGAAATCACAATAACCGCCAACGATCAACGAGCTCCCCTCGCCTGCAGCGAAGCGGTGCGCGGGAGACGGGCACAGGGGAGAGGGCAATTCGAAACGAAAAAGTCCACTTAAAAGGACATACAGCTACTGCCCAAACTACATGGCGCCGCGGCGGGCAAACGGGCCTAGCCTCGGGGCAGCGACTCCAAATCAAGTCTGAAGCCGATCCGAAGGACGTCAAAAACGACAAACACCCTTCGACATTAAGTCGAGGGGTGCCTGTTCGAGCGCCGACCTTCAGTTAAGTTCTGTTTCGGTCGAGACCGGGAGTGTAGGACTAACGATGCTGGCAGGCTTTCGTCGACGTCGGGGCGTCGAGAAAGACACACGAATTGCAAGCAGCACTAAAAGTGCGAAGATAATAATTCCGGCCACTCGCGTAGCGGGAAAGAGATCGGGAGTCATGACAGTAGCCTCCAAGTCGCAACATCGCGGCCATCTGCCTTCGTCGGCACCGCTATTATACGACGCCTTACGAATCTCACAAACATTTCTTTATCGAAGAGATGAAAAATTAACCTAGAACCTTAGAATGACGAAAAACGAACAAAGGGTCAAAAAATACTAATTCAGAAAAAGGGTTGTTAAAGGATAGATTCCCTCATCCCCCTCCATTCGATCCTGTGAGAATGCGGGATTCCCACCCGCCGCTCGACCGGAACGCCGATTCTTTCGAAACTCTGTTGACGGAGCCCCCAGATATGCAAACATCCAACCATGGTGCTCGTCGACGAGCTTTCGATCCCTTCGTATAGCGGAGGGCAGCATTACGCCAACTTCTTGCTGACCATCGAGAATGCGCCCGATGGCCTGCTCTACGCCGAACTCCAAGTCCCCGACGAGCGGTGCTCCCCCCTCTTCCTGGCCTCTCCCGAAGACTTTCGGGATGTCGAAAAAGGCCTCGTCTTCCTACACCGCCGCCGAGGCTTCAGCCTAGAGTTTTCCCGCCAAGACGAGAAAATCCGCGTGGCCTACGAAGTCGGTGGCGAAAAGTCCTCCGTGAGCTTCCTCATAGACGACTACCGCGAACTCCTCGACAAGCTCGAATACGAACGCCAGCAGACACCACAGGAGTAGGGATCCTGACGGGTTAGCGGTTGGCGGTCAACCTTGCCGGACTGCAAACTGCGCTCTGCAAACTGCAGACTTCCCAAGAATGATTCATGCCTCGGCCGCTCACCTAAGAATCACTCCCCAGCCGTACTTTCCGGACTGCAAACTGCCCTCTGCAAACTGCAGACTTCCCAAGAATGATTCATGTCTCCGCCACCCACCCATGAATCACTCTTCCGCCGTACTTTCCGGACTGCAAACTGCCCTCTGCAAACTGCAGACTTTACAAGATTGATTGGTGGCGCCGTCTCCTACCGCCTCGTAAACGCAACCGAGAACTCACGACCCTTTCCCTGACCCCTGAAAGGGGTCACAGATGGAAGCGCGGGGGCGAAGCCCCCGGGAATAGTCCGGCAATCCCACCGACCCCCGAAGGGCGGTCGCAGAACGGAACGACCACCGTCCCAACCCAG
>CAIVDU010000004.1 GCA_903904815.1 uncultured Armatimonadota bacterium
CATCCACGCGTGCTCGCATATCACTCGGGCCGTAGGCGTACGCTCGGAGAAACTCCAATTCCACTTTTCTTCCGGAATCTCCCGTGCTCTGCGGAGGATTCCACCCGTGAATCCGCAGATCAAGTGCTCAAAAGCCCCGATCTCGCTCGACGGAGAATCCTCGTACATGCCTACGAGGTTACCGTGCACCCACCTTGCAACGATCCACCTGCGATAGCCGGGTCTCTTTGTTTACGAATATTATTGGCAACAGTGTTCAGCAACTAGGCCATCCTGAGCGCGGGCTTAGGATGCACGTTAGAAGAATGCTCGTATGAATGGCGACGGTATACATGTCAGCGAATCACAACCGATCGCAGATATCGCCTTTGACAAGTCGATCGCGGCGAAAGCCTCGGTCGGATCGCGATGGGTGTCGCGGTCGACGAATCCGTTTGGCAATACTAGGTCAGGTTAACAATGGAGGCCGATTTGAATCGCGTTCTAGTTATTTGCGGTGACCAGTACCATCCTGCCGATGTCGTGATGTCTGGCTTAAGCGCCGCGGTTGGGCAAGAGTTTGGGTTTGAACAAGCTCCAGATGGGCCGTTATCGGGCTTGGACGGCGAGTTTACGGCTATCGTTCTTGCCAAATTGAACGTATCCTCCCCTTCCGACAAAACCCCTTGGGCGAACGCGGAGAGCGATCTGCTGATCCGAAAATTCGTGGAGGAGGGCAAGGGCCTATTCGTGATTCACGCCGGGACCGTTGGATATCGAGACGCGGCATCCATTCGTCGGATGACGGGTGGCGCCTTCCTGCGACACCCAGAGGCCTGCGAAGTCGAGATCGCGCCTGCAACCTCTGGCCAAGAACACTCCGGCTTTGTCGTGCATGATGAGCACTACTTTGTAGAACTCGACCCCGGCCAGGAGGTGTTTCTGAATTCCATCTCTAGCCATGGCGAGCAACCGGCGGGTTGGCGAAGCAAGTCTGGCAAGGGCCGCGTCTGCGTCATCACCCCCGGACATTTCCAAGACGTCTGGTCCCACGATCAATTCCAGAAGCTGCTTCAGACTGAACTGAAACGGGTTGCGAATGGGTAGTGGTTCTCCCGTGAGCGGCTCTTAGGACGCACTCTTACCGGAGAGCGAGGGACCATTGGGAGATGGTGGGCGGTACAGGATTTGAACCTGTGACCCCTACAGTGTCATTGTAGTGCTCTACCACTGAGCTAACCGCCCGACAAGGTCCAACAGTATACCGCGCGGCAGGCGGGTGTGCAACACCCCCTCCCATTCAATCGGGCCGACTACCTTCGTGAGCCGTGCCGATGATGAGGTTTTTTCAAGCTGAGATAACTGGCGACGGTGGCTGGAACTGGCGCTGCGGTCGCGACGGGGGCTGCCGAGCCCCCATCGGTGGTGATTTCGTTGTTATTAGGCGTCAAATGGGAAATGGTTAGCTTGCCTCCACCATCGGAATCGACTTCTACAACATTGCAATCGTAAATATCTATTTTAGTGAATCCCGTCCCTGCTGAAGACCCGGTGCCTGCAGTGGATGTGAGAACGAATGTCGAGCCGGAAACACCGGTGGTGGCTCCGTGTGTCTTCACGATCACCCTTACGGTCGAGCCCGCCGCCGCGATCTTGCCGGTGCTTGCCAGTACGCCCGACGTCTTACCTGCAGCTGGCAGCGAGATGGAGAGCATTCCTAGGGTTGGACTACTCGTACTGACTTGCATAGCGGTGACCGTTGTGCCCGGCAGCAGAGAAAACACATGTCCGTCGCCCGTATGGATCATCGTGGGGCCTTGGCTGCCCTTGCAAATCACCGAGTCACCGAGAGTGAACGGAATGTTCCCGAGGTAGGTGGGCGCTGCGGGCACTTGGACTCCGTATGAGGTCATCGTGTCGCCCGGCGCAAGCGTCACATAGAACGGGAACACCGGATCGTTCCCAGGGATATTCAGCAAGTACGGTCGGTGGTGCTTGGTCTTCTTGACTTTGACGTGGTGCTTCACTTTGTGCTTGCCGGAATGAACGACCGCTTGGGGTGGGTTCAGGACGAGGGCATTTCCTACGAAGCACGCGAGGATCGGCAACATGAGAGCTTTATAGCACACTCTTTCAAAAACTGTTAAATGGCTATGGCTTTGGCCTACGAGAGTCGTGAGACTTCGACGGCTTCTTCAAAACCTTTCACGACCGCGTGGGTGATCACTTCGCAGTTTTCTTCGTCGGCAATCAGCCGCCTCGCTACCGGTCCGACCGCTACCGTCACGTTCAGAGGGCCGCAAAGACTTTGGATTCGTTGGGCGAGGTGGACCGTACTGCCAGAGCTACTCCAAACCTTCTTGCCCGCTTCATATACGTAGTCGCCTCCCACGATTCCTGATTCGAATCCAAGCGCTACCTGAACGTTGATCCCTTGTTTGGCGGCAATTTCTTCGGTGGCCTTGACGAGTTCCTTGCAGCAATCTGAACACCTCAGTGCGTGATGACGTGTATGTTTGTTCCTGAAAACTGCAATAAATCCGTCCCCTAGAGTCCGCTCGATCTGGCCCCCGCAACGCTCCACGATCGGAGTGTAACGGCGAAAAAGGGAGTCTAAAAGTGGCTGGTATCGGCCCCGGCCGATCGAATTCAGAAGCTTTGTAGACCCTTTGATGTCCAAAAACAACACAGTCGCCTCTTCTGCGGGACTCGGGGGAGAAAGCTCAACTTCGTCCGTCCAGTATCTTCCGAGCACGATTCCCGCGAGCGATGAAAGCACAATCACGCTCCCAGGGATGGTCGTCGAGAGGATCATGTCTTGGTTAAGCGCGAACCACCGTTGGGTCTCCGCGCATACGATGGCCAGGGCAACCAAACCAGAGACCGCGACTAAAGCACGCTTGGTGCGCAGCGCAAGAAACGCTCCGAAGCCTAACGCGAGACAATAGGGATAGAACACCTCGTTAGGGACGTCCTGAAATTGGTCATGATGAGCCAGCAAAGCCGTGTTCGTCATCTGGGCGATGTAGTCGAGCCCGTGCATCCGCCCGAGGGCAGTATCGACGTTGTCTGCGTTGCCCGAATATCCAATGATGACGAGCTTGTCGCGAAATAGACTCTGTTTCGCTGGGTCTCGAAGCTGATTGAGGGCGGCCACGTAGTCGATGTGCTTGAATGGCGCCGGTGTACGGGTCCAACGCGCTTCGATAGCGTAGTTGGCATCGAGATTCCACTCCAGTGACCCGGCGGACAGTCGTCGGTGAGTCTCGTCAAGAGATAGATTTGAGATTCCAATCCCTTGAGACTGCAGCGCTGCCGAGATCGGAGCATAGAGGATTCGCTTGCCAGTTGTTGAGTCCTCCTGGATCGGATTAGCCCCAATGAACGAATTCTGTGTCGCTTCGTTGAAGATGCTTCCCAGCCGCACACGGTCCGACTGAGTGTCGTCCCATACAGGTATTCGGAGCATCGGGCCTTTCACAATAGGCCCACTGGTGTCCATGTCAACCGAGCTTTGGTCGTCGTGCGAGGTCGCCAGGGTGACTCGCAAGGACTTCAACGACGCGAGAGTGGTATGAAGTTCTCGGTCTTCGGAACTGATGTTGTTGAACATCACGTCGAACAACGCAACCTTCGCCCCTGCTTCGTCGAGGAGCGAAAGAAACTGGGCATAGGAGGAGTGAGGAGGAAACTTCACGTCCGGCCCGAGGCCGAGCTTCTGCCCAGTAGACTCGTCGAAAGTCACCACAACGATGTCCTTGTTTGGCAGTGGGAAGGACCGCATGCCGGCGGCTCTTTGATTGTCTTCCACCGCAAGCGAGTTGAGGGCGCCCACCCCCTCAAACAGCGCGAAAGAAGCGCCAAGAGCGAGACTCGCCACAGTCAACGGAAGGATCAACAGGTGGATCAGCTTTCGATGAGCAGCGGCGAGTCGCATAGGAGTTACTCTCCGACCGTAAGCGTTCTCAGCGGCCAGACTTTCTCAAACCAGCGAACGAGCGTTTTCAAAACAAGTTCACACATCCAATCCGCGACTACCGGTGGGTGATCGGGCCCTTGGAGGGGATAGTGATCTCTTCGGCTACCGATCCATCGTTGTCGTACGTGTTGCCATCCTTGTTCACGAAGTGTGCGGACTGGCAGTCGAACAGGCTGATGACAGTCGAGTCACCCACGAGTCTCAACACGAAGGTCGAGCCCATCACGCCAGTGGTCGATCCGGTCGTCTTGACAATGACCTTGCCCCCCGCGTCAACCGCATAGGCTTCACCGGCAAGCAAAAGCTCGTTACCGTGCCTCCCGCCGTGCAGACCACTACTGCCCAGCAATCCGCCCTTATAGAGGAAAAGGTAGTCCTTTTCCGAATCTCTTGACTTGGAATCTGGAGCGTCTTCCCGATCCTTGGCGTGAGCGGAGATTTTCGTGTTGGGCAAGAGGGTAAATACGTGCCCGTCACCGGTATGAAGCAAACTAGCGCCTTGACTCTCTGAGCCAGTAATGACGGTGTCTCCATCATCCATTTTGAGCTCACCTGCGTAGTGGTCGGACTCAATGCTATTCCCATGCTGAATCAGGGTGTCGCCTGGGGCAAGAGTAACGTAGAAGGGCAGCGTTGGACCACCTAGTACGGTCGCCATCCCAACTGGGCTTTTTCGCGTTCGGGCCAAGACGGTAGGTACTTTACCAGTGCCGGAAATCGGCGCCTTGTGCGATACAAGAGCATTTGCAAATAGGCAGGTGATGATGGATAGCACCTGAAAATTATAACACGGTGTTAGCCGATCAAAGCGTTAAGTTCTCTTTGTAGGATCATAAGAGTCGAGATACTTCGATCTCTTCCTCAAATCCTTTCACCGCCGCGTGGGTAATGACTGGGCAAGTCTCCTCTTCGGCAATCAATCGCTTTGCCAGTGGGCCAACCGCTACGGTCAGATCCAGCGGACCGCATAGGCTCTGCAACCGCTGCGCAAGGTGAATCGCCTGCCCGGAACTGCTCCAAACCTTCTTTCCACCTTCACTCACGTATCCACCGCCAATGATTCCAGACTCAAAACCGAGAGCGACTTCCACTTTGACCTCTTGACGCAAGGCCACTTCTCTCGTGATCTCCACCAGTTCTTTGGCGCATTGGGAGCAACGGAGCGCGTGGTGTCGCGAGCCTGCCTTGCGAAAGATAGCAATGAATCCGTCCCCGAGCGTTCGCTCAATCTTGCCACCGTTCTGATTCACGGTAAGCGTGTACTTTCCAAAGAGTCCGTCAAGCAACTCTTGGTACCGGTCTCGGCCAATCGAATTGAGAAGCTTGGTCGACCCCTTGATGTCCAAGAAGAGTACAGTCGCTTCCTCGGAGGCTGATGGCGGAGAAAGATCGACATCGTCTGTCCAATAACGCGCGAACAGTACTCCAGTGACCGAAGTCAGGATCATCATACTGAGAGGGCGAGCTGCTGGAAGGTATAGATCCTGTGAAACTGCCATCCATCTTTGCAATCCAAAACAGGTCGCGGCAAGCCCTGCCACGCCGATCGCGCCGAGAAGGACCCGTTTAGTCCGGAAGGCAAGAAATGCCGCGAAACATAGGGTGAAGCAGTAGGGAAGGTAGATCCCATCACTCGCAACTTGGAATTGTGAGTTGTAGGCAAGCAGGGCAGTGTTCGTCATCTGCGCGATGAAGTCAACACCATGGATGCGGCCGAAGGGAGCCGTTTCGTGCATGTCTTCCGGCCCGTAGTAGCCGATAATCACGATCTTGTCTCGAAAGGGCGCACTCTTAGCGGGGTCGTTCGAACCCAGCGCATTGTAAGCATCGACATAGTCCCAATGGTTAAAAGGAGTTGCCTTTTCCGTCCATCGGGCATCGATTGCAAGATTCTGGTTCAGGTTCCACTGAAGCGCGTCCGCCGTCAGTCTCTGGTGCAGTTCGTCCAGGACCAGTTTGGAACTCGGGACTCCATGGGACTGCAGTGCGGCCGAGAGCGGCGCATAGACGATTTGACGCTGGGAGTTTGTATCACGCTGGATTGGGTTGCCACCCAGAAGGAGTGAGTTCGCCTCAGCTTTCAGCTCGAACACGCTTCCCACTCGGACTCGGTCTGACTTCGGATCGTCCCATACCGAAATCGGATACATCGGACCGTGGGGAATCGGTCCAGGCGTCATGTCTTTCCCCTCGACATTTGAGGTTGCCAGAGTGACATTGAGCGTCTTAAGGGAGTGTAGGACGGTTCGAAATCCTTCATCCCCTGGTTTCGGAACGCCGAAGATCACGTCCAGGAGCGCCACTTTGGCGCCCGCCTGATCCAGCCGCTTCAGCATCTCCGCATGAAACTTCCGAGGTACGCGCGTTACGTCGGGCCCGAGACCAAGCCGACCGGGGGTCTCCGAATCAAACGTCACCACCACGATGTCGGGATTCGGCTCCGCATGCGAACGCATCGCTTCGGCATGCTGTTTATCCTCCACCGACAGGCCATTCAATACCTTCACGTGGTCAAACAGGAACGTCGAGACATTCATCGCTACTAGCGCCACCACTACTGGGAGAGCCACCAGGTAGAGGATTTTGCGGTGCAGTGCAGAGAGTCTCATTTGGCTAGTCCATCAAATCTTCAATAGATAGTCACCTATGATAACCGCGTGTCCCTGATTCGTGTAACTGCGACCTAGGCCATCGCTAACTCTGGGGCCGGTTCATCGTCCACCACCGGAGTTCCCTCGGGCAGATTGGCCTTGGCTCTAGGAATGAATGGCACTAACACGAGGATAAAGCATGTGGTAGTCATCGTGGCAAAAAGGGCCAAGCCGAACCCGCCTCGGTCGTAAAGCCACGACCCGAAAACGTCGCTCCAGTCGCCTGCAAAGATCGAAGCCGAATAGTAGAACATCATCGCGGCGCCTTCCAACTCCTTAGGGCAACACCGAACGAGCAGGTCCAAGTAAGCGCCGACCGGAATCCCACACGTGCAGCCCGCCAGAAAGGCGATGGCATAAGCTTGCCAAGTCGAGTGGATGAGCAGGAATATCGCTCCGCCCATGACCCCAAAGATCGTTCCGACGACGTAGATTGGAAGCAGCCTAAACCTCAGGCAGATCCCCGCGTAGCCCACTGAACTCAGCACGGTGCCCAAACGAATCAGGCTCGAAGTGTTGCCATACTGCGACTCCGTAAGGTGAACGGTTTTCGTCAGATAGAAGAATAAGGGCGTTCCCCAACCTGGGGCAAAAGCCCACAAGAGCATCGCGATGGAAGGAACATAAATCTCCTTATGCCGGGCCAACCTCTTTAAGCCATCCCAAACGCCTTCTGGAATGACGCTCTGAACAAGTTCGGTGTCGACGTCGAAGATCTTCGCCGGCCTCCAGAGTCCGATGGCGAAAATCGGCACGGTGGCAATCGCCGAGAGGATGAAGGGAAGTCCGGGAGCTGCCTTTAGAGTTGCTTCGCCAATCTGTCCGGACAAAACCGTTGAGACGACGACCCCCAGACTCACGAACACGTTCGATATTGACGCCAGCCGCCCGGTCATTCCGTGCGCCTTCCCGACCGTTGCAATCAACCCTCTCGTTGCCGCGCCGAGGAACAGAGAAAGCACGACGGTGACGCAAACTCCGCCTATGAGCCAACCGTAGGTCATGGGTGAACGACCGATGACGATGTACGTGATGGCCAAGGCGGGCGCGGCTAAGAGAAAGTAGGCTCTGTCCCCGAATTGGGCCGGCCTCCAACGATCTCGTAAAAATCCAAACGCAAATCCAAACCAGACGGGCACGTCGGTTAGCAGGCCAAAGGTGGCGACCTCAGTAGCCGGAAGCTTGAGATGGTCTTTCAGGATGAACTGCAGTCCAACCCCAAATACTCCCATGATTGCAAACTGCATGGCGAATACGACAAGGGCACAGTAAAATCCAACAAATCGATCCGTCTTGTGGACGCCCTTCGAGTTCATAGCAATTGACATTGAATCCGAACACTATACCAAGATTGATCAGGCTGTGACCCAGTTTTTGGAGTGCTATGCCCGGTTTTTGGGAACAGAGCGCTTCTGATTTGAACCGGCTGAGAATACGTATCTCCAAACTTAATGGCTTCCCATCCAAACCGCGAGTGGGTCGCCCAAAAGCATGAACTTAGCGGACCAGAGGAACTGAAATGGGCTAAAATCGACCCCGTGGCAACTCACCTAGGTTGGATCGGAACAGCTCACATTCACACCCCTGGATTCTCAAACGAGGTCCTAAAGCGCGGCCTTTCGTGCGCAGGCGTATGGGATCACGACGCGGAGCGGGCTCAAAAGAACGCGGAGAAGTTGGGCGGACCGGTACTGACCGTCGCCGAACTCGCGCAGGACGCTTCCATCGACGGCTACGTCATTTGCAGCGAGACCGTGCATCACCTTGAGCTTGTGAAGCAACTGGTGGGCGCCGGCAAGCCGATGTTCATCGAGAAACCGATGGGATTCAGCGCCGACCAGTCGAAAGCAATCCTCCAGTTGCTCGATGAGCACAAGATCGTTTTTCAGACCGGATACTTCAGCCGAGGAATCGCGAACTTCCGTGCCCTCAAGCAGAAGGTCGACGAAGGCTTCTTCGGCACGGTGACACGAGTTCGAGCGAGCAACTGCCATAGCGGCGCTCTCGGAGGATGGTTCGACACCGACTGGCGATGGATGGCCGATCGGTCTCAGGCGGGAGTTGGCGCATTTGGCGACCTCGGGACCCACGTTCTCGACATCTTAATCTGGATGTTCGGGGGAATCTCATCTGCAACCGGCGTTCTCTCCATGGGCACCAGCCGATATGAGGGCTGCGACGAATTGGGCGAGGCGCTGTTCAAGTTTAGCAACGGAGCCATCGGAACTCTTGCCGCCTCTTGGGACGATGTTGCTGACCCAGTACGCATCCAGGTCAGCGGTACGAAGGGCGCGGCTACCCTCGGCTCTGAACTGTTGGTCGCTGGTCCGGACGGCAAATTCGAGAAGGTCGAAGGGGTCGCCGCTCCCGCCGGCTTCAACGCTTTCCTGGATTACTTGGAAGGACATCCGGCCGAACTCGTCACCGCCCGAGAGGCTGCCAATCGCGACATCGTCATGGACGCAATCTACAAGGGCGCCGAGTCCCAAAGCTGGATCCAAATTCCGACCGACTGGCACTAGTTTCACGCGCTCTCCTTGTTCGCCCGCCGCAAGAGGCGACAAGGGGGGGCGCCTTGATGGCTCCCGGATTGCCGTATCCTAGAGACTGATGACGGCAAATCAAGAGATCGCTCAAGCGCCTCCGGCGGTCGTAGCCGAACTCGATGAGGCAAAGGGTAAGCGTTTCGGCGCGCGTACCATGTTGATTCCTTCACCGACCCAGGTGCGGTCCGCAATTGCTCAAATCGCATTCGGAGAAACCAGGACTCTGAAGCAGATTCGGACAGAACTGGCCCAAGCTTCAGGCGCCGACGTTACCTGTCCCCGAACCGCCTTTCTCTGCTGGCGCTTGGTTGCTCTTGCCTCAGATGAAGATGTCGATGCCGGCATTTCACCGACGACGCCCTGGTGGAGGGTTACCCGTGATGGTAAACCCGAACCCCGCATGCCAGGTGGAGAAGAGCGCCACCGGGCTTTACTTCAGCAAGAAGGCATTCGAATCTAGACTCCTAGGAAGCTGGCTTGTCCTTAATCGCTTCGAGGGCTAGGTGGATCGTCACCTCATCTGAAACGCCAGGGCTGCCATCTGGCATGGTTAGGAATCCCATCATGCCGAAGTCGGAACGACGTATCACCAGCGGATCGGCGGTGAGGCAGTAACGCCCTCGGTTCAAGATGAGGGCATACCTGGCAAAACGTACGCCGTTCGGTACGCCATCGGTCGATGAGGTCTGCGTCGATTGCGAAGGACGATTCAGGGAAGGATCGTTCGCAAGGTACCGTCGGTCTGAAGCACAATTTCTCCCACCGAGATCATCTTGGACAAGACGCCGTCGACTCTTTGAACGGCCGACTCCGAAGCTCTCTTGAATCCCATTAGCTTCAACGCGGCGCTCGCGACGTCCCCTTTTGCAATTCCGTACGACTCTCGAACGATCTTGCGAAGCGCGGCGGCGAGCTCAGTCTCAGTCAAGAATTCAGTTTTTCGCTCCGACGACGGAAGCGAGGACCAGTCCCGTGGGACCGCCAATTGGGCGTCGTCGAAATAGAGCGCATCCGAAACTTGAAACACCTTTCCCTGGTTTGAATCAATGATGCGGTTCAGTCTGAGACGAGCCGCCTGCCGAACGCTTTCGTATCCGGCCGCCGAACGGAGACGCAGGAACAGCATTTCGCGATGAATGGGCCCCTCACATTTCACCGTCTCTAGCATGAATTGCGAGAGTTCGTCGTCGGTTTGGAGTTTGGCGGGGAGTGGTGTGACCCCATACGGACGAGTAGAGGGCGGCAAGCTACCGGCTCGGTCCTTTTCCTCGAACAAGCTGGATTCAAGCGAGAACCCTTGATCCATCTCGTGTGGGCATGAAGCGTCGGAGACGTCCTCAGACCCGGATGGTTCGTTTGATGCTTCGATCGCGTCAAGGATTCTCGATATTTCGGACTCTTGGTCCTGCCACCAGTCTTGTGACCAGATTCGGTGAAGTCGCCATTCGCGACTCTCAAGCACTCGTTGGCGGAGCTTGTCTCGGTCCCTTGCGCTGCGAGCAAGGTGATAAGTCGGTCCATCACACTCGATTCCGAGAACATACCGACTCGAATCGGCCGGATCGATCACGCCCATGTCGATCTTGAATGCTCCCGAACCGATGGGAGCATGAACTTCATGCCCTCGGCTTCGCAGAGCCTCGATGACCGCGTTTACGAACGGAGATTGTTCATGTCCCGTTTCGGAAGCCACCGGGGTGACGCCTTCTTCCGCAAACTTCAAATACCGAATCAGGGTTTGCACGCCTAGCCGAGAACCTTCGGTCCGAAGTTCCTCCGCCTTGAAATTGGAGAAAACTTCGCACCGCCTTCGAGCCCGGGTGAAGAGCACGTTTAAGCGGCGCTCACCTCCATCCATGAGGAGCGGGCCAAACTGCTGTCGAAGCACGCCTTCGCTGTCCCGCCCGTAGGTGACGCTGATGAGAACCACATCTCGCTCGTCACCCTGCACAGTCTCGAGGTTCTTGACGGCGAGCGGTTCGTGAGGGTGCCGGGATCGAAATCGAGCGAAGACCTCGGGATTCTGTCGTTCAAGAACGCTCATTTCCTGAAAGATCAGCTCTGCCTGGGGGCGATTCATCGCGGCTACGAGAAGGCTCTCCTGCGGGGAAGCCAAGAGGTGTTCCAGAACTCTTGTGGCGACCAGTTTTGCCTCAATTCGGTTCACGCGCCGCTTGGAACCTGGTTCGTAGACCGATTCGGGGTGGTGACGGAGCATCATTCCAATCCGCTGACCGCCTTGGGTCTCGCCAGGGCTTGGAAACACCACGAGTTCGTCCCCATAGAACATCTCGTTTGAGGGCTGGATAAGCGAAGGATGAATACTGCGATAGTGCCACTTGAGGCTTGGCTGCCGTACTCGCCCGAGCACGACTCCGCTCATCAACCCGAGGATGCTCTCCTGGTCACGAGCCACCGAACCGATCTCGAGTCCCTCTTCGTCGGACTCGTCGTCATCCCCTACCAAACGATCAAAGAAACTGCTCGGCGGCATCTGGCGGGTGTCCCCCACCACAATGCACTGTTTCGCCCGTGAGATCGCACAGAGGGCGTCTTCCGGCCGAATCTGCGACGCCTCGTCAAAGATCACGATGTCAAAGGGTGGAAGTTCCGGCGGAAGATGTATCGCGATTGAAAGCGGGCTCATCATGAACACGGGCTTAATCTGCTGGATCGCCTCGCCCGCTCTTGCCATCGTCCATCGAATCGGCTTGTGTTTCCGCTGGAGCTCGCACTGTAGCTTCAAAAGGTGAAGATTGCCAACTGCATTCTCAATAGTCGGGAGGCGTCGCTGATGGGCTAGTCGCACCTGAGCCCGGTTGTACTGAAGCTTAAAGTCGTCCAAACCCTGGAATTCGGAGATCGTCTCCTCGTGACCTTCGCGCTCGAATCGCTTGAGTTCGGGTCGCAACTGCATTGCCTCTCGAACCACCCCGAGGAAGTAGCTCCTTTGGAAGGTGTCTACCAAACGATCGGATGCCAGTGCCCACCGATCGGCAAGCTCGACGACCATGCTCAAGTTAGCCTGAAGGGCTTGCCGTCGCGCTTCGGAGTATCGAATGAACTCGCCGAGTTGAGGCAGACTTCGATCCCACAGTTTCAGTCGCTCCGAGAGCTCATCAATGTTGAGTTCCAAGGTGAGTGAAGATTTGAGACTTAGAATTTGGAGCACGCCGCGCAGACTCGTAACCGCTTCTTCGAGGTCTCGTTTTGCCTGCAATACCAAATCGCGAATGATCGCCGGTTCGACCGGAGCGTCGAAGTAATCAATGATTCCGTCCGGGAGCTTATCGGGAGAGATACACCGGTGAAGGAGCAACACCCAGTCCAGTAAGTCTTGTATCAAAGTGGGTTGCGATTCAATACCTTGCCAGCGAGAGCCAAACAATCCGCGCATTCGTTGGTCACCCTTACGAATCTCCGCCTCCGCCCTCTGAACGGCAATGACGTCGTGAATCAACGGCAACCTTTCGGCGGGTGACGGAGGCGCGCCGACGGATAACAGACTCGATAGAGCCCGATCGGCCTGGCGAAAGGCGCCATTAATCGCCCGATACCAACGATCCCCAAATTGTGAAAAACTTGCTTCGATGGTCGTGAGGTCGGTCGACCAGATTTCTGGCTTGACCGCTCCCCCATGTTTTGCCATGAGTTCGAGGCGTGTACTCAGCGAAGCAACAACTGACCGAACGAAAGGCTCATCCTGCTTCCAAGTGGTCGACCGGAGTGCGAGTCCCTCCGCATCTGGCGCTGCCGAAACGCAACTGAGACAGTCTTCTAGCTTTTTAACGTTCTCTAGTCGCGGTTCTATCTGCACTTTCAGCGGAAGGCATGCGGCCATCCACGCTTCCCGGGCGGTGTCCAATTTTGCCAACGTTTCGGCGATCCCGAGCCGTAAATCAGAGCGGATGGCGGAGTCGATGTAGTCAATCTCCGCACCCCAAAAGGGATGATCGATCGGAGTGCCGACCGGTTTGAGCCGTGATTGCAGGGCCGAAATCAGAGGCAAGGCCTCTTGAATATCAATAGCTTTAAACGATCGAAGTTGTTCGAATGAGATTCGGCCATCCCTATCCTCGGGAGTCTCATTCGGTAACCGCGCCAACTCTGACATCGCCGCGAAGGGGGGCGTTCCAAAATCGGACAGCGGTTCGTTGACCGCGCTACTGTGGGCGTTCAGCCGGGTCCGAAGGTCCGCGAGTCGGGAGATCTTTGAGTCTTCGTTTCGGAGCGCAACCCCTTTCCCGACGGTTCGCTTGATCTCGGCATAAAATTCTTTGCGGTTCGTGAGCTTGTCGTGAAGATCGAGACACATTGGTCCCAGGTCCGCCTCGGTGAGGCGTCGCTTCACCACTTCCAGCGCGGCGCGCTTCGCTGACACAAACAGTACCGTCTTGCCGTGACTCACAGCCTCCGCGATGATGTTGGTGATGGTTTGAGATTTTCCCGTACCAGGCGGGCCCTCGATGACGATGGATAGTCCTTCCGCCGCTCGAACCATCGCTAAAGTCTGTGAACTGTCTGCCTCATACACTTCGCGACCCGTCTGCACCGAGCGCGCGTCATCCAGAAAACTCTGTTCGGTAACGCTCGATTCTGCGGTTGGGTAACCCGTCGAAAAGATTGCCTGAAGGTCGGCGTTGTCCCACGGCTTACGATCGTTCGGCCAGGTTTCTCCGCCGAGATCGATGTACATGGCGTACTTCTCGTAGTTGAAGAATCCGACACAAACTTCGTCGCGATGCACCTTCCAGTCCTGCCTGGATCGCACGGTCGACTCGACTTCGTCCAGGTAGTCGAGAACGGATTTGTCCTCTTCCCAATCGGGCAGCCGAAGGTTGAGCTCTTGGAGCTTTGCCTTGAGTGGGAGGTTCGTTCCCATGTCACTGCCTTCGTGTCGAAGTCGGATCGAGCCATTGGCCTGCATCTCGAGACTGATCGGCACGAAGAGGAGTGGCGCTCGAAACGACCGGTCGTCGGTCTCCGACCACTCTAAAGACCCCAAGGTGAGAAACAACGTGTTGATGCCCAACTCTTCGTTGGCCAGCCTGGCTTCGCGAAGGATCGCGCGTAGCTTTACTTGAAGCACGGATTCGAACTCTTCGGTGTGCAGCTTGGTGTCCAACTGGTCCACCGGTGTCGCTGGACTCACCAGGAACGCTTCGAGTTCGTCCCTGGCCGCGTCCCGAAAGGCTGCCATCGCGACCTCGTCGTCAGGCGCGATCAATTGGTCGGTGAGGTGATGTTGTCGGGGTGGGTCGGGTTTCCCGACGAACGACATTTTACGTCCTTCGTCGACTACGATGCGGTGGAGATGGATGCTGTTTTCTCCAAGTATCGTGAGTCCTAGGCGCTTGGACGGCCGATAATTCAGCATGCGATTTCGCATCGAGAGATCGAGAAGCCTTTTCCGAAGCACTTCGATCTGCATTCGGGTGGAGTTGCGCGAATCGCCAGCACCGGTCACTTCGTGAGTTTACAGACTCTGGCCCCAACAAACAAACGCTTTGTGCCGGTGCGACAGTGTCTCCGAGGTTCATACTTGTCGCTGTGAAAGCGCTGCAGCTTGTCGAATACGGTCGATTTGAGATCGTTGATCTTCCCGAACCTACCATTGCGCCCGACGAAGTCCGAATTCGGGTCCGTGCCTGCGGGATCTGCGGAAGCGATGTCCACGGCTACGATGGGAGCACTGGTCGCAGGATTCCTCCGATCGTGATGGGTCATGAGGCGTCCGGGGACATCGTCGCCGTCGGAGCCAATGCGGGGGCCTGGGAAGTGGGCGATCGAGTGACGTTCGACTCAACGATCTACTGCGGTCAGTGTCCTTACTGTCTCCGCGGTGAAGTCAACCTGTGCGATAACCGCCAAGTGCTCGGGGTTTCTTGCGGCGACTACAGTAGGCAGGGCGCCTTCGCGGAGTATGTTTCGGTCCCGGCAAGGGTCTTGTGCCGGATTCCAGATAACATCACTTACCAACAAGCGGCCATGGTCGAACCGGTTTCGGTCGCAGTCCATGGCATAGACCGAGCCCATATCGGGCCGGGAGATCGGGTGGCCATCATCGGGACTGGCATGATCGGGCTGTTGGCACTGCAGGTCGCGAACGCCGCCCGTCCCGACGAACTGATCGCAGTCGACATCGACCCAAGAAAGCGTCAAGCTGCGCTTGACCTGGGCGCCACGCAGGCGCTCGAATCAGCTGACGGCCTGGATCTTGATGCGGCAATAGAGGCCGTCGGTATCACCGCCACCGTGAGCATGGCGATTAAGAGCGTCCGAAAGGGGGGCAGAGTTGCGCTCATCGGGAATCTGGAGCCGACCGTTCAGATTCCGCTTCAAGTTCTGGTCACCCGAGAGATCTCGCTGTACGGCTGCTGCGCGTCCCAGGGCGATTATGAGGAGAGTCTTAGCCTCATCTCATCAGGCGAGGTGAAGGTCGATTCGATGATCTCGGAGACGATCACCCTGGAGCAGGCGCCGGAGTACTTCGAGCGGCTGCACTCGGGTAAATCCGGTCTCATGAAGGTGATCGTGTGTCCTTAGCGGAATTTGATTTGACCGGGCGTGTGGCCATTGTCACCGGCTGCAGTCGAGGCTTGGGCCAAATCTTTGCCAGTGCCCTCGCCGATGCTGGAGCAGACCTCGTCGTCACCGCCCGAACGGCTGAGTCACTTGCTCCGTTTAAGGCAGAGATAGAAGCGAAGGGAAGGAGATGCCTGGCACTTCCGTGCGACGTCCGAGACCACGCTTCGATCAAGGCCATGGTCGAGTCTGCGATTGCTGAGATGGGCCGAATCGATATCCTGGTCAACAACGCCGGGTGCAATGTCCGCAAACCTGCCCTGGACGTTTCGTGGGATGATTGGAATCTCATCCTTGATACAAACCTTCGGGGCACGTTCTTCGTGGCCCAGGCGGTTGCTCGACACATGATTGGCAATGGTTATGGTCGGATTGTCAATATCGGTTCAGTGACCAGCGTTGCCGGCTACGCTGGACTCGGGCCTTACGGGGCCAGCAGGGGCGGCGTCAAGCAACTCACCATGAGCCTGGCCGACGACTGGGGCGTGCACGGAATCACCGTCAACTGCTTAGCTCCTGGGTGGTTCAAAACCGCCCAAAACGCGGTGATGTACGAAGACGCCGAATGGGTGGAGTACTTGACCGACCGAATCCCGCTGAAGCGACCTGGCCAGCCCTCGGACCTTCGTGGGGCGGTTGTGTTTCTTGCGTCCGAGGCGAGCGCCTACGTGACCGGACAGACCCTTCTGGTGGATGGTGGCATCTCCACCGGAGCGGTAAGGGCGATTCCAAAGCGATGAGCCCTACGCCTCGTCGCCGAGCGTGAAATAGAAGACTGCGCCTTGGTCGACCCCTTTGCTGGAGGCCCACATGAGACCGCCGTGGCGTTCAACGATTCGGCGGGCGTTCGCAAGGCCGATGCCAGTGCCGGGATACTCGGTGTCACGGTGAAGTCTCTCGAACGGCTGAAACAGCTTGTGAACATACGCCATCTCGAACCCAATGCCGTTGTCCTCGACGAAAAAGCTGCCATCTTTGTCCCTTCCAACCTGAATCTCGGGAGGACGGGAACCGGATCGGTATTTTCCGGCGTTGTCGAGCAAGATCGTGGCGACGACCTCCACGAGGGAAGCGTCCGCCAGTCCGATCATGTCCGGTTGGATCTTTAGGGCAACTCCATCGCATGACCAACCTGGTTGTGACAGCCTTGTCGAGACTTCCTGGAATACCTCGGTTACATTGACCTTCGTTCGATTGACGGTCTGCCTTCCGTGACGCGCGTAAGCCAGCAAGTCGTCTACCAGGGCAGCCATCTTGCGAGCCGCCGAAACCTGCCGCTCCAGTAAATCGCGAGCGTCCCTGCTTAGCTCCTTACCGTGGTCGAGAAGCAGGATCTTGCTGGTCGACACCACCGCCCTGAGGGGCGTTCTCATGTCGTGGGAGACTGAGTAGGTGAATCCATTGAGTTCATCGATCGCTTTTTGTAGCGCCTCGGTTCGCGCCTCGACCCGGGCCTCGAGTTCCATGGAAAGTTCTCGGTACCGCGCTTCGCTTTCTCTCAAGGCCATCTCCGCCGCCTTGCGTTCGACGATCTCTCTTTTCGCCGCATCGAAGAGAACGGAGTTCTGGAAAGCAACTGCCAGAGGCGCGGTAAGTGCGGTCAAGATGTCGATATGTTCTTGGTTGTAGGCGTCGACGTCGTGGCTCTGAGCCTGAATGACCCCAATGGCGACCCCCTCTAACATCATCGGAACCATCAACGTGGTTCGAACTTCGACCTTCTTGGCCTCTTCGGGCGCGATCGACTTGGAAGTTCCATCGGGGGTTACTTCGACGTAGGTATTCGACGGGTTCGCCACGTGAGTGCGGACATCAAAAATCTTCGGCAGGCCGGTTCGAAACACCTCGGTCTGCATGCCGGTCCCGGTAGGGTTGTAGGGAAGGGGGGGAAGGCTAAGCGCTTCCAATTCCTGACCTCCGGCCCAAAGATAGGCGGCCCGAATCAAGGTTCGGTCTGGACTCATCATCGAGATGATCATGCCGTCAAGCGGAATCGCTTCCGTCACGAGGTGACGAAACGACTGGCTCAATTCCTTGAGATCGAGCGTTCCCGCCAACTTCCGAATGCTCTCATAGAATCGGTCGATGAGAGGTGCGGATGGGGGCTGGCTATGGGGTGTCAACGATCATCATCCAGTTCGTGAGAAAACCCGAGTTCTTCGGTACGAAACGCGGGTCCCGCTCAACTTGAGCGAATAGCCGCAATATTGTGGGCATTACCTGGTAACTTCGCCCCCTTGCCCAGGCAAAAATACGATGCCTAGGAATTCAGGCTCTTTAAGAAGAGCTCGTGGATCGCGACCGCCTGCCCACCCGTGTAGCTCTCATGTTCGAGAACATGGGCAATCACCCATCTCAGGGAGCAGGTGCTACCGGGTGTTCGACGCTGATAGGTTCGCGTGGGTTCGATGTCGCGGAGTGAAAGCAGGGCCCGATTGCGAATTTTGTCGTGAAGATCGTAGTACCAGCTTAGAGGCTTTGCTGGCGGCGTCGGCCAGGTTCCTGACATTTGATCGGTCTCATCCGAAAGGAAGAGTCCCACTTCCTCAGGTTCTCTCGGGTTTCCTGCCGCAAAGGAGTAAAACCAAGCATCCTCGCAGTCGATCAGGTGAAGAATCAGGGCGCCGATGCTATAAGCCTTTGGCGCTGGCTGCCAGGTCAATGCCTCCTCTAAAACTTCTCCAAGATTTTCGCGCCACTCTCGAGTGCTGTCTTGGAGTGACGCCAACAGGAGGCCGACTTCCGGGTGAAATCCAGGCAAAGGTTCCATGACTCCAACACTTCTAAGCCGTAGACCGCAGAAACGCTAGAATCCTTTGTGCACTTCGTCTGGATCGCGATCTACGGATTCTTCACCCTCATTTCCGCGATTAACCTGCTCTTGATGCGCAAACCTCGTCCAGAACAAGGACAGGGCGAGACGCCGAGTCTGGTATTCCTCATTCCGGCGCGAAACGAAGCTGAAAATCTCAAGAGACTCATTCCCGCTTTGCACGCAAAAGTTTACGTCTTCGACGATGAATCGGATGACGGCACTGCCGAAGTGGCCTCGAGACTTGGCGCCACTGTGATTCGGGCCAGAGAGCCACTGCCGACTGGCTGGACGGGGAAGAACCGAGCTTGTCATGAGCTTGCCAAAGCGGTCACGGAAGACTCGGACGCCGAGTGGCTAGTGTTTCTGGATGCCGATGTGAGGCCAAAACCAGAATTCGCAGAAGGAGTACGGAGTCTCGCGAAGGAAGTTGGATCTCGCTGCGGAGTCATCACCGGATTTCCTGAGATCCTGCCGGGCCGAGGAATAGAGCCGCTTTTTCTCGCCTGGGTAGGTTGGATCCTGCTCACCACAAATCCATATGGTCTCGTCTCGCGAGTCCGGAAAGGACACAACCGGTTCACGAATGGCCAATTTCATGCCTGGAGAAGCGATGTCTACACGCGGTTGTGGCCCAACGAAGCGGTGAGAGGGGCCATTCTGGAAGACGTGAAGATGGGCCGTCTCTGCGCAAAGGAGGGCGTCCCCATCGAGGTGGCTAACGTCTCTTCCATCCTTGCCGTTAAGATGTACGGCACGTGGCGAGAGACATTCGACGGAATGTCCAAAAACTCCCACGAGATCACCGACTCAACTCCCGGGAGTCTCTTTCTCGGGGCCCTTCTGTTCGTGATCGCCTGGGGTTGGCTCGCCGCCGGATCGGTGATGCCCTGGGCTCTGGGACTATTCCTCCTGAGTGGGGTGCTCAGCGCCCTCACCGTAAAAGCCAAACCTTGGGCAGTGGTCCTGCTCCCGATTGCGATCACCCTCGGCGGAGTCACCATTCTCCGTTCTCTGACCTGGCATCGGCGGGGAACCGTCACTTGGAAGGGGAGGACCTATCCCTCCTCGTCAAAGTAACGGAATTGATTAGGCCAGTGCGATTTCACAACAGCAGCAGAACTATTTTCCTGCCAGCACTGTCAAAGAATTCAACTGACTACGCCAGCCAGCGAAATGCGAGGTGGCCAGAAGTCCGGGGCGGTCGAT
This sequence comes from uncultured Armatimonadota bacterium, assembly GCA_903904815.1. Lineage (GTDB taxonomy): Bacteria > Armatimonadota > Fimbriimonadia > Fimbriimonadales > Fimbriimonadaceae > Fimbriimonas. The sequence continues at coordinate 19,762 of CAIVDU010000004.1, forward strand.
GTGCCGTTGAGGACGCGCGCCGCCGACCATCATCGGGGCCGGAGCGTCGACGATCGGTGGCCCGTTGAATAAAAACGAGCGATACGGCAGTTAGCCGATGCGATTGAAGACCTACACCGAGGAGTGCAGTTCAAAACGGGGCCGGAGTCGATCCGGCCCTTTTTGTTTAAAGCGTCTTAATGGTGGTCGAAGTGAGGGTGGGAGAACTCTTCCGTCCAGTCCTCGACGTCCTTCTTCGTGCGGCTGGGATAGAGCACGAGGATCGCGACCAATGCGATGAACCCAACCACAAACCCGATGCCAGCACCCTTGAGGCCATTCAATACGTCGGCGTGCTGAAGGTCATTGACATGGGCTGAACCGAACACGGTGCCCATATAAAAGCCCAAGAGAGGACCCCAGAAAACGGTAAGTCCAATTCCGAGTGCGAGAGCAAACCAGTTGCCCTCATCCCATGCCTTGCGAGCCGGTGCTTGTGTCGATTCCTGCACGCCTCTATTTTGCACGATTTCCAGAAGAAATTGGCTCGTGGCTCAGGTTCAATCGCCTCATAGCGTTTTGTTTTTATGGTTGTGTTAAATGTTTTCTGACCGGCTCAGAAGAACCTGTTGTACGCTGAGGTTGTCGCAAAGAAAAGTCGGCGCCAGTAGGGGAAGAAGGCCAGGAGCTCACATCGAGGTCCCGGCCCGCGATCCCTAAAGGGGTGAAAGACCCCAAGGAGGCCTACCATGATCAAAACCATGAGAACCGTCCGATGGTCAGGAAAGCGAAATGTCGCAAGGGAGAAGAACGGCGATTAGGTTATCCGCCTTCCGTAGGCAAAAATTTTAAATCGACCCAGTACGTCGACTCTTTGCGGGCCGCTTTCCTTCGGATAGCGGCCTTTTTCTTGCTCCAGGCTACGACTCGAGAGGAGAGAGAAAGTCTTCGACTTTCGGGGATTTGTCCATCAAGAGCCCAACTGCTTTTCTTGCACCGACCTTCCCGTGCAGAACGGACTCCACCGCCGCGAACACGGGAACAGAGACGTTGTGCCGTCGAGCCAAGAGTTGCACCGCCTCACTTGTCGGTACCCCTTCCGCCACCTGACCTATTTCTTCAAGCGCCGCTTCCAAAGTCTGTCCCTGTCCCAAACATCGACCTAAACGGTAGTTCCTCGAGAGTCCACTGGCGGCGGTCGCGAACAAGTCACCGACACCGGCCGGACCTAAGAAAGTCTCGATCCGCCCACCCATCGCCAACCCCAAGCGTGCCATCTCCATGAGGCCCCTTGCAAGGAATGCGCCCTTCGTGTTGTCCCCGAACCCGAGGCCGTCCGACATCCCAGCGCCAATCGCCAGCACGTTCTTGAGCGCTCCGGCAAGTTCCACGCCAATCACATCGTCGGTGATCGAAACGCGAAAGGTGCCACACCCAAAGGCGTCCTGAACCGCGGTCGCCGCGCTCTCAGCTTTGAATGCCGAAAGTGCAACCGTAGGAATGCCCCTGGCAATCTCCACCGCGAGATTTGGCCCGCTTAGGACGCCGATCTCGGAGTTTGGTCGCGCCTCGGCAACTACGTCGACCATGAACTTAGCGGTAACTGGCTCCAGGCCCTTAGCGGCGAGGGCGATCAAGGGGTGATCCCCCGAAAACACGTTGATCACCGACCTGACGGCTGACGAGGGAACGGCGACGACGGCTAAGTCCGAACTCTCAAGGGGTTCCGCGATCGATTGAAATCGAACTCCCTCGGGAATTGCAAAGCCTGGGAGGTACCGGAGGTTCTCTCGGTGGTTGCGCAACATGAGCAACTCATCGTCGCTCCTGCCCAAAAGGCATACTTCATGGCCGTTGCGTGCCAGCAAGATGGCTAGGGCGGTTCCCCAACTCCCACAGCCCAGAACACCCACGTTCATTTGCCTGGTCCTACTTCCTCGGCTTGCGGAAAGCCTCGGGATCGTTTTTGAGCGCTTCCAAGTCGGGTCGAATTCGGTTGGTGATGGCCAAACCCATGAAGCCGCCAATCATCGGATAAATGGCAAAAACCAGATTGTGGGTCAGTAGAACCAGAAGCGCTGCCGCCACCATGATCACCACAAACGAGAGAATGTTTTTCTTTGTACTCAAGAGCGTCCGTCCATTGTTACACAACCTAGCCGATTTCGGACCCGGCGCCGAAGGCCCTTCATGCCGCTCAATCCCTCTCGCAATTGGCTCAAGGTCTACGCCTCAAGCGGCTTCCCTTTGGTTTCCGGCAAGAACGGTAGGGCAGCTAGCCCGATTAAGTAAATCAGTCCACTGAGAAGCACCCCCGACCGAATCGAGCCTCCCGACTGAGCAATGAGCCACGCAGTGAGGATTGGTATCGGTATCGAGAGGGCTCGGCCCACGTTGTAAGCAAGACCGGCGCCGGTAGCCCGTACTCGGGAAGGAAATAGCTCAGGGAAATACAGCACGAATGCGGCCGAAACGCCTATGGCGAAGAAGTTCACCACTGGGGACATTACAATCAGGCGGCCGTAGGTTTCGCTGCCGCCGATTGCCGCGAGCGCCGCGAACGGACTGGCTAGAAAGAAGGCGGCAATGGTTGCCCGACGGCCAAAACGATCACAAAGTGTCGGCACAGCCAGAACTCCAAGAAGCGTTCCAATGTGGGAGATCATGGCCACCTGACTCTTGCGGGTGTCGACATCCGCTTTCGGGAGTCCTTCACTCAGGTGAGCCACCAAATTGGGCTGCCAAAACACGGCGGTCATCGCCCCGGTGACTCCTACCGCTCCCACGAACATCGCGGCAATCGCATTTCGTCTAGACGGAGCATCGGACCATAATTCGGAAAGGGGCGCCTTGGACCTAGGCGTGGTGGGGGGAGTCTCGTGTACCTGCGAACGAGCCAGGACGGCAACCAAGGCCGGGGCGACTCCAACAAGAAAGAGCCACTGCCAGGGACTCCCGGCGAGCGACAGATTTGCGATTGCCGCCAAGATGGGTCCCGCTGCCGCCGCAGTTTGCAGCACTGAGGCCGCCCCGGCCCGCCTGGAATCGCTGAATGTTTCCGCGACCAACGCGGCCCCTGCCGCCCACTCGCCTCCAATGCCCAACGCAGTTAGAAAGCGCGTGAGCGCGACCTGTTCGGGTGTGTGGCAGAGTGCGGTGAGGCCAGTGAAGAGGCAGTAGAGAAGGACGGTGGTTACAAGGGTGCGCGTGCGTCCCCACCGATCCGCCAGCACTCCAAATACAAGACCCCCGAGGGCCCATCCAATTAAGAACACTGCCTGAATGTTCGCTTCTACTCGCGGACCAACAAGCTTGTACTGGGCCGCGCCGATCATCTGGGTCAACATCGGGCCCTTAGCGAAATTGAATAGGCCAGTGTCCATGATGTCGAACACCCACCCGAGCCAGGCTATGCCGAGAATCATCCATTGCCGCTCCGACAGCCCCTTCAGCATTTGAGGCAGTATGACCCGATCACCGCTCGCAGCACTCGATCTCCCATCGGAGTATCCTCATGGACTCATGAAGGTCGGGTCGGTATTCATTTACAAGTTGGCGGTCGCCGTCAGTAACCTCTACTTTGCCTTGAATGGAGGCATCAGGGCGGTGAATCCGGAAAACGTTCCGAACACCGGCGGAGTCATTGTTGCGCCGATCCACCTGACCTCCGTCGACCCCACGGCGCTGGCCTGTACGATGCCCCACCGGCGGCTACTCGCGATGGCGAAGGAAGAGCTTTGGAAGAACAAACTGTTCGGGTGGCTGATCGGGCAGATCGGGGCATTCCCGGTCCGAAGAGGCGAGGGGGATACCGAGTCGATTCGCATGTCGATCGCCGTCTTGGAAGCGGGACATGCCCTGCTCGTGTTCCCTGAAGGAACTCGGGGTGACGGACAAACGCTTCTGCCGATGAATCGTGGAGTTGCGATGTTGGCCAAAAAGACCGGCGTTCCCGTTTTGCCGGCTGGAATCGTCGGGACGAAACCCAAACGAAAAGGTGTCGTCGTCGCCTATGGCAAACCGTTCACTTACGCTGAAATGGCAACCGGTAAGAACGAGAAAGAGAATCGAGAAATCTTCCTAAAGCGACTTGAGGATGAGATTGCGCGACTTTGCAGCGAAAACGGGCTCCCGGTCAGAACTGCTTCATCGTCGATATCCCAATCTGGGGTCGACCATCGACCGCAACAAACCGAAGACCCAAGTTCCGGGTCGTCCGAAATTCCAACCCAGCCGTGATCACCGAGCCATCGTGACAGGCCACGAGTCGAAGATACGTCGACAGGGGAATGTCCAGACCGACAAAGATCGAAGAATGTCGTCCCTCAAATAGGCCGATGGTGACATCTCCGGGTGAGTCGCCGCTTTCGGTGGAGTAAATCTGACGAGAGGTGGCGGCGATAAAAACCCGACGGCCGGTCGGGCTCTGGTCCAGCGTATCCTGCATTCCGAAGCTGATCCCCGGAATGATCCCAGCGATGGGTGAGATGTAGTTATAAGCAATGTCAAACGTTCCCACCGTGCTCAGATCAAGCGGTCGTTGTGCTCGAAGCGTCATCTCGAATGAGGTCCCGATCCCGATGTCCGCGTAGCTCTGCCTAAAGCCCGCACTCGGCGACATCGCGAAGTCCAGTTTGATCGCCTTGAACGGCACCTTTGCGCCGGTAGGAATTGACAGAAACTGGTCGGCACTACCAAAGGCGGCGACAAGCAAAAGAGCGGCGACTGGGACGATACGCACGCGGTGGAAGTTACCCGGACTCAGCTAACAGAACGTGTAAGTTCGGACAAATTCTTGCTTTGGGCCTCGAAGATGTGTCAGGTCCGCAAGTCTTGAACAACCGGCGAGGGGATCCGCATGGTATCCTTGATGGATCGTGCCTTGCTCATCGGTGAGGCGAATGTTTTGGAGAATTGAATGCGAGTTAAAAACAAGGAAATCCGTCGCCGCCGTCACCGAAAAGAGCAGGTAATCAAGGCTGCGGCTCGAGAAGTCAGAGCGTTGTACAGTGGCGAAAAGGAAGCCAAGAAGGCGACCAGCCCTGCCAAGAAAGCTCCTGCCAAGAAGAAGGCAGAGTAAACCGAATTTAGGTAGATCCGAAAGGGCTCAGCGTTTCCGCTGGGCCCTTTCTAGTTTGTCGCTCGAATTTCTTCGAGATCCTTCGAGGTCGGGACGGCCACTCCAACCTTTTGGACCACGCAAGCTGCCGTTCTTGCGGCAAGCGCGAACACGTCCGGCTGAAATCCGACTGAGGCAAACCCCAGGGTAACGGTGGCAATCGTGGTGTCGCCTGCGCCCGCCGTATCAAACACCTCGACGCGGTGGGGAGACGTCCAACCCGACTCGGTGCACATTCCTTGTCCGCCGAGGGTGACCAGCACATGGTCGATTCCGTGCTCGCTCCGGAGCTGTTTTGCTGCCCGAATTCCGGTCTCCACCGACGAAGTCTGCAACTCGTGCTCCTCCTTGAGTTCGCTCCATCCCAGAGCGGCCGCCGCTTCAGGTTGATTCAAGGACACGAGACTCGCGCCCCGATACCAGCCAATGCTGTTGGGCTTTGCATTGGCGATGACGGGAACTCCTCGTTCGGCGGCAGCCGCGATAGTGTCCTTTACCAGGCGCCGAGTCACGGCTCCCTTTTGGTAGTCGCTGATGAGCACCACGTCGACCTTCGAAACGGATTGGAGGATCGCCTCGAGGAGACTAGCCTCAATCTCTGGGCTCACCGAAGAGTGATCCTCATGGTCGATTCGCAACACCTGATGGGCAGAGTCTGCCAGCACACGAGTCTTGCGAGTCGTGGGCCTGGATCGATCGACCACCGTGTGGACTTCGTCGATTCCAGAGGTCCGCAGCGCTTCCCCCAACGTTTCGCCGGCATGGTCGGCGCCCACGACTCCGACAACCGAAGTGCGGGCGCCCAGCGCAATCAGATTCTTCGCGACGTTCGCCGCACCGCCGGGCACCGCATCCGTTCGATGTTGGCGCACGACCATCACGGGCGCCTCTTGGCTGATGCGGGTTGCGCGGCCGAAAATGTATTCGTCGAGCATCAGGTCTCCCAAGACCAGAACCCGTTTTGACGAGAACCGATCGAGGAGATCTCCGAGGCTCACGCGGTCTTGGCCTCTGTACGTCGGCTCACGGAGGCAAATCCGATCATCACAACTCCACCCAAGATCAGCCCCAGGGCCATCCCCTGCGCCTGGGTGATCGGCAAGTTATTCCAGTATGTGGAACTCTCTCCCGCCCGCCAAAACTCGTAGATGAATCGAGCCAAGCCGTGAAGTACAAGGGCTAGACCGGTTTCGATACCGGGGCGTATCACTCTGCGCTCCATCAGCAGCAGGACACCAAGTGCGGCGAGGTTCATGAGGGAGTCGTATGCCTGGGCCGGTTGGTGTAACTCCGGGCTTCCCGGAATATGGACGCCCAAAGGAAAAGTCGTCGCGCACCGCGCTCCATAGCAACAGCCGTTTAAGAGGCAGCCGATGCGTCCGATTGCGTGACCAAGGATGAAAGCAGGAGCGGACAGGTCCAAGAGCTTGAGAATCGAGTGCTTGTTCTTGATCGCCCATCCGATGAGTACTGCCATTCCGAAGAACAGCCCGCCAAAGCTCGTCAGCCCTTGGAACTGTAGGGTGAACAGTTCTGAAGGGTGGGAAAGGTAATGGGGAAGCTCCTGGACGATGAATACGAGCCTGGCCCCTAGCACACCGGCGATTAGCGTGTAAAAGGCAACGTCAGAGATCGCCGATGGGTCGAACCCAAATGCCGCCGCCCGACGGCGGACGAGCCAAAGCGCTGAAAAGAACGCGATGACCATCATCACGCCGAAGCTGTGGATGGGAAAGTTTCCGATATTAAAGAGGATTGGCCGCATCGAACTGCTCGACTGGAGAGTCTACCTACCCCCTCCGTACGCCACGGGACGTCAATTGGATCCGAAGGGGCTCAGACAGGCCATTCTAAGCTCCGACTTCTGAATGGCTGCTACCACCTAGTCCGCCCCAATTTCCACCTCGTGAACTACGACCTGTTACCGGTGCTAACACTATGATTATAGTAATAATTGCGTTGTCGACCGCAAGATAGGATACAATGACCGGCGATCAAGGAGTCGAAACCGGGTTTCGAGGCTCCTTAGCAATCTAGGTGAAAGCATGTCATCCGAATTGAACCAGACGGGGTTTGCCCGTGTAACCGTCGACGCGCTTGCTGGCGCGGGTTTTGTGTTGCGAGAGGGCGACGTCATCGAGCGTAAGCTCCTTGGGGAACATTTGGAACCGCTGTTGAGCAGCGGCGCCATTGTGCTGTGTGATCGCGATGAGTTTCCGAGCAATCAGATCCTAGCCGGTATGCGCTAAATGGATTCCGAACTCCGAAGTTTGGGGAGCCCGAAGTAGCCTATCAGGCAAGCAAGCGCGGTCAAAGTGGTGCCCACGCGTGCCGTCCAAGCCATGGTCTGAATACTCTTGATCGAAACCGGGTAAGCATGAGTCGAGCGAAGGTAAGTGGCGTCGACGAGCAGGGCGCCTCGTTCTCCAAACCCAGGCAACACCCCTCTTGAATCGTCCCAAACCATGAGGTCAGGCGCTATGAGCGTCGTATAGCCCTGACCGCCCTTTCGAAGGAGGTCAGGGTGTCTTTCGACGACCTCGATAAGCTTGGCTCTTGCCGTGAAGGAAGCTTCAATTTCAAAAGTTAGAGCAAACCCCAGTACGCCGAAGAGGCCCAGGATTGCCAGGAGCCCGCGCATCATCCTCATGGAAATGGCCGGGCTATTGAAGGGCGAGCTTCTCTTCCAGGTTTGCGGCGAGAATGTAGATCTCGACCTGTTCACCGACCCGAACATCCATGTCCCAGTAGCTTCGAAGAACGTCAAGACCCGTGACCCGGGCAATATCTGCCTCGATGTGCCGGCGGGTCAACGCCCTCAGTTCGCGGCGTGAACTGCGCACCAAAACTTTGCCTTCTTCGCTCTCCAAAAGCTTCTGTTCGGTATCCGTGAAGACACCTGAGCTTCGAACAAAGATTGTGTCGCGAAACAGGTCGGCTCGAATAGAAACCGGAGCGCGACCTTGCTGCTCTCGGTGGTACTTGGAGACGGCCGTCTCAACTTCGGATTCAATTGACGCGCGAGAGATCAAGATAGGCAACTCCATTTTGTTAAGGTTACCGGGTTGACTGACTTCAAGACTCGGACGTTCATTCGAAGGCACATTCCAACGATAGTCAGGGACCAAACCACTTGTAGCGGTTGCCAGCGCTCACGCGCTGATTAGGCCGTGAGCAGCATGTCGCGATCTTTCTCAAGCAGGGCTCTCATTGCGAGTCGTGCTCGGTTCAGTCGGCTCTTAACCGTCCCGATCGGCAGGTGAAGGGTTTCCGTGATCTCTTCATAACTCTGCATGTCAGCATGGAAGAGAATAATGATCGTCCGGTAGCTCTCGGGAAGTCTTGCAATTGCCCTTGAGAGGTGGACCCGTTGCTCGGAATGCTCAACTTCATCCTGAGGGTTTGGCGCATTGCCGACGATTTGCCGCTCAATGTCACCATCGTCCGTCATCAACGCATTGTCGAGACTGATCGTTGGCTTGGAACTCATCTTCTTTCGAAAGTCGAGGAAGCAGTTCGTAATGATTCGATGGAGCCATGTCGAAAAGGCGCTTTGTCCCCTAAAGTTAGCTAGGGATTTGTGAACCCGGACGAACGCTTCAGCGACAATGTCGCATGCTTGGTCCATGTTTCGTGTAAGCCTAAAGGCGTACTGATAAGATTTCGCTTGGTGCCGCTGAATGAGTGAATCCAGGGCGGTTCTGTCTCCGAGTTGATATCTTAGAACCAGTGTTGCATCGTCGATTTCCGTAACCATTTCGTGTTCCCCAAAAAGGCGATTTGAAAGGGTCAATTGTCAGTGTGTGGCAAGTGCCTTGTTTCTATTCTAGCGGCGGAAGGTTCCGTCTCCTCACTGATCATACCACTAAATGCATAAAATATTGCGCACGTAGGCGCAATATCTTATAATACAAATACGATAGGTTCGGTGTACGTGGAACAGAGACAGCGCTTGCTGACGAGACGAGCCATCCGCGTCGACGGCGAATTGAGAGCAGCTTGCGTCAGTCCAGAAGTCTGTCATTGGAGAGCTGATAACCGGAGTGCCAATGGGAGTTTGGGGGCTTTGTCCTCAGCCCCTCTCGTCCACATCTGGGCAGCACGGGAGAAAGGGGCCGGTTCAACGAAATGAGCCTGAAAGGCGTATATCGAGAGAAGAATTCAGTGGGCTATCTGCTCTTCTTTGCCTTCGAATTGCCGAGTGCGCTTCCATGTACGGAGCCCCAGAGAATGTCCGACATGACCGATCCCGGGACGCGATCCTCTTTTGAAAAGTCGAGCGCAAGGCTGTCTTTGGCCCGATAGGCGTTTCGCGAATTGATCTCGGAAATGATGTCCCGGTCGGGAAGAATGGCGTCATAGGGCGCAGGGTTGACCGTCTGAGCTCGGAACAAATTTAACACGGGCGCCGTCGCGTCGTATTGGCTCATCGGGGGGAGTCCCATCAGTCCCTGCATCGTTCTCAGAATGCTGTCGGTGTTGTAGAACCGGTGGTCCACCGTCGACACCGGAATTCGGGGGCTAATCACGAAGGCGGGCGATCGGTGAGCGTCCACGTGATCCTGTCCATCCTGAGCATCGTCTTCTACAACAAAGATCGCGGTGTCCTTCCAGAATGCGGTATGGCTGATCGCATCCACAATCTCACCCACCGCATAGTCGTTGTCGGCGACCATCGCACGGGGTGAGTAGGAGCCAGGCCGGGTGCCCGACGTGTGGTCGGACATGACTCGAATCATGCTGAACGCGGGGAAGTCGCCATTCTTCACGTTCGCGTCAAACTCTGACTTCCACTCGGCGAAGCGACTTGGGGCCCCCTTTTGTCCGTAAGTCTTCTTCGTCCAGTGAGAATCCAGTCCCAGAGTCTTGAGGGCGTCACTATCGGCGTATGAGGTGTCGAATTGACGGAAGTCGATGTCCGTGTGGCCTACGAGAACTTTCTTGGTCGGAACGTTATCTTCTGCTACCACCTTTCCGTCGGGCATTTTGGCGTCATCGCCTTCAGAAACGTAGAAGCCGTAATTTCGATAGGTGAGCCCCTTCTTAGCCACGCCGTCCCAGATATAGCCTCCGGGCGCTCGGGCGACGTCGGGAATCCCAAACAGGTCGCTTGGAACTCCTTGGGCTTGACCCTCATAGTCATAGGATCGTGATCGGCCGCTATATCCAAATGGAACGTTTCGAACCGTATATTCGGAAGCCATGCCCGAAGTGGACCAATCCCATCCGTCTCCACTGACTTCGGATGAACAGTAGAAGTTATCCAGGAGCACGAACCGGCTGGCGAGGGCGTGTTCGTTCGGAGTGACCTTCTTGCCGAACAGCACGAGCGAAGGATCTCCATTGCCCTCCGGCACATCGCCCAGCACCTGATCGTAAGTCCGGTTCTCCTTGATGATGTACACCACGTGTTTGATGCCAATTCCACGGAACAAGCCTTCGTTTGCCTTCGCAAGGTTTCCGCTGGCGTGATTGTTGGCTAATACCCGGAGCGTTGCCTTTCGAAGCTCGCTTCCAGAAGGCGGATCGATTTGAGACACTGTTCCCTCGATCACGCTCTCAATGTAGTGGCCCCAAGTTCGCACGTTCTTCCCATTCGGATTCCGTACTTGAACTCCCTTAGCGTTGCAAACGAAAAGTTTTCCATCTGCGGTGGCAGTGATTGCGCTGGGGTACCAACCAGCCGGGATATATCCGGCCAAGGTGGCGGGATGCGTCCCCTTCCCGGGAGCACCTAAGTCCACCACCGCAATGGCATTCATGTCGCCCAGGGACGCGTACAGGTGTTGTCCGTCGGGGCTCAAAGCAACTCCGGTAGGAGTCGCCCCGGGAAGGGCTCGTGCCGCAGCTGGCCTCAACAGAATTGTGTCTACGACCTTATCGGTTGCGGTGTCGATCACGGAAATCGTATCCGAGCCCGCGTTGGCCACGTAAAGGCGATCCTGCGCTTGATTCAGAGTCAGCGCCATCGGTTGGCTGCCCGTGGCTACGGTTCCGATGGGATTTGGATTCGCCGGATCGCTGACATCGATCACGGAGACCAGTGAGTCTCTCTCACTGGTCACATACACTTTTCGGTCCAAGTTCGGCCCTTTCGTAATCGCAGCCACCGCTAGAGGAAAGCCAGCTGTTGCGATTCGACCGAGAAGCTTGTTTCCTTCTATGTCGAGAACGCTTAGCGAGCCCACAAGCCCGGTGTCAGCGTTTGTACCGTTGTTCGCAGCATAGAGCTTGGTTCCCGCGGAGTCGGTGGCAATTCCTGCCATAAAGAGTTCGCCCTTTGAGTTGGCTGGCTTGGGGTCGTCGATATCTTTCCCACCACCTGTCACATGCCCGTCCAGGTCGACGCGATAGAGGGACGCTTTATGGTCCGGACCCTGCGAAGCGATCAATTCGTAACCACCACTCGGCGAAACGATGAAGGCGAGACCCATGTAGAGCGATGGTTTCTTTCCTGCCATCCTCTTGTCGTAATCCACTTTCCCGACGATCGCCCCATCCGAAACCCGCAGGATGGTGAGCTGCTGTCGATATCCCGCGTCAGTGATCGCGAGAAACTTGCCGTCTGGACTCAAGACACTGCCGCAAGGGAAGCTGCCCACCTCGACTTGGGCTCCGACTGGTGAGATAAGTTTCCCGGTTGGCAAGGGCGCTTGAACCTCACCCGAATGAACGCGGGCCCACGTTCCCGCGCACGCTAGTACCATTAATCCGGCCGCGATCGACATGTTTCTCGACATGCCCGTGAGTTTGCCTGGAATTGTCAGCCAGAGACTAGCCTGCTATGTTAATGAATGCAGCAGCTGTTTTATCACGCCGGGCGCATCCGGCAGTGAAAGCAGGATGTCTTCGATTTTCTTCAGGCGCTGAAGAAGTGAGCCGTTTGCCGCGTCTGAACTAGCCGCTCACAACCAGAACTGAAAGCGGGCAATCCGCGAGCCGCTACTGCCCGCTAGCCGCTGACTGCGAACGGCAAACTTTTTAGGGCTGAAGCCGTTCAATTTGCCAACCTTCGCTCGTTCTTCGATACTGAAATCGATCGTGCAGACGGTTTTCGCCTCCCTGCCAGAACTCGAACAGCGTTGGCCATAGGCGATAGCCTCCCCATGTGTAAGGGCGAACCGCATCCGGGTGCTGCAGATTTATCGCGTAGATCTCTTCAAGCATCGATCGGCCTTCCACTGGCTGACTCTGTAGTGAGGTGATTGCCGCAACCTGACTGCCGCGAGGCCTCGACTGAAAGATTTCGTCTGATTCACTTTCAGATGTGCGCTTGACGATTCCCTCGATGCGTACTTGCCTCTCTAAATCTTCCCAAAAGAACAGTAACGCCGCGTGGGGGTTCTCGCTAAGGTCTTTTCCCTTTCGACTCGCGTAGCTGGTGGCAAAGACGAAGCCTTCGTGATCGAACCGCTTCAACAAAACCATTCGGACCGAGGGGTTCGCATTTGCGTTCGCGGTTGCCAAAGCCATGGCGTTTGCCTCCCCGACGTGACTTTCCTGCGCAGTCTCAAACCATTCGGTGAACTGCTGGAAGGGGTCTTGGTTCAATCCCTCCCGCCGAAGAGTGCCTCGGCGATACTCCTTCCTGGTGATCTGAGCGTTGTTCATAAATCAAGTCTGACGGATTCGATGACAGGGCCACTTGCCGTGTCCTTCTCTACGCGATCTCCGGAGTGGATGACGGCGCGAAGATCCCTTGTGCGCCCAATCCGCTATTCTGGTTCAAATGCCGAATGGGACATCCGCGAATTTCGAAACTTACAAGATGTGTCGCGAAGAGGGCAAGCATGAGTTCGACATCCTCGCCGGGCGGCTCAACACCTTCATCACATCTCAGTCGTTTCTCGTCTCTGCGTATGCGGTGTCAATGAACAACAGCGAAGCGCATTGGGGGCATTTGTACCGGTTGATCTTCCCCACGTTGCTCTCTGTGATGGGGCTCATCCTGTCTGTTCGCGCGCTACCGGGCATCTCGGCTGCCGTACTGATGATTCGACACTGGCATCGACGGCAAGATGGTCTCCTCGAGGCTGATGAGGAGTTGCAAAAGTACTACGCGCTGCAACCGCAGGAACAGACCTTGATTCACGCTCGCGATATCTGGTTTGCCCAGACCTCTCCCTATATCTTTGGAGTCGCTTGGATCCTGTTCGGCGCCCTTGCTCTGATCTTAAGTTACACGCGTTAGATCCAGTGCAAGAAATAGTTTTAGACTCAAAATTGCGTTGAAATCTTGGGATTTACTGGGAGTCAGTTCCTTGAGCCTCTCACGCGATTGTCCCTATCGTGGTCCTCGGGAAACCGACCTTGGGGTGATCTTTTTTCGCCCCCGGCCCCCGAAATGTCGGGCATCGCAAACGTTTTCCTAGCAATTCTGCCTGATTCCAACCGGAATCATACGGGTTAACCTCGTACTGTCCGAGGGTTACTAATGGGAAGCAATTTTGAACCACGTCGTAAACCCGATCCGTAGGAGGCTGATGGGCTCACTCGTTGAGTCTACATCCGAACTACGTCCCGCCCCCCAGGCGGTGACGGACCAACGTCGGTTCTTGGCGATCTACTATTTCGCCAGTATCGGTTGGATTCTGGCTTCCGACTGGGTCCTTTCCCACCTTGGTTTATCTCCGACCGCGCTTCACTACGGGGAGGTGCTAAAGGGGATCGTTTACGTGGTACTCGTCGGGTTTATTCTTTCTCGCTTGGTGAACCATTTTGTTCGATCCGCCGAGGGCGCCCAGCAAGAGGCGTTGGATGCCCAGGTAGAACTCGTCACAAAGTTGGCCAGAGCCGCTGAATATCGAGACGATCAAACCGGCGGTCACAACGAGAGGATTGCCTGCTACTCGCGAATCCTCGCCAGAGAGATCGGTATGGATGAGGAGTCGTGTGAACTCATTTCATTCGCGGCCGTGCTACATGATGTCGGAAAGATCGGAATACCTGACTCCGTGCTGTTGAAGCCGGGTCCGTTGAGTCCCGACGAAAGAAGAGTTATTGAGCGCCACACCGTTCTAGGCGCAGAGCTCCTCGATGGAACCTCGCACGTGCTCGGAAAACTCGCTCGTTCCGTTGCGTTAAGCCACCACGAGCGATGGGACGGAAACGGTTATCCCAGAGGCTTGAAGGCCGAGCAGATTCCCCTGGAAGGTCGAATCGTGGCCGTGTGCGATGTCTACGACGCCCTGACGAGCAAACGGCTCTACAAGGAAGCCTGGTCTCCAGAGAGTGCGATTGCCGAGATCAAAGCCGGTGCGGCCACCGCGTTTGACCCAGACATCGTTGAGGCGCTTATTCGGGTGCTGCCCGAGATCGAGGCGATTCGCCGGATTTGTACGCCCGGCGAAACGCGCATTCGATTTAGTAGCGACGAAAGAGTCGCCTAGCCAGTGACCGCTCCACCACTTGCTGGCCCAACGAGCTTGGCGTACTTTGCCAATACACCGGTCGTGTATCTCGGCTGAATGGGCTTCCATGCGGCCTTTCGCGAGGCCAGCTCTTCCTCGGAAACGTCCATCGTCAAGCCACCCTTATCGGCATCGACGGTAACGATGTCTCCATCCCGCACGAGCGCGATGGGCCCGCCGTCCATCGCTTCGGGACCGACGTGCCCGACCATTAGGCCACGAGTGGCGCCGCTAAACCGACCATCGGTCAAAAGGGCGACGTCGTATCCGAGGCCTTGTCCGACGATTGCCGACGTAACTCCAAGCATCTCACGCATGCCGGGGCCGCCCTTGGGGCCTTCGTATCGAATCACCACGACATCGCCACGTTGGATCTCTTGCCGCTGGACCGCCGCCATCGCATCGTCCTCACAATCGAAAACTCGGGCCGGACCGGTGTGGACGAACTTCTTGAGGCCCGCTGTTTTGACCACTCCGCCGTCTGGGGCTAGGTTTCCGCGAACGATTACCAGGCCGCCTTCGGGCGCTAAAGGATTATTTGGTTGACGAACGACCTCCTGGCCTTCAGGAATCACGATGTCCTTCAGATTCTCGGCCATCGTCTTTCCGGTGACGGTGATGCAGTCTCCATGAAGGACGCCCGCCAACAGCATCGCTTTCAGGACGACCGGGACGCCACCCACCTTGTGGAGATCCAGCATTACAAAACGACCACCCGGTCGAAGGTCGGCGAGGATCGGAGTCCGTCGACTGACGCGGTCCACGTCTTCCAAGGTGAACTCGATCCCGAGTTCATGGGCGAGCGCCGGAATGTGCAAGGCGACATTGGTGCTTCCGCCGGTTGCGGCGGAAACCGCCACCGCGTTTTCCAGCGCCTTCTTCGTGAGAATTTCTCGAGGCAGCAAGCCACTCTGCAGGAGATCCACGACCGTCTTGCCGGCCAGCCTTAGATACTCTTCGCGAGTCTTGTCGATCGCGGGAGGCGACGACGAGCCGGGTAGTGCAAGTCCGAGTGCTTCCGCGACACAGGCCATCGTATTAGCCGTGTATTGTCCGCCGCAAGCTCCTGCGCCCGGGCATACGGCGCACTCGATGTCGTGGAGCTCCTCTTCGGTGATCTTGCCCGCTGCAAAAGCGCCGGCCGCCTCGAAAGCGTCCTGAATCGTGACCTCTTTGCCCTTGTAGATGCCCGGCATGATCGTGCCGCCATAGACGAAGACGCTGGGAACGTTCAGACGAGCCATCGCCATCAGCATGCCGGGAAGCGACTTGTCGCACCCTGCCACTCCGACGAGGCCGTCGTAGCAGTGAGCTCTCATCATCAACTCCACGCTATCCGCGATCACTTCTCGGCTGACCAGCGAAGCCTTCATGCCCTCGTGGCCCATTCCGATTCCATCGCTCACCGAGATCGTATTGAACCGGCGACTGGTAGCCCCGGCTGCCTGAATGCCTTCGGCAACCACGAGCCCTTGCTCATCCAGATTCACGTTGCAGGGAGTGGCTTCACTCCACACAGTGGCGACTCCGACCCAGGACTGGAGCATGTCTTTGTCGCCGAGGCCCATGGCGCGCAGCATAGCGCGGTTCGCAGTTTTGTCGGCGCCTTCGGAGATGACGCGAGATTTTTGGCGTGGATCGAACATGATTAGTTTTCTTTATTAGGATGCGGCCAGCGACGCCGATTCGGCGAGCACGGCCCGGTAAGGGTCACGCGAAACGAGCCGTACTTCCGCACTAAACGTTTCGCTGAGTAGGGGATCGGTCAGGACTTCCTGCGGTGATCCATCGGCGATGATTCTTCCAGCCCGCATCAGAACCACGCGCTGGATTTCTGGGACGATCTCCTCTAAATGATGAGTCACTAAGATGAGGGTTTTGCCACTCCGTGCGATCAGGCGCATGGAGCCACAGAAGTCGTTCGTCGCTTTGATGTCGAGGCTTGTCGTCGGCTCGTCGAGTACCAGCGCCTTTGGGTGACAGACCAAAGCCCGGGCGATGAACGTCCGGCGATGTTCTCCCGCCGAAAGCGTGTCCACTTTGCGGTGAGCTAGATGGGAGATCTCCGCGGCCGCCAAGGCACGTCTGCCTTGCTCGATCATTTCGGGGGTGATGTCGTAACCCCAGAGCACCCCGTAGGTGCCGATGAGGCCCGATACGGCGACGTCCAAGACGGTCGGATCGCCGAGCAGAGGTTCCTTGGGTTCGCCGGAGACGACACCCAAAACGGTTCTCAGTTCTCGTTGCAACCATCGGTCCCTTCCGAGAATTCGCAACGTCCCCGATCCGGCATAGGGATAGATCTCTCGTGTAAGCAGTTTGATGAGGGTGCTCTTTCCGCACCCGTTTGGACCGAGAATGGCGGTGTGTTCGCCCTCATGGATGGTGAGGTGCAACTTGTCGAGGATGCGGTTGCCGTTGCGGACGACCGAAACCTGATCCAACTCGATCAGGGGAAGACTCATCGATGGGCCGCCAACGCTGCAAGCGCCACCAACAGTCCCAAGACTGCTGCGGTTCCGCTCGCCGCCACGATCATGGTAAGCCGATGGTTCAAGACCTCAAGTCGATGCACATGGGTCTCGAGAGTGCTCGTGTGAGACTGGAGGCTTTCGATTGCACGTTCGGCTGCGCGAAGGGCTTCTTCATCTTCGCCGAGACGAAACCTTAGGTCGATCACATCCCCAAGGGGGCCCGTGATATACAGCCGAGCAAGTAGGTTCGCCCGCTCGACCAGCGCGTTTGCCTCTTCACCGGTGATACCCTCTCGGACGATCTCCTTTCGGAACTGCGACACGAGTTCGGCGATCTTGTCGTCCAGATCGCCGGCCGGCACCGCCTGAGCTAATTTGTTGGCGTCGTCCAGGAGCTTCGCCAGGTGTCCCTCGACGATCTCTCGCTTCTTTACGTCTTTGACAATGGGCATCTTGCCCCACAGCCAGGTGCGGAGGGGCTTCGACTCTTTCCAGAGTGCACGGAAATTAGCGAGGGTCGCGAGAAGAGGGGCTGGCATGTTGGTTTACTTCGATGAGTACAGAGATTAGACCTGCCGATGCGTTGTTCCTAAGCCTTTCGGCAGGTTAGTCTCGATAGGTGCGAAGCCTAGTCTCAGACCTGAGAGACGCAACTTATTTCCCTAGATGGGTGGAATGGCTTCGCGCCGGAGTACATCACTCCAATACGCTGCCACTCCATCACCCCAAGCGCGTAGCGCGCGTCTCCGCTTACTTCGCCTTGATAAACGGCATCATGCCGCGAAGGGTCTTGCCGACCGTTTCGAGCTGGCTGGTGCTCTCGCTCTCTCGGAAAGCATTGATGCGATGTCGTCCGGACTCGTTCTCGGCGATCCACTCTCGAGTGAACGTTCCGTCTTGGATGTCCTTCAGAACTTCCTTCATCTTGGCCTTGGTTTCGTCGGTGATGATCTTCGGGCCGGTGATGTAGTCGCCCCACTCCGCGGTGTCGCTGATCGAGTACCGCATGTAGTTCAGGCCACCTTCGTAGAGAAGGTCGACAATGAGCTTCGTCTCGTGCAGACACTCGAAGTAGGCTGCTTCAGGCTGGTATCCCGCTTCAACAAGCGTGTCGAAACCAGCCTTGATCAGTGCGCTGAGACCACCGCAAAGAACGACCTGCTCACCGAACAAGTCCGTTTCAGTCTCTTCTTTAAAGGTTGTCTCAAGAATTCCTGCCTTCGCGCTGCCGATTCCCCATCCATAGCTCAGAGCAATGTCTTTCGCGGTTCCGGTAGCGTCTTGGAAGACGGCGACGAGAGCGGGCATGCCTGCGCCATGGGCGTATTCATAGCGAAGTCGATGTCCCGGTCCTTTTGGGGCGATCATTGCGACGTTGACGTTGGCCGGAGGTGTGATCAGTTTGAAGTGAATGTTCAAACCGTGGGCGAACAGAATGGTTTGACCGTCTCGAAGGTTGTCTGCGACGCTCTCTCGATAGATGTCCTTCATGGGAACATCGGGCACGCAGAACATGAGCACGTCGGCCCACTTCGTGAGGTCGTCGACATTCTGAACTTGAAGTCCGGCTTCCTCCGCCTTTGCTCGGCTCTTGCTCTCAGGATGCAGGCCGACGCGAACGTCTACTCCGCTATCCTTCAGATTAAGGGCATGAGCGTGGCCCTGGGAACCATATCCGATGATTCCTACCTTGAGCGATTTGATGAGTTCTGGATTAACGTCTTTTTCGTAATAGATTGTTGCCATGTTGAAGGGTTGGGGTGAGAATATGCCGCAAGAGCTGGAGGAGTAGGGCAATGGGCTCGGTCCCCCAAGGGGGCCCTCACTGCCCTCACTCGACTACTCCACTCGCATTGCGACGACGCCGGTGCGAACGATTTCCGTAACGTTGAAGGGCTTCAGAGTCTCGATTAGCCTTTCAACTTCTCGGATATCTGCACTGATCTCGACCACGACGGTTTTCTCAGTTGCCTTGGGAGTCTTTGCCATGAACTCAAGGGCGATCTTGTAAACCGCTTCTCGATTCTCTGGTGTCGGTTCGACGCGTATCAGTGCGAGTTCGCGCTGAACGGACTCCTCTGGAGTCAGGTCCTCGCACTCGACGACGTCGATCAGCTTGGTGAGCTGCTTCAAACATTGAGTCAGGATCACATCATCGCCGTTCACGACGAGCGTCAGTCGGCTGAAGCCGGGATCCTCGCAGTCACCTGCGTTAAAGCTGGCCAACGAGAATCCTCGCCGACGAAACAGAGATGCCAGTCGGTTGATTGTGCCCGCCTCGTTTTGGACGAGGGCGGTGATCGTGTGCTGCTTACCGCCCGCCATGATTTTTCTCCCAGTCACGAATGGCTCTTGGTTTGAGCTGCTTACCCGTGATCAAATCCATCATCTCTTCGACGCCGATGCAGCTCTCTGACATTCGGTGATTGTCTTCGCTGACACGCTTGATCTCGTCTTGGCGAGAGACCAGCAGAGTCTTCAGGAAGCTGTTTTCCTTCATTGTTCGTTCCTCTTTGTTTTCTTCCGGGGGCGGCAGTGCCGCCCTAAAATGATCAGTGCCGACTGTTTAGGTCGGCACTGGATTCTTCTAGCGTCTGTGGGTAGTTTCGAATGAAGCAGCCACATGCGATTCTTGGTGGGTCAGTGCGGGATCCATGATCACGCCACTGTTGCTCTGTCCTGCCGGAACCATCGGGTAGACGTTTTCTTCCATCTCGACCACGAACTCGCAGAGAACGGGACCGACGTGGTCGGTGGCTCTCTTTAGCGTGTCCTCCAGGTCTTCGATGCGTGAACAGCGGATGAATTCGACTCCGTAGGCGTCGGCAAGCTTGCCGAAGTCAGGAGAACCCATCGCCACGTGACTGTAGCGGTTGTCGTAGAACAATTCCTGCCACTGTCGGACCATGCCAAGGAATCCATTGTTGAGCAGGCAGATCTTCACGTTGCAGTTTGTCTCGACCGCCGTCTGCAGCTCTTGCAGAGTCATCTGGAATCCACCATCGCCTACAACCGCCCAAACTTCGGCATCGGGTCGCGCGTACTTGGCGCCCATGGCGGCCGGGAAGCCGTAGCCCATCGTTCCCAGGCCACCGCTTGAAAGCCAATTGAACGGCTTCCTCAGCTTGTAGAACTGGGCTGTCCACATCTGGTGCTGTCCGACGTCGGTTGCCACGATGGCTTCACCGTTCGTGTACTCGTTGAGCGCCTGAAGGACCGTTCTCGAAAGGAACTTGCCCTCTGGCACCACGAGCGGATATTGCTCTTGCCAGGACTTAACCTGTGCGAGCCAGTCCGGACGAGCCGTCGGTTGAATAAGCGGATTGAGGGCTTGGAGTGACTTCTTAAGGTCTCCAATCACAAACGCTACCGGATTGACGGTCTTGCCAACCTCCGCCGGGTCGAGATCGAAGTGAAGAATCTTGGCCTTTGGAGCGAACGCCTTGGTATCTCCGGTGAGACGATCGTCAAACCGAATACCAACGCCCATCACGAGGTCAGCCTCTTGAACCGCAAGGGTTCCAGTGGCTTCGCCATGCATCCCCATCATCCCGAGCGAGAGCTTGTGATCGCGAGGGAAGGTTCCAAGACCAAGGAGAGAGTTGATGACCGGAATGTTTGCCTTTTCCGCCAACTCTTTCAGCTCCTCAAATGCCTCGGACCACAGAACGCCGGCGCCAGCGATCATAACCGGACGCTGGGCTTCCGCAATGAGCTTTGCCGCCGCTTCGACCTGTTCCTGAGGCGGTGCGCCCGGCACCTGGTAGCCGCGGCGAGTTACGGTTTCGGGGAATGCCGCCTCGGTGAGGGCGGTGAAAACGTCTTTCGGAATGTCCACGAGGACGGGACCCTTTCTGCCCGTGCCCGCGAGGTAAAACGCCTCGGCGAACACGTAGGGAAGGTCGTTGACGTCCGTCACGAGGTAGTTATGCTTCGTGATTGGGATGGTAATTCCCTGAATGTCGGTCTCTTGGAACGCATCCTTTCCAATGGCCCAACTGTTGACGTTTCCAGTGATCGCCACCATCGGGACCGAGTCCATCATTGCCGTCGCGATTCCGGTGACGAGGTTGGTCGCTCCCGGGCCGCTAGTGGCAAGGCATACCCCGACGCGACCAGTCGCTCGGGCATAGCCATCGGCCATATGGGCCGCGCACTGCTCGTGTCGGACGAGGATGTGCCTGACCTGAGGCCAGTTCAACATCTCGTCGTACAGCGGAAGCACAACGCCTCCGGGATATCCAAATATTGTATCGACGCCCTCACGAACGAGGGCCTCCATCACGATTCTCGCGCCACTACGCAAAATTGCCGTCTCCTATGTTCTCTTTCCGGTCCGCCCCCACGAAGGAGTAAGGATTCCGACGGCAGTGTCGGTCCCGCGGCGTCTGCTCACGCAACAAAAAAGCCCCCCGGCCTGCCTGACCGGGGGGCTTGCTTTCTTTAGCTCAGCGTTCCCAGGTCAGGCAGCTCCAATGAGCCCGATAAGGCTTAGGAGTAGACCAAGGAGGACAAGCGAAAGAAGGCCAGGCGCAGACGCGCGCTGGCTGAGGTTGACCTGAACCGGCGGCGCACTTGCTTCCATGGGGATTACTGTAGCACAACATTTTGCGGACGGACAACCGTTGCCGCTGCAATGGGATGCTTTCTATCCGAATACCAATAGATCTTTAGTCATTTTGGCCCAGCCGCCGAAGAGTCGTAGTTACACTGAACGCGTGCGTGCATCTGAAGAACAACTCAATCCGGCCAAAGTTGACGGAAGATTCGATGAGGCGTCTCAGCGGGACGTATTGGCCCTAGCCGCCCGTTTGCACAAACAACATCTTGAAACGATGAGTGCAGCTGAGATAGAGCAAGCCGCCGTCGAAGGCGGGATGGACGGGGCGTTCGTCCGCGAGGCGATCCGCCGAATATCGGCCAACGAAAGCAGCGTGGAAACTCCGACTACGGCCTCGCCGTCTGCCACGGCTGGGGAGGTAGCGGTCGGAATTTCGGTTCCTCTCGTCGTCTTTTGCGTCTTTGCTCTGAGATACATCCAGACCCACGGCGGGACTGGCGCCCCCACGGTCCTGGCGTTGTTGATCGGGGTCTTGCTGCTCATCGCAGCCGTCTATTTCGTTGCTCGCAACGGTAGGGTAGCGGCGGCAAATAAGGTGACTGAGGCGGCCAGAAACACTTACGCCTTCGGTCTGGGCAGCCAAAGATCCGAGCCGCTCAATATCGGGCGAATCGTAACCACGGGAATCGCCGTATTGACTCTGGCCACCATTCCTTTTTGCGGTTTCGAAGGTCCGGCCGCTCAGTTTTGGTTCCTCGGCGTGTTGTCGCCATTCATTGGCGGATTCTGTTCCCAATCGAAGACCGCGTTTTGGAAGGCCGCATCGATCGGTGCTATCGGGGCGGTGCTTGCTGGGCTTGAGACCGTTTTTCGGCTAAATGCGCATCTCGATGCCTCATACTGGCCGGTTTCCATGACGGCGCTCGGAACCGTTTATGGGTTGCTTGGGCTGGCGGGTTTCGGTGTTTCGAGTCGGGTCAATCGGTCGAAGACTGCCAAATCTCACTTCGACCGAGCGGAGGTCTTGGCTCAACTTTTTGAGCTTCAAGCCGCCCTTGACCGGAATCAGGAAACACGCACTTTCTTAAGTGTCGACGTCGTGAACTCGTCCGCAATGAAAGCCTCCGACAACGAACTGGAGGTTGAGTACTCGTTCAGGCAGTATCAGGCCTGGATCGCGGAAACGGTTCGGAGTTTTGGGGGCGAGATTCAACTTGCTGCTGGTGATGGCGCGATGGCGATGTTTCGAGACCCGTCAAGTGCCGTATCTGCCGCTAAGCAACTCCAACTCGGAATTGATACCTTCAATGGGTCCAAGAACCGACTCACCTCACCATTCCAGATCCGCTGTGGTATCGCCGAGGGCAGGATTGGTCTCGACGCCCGCACGCCCATCGGACAGATCCAGTCCCCGGTCTTGGATCGGGCCGCGTTCCTCCAGAAGTACGCTGAACCCGGAAGTGTCGTGGTCACGAAGGAATTAATCGAAATTGCCATGCCCGTGCTCGGCTCGCTGCATCAACGCGAATTGATTGACGGCCGCCCCGTGTATTGCTGGGCTAAACAGCAGTAGGAGTCATAGCTCCCGCTTTATCGCATTCCAAAGTCCCGGATTCACGGATTCGGGGACGGTTTCTAGGATCCTTCGGGTCTGTCCGATATACCGCTTGAGTTTTTCATGGCGTTTCGTCCGCTTCGCTTCACGAAGATTGGAGAGTCGATCCGCCAATTTTACGGCCTGCGCATCTCTGGACATTTTCGCAATCTCTGCCAGCAGAATCTCGGAGCGGAGCGCCCAAATCTGTGGCTTGTCCAAGCCTGAGGTCTCCGCCGGCCCGGGCTCTCTTCGGGTCAACTCCTTGACTAGGCCACAAACTCGGATCCCAAATTGGGCCTCAATCTCCGCCAAGTGAATTGCCGATTCTTCAATCACGTCATGGAGTACGGCGGCACACAAAAGGTCCTCGTCAATGACACCCCCGGTGTACCTCAGGTTATTGAGCACTTCAATCGGATGGGTGAAGTAGGGAAGGGGATCGGGTCCCTCGCGATCTACGCCCGCGTGGGCGTGGAGGGCAAATGAGAGGGCTCGGTGAAGCGGAGTGAGTGGCATTGTCGTCGATTTGAGGGTTTCCGGGGCCATTGCCAGCCCCAGTGACCTCTCTTAACAGGAATACTGCACGCATGACGCGCGTTTTTGCTGCCGCCGACATCGGCAGTAACACTGCTCACCTGCTGGTTGCCGCCACCGATGGCAGCCTCGTGATGAGAATAGATAACTACAACGAGTGGATTCCGCTCGGCGAAGTGGTGGCAAGGCAAGGCAGCATCCCTAAGGAGATCTCACAGAACCTCGTTCTGGCAATGAAAGAGTTTAAGCGCGTGGCTCACTCCAAGCAGGCCAGCACCCTATACGTTTTTGCGACCGAG
Organism: uncultured Armatimonadota bacterium; assembly: GCA_903904815.1. Classification (GTDB taxonomy): domain Bacteria; phylum Armatimonadota; class Fimbriimonadia; order Fimbriimonadales; family Fimbriimonadaceae; genus Fimbriimonas. Next base: position 43,735 of record CAIVDU010000004.1, read on the forward strand.
GGCGTTCGAATGGCTCGCAATCACGAACAGGTACTCAAGAAGATCGAGACTGAGACCGGCATTCGAGTCGACCTGATTCCCCCTCGTCGTGAGGCTGAACTCAGCCTGGGTGGCGTCATGCTGGACGTTCGAAACCTAGGGGTCGACATGATGTGGGAGGTAGGAGGCGGGAGCGCGCAGATTGGACGGGTCCAAAACAACGTCCTTCAAGAGGAAGATTCCTTACCCCTTGGAACCGGTCGGATCATCGCGGAATCCGGTCTGCGCCAGCCGTGTCCTGACTACGCGCTTGAGGCCGCCGTGCGGTATGTCGACCAAACGCTCTCCCGGTGCACCGTCGCGGGCAGAGCGAGAATTCCCGTTGCGGGAGGTGGCGTTGCCCGCGGACTTTGGCGCGCCTTGCATCCGGATGGAGAAAAGCGACTTTCTGTCCAAGAGTTGGACTACCTTATCTGGGCGGCATCTCAATTGCCAAGTGACCGGATTGTGAGCCGATTCGGTGTTAAGAATAAGCGGGCTTCTACGCTTTTGCCGGGTGCGTTGGTGTATCGTGCTCTCTTGCGTAAATTTGACGCGGAAGGCATGATGATTAGTGAATTTGGCATCCGCGAGGGAGCAGTTCTGGAGATGGCAAGCGGAAGCGTCAAGGGAGTAGCGGTATAAGAACACCTCCTCCTTCCGCAGATCGCTACCTGAATCGAGAGTCAAGTTGGCTGGCTTTCAATCGGCGAGTCCTAGAAGAGGCATCCAACCCGGATAATCCTCTCTTGGAACGGATCAAGTTCCTCGCGATCTTCGAGTCGAACCTCGATGAGTTCTTCATGGTCCGCGTCAGTGGCCTGATCGAGCAGTATGAGAGTGGAATTCTCGAGTTGTCCCCCGATGGTCTGACTCCTAACGAGCAACTCAAGATCATTTCTGACACGGCCGGACCATTACGCAGAAGGGCGAATACCGTGTTCCGCGAAGAGGTGGCCCCTGGACTGGCGGAAGCAGGGATTCGGATTCTCAGCTATGCCGAACTGACGGAAAAGCAAAAGCGGAACCTGTCGGTCTACTTTGCCAAAGAGGTGTTCCCTCTTTGCACACCGATTATTCTGCACCCCGCACCGAGCGTGCCATTCATTTCTAGCCGTTCGCTCAACATCGCCGTCGAGCTTTCGGATAACGGAACCGACATCCGGCTCGGTCGCATCAAGGTGCCGGAAGGTGTCCCTCGAGCAATCCGCCTTCGACGAACCCGGCATGACTACGTCCTTCTTGAGGACATCATCGCTAACAACCTCTCCGCATTCTTTCACGGCGTGGATGTATTGGGCGCCCACCTGTTTCGGCTCATTCGTGACGCGGACGTCGAGATTCGAGAGCTGGAAGCAGCCGATCTCATCACCACGATCGAGGAGACCATTCGCCTTCGACGCTTTGGCGATCCGGTTTTGCTCGAAGTGGCATCTACGATGCCGCCCAATGTTTTGAAACTCCTCATGGAGATCCATCGGCTGGAAGAAGACGATGTGATGACCGTCGACGGGATCATGGGCATGGATGTCTTCTGGGAAATCTCCAAGATTGACAAGCCAAACCTTAAGTTTCCTCCTCACATTCCGTTCCTCGCCGATTCCCTTATGTCCTCGAAGGGCCTCTTCGAGACGATTTCCTTGCAGGACGTCTTGATCCATCTCCCTTACGACGGCTTTCGGCCCATCGAGGAGTTTGTTGGGTCCGCCTGCAAAGATGCCGACGTGTTGGGAATTAAGCAAACCCTGTACCGCGTTGGAGCCGAGAGTCCGCTTGTTGAGAGTCTGCTAGCAGCAGCTGAAGGCGGGAAACAGGTTGCCGCCATGGTTGAGTTAAAGGCTCGGTTCGACGAGAGCAACAACCTCGAATGGGCCCGAGCCCTAGAACGCGCGGGAGTGCACGTCACCTATGGCTTTCCCGATATGAAGACCCACTGTAAGGTCTGTCTGGTCGTTCGAAGGGAAGGACGGGGGCTTAGGATGTACGCCCACATCGGTACCGGCAACTACAACCCCGCTACCGCCCGACTCTACACCGACATCGGACTGTTCACCGACGACGAAGCGATCGTTCAGGACGTTCTCGAACTGTTCAATTACCTCACCGGCTTCAGTAAGCAAACCCAATACCGAAAGCTCTTGGTAGCGCCGGTCAACTTGCGAGAGGGCATTCTCCATCGAATCAAGCGAGAGATCGCTCATCACAAGAAGGACGGGAAGGGTCGCATTATTTGGAAGCTCAATGCCCTCGTGGACCCGGAACTCATCGAAGCGCTTTACGCCGCGAGTCAGGCTGGCGTAAAGGTTGACCTCATCGTGCGGGGCGTGTGCTGTTTAAGACCAGGCGTAAAGGGATTGAGTGAAAACATACACGTATCTTCGGTTGTCGGCCGATTCTTAGAGCACAGTCGCATCTACTACTTCAGGAATGGCGTCACCCCCGATGTTCTGATTGGGAGCGCGGACGTCATGCGAAGGAACCTGGATCGTCGCATCGAAGTGCTGGTCCCCGTCGAAGATCCTCGGCTTATTGAATACATTCGGACGAAAATCTTGGACATTTCGATGAAGGATAATGTTAGGTCATGGAACTTGTTGCCCGATGGGACTTACGAGAGGCGACCCAAGCTCGAAGAGAAACCGTTCGACTCCCAAAACTGGTTTATGGCCCATCCGACCACTAAGGAACTTTTCCCGAAGGCTCTTCGCGAAGAGGGGATGGGAAAGAGTATCTAGAGGGACCTTAAGTGGATGTTTTCGTCGGTCAGCTTGTCATAGCCGGCTAATTGTCAATGTCGATACCCCACGCTGGAAAATCTGTTTCAGACGTGGCCTTAGGTTTGGTTTTCAGCATCTGGTCCAGCAAAGTTCGATCCAGTGCCCGGCCGCGAACGAAAACTTCGTCGATCCTTGTCGTGTTGTGAATGTCAATTAATGGGTTCGCGTCTAGCAATACAAGGTCTGCGATTTTTCCAACCTGAACCGAACCCATCAGCTTTTCGACTCCGAAGTATCTCGCTGGATTGATCGTGGCGGTTTGGAGAGCCTTTAAAGGACTCAACCCAGCACTCACTAAGAACGCGAGTTCGTCATGCAGGCCGAAGCCGGGAATGACATAGGGATTCGGCGTATCGGTTCCAGCCAGGATACTGACGCCAATCTTTGACATATCTCCGACCAGGTGGAGCTCTTTGTCAAACCTAAGCCTCATCGCCGAGTAGTCTTCTGCAGTGAGGGCCTTGAGCCGGAAATCCTTGCTTGGGTCCCAAGAAGCCGTGATCCAACTAGGTAGGTAGCTCAGCCGGGAATCCTTTCGGAACGCGGGTTGATCGAGGTTGGCAAGAGAATGCAAGACAGTCAAAGTGGGACACTGCCAAGTCCCATTCTGCTTGAATCGCTCGAACAGGGTCTGTTCTCTCTTTGAATCAAATGAATCCAGCAGGGTCTGAACCCGCTGCATGCGCGTCAGGCTTTGCGACGTTAGGAGTTCGGACTCTTTTGTAGAGCATCCCGCTAAAACACTATACAAATGTTCAAATGACTTTTGCCCCGCGTCGCTCGCTTCCATGGCGGTTACGGCGTTCGGAACGTGCCCCGCAAACACAATGTTCCGCTTCTTCGCCTCCTCGGCAATCGCGAAGTAGGCCTCTTTTGGCAAAAGAGAGTAGACCTTCACGAAGTCGCAACCAGCAGCTTGAACGGTTGCGACTGCCTGACGCCCTTCTTCAGGGGACGAAACCGCAATCGAACCCGGCCAAATGGGTTTTGGCCCGTCGACAATCGGGCCGGAGAAGTACATACGCGGGCCTAATGTCGTGCCATTTTCTACATTCTTTCTCCATGATGTGAGCATGGCTGTCGGTCCAAACATGTCGCGAATGCCGGTAATCCCGTTGGCAAGAAAGAGCGGAAACAAGATTTGGTCAGACCAACAGTGCACATGGCAGTCCCACAACCCCGGGATTAAGAACTTGCCTCGCGCCACAATTTCCCTGGTATCTGGATCTGGCGTACGATGCGAAATGGAAGCGATCGCTCCGTTGCGAATCTCCACCGTCACGTCCCGCTGAATCCTTCCCTGAAGGACATCGACCACGGATACATGCGTGATCGAGAGAGCACCGGACCCTGCTTGAGAACTCAGTATTGCGGCAACGACAGCGAGTAGCACGGACGAATTTTAGCTCGGTATTCACTTCCATCTGTGTTTCAAAAGACCGTTAGTCCCAGGTCAAAGCAGAGGAGATGATGAAACGTAATACTACGGTCGTGATTCAGTGTCCCAGCTGTAAGGCTACTTTGCCGGACTGGCAAACTCAAACAGCGTACGCGCAATAAGCCATCACTTCTTCAAACGGGTACGTCTCGGCGACTCCGAAGAGGGCGTGGCGGCTGAGCTTCGTCTTCGCCAGAGCCGGGGACGTCAAGCCACATAGGAACTTGGCTCGCTTACGAGCGGTTCCCAACTCCTTCGGGTGCTGAAGGATTAGCGCACGAATCTGATCTTGAGACACCGCCTCCGAGAGTAGCTGGGGGGGCACGAAGGGTCTTAGAACCTGGGCTATTCCGGTTAAACAGAAGGAGCAGTGACCGCAAGGTTCACTACGATCCTCTCCAAAGTATCCGACCAACCGATTGATTTGGCAGCTATCGGCTTGAACCAACTCGGGGACCATGCGTAACCTGGCGATCTCCTGTGCTTCCCGGTGGCGAAACCGTCGCATCAGTTCGTCCAACAGGCGGTCCCGGTCGTCGGCCGTTGCCACCCGCGTATAACGGTCGCGGACGTCGCTCGACCGCAACTCGATCATGCTGCGTTCACTCATGACTTCTAGTGCGCGCACCACTCGCTTCCGCTCTTGTCCCAAGGAGGTGGCCGCTTCGTCTGGGTTCAGTGAGTACCAGATTCTCCCCTTCTTTGCCGCCCCGAAGATCGACAGCACGAACTCTCCGGGCGAGCCTGGAAACGCGGCCACGATCGAATCTAGGGGAGTTAAGGGCCGGAACTCGTAGCCAGCGTAGAAAGGAGTGCCCCTCACCAGCGCACCGTCTAACTCTAAATAGGTCAAGACCGTCCTCAGGACAAGTGCCCTCAGGTCATGGTCGTTGGACGCTTGGTAGTTCGATATGTCAAAGGTTAATGGTTGCGAAATAATGAAATCCAGCAAAGAGCAGAGAGAGCTCTCCTCCGGGGTGTCCCCAAAAACGAAGTTCTCGAGCGTTGGGAGATCGGACGAGCACGCGAGCATTTCCACCGTCGACGGCAGGCCGTCACGCCCCGCGCGCCCGATCTCCTGACTGTACGATTCCAGACTCTTTGGCAGGTTGAAGTGGTACACGTACCGCACGTCGGCCTTATCGATGCCCATTCCAAACGCGATCGTCGCGACTACGATTCCTCGATCGGATCGCATCCAGTCGTCCTGCACCCTTGTCCGGTCGGGCTGATCCATCCCCGCGTGATAGGCCTGGGCAGGGAAGCCCTCTATTTGAAGCCGAGACGCAACCTCTTCGGCCGTCTTCTGAAGAGTCACGTATACGATCGTCGGTCCGGGCGTCCGAGTCCGGAGTCGATCAACAAGTAGCCGCATCCGCTCTGGAGCAGTCGTCGGCGTCGTCAGCATCGTGAGGTTTGGACGGTAGAACCCGGTCAGCACGACATCCATGTCGGCAATGCCGAAGGCTCTTTGAATGTCGGCGACTACCGAAGGAGTAGCCGTGGCCGTGAGGGCCAACACCCGCTCGGCGCCCGCCGAGCGAGACGCTTCGGCGAGCTTCAGGTAGTCCGGCCGGAAGTTATGGCCCCATTCCGAAATGCAGTGAGCTTCGTCGACGACGAAGAGGCCGATCTTTGCTCTCTTAAGTTCGCCCAAAAATCGCTCGTTGTTAAATCGCTCAGGTGCGACGTAGAGAAGCCTCAACTCGCCCGATTGCAACTGGGCCGAGATGGCCCTGACCTCATTGGCATCCAGCGAAGAGTCCAGCCGTGCCGCGACAATTCCGTGTCGATGCAAGAAGTCGATCTGATCCTTCATCAGAGCGATGAGCGGCGAGACCACCAGTGTCACCCCTTCCAGTACGAGGGCAGGCAGTTGATAGCAAAGCGACTTGCCGCCACCCGTCGGGAAGACCGCCAATACGGCTCCGGACTCGATGACCGATTCGATGGCCTGCTTTTGACCGTCGCGAAAACCTTCGAATCCAAATCGCTCTAAAAGGAGCTTATCGAGATCGTATTCGACCATCAGGACAAACCCGCCGCTTTCCGCATGAATGCATCGACGGCTGGCGGAACCGCTGGGTCCCGGAGGACCACTTCAAGATTCAGATCTTTCATGGATTCCCGGAGCCGTTCAGGATCGGTTGCCATCTCGATATATTCCTCTGGCGAACCTGCTACTAACTCCTCGACATTCGCTTGCTTCATAAAGGCCACGCTGTGTCGTGACCTCATGAAGGGGCCAGGAAGCGTCACGATCGGACTGCCGACGTTGAGCCCATACACCGTCGTGTTTCCTCCGTTCCACGCTGGCGGATCCAGGCTGACGTCACACAATTGCTGCATTCGAACAAAGTCCGATTGGGGAATTCTCGGCAGCCAAATCGTTTGCAGACCGATCCGCTTTAGCCTCTCGCGGGTTATTTCGGCCGCTTGGTCTGTTCCAAAATCGATGAAGATCATCGGCGCTCCGGTGCGGGCCTGGATCTCAAGGAAGAGATAGTCCCACCGCGGGGCTAACTTTCGGACGTTCTGGGCGACTAGGTAGACCAACCCCTCGGGAATCCCGAGTTCGGTCCGGGACTTGCCACTCGGCCTTGGAAGGTCAGTGTTCCATCTCAGGCCAGAACCGGGCAGTCGAATCAGGGTTTCGAGGTAGTGGTCCTGACCATTTTCTGGCTCCATCAGGTCAGAGGAGAGGTAATAGTCGATCGTGGACAAGCCGCTCGTCACCGGTTGCCCCCATGCCGTGCACTGAACCGGAGCCAGTCTCATCGCGGCGTATTGATAGTTCTCCCCGAAATTCCCGATATCGGGAAACACCAGAACATCCAGTTCGAGGCTCTTAATGAACCTCGCCGTCGAAGGGACGTCCCCGGGCAGGTGGAAGAAGTGATCCGCCGCTATACGGAACTTGAGGGTGTACTCGTCTTGGTCGGCGCCAATGTGAAAGACGTAGCTTTCAAGGTCATCCTCGTGGTTCGAGATCCAGCCTAACGTGAAGTTGGTGGCGTGGTGATACGTGAAATTTCGACTCAGATATCCGACTCTGAGCCTCCCCTCCCGCCTCCTTGGTTCGATGGGACGCACCAGGTCCGGAAAGGCTCGCGTCACGACCGGCTGGACGATCTCAGCCCCCACCCTCTTGAGAATCTCGGTGACGTCCTCGCCCGAGTAGGGAAGACCAAATGTTTGGAATAAGCTGAGGGAATCAAACGCCTCCCCCGGGTCCATGGGGGTGTCAAGCAGGTCGTCGATCATCCTTCCGTATCTCGATAGACTCCGATCGACATTTTCCTGGGATGAGAACGCGGTCGGGACTGAAAGCCTGAGAAACTCCACGACTGGGTGAGAGGCAATTGGTTTTGCCGGGGGAAACCCCGATGCCTCCTTGTTCCCTTTAAGACTTCGGATAGATTCCAGCACGGGATCGGGGCCTGCCTGGATGACCGCGTCCTCAATCAGAATGGGTGTTCCAGCCAAGTACTCCTGGATCAACTCGGGATGCTCGAGAATCTTTGGCAGACTCAGGCCGAGGTCAACCATATGGTGTGGGAGATGCGCGTCGGCAAGCGCGACCGCATGATCTCTGGAAAGCTCCTGGGCGATTCCAGTTAGGCGGACGTCCATCGGAACAGCGGGAGATTCTGGATTTCTGAGTTTAAGCTCGCACGCTCGAACGTCCCGAGAACTCCAGCCTCTACAGCCGAGTGGCCGTGCTTCATAGACCGAACACAACCCACCCACAAGCATCGGGCAGGTGGGCCTTGCCTGCGTCTGCCGGCCGTCACGAAACGGCAAAGATTCGTCAGCATATCGACGACATCGCTCAATCAAAGCGTCCCGCTGTTCCGCCGACAAAGTTGTCGAGACTTCGTTCGCAATCCGAATGAGTTCGGAAACGCTTGAGACGACGATTCGGTGGCAACAGTGGTTACATCCGGCTTTGCAGGCGACCTTTCCCGCCGGATCGAGTCTTAGGGTCGCTATTCGCCGGTCGGCCACGGTGTCCATTAAGGATACGGACTGGATAAGCGATTGAACGTCTGTCGACATGAAATCGTTACTCTACTGGGCTGGCGGTTGAGACTCGTCTGAGGAACTCATCGAATGCGGGAGTGACCTTAGGATCTTCCAGCATCCCGTTAACATGGATACCTTTCATCACGTGTTCGAGCCGGTCAAGGTCGGTGGCGAGCGCAATGTATTCTTCCGGTGAATGAGCGATGAGGCCTTCGACATTCGCCTGAGTCATGAAGCCGAGGCTATGCCTTGATCGCAGGAACGGGCCCGGGAGGGTGACGATGGGACGCCCCATCGCGAGACCGTTTACAGTCGTGTTGGCGCCGTTCCAAGCCGGAGTGTCGAGGCTCACGTCACAGAGTTGTTGCAACCTCACGAAGTCCGGCTGACTCATGGGTGAAAGCCATATTCCGTTGATTCCGGCGGCCTCGATCCTTTTCTTCGTCACTTCGCTGCCTGTCTCTGGGCCGAAGTCGATGAAAACGATCGGAGCCTGGGTCTTTGCCTGAATCTCTGCGAACAGGAAGTCCCACTTTGGCGACATCTTGCGGGTGTTTTGGGCGACGAGATAGACGAGGCCCTCTGGAATTCCCATCTCGGCGCGTGATTTTGCACTCGGCTTTGGAAGCACCGAACTCCAACAGAGGCCACTGCCAGGAAGCCGAACTAGCTTCTCCGTATAGTGAGAATCACCATTCGCTGGCTCCATGAGCTCCGAGGAGAGGAAATAGTCGATGGTCGGGAGTCCGCTCGTCAACAGCTGACCGGCGGCCGCGCATTGGACTGGAGCAAGCCGCATCGCCGCGTACTGATATGATCCTCCTTGGTTAGAGATGTCGGTGAACACCAAGACATCGAGTTCCAAGGACTTGATGAACCGAGCGGTCGAAGGAACATCCCCGGGGAGGTGATAGAAGTGGTTGGATTCCGATCGAAACAGGAGTGTCATGTTGTCCTGAATCGGACCCGTGTGGAACACGAAACTCTCAATATCTTCCCCATGGTTCGCCAGCCAGCCCAACACGTACTTCGTGTCGTTATGAGCGAACATGTGAGTGCTGAGGTAGCCGACCCGAACGCGACCGTTTGGCCTTCTTGGATCGAGAGGCTCCGCCAAGTCCGGCAACGCTCGGGCAACTACCGGGGCGACCACGTCCCGTCCCAAAAAGCGCATGAGCTCGGTGACATCCTCACCGGTGTAAGCCAGTCCGCTGGTTTGAAACTGGCTCAGAGCATCGAACGCCCTGCCGGGCTCCATCGGGGCTTCCGCCAAATCTTCGGCTCGTCGTCGGAACCGCTCTAGACTCCGGTCGATCTCGTCCTGTGAAGAAAAGGCGGGGGGAACGCTCACCCGCATGAACTCATAGATCGGGTGGCCAGGAATCGGAGAAACAGGTACGAAGCCCGACGGCTCCGAATTTTGAGTCTCGAGCTTGAGTTCTTCCCGAATCGTATCTCGGCCCGGTTGAATGATCGCGTGCTCTAAGAGGATAGGTCGCCCAGCGAGGTACTCGTCGATCAGCTCCGGCTTGTTCAAGATTTCGGGGAGGGCGAGTCCAAGATCGTAAAAATGAGAATCTAGGTCGACGTCATGGAGGGCCTTGATATGTCCGGTGAGGGCAAAATGAGCTGCGTTGTTTTGACGCGCGTCAAGCGGCGCCGGGGGCGCCTCGGGGTACCGCCTTCTCAGTTCACACGCTTGTACAGAGTAGGAGTTCCATCCTCTACATCCAATGGGCCGAACATCGTAGATGCTGCACATGTGGCCGAGCAGAAATGGGCAAGCCGCGCGAGCGAATGCTTGTTGCCCTGCACGAAACGGCTCACTTGCCACCGCGTATTGTCGGCAGCGTTCCTGGAGGGCATGCCTCTGGGCAGGGTTGCTCTTCTCGATCAAGCGTTGAGCGATTTGGATTAATTCGGTCACGCCGACGACCACCACACGATGACAGCAGTGGTCACAGCCAGCCTTACAGGCCACCCTTCCTTCGGGATCCTTGCGCAAGCGCGCAACCTCCATTTCGGCGATCGCGTCCATTTTCCCCACGGCGCGAATGAGATTGCCTACCGTCTTTTGGCTTTGCAAAAGCGAACGGGAGTGTTCGCGTAGAAAGTCGGTCGTGGACTGTCCAGGTTTAGGCAGGGCCGCCCCGCTTCCCATCGCCCCAGAGTCTTTGGACATCGGGTCTATTATGCGCACACTGCGCATTTAACACTCCCACAACGAATTACCCGGCTGCACCCGTCTGGTGTAATCAAAGCATGCTTTTACTTGCCGCGATCGGTCTCGCAACGAATGCGTTCGACTTCCAGGTCAACCCTACGAAGGGGCTGAGTCTGTCGCTGAAGGGAGTGCCTGTCGTGCGGGGGAGCTGGTTCCAATACTATGCGCCGGGATGGTCGAAGGGCTACTTCAACTCAGCAAACCATTGGGCAAAAGTGGTGAACGTCGATGCGAACACGGTGGAGGCATCATGGGTGAGCGAGGATGGGCTCACGATCGCCAAGGAGACGCTTCGACGAGAAGAAGGGAAGCTCCACGTCCATTACGCGTTCGATTGGGGCGGTGAGTCTCCCGCCAAGATTGAATTGGCCGGTGCGACTCTTTGGGCGCCGGTTTTAGAAGCGGGCGCGGTCTTGGCCGATGGCAAGGAGACCCGGTCGCTGCAGCCGCAGAAGTACGGCTCTCAATCTTGGGATGCGCGGCGCTATGGAGACAACAGCGCGCGGTATGAGTTCAAAGTTCCTTTCGGAAATATCCAGATCTCTAGCTCCTCCCCGATGACGCTTCTCGATGGGCGAGATGGTTTTAAGCAGGACTGGGCGGAGAGCGGCGACCTTCTTTGGCTGGGAGTCGAAGATTTGTCGGTCGAGAAAGGCAAGACGACGACAGTAGACCTTGACTGGCAACTCCAACCGAGCCAGTTGGCAGCAGTACCATTGCAGCCAGTTCCTAAGCTCACCGCCAAGGCCGATCCGCTCGCCTATGCGATTCCTGAAGTCCATCCCGCGTTGATACCGAAACCCAAACAGAGCAACCTCGATTGGGATCATCCGCTGGAAATCACGGGGACTTGGGCTTTTCCGGCCGGTCGGTTCAGATTCTTCTCCGAGTTCCAGGATGCGCTTGCTCGCCGATTTGTCCTTCCAACTAGCGGGACACCGGTGAATATCGACGGCGGAGTTTCTAAGCTCGGCTTAACTCCCGGCGCTTACCGCATCTCCATCCGTCCATCGGGAATTAGCGTGGTGGGGGAACTGGACGAAGGTTTCCGTTATGGCCTACAGAGGATCGTGCGACTCGCGTTTGCGAAAGACGGGAAGCTCTACGTTCCTACCGGCGACCTTTCCGACGAGCCGATCAATACATTTCGTGGGGTCCACCTCTTCGTTGGTCCCAAGTCGCTGGAGTTTCAAAAGAGGCTCGTCGAACGCGTGCTGATGCCCCTTGGCATGAACAAGGTGGTCCTCCAATGCGAGAGGGCGGCCTGGAAGTCGCTTCCAGGTATCGCCACGTCGGAGACGATGTCGCTGGAGGACCTTTCGAAGCTGTTCAAGATGTACCGAGACTATGGCTTCGAACCGATACCGTTGATCCAGTCGTTTGGGCACGATGAGTGGCTTTTTGCCAACGGTCAGAACCTAGACGTAGCGATGGACCCGAAGGTCCCATACGCACTTGACCCCCGCAAGACGCGCACCAAGGAACTTTTGACTCAACTTTGGAGCGAGGCTATCGGTCTTCTCCACCCGGAGACCGTCCATTTTGGGCTCGATGAGGTCGACATGGCCGGATTCCCGGCAGACGCTCACCTTAAGACGCAACTTTGGCGAACTCAGCTCGCTACGCTGGGAGAGATCGCGAAGAAGAACGACGTCAAGATGATGCTCTGGGGAGATCAACTCCTGGGTCCGCAGGACGCCGCCGACGCGACAAACGGCGACACGGCGGACGAGGCAGAGGCTCGGCGCTTTGCCGTACCGGTTCACTCCATCATTGCAGACTGGCACTACCTCGCCGATTCGAACCCCGCCCGATTCTCTCCTTCGCTTCACCTGTTCGCTCGCCAGGGGCTGAAGCCGATCGCGTCCACTTGGTACCAGCCAGACAACATCCGTGGATTCGACCTGGCCGCCATCTCGGGAGGCTTTGGGACCCTCCAAACGACATGGGCGGGCTATACGAGCAGTGAGCCGGCAATGATCGAGAACAGCAAGCAGTTCACGGCCATGGTACTGGCCGCCGACTTCGGATGGAGCGGCCGTCAAGATGCCCTCAAGGACCTGGATTACGACTATTCCGAGGTCTTCAAACAGATGTACTTTGCTCGCCCAGCTTCCGTGGGCATCATCGGTGGGAAGACATTTTCGGTCGGTGACGCGGAGACAGTCCGGATTGGGAGCGTCGACTTCCGATTAGGAGAGCCTCTTCAGCTTCGATCCAATGCCTTGGCTTCGGCTTCGGCTTCGCCTGATCAACTCGATATCCCGGTCACGGTCAGTGCTAAGCGATTGGCGTTTGCCTTGACCGCAATTTTCCCTTCAAACGAAGGCGCAGTGGTGGGTGAACTAGAAGTCACTCTCGCGAGTGGGAAGAAACTCATTCAGCCGCTCGTCTACGGGCAGCACCTTCGCGCGAGGAAGGATGGACTAAGCTGTCTGCTCGCCGAACGACACGATGGAGTGTCCTGTGTCGAATTTGATTTTGGCGCTGCCCCGGCTCAGGTGAAGAGTGTTCGGATATCGCAATTGAACCAGTATTCCGGTCTCCACTTGTTGGGCATTACAGCCTATTAATGGGGACGAGGTCCCAATTGACTTTTTCTTGACAGATTTCGACATGGGATCAAAAAGTTTGATGTGGAATACGAACATTGCGGCGCTTTTATCGTCCTAATTGGACTGCGCCCGATAAGGGGACATGACGAGTCAGCTGGTTACGACGTTTGTAGAACGAGGGGAGTCCGGCTCCAATCGTTGGTTAGAGATTTGGGTCTTCCGTGATGGAACGCTCAACCTCGTCATCGCGTCGGATTCGACAAAGGATACGGAAGAGCATGTGTTCCCCTGTGCTCCCTACCACCTGAGAAACGTTCTCGCAGGATCGCACTTTCAAACCGCTGGCCCGGCCGGTTACGTGATGTTGTGTCGCGAGGGTGACCAAGTGATTGCGACCTTCGAGAGAAATGGCGATGCCACCGGCTGGTCCCAAGAGATCCCGGTCCAAGAGGTCGATGATTCGCTGCTGGAAGCCGCCCGAATGGCCGGCACTTACGTGGCCTGACAGTCATCATGCAGTGAGCCGAGTCGGCTTCATTGGGAGGAACGAGAACTCCGCGTACGGTCTCCGATCTGTTCGGGGATGCTTTTTGCATTTCAAATTCCCGAAAACAAAAAAGGCCCCGAGCAAAGCTCGGAGCCCTTCTTGTCTGACCGCTAACAGCTAACCGCTAACAGCCAACCCTTTTGGGGGTTTACTTGATTTCGACCTTTCCGCCGGCAGCCTCAACAGCAGCCTTGACCTTCTCGGCCTCGTCCTTGGAGACGGCTTCCTTGATAGGCTTAGGAGCTGCGTCAACGAGGTCCTTCGCTTCCTTCAGACCGAGGCCGGTGATCTCTCGAACGACCTTGATAACGTTGAGCTTGGCATCGCCAGCGCTCGTGAGGGTAGCAGTGAACTCGGTCTGCTCTTCTTCAACAGGAGCAGCAGCGGCAGCCGCCGGAGCAAATCCGCCGAAAGCGACAGGAGCAGCAGCGGTGACGCCGAACTTCTCTTCGAGAGCTTTCTTGAGGTCACTGAGTTCGATCGCGGTAAGGCCCGAAATCTGTTCGACGATGGTATCGATGGTGGTAGCCATTTTTAATTTCCTGAATCTGGTGACTGGTACGGTCGGGGGAGGCGAACTCCAAAATGAGGGATTGACTTACGCTTCGTTGGCTTTGTCTGCGACGGCGCCGATCGTTCGGATCGGGTCGGCGTAGAGCGCTTCGACCGTGCCCACCAAAGTGGTGAGCGGGGCGGAGATTGCGCCAATTACCTGAGCGAGAAGGACTTCGCGTGGAGGAAGCTCGCTAAGAGCCTCAACTTCTTTCGCGCTGAAGCCGCGTCCGCCGAAGATGCCGCCTTTGACGACGAGCTTCTTCGAGGTTTTTGCGTAGTCGAGGAGGGCCTTAGCCACTGCCGACTCGTTTTCTCGGACGAATGCGTAAGCGGTTGTGCCGTTATGGTGCTCATCGGCCAGAGCGCTCACATGGTCGCCAGCGGCGATGCGGAAGAGGGTGTTTTTAAGGACATGGAGTTCCGCGCCCTTCTTTCGAAGATCGCGTCGGAGACCCTGGAGATCCTTCACCTTCAGACCGCGGTAATCCGCGAAGACCACGCCGCTCGACTGGGAGTACCACTCCTTGGCTTGCTCGATTGTACGTGCTTTATCTGCTGTTGGCATAGTTGCCTGCCTAGCTCGGAAAACAGAGAGGGACTTCGCCGACCAAAGCGGCGAAGTCCCTTCGTGCACAGCCAGTGGCGCGCATTCTAAAACCTATGAGTCGAACGAATCCGACCTTTCGCCCCCTCGGCTGGCCGACCAATGGTCGATTATGGCGAGATGCCACCTGCTGTCTTCAGAGTATTAACCGCTATTGTGGCACATCCGATGCGGAAAAATCTTGCCCGCATCGGACGGGCCTCGGCCTACTTCGGAAGGGGTAGTCCAAGCGCTTCGATATAGCTGCGAAGTTTAGGAATTCGGTTGGGAGTTGAAAGATCCAAGCTGAACGGTCTTCCCCGTGTGTCGACGATCAAGCCGACGGTGCCTTCGATGAGGTTCGTGGTTTGGTCGCGTTGGCCACGGCTGGTGTCGAACCGCCGCACGGTGACCGGTTTGCCCTTTCCGGCTCCGACGTCGAAGTTCTTGTCCGGGGTTACGGTGATCGTGTCTCCGGATGCAATCGCATAGGGGATCACTCGAACCTGGCCGAACGGAACGCTGATATCGATTCCCGAGCCTTGGATCGAGACGCACGGGTCCCCTTCCTTGCCTTGACCAACCGGCGCCACGCACGTTCCGATCTTCACGATACAGTCGCGCTCGAACACCTCTTTGGCCGCCTCGTACAGATGCTCCGAGAGCACTCCGAGGTGGGGCATCATAAAGATCGAGTCGACCGTCAGCATCGTGATGCCTTCCGGTTGGTAGGCGTCCATCATCATAAGGGCTGATTGAGCTCGTCGCGGCGCGTGACTGAGCACGCCTCCGGAGCCGATGACCATATCGAGCTTCATCATATTGACCAGCGTTTGGCCGGAGGCCTGCTGGTCGAAAATCTGGCCGACATCTCGTTGCTGAGCGCTGCCGGTAAGTCCTCTTGCCAACGACTTGTGGTGTTCGAACGCGAGTCGGAGGGCTTCTCGGGAGACCGCGTGCTCGATCAGAAGGTCCTCATAGGTTTGAGGGATCGTGGTCGGGCGGATCATCTTGTTTCGAAGTCGGTTGCGGACTTCGGCAGGATCGATCTCGAAAGGCAGCCAGCGGGCGATGTTCTCGACCCCGGCTTCCTTCAGAACATTACAAATCGAATAGCTCATGCCGAGGTTGGCCGAAACGGTTCGGTTGTAGATGCGCTCCGAGGTAGCGACTTGGAAAACGGAGAACACGTCGGTGGTCGCGCCGCCGATGTCCACGCCCAAGACATTGATGCCTTCATTCTCGGCGTACTCTTTAAGCAGCTTGCCGACCGCATTTGGGGTCGCCATGACCTCTTCGCTGGTCCAGTCGAGCAGCTTCGAGTAACCGGGCGCCTGCTGCATCACGTGCTCGAGGAACATCTCGTGGATCTCTTCGCGCGCCGGTCCGAGGTTCTCACGGTCCAGAGTTGGGCGAAGGTTGTCGACGATCTGGAGGGCGATCTGGTCGCCAAGCACCTGGGAGACTTCAGACCGGGCCTCCACGTTGCCGGCGAAAATGATCGGAAGCTTCATGTCCCCGAAACGTGGTTTCGGATCAGCTCGACGTACGACTTCAGCCATCTCGATCAGGTGAGACTTTGTCCCGCCGTCGGTGCCTCCCGACATGAGAATGATGTCAGGACGCAGCTGTCGCAGTCGCTCCACCTTTTGATAGTCCTTGCGTCCGTCATCGACCGCCAGGGTGTCCATCAGGATCGCGCCCGCGCCGAGAGCTGCGCGTTCGGCCGATTCCGCGCTCATGGATCGAACCACGCCGGCGACCATCATCTGCAGTCCACCGCCTGCGCTTGAGGTGCTCACGTAGAGGTCGGCTCCGTCCAGGGAGGTCGCTCCTTCGTCGAGGATGACCCCATTTTTTTGGTGTCGCCAAACCTGTCCGTCCTTGAGGAGGTTTCGACGACCTTTCTCGAACCCTTCGGGGACGACTGTCTCGGTGATCTCTTCCAGTTCGGTAATGGAGTTCGTGACACCCAACGTCACGTCCTCAAACGGCTTCTCAACTGTGGTGGGAGCTTCGCCTCGAGCAACCAGACGATATTCGCCGGCCTCGCTCTTTTCAATGAGGATTGCCTTAGTAGTGGTTGAGCCACAGTCGGTAGCGACGATCCGCCGGACTTCTTTGGACATGTTCCGCTCGATTATAGAGTCGTGGCGACCCGAACGCAACCGCCAAGGCGGTTTTCGGGTTCGGATTCGCTTGTTTTGTTCATTTGGACTCACGAAAACCGAACCGCCAAGCGAGCGAAGAGAGGGAAGTGTTGAGGACGAGCTTGTGCCGGTGATTTTTCGCACCCTGGCTCAGCCGCGTTTATGTGTTCGAGTGGAGTTGTCGGTGACAGAGCGTCGATCGTCGGTCTTTGCGGTCGGGTGAAGCCCCTTGGTCGGACTATCTGAGAGCGGCGAGCCGGGCAACCGCTGATCGACATGCGCTCCCCGAGTACGTGGAGGGGGACCCAGCAGATCAGGTTTTGCGAGACGCTGGCTGCCTACGTGATTGGTTGGATTTGCTTAATTCTTGAGACTCGGCAGGACTTGTTCCTTGCTAGGTTTTAAAGGATCAGGACCCACTTAATTGCACTAGGCTGAGATATTGCTTCGAGGTCGCATGATCTGAGCGTGATCCCTTCACGGGGACCTCCGACAATGATTTGAGTAGGGCTCCAGAGTAGAACATGAATGTTGCGCAACGACCTCCGGATGAGTGGATGAGACTGGTTGCGTTGCAAGATCTGGACATTCTCGACACCCCAAGTGAGGAGCCGTTTGACACTTTGGTGGAACTTGCGAGTCACTTGATGGACGCCCCCATCGCGATCGTGGGATTCCTTGATGCTAACCGTCACTGGTTCAAAGCCACCAAGGGATGCGAGGTTCGTGAGTTCCCACGTGACCTCTCGTTTTGCAATACGGCGATTCTGGAATATCGGCCCATGGTAATCGAGGACGCCACGAGGGACGTTCGATTCTGCGACGCTCCTCAGGTAACGGGTCACCCTCAAATACGATTTTATGCAGGGGCCCAGATCCGAACGTTTGACGATCATTGCGTAGGCACCCTCTGTGTGATGGACACCACTCCGCACCGCCCGACCATTCAGCAGATTGGCCACCTTGAGTTGCTTGCGAGACTGGGTACTCAACTGGTTGAGTACCGTAGGGTTGGAGTGCGAAATTCAGACCGCTGGGATTCCCGTCGCGGCGCCTAGTCTTTGAAACTAACAAAATTTTGATTTGGTAATAGGTTTCATCAGGTTCAAATCACTGCCGGGCAAGCTGATCGCAACTCGTATATACTTGCACCGTCTTTTACGTCATAGGAGGTGTAAATTGAACATCATTGAGGATGTACGAGTTAGTCATCAATCACTCTCTCGAGCTCTGGGCGCGGTAATAATTGGCGTTGCCACTGTCTCAATAACGGTCGCGAGTCCGTACACGGAGACCTACGAGGTCGCTCCAGCCGGTGGATTTGCCGCGCTGCTGTCGAGCCCATACGGAGTCCATTACGATTTCTATGCTGGACGAGCTGTAACTCGCATGGCTGGACTTCCGATTACGGTCATTGGTTCGGGGGATGAAGGCTTCTACTTCGGAAGTAACTCGTTTTTGGGGCACTACGCCGACGACAACTCAACCAGCTATCTGTTGAATGGGTACGGAACAGGTGAGACGTCCTACGGATCCGATCCCCACTCGGTTTTGGGCATCGACTTCACGAACGGACCGACTCACGTCTATTCGGCCGACTTTTCATGTGCCCTCGGTTCAAATGCGCCAACGGAAGGAGTGTCGATCGTGGGTCTTCTCGGCGGAGTCGTTCAGTGGACTCAATCTTCGGGAGTGACCTATGGGACAACCGCCACCGTTTCTGGTGGTGCTGGATTAGTCGACCGAATCGAAATCATTCGGGATCAGAACACGACTGCCCTTTTCCATCAATTCCCTCTTGCTTGGTACGTCATGGACAATCTGAGTTTCGATGCTTCCGGATCGAACGACGGATACACATGGCACCCAGAGTCCTCATATACATACCGCGGTCAGAATTCCACTCCGGAACCCTCTGGATGGGTCGCGATGGGTTGCGGACTACTCAGCCTGGGGTTACTTCGGCGCCGCCGACGGAGCTAGCCGAAAAGTCGCCCTCGGCTCCATTTCGCATGCCGGGGGCACCGTTTGTCTCAAGATCGTTGGGGGCACTAACGAATTAGTATGTTTGTTTCTTGGTTCGTGGAAATACGTTTCTGAACTAGATCGTTCGGGCAATGAATGGCTTGCCGCTTTTCTGATGTTTGTCGAAGCTGTTGGCGTGCTCTCTCGCCAACTTATCAGTTGAAGTACGAACCGGTGTCGGACAGTAAGACAAAGGATCCCGCAAAATCAGGTTCAGTTTCTGCGGATTAGTCAGAAAACCCGAAAACTAGACGATCAAATAAAAACGATGGCCTCGCCGCTATTCGCGATGAGGCCACGTCACAAGGCGGTAGGCAGTACCGCTTTAGGGATGACTTCCCTACACCTCTATCTTATCATTTGACTCAGCCGTTTGAGGCAGATTCGACGAAAAAGGGAAGGAATAACGATTAACCATCGGTAACCATGTCGATCCTTTGAGCGGCCGTCCCTACCTATACCGTCGAACCTCGGCCAGATCGTACGATCTTGCAGCGGTGGCGATTCCGGGAATCGGGCGGATCGACGCCGCGACGAAGACTCCTCCGCCAAGTCACTGACTGTAGCGCCAAGAACCAGCGCCCGTTTGCTCCGGTCTGCGGTTTAGGGATATCGCGGAGTTGGCAGTTGAATTGTCGGTAGATCACGCGGGTGACGGGCCAGTTTTCAACGTGCCATGCAACACTTATCGCCTAATCTGTGGCGTCCACTATCTGCGCGGAATTTTGTACATCAAGTTCATCGGAACGCATGCTGAATATGACCGGATGAATCCTGCGATCATAAAGTTAGAATGACTCGCACAACATTTCGTCGTCATGACTCAGAGCTACGGCCTGCCCGTTTTACTTCGGTCGGTTGACTCCCTAAAGACATCCTAGCATGTACATACTGTCTCTCAGGCTGGAATTGGCGGTCAGTGATCTTCGAAAGGAGTGGTCCCCGTCTGTTTGTTAACGTAGGGCGTCGCTCCCGTTGCGAGGCCTAATGTGGCTTCGCTCGTGCCAACGGCTTTTTCTGAGCCGGAACGATCGTGGCTTTAATTTAGCCTTTGCATGACCAGGGAGAGAGTTGGCGAATTGCTAATATGCATGTTCCTAGGTGCCCTTGGAGTTTACGCCGAATATATGAGGAACTAGGTGGTGTGGTCATTAACCTAGTGGCTTAATAAACCTCGCAACTACGAGAACTAGTTTGATTCCCCAATTATCGCCACGCCGAATCAGCGAAGAACGCCGACGTGTATCTAGCCGCCTCCGTGGATTGATACGATTAGTGTTTCTTTGGCTTACCGAGACGTCGATGCCAACGACGATGCGCAGTAAACAATGAAGTGAAGTGGACTTGGATCGACGGCGCGATCCATCGGGGGCCGAGTTGGACACGTTATGCGCTCCAGGCTCTCCGAGGCGCAGATCGTGGAGAAGTTGCGGTAGCTCCAGGCTTTCGCTTACGGTACCGCAATCTATTGAACTTGGCTGGATTCACTTTGCGAAGCGCCAAGAACGGGTAAGGGGCGGGTATGCGAGGATTTCCTGTTAACGCCAAGTCAATCCGAAAAATATCGAACGTGAGCTAATAGCTAACGGAAAGGACGGGCCGGCCACTTTGGAAAGTCGCGGCCGTGATTGCGGTTCTCGCCGTCCGCTGTAACTGAGTACGGCCGAATAGAGTAAATCATGTTTGGGCGGGTTTGCGCAGGGCGCGTGGCGTGGATTGGTGCGCATTTGACTTAAGCGTGAGCCAGTGCGCAAAAAGGTGCCAGCATACGCTCGTTTGTGGTGCAGCCTCATATCTTCGTTGGAAGATACAGCCAGTAAAAGCCGATAGTCCCATTCAACTCTCTAGCTGGTTCGAAATGGGATTAACTGGGCTGAGTATGTTAGAAGCAATTTGCTTCCAGCCTTCGGGCATGATCGGAAATAGTCATCAACAGATTGATCTTGGTGCGTTAGCCGAGTGTCTCGTGTTTTATGGGCAGGTGACCATTGTTTTGAATCCTGGATCGTTTGGGGAGCTAGTCCGATTATGTGGCGCTGAGATGTTTTCAGAACTCATAAACGAGGGATTCTTGAACGTGGAATTCATGAACGGAGGATACGGGGTTCGAACTGAGAATGCAGGAACTAAAGCTGAAGTTCATTTTCCGGTAAGTTACGCACTTCCATCCCTTGATTTGAACCAGGTTGCGAAAAAGGCATTCGCTGAAGTTACAGGCAAATCCGGTAAGGGGCATCGAATGGCCGAGAGAATAGTTCCGAAGATCAAGCGCCACAGATTGAACTCCAACGTCATGCAGATTGCCCAACAAGACTTCGAAGATGTCGATTTTCTGCAGCAGTCAGCGCGTGAGATTGTAGGCTATTTCCTTCCTGACTTACCTGAAGCTAAATCATTCTTTATCCAACTTCATCGAGTGGGTGATTCATACTCCGTCGAGACGGACTTAGATTTTCTGAGTGTCAATCGGCTGCTGGCAAAACGCATTTCGCCCGAACTGTTCAACTTGGCGCCTGCTCAGATTCTCTCAAGAATTGTGAATTGCCGCGCAGGGCTCGAGATTAGTGCAATGGCGCAAGCAGAATTGGCCACCAACGAGCTAGAAAGTGCGCTGGTCGGACACAGACTTCGAAGTGTATTGAACCGGAGAAATAAAAGCTTAGAGCAGATGGAGCTATTTCAGCGTGTCACATTAAGAAATGGCAAAGCCATCAGAGAAGCGTTGAACGATCAACCGGATCGATTTCCAGAATTGCTCGATGTCCTAAGAAGGGGGCGAAGGTTTCGGGAGTTTGTTGTCGGGCTTGAAGGGCCAAACGAGGAATTGCTCGCGGCATACACCGAAGCCATTTCAAAAGACACATGGATTGGATCAGTCCCCGCGAAAACGTTTAGGTGGGCCATCGCGACCGGGCTGTCGGTTGCGCTGACTGGAACGATTGGCCTGGGGGTGGGCGTTGCATACGGGTTTGCCGATGAGCTCATCTTAGACAGGTTGATTGGTGGATGGAGACCCAATCAATTTGTGAATGGTTCCCTAAAACGATTTATTGAAGTCAATGGTCGCTAGGAGTTCAACTGTGATGAACGTCCTCCAGACAGAGAACACTATTGTCTGGCAACCCGCACGTCGTCCAAGGCCGTGACAAATGGAACTCGCGAGAGAAAATAATTAGGTAATCCGCCTGCGGCGCGACCACCCTACTCTGGTCGAAAACCTTATTGGCTAAAACTAGACTTTTAACGCAAAGGCTGATTGAGTTCATGGAGGTGCGTGGAGATGCCATGAACTAGATGAGCTCGACCCAGCTGCAACAGCTGGTTTTGTCTTAAAAGCATCCAAGACCGACAAAAACGCTTAGTTGACTCGGATTCTGACCTCAACCCAAATCTTAAGTTCGATGATTCAAATGAGTTATGCCCCGATGTCGAGTCTGGAAGCCAAATTCGGGCGTGTCCTCAGCGGCACCAAACCTCGAACAGCGACCCTGGGACGCGACCGTTGTCTGGGCGGAAGCCGTTGACGGCGCAATTCCCCGTTTGGCAGCCATCGCGTAAAGGCATCTTTAGGCTCACGACACCTCACACCATACAAAGCCACAGGGAAGCGATTCGAAGTCTCTGTCCGAGAGCGGACAGAGACTTCAATTCAAGAGACCCCAGGATGGGGCGTTGGCGGTCTATCGAACGCCTAACCTTGAGAGCGCCTCGACGAGTTCCTTTTCATTCCAACCTTGCGAAACGTATACGACTTTGCCTGAGGCAGAGTCCACTAAGACGTTGGTGGGGCAAGAGTGGACGCCGTAGGGTGCGAGGCTGGCGTAGTCCGGCATCATGGGGCCACGATAGTCCGTCTCTCCGGTTTTTGGATCAGTGTGAAACCGAGGACCAGTCAGGACGACAGGAAATTTGAGTCCAGCCCCTTTCAAATATTTGGCCGATATTTCTGCCGTGTCTTGGTCGTCGATTCCGATCACTTCGAGGCCTTTCTGCCGCATCCTTTCGTAGAACTTTTGCAGTTTGGGGTGTTCGGCCCGGCAAGGTGGGCAATGCACGAACCAGAAATTTAGGAGGACCGCCTTGTGTCCTTTCAGGGCTTCCCGAAGCGCTAGTTTGCCCCCCGACGGCGTAGCAAGGGAAAAGTCGACTGCGACCGCTCCCGGCTCGACCAGAGGAAACTCGCCGGGCTGTAGTGGCATCGTGGAGCTTTGCTCCTTAACTCCGGCAGCCGCGACGAAGGTGAACTCACCTTCCTTAACAGGCGGGTTAGGCAGGATATCGCGTGCCGTCGATTCGATCTTCAAGGTGCGCCCTGAGTTCTCTTCCTCGTGGACGACTCTATGAACGAGCAAGTCCGGGCCAACGAACAACCGGTACGCGATGGGGTATCCACCCTCGATCTTCGCCTCAATGACTCGGTAGCTCTTTCCGTCCCAGTTTTCATCTGGGAGCATTCGAAGGACGGGAGGCTGAGGAGCTTCGACCGCTTGAGACCAAGACCCAGTAACCATGAACTGAAGCAGATCATCGTGGTACCAGTGGAAGTCCCGAGCCTTCGGGTCGATTTCGCCCTTGGCGTAAGTCTTGCCAAAAGTCGAATAGAGTGTTTTTCCGTCCGAAACGTACCGTACGTGACTCTGACCCTCGCCGGATTCGATCACGAAACGGTTCGGCCGGGCGAACTCCACGTGAATCTTGTCCACGCCGTGGTACGCAGGGCGGCCGGGTGCGGCGGAAGGATAGATCCTCTCCGCAGTCACATCACAATCGAACCCTTTCAGACGACTTGTCTTCATCTCTACCCGGCGCAACAGCGAAGTCGCTTCGCGATCGACCGGCAAGATCACTGCAGCAAGAATTGCCAAGAAACTGATCATTTCGATTCGTTCATTTTAGGAGCGAGTAGTCCGTCGATTTTGCTCTTGAGCGCATCCGGTTCGACTGCGTCGAAGCGCACGACACCATCCTGGTCGAGGACGGACATGTGCGGGATCTCCATGATGTCGAAGTCTGGATTGAAGCAGTCCTTGTCGGAGAATACGACCGTCCAGGAGACGCCGAGTTGCTTCATCAGATCGGGCATGAGGCCGGTCTCTTTCTTCGGGTCGCCCTTACAATCAATCTTGCCCGCCTTTGGGTCCATCGACCATCCTTGCAGACTCGTCACTCCCACGAACACCACCAGTTTCCCTTCATAGGACTGGGCAATCTCCCGGATCTTCGGGAAGAGCCCAACGCACGGTTTGCACCAGGTCGCCCAGAAATCCAGGACGACAACCTTTCCCCTTAGGTCTGAAAGTCTCTTGAACCCGGGATCGCTTGCCCAGAGAAATTTCATGTCCGGCGCACGATTCCCAACGAGGCGCCGGCGCATCCCGGCTCCCTCTAAATGGGCCAAGTCAAGTTTGAAGTAATCGAGGACATCTGCATTCCCGAGTTTGGGGGTCTCGAAGTCGTGCTTTTCGATTGTGCGGCGGATGAGCTTGGCCGATTCGCGGCGAACCTTTTCGGCGAGACCGAGGTCTCCGGAGGCCTCGGCCGCTCGCGCAACGTAGGTCGTCTGATAACCGTCCCAACCCCGGAGGTGATCGATCTTCGGGAGAAGGACGGTGTAGATTCTTAGCGCCTCAGCCGACCGATCGGGAAATTTCTGGAAGCTTTGGCCTAACGCGTAATATCCCATCATCCCTTGAGGTGAGGCGAGATATTCCGGGGTGCCCGGCAGCTTCAAGGCGCTGATTCGGACATCAGGGGCTTCTTTGGTGGCCTTGAGAAGCTCGGTGAAGGCCTTTTTACTCGCCTCGGCCGATGCCGACAGCGCTCTTTCGGGCCCACCAACCGGTGAGGCGATGGCTACGAGAGCGACGATGGAGAGGAAGGAAGAGATCATGGTGATTTGCTCACAGCCGGTGTGCCGGAAAGGGCGCCCAATGCCTCCGGGTGCTGACGCACATACTCCATGCGCTGATCGGGCGTCATGGTGGAGAGTTGTTTGGCAAGCGAGTCCCTAACCTTGGCCGCCGGGGGAGCGGAGGCTGTCTTCTCACCGCAACCCTCGACCATGAGGGCGGCGGCGAAAATCGCAAACACGGCAACGATTGCAAGGGGCGTATGCCTCAAGGCTTGCTCACGTTGTAGTAGTAGTCTTCCTGGCACAGGCCGCTGCCGTAAGTCGCAACGCAGTTATCGAATGGATATCGTCCGTTGATCGCGTCTCCGATGTGATACGCGACAGCTTCCTTGTAGTGGTCCGTGGCCGGGTTGCCAAGAAAAGCGGAGAGAGTTGGGATAGAGACCTTGATCGACTTTGCATGCCCGTCCGCCCAAGCGATGTTCGCCTGTTCCGTGTGGCGGGCCGCAATCCGAGCGCGCCCATCTCTCACGGCAGAAGGAGGATTAATGTTGGGGTCCTGATACAAATAAGGTGCGCCGTCGCCCGTTTCCACGCCTGCATTGTCGCCCATAAGAATCGTCTCCGCCGGGGAATCGCAGGCGGTCGCGCTAATCGACGAATGAGTGACCGGAGCGTATGTGGGTGGGTCGTAAGTGACTGCGGACACAATCACCCGGCCATTAACGCCGTAACCGTTCACATATCCGTTGGCTGGCTGCATGCCGGTGTCCTTGGCGGTGGGACAGTCGTTAATCTCCCTATTCTTCATGTACGGATAGAACAGACCATATTCCGGCTTGAGGACCTGGTTAAATCCTTGGCTGAAGTCGTACATGAATCCGCCCCACCAGGCGTGGTACTCATAAATGTTTCCTGAGAAGACGGAGAAGCCCTGGGTGGAGAACATGTCGTCATAGTCGGCGGAGTACATGGTGCTGCCGAGGGCCACCTGCTTCACGCCACTCAGACAAACCGTCTTCTTGGCAGCCGCCTTCGCCTGGGCGAAAACAGGAAAGAGGATTGCGGCAAGGATCGCGATGATGGCGATTACGACGAGGAGTTCGATGAGAGTAAATGCTCGCGATTTCATGGCTAAAAATTCCTTTCTCGCCACAGACTAGATTAAGAGCGTAAACAAAACGTGAACAGATCTTTCGTGAGGTCAAAGGCTCCGTCCAGATCCATTGTCAGTCCCCGTTCCCACGCACGACGAAATGCAGTCGGGCCGAGTCGTTTTCGAACGGTCTCGATCGCGAGCGCTTTTTCCGCAACCTCGCCCTGCTGGCTGGGTGCATGCCGCTCTGACGCGGCAAGTAGGATTGCCGCGATTTCCGCCTCGCCCTGTTCGGCGAGCAGAAGTCCATGGAAGCGGATCGCGTTTGCGAACCAAATGACCAATCCCAAGCGGTGGCGAATCGTCATCGCCTCCTCGCTGACCTCGAGAGCGCCTTCGAGGTCACCCGACTTCCATCGGTATCTCGCTTTTAGCCCGAGCGCCATGGAGACGCCGAAAGGATCTTGAAGGCGATTGGCAATGCGATGGGTATCTCCGATAACCGGAGCCGCCTCCTCTAACCGCCCTTGATCCACGAGAACCCGGGAGAGGTTGTAGCGCATTAACCAGTGCGTCTCTTCGCCGGGTTCTTCGTGGGTGCGACGCAGTCCTTCCCGAAAGGCCTCCTCCGCCTCTTCGAGGCGCGTGAGAAGCCATAAAGCCGTGCCTAATCCGTTAAAGGAGTAGGCGATCGCTTCTCTGACACCCGGTTCCGCTCCAACGTCGACCTCATTGTCGTACTCATGAATCTCCCTAAAGAATCCTAGTGCCGCCTCTGGACCAGAGCGGACCATCTCTACTCCGGCGAGTGCCGTCAGGCAACGGATGAGAAGCACGGGATCACCCTCTTCCCGCGCCAATTCGACAGACTGAGAAATGAGGTGGTAAGCCTCGGTCGAATCTTGAGCTCGACGATAGGCGCCTAGCATCCCGATGCGGAGGATGTTCGAACGTCTCGACAACCACTTCGGGTCCAGCCCGCGCAGCACTTCAAATTCGGCCTGCTGCGGCTTACCCAGGGGACCAATGGAGGCGATCGCGGAGATTACGTGGATGGCGTCATCGGTTCTTCCACGGTCAAGGAGCCATATTGCGGCGGCCCAGTAGTTGCCCCGACCCTGAAGCAGGCTTCGGCGAACGAATCTTCGCTCCGCAGACGGCAGTGAGTCCACTAGTTCGGGGAGCGTGGACAGAAAGTATTCAGCATGAGCGAGAGAGTTCTCTCTCCACTCTACGTCCGACAAGTGCTCACGACCGTACTGACGGAAGGACTCAACTAGCCTAAACAGAGGCGACGCGCCTTCATCCTCCAACCGTTCGGAAAAGATGAGGGAACGCTCTTGAAGCTCGAGGAGCGCTTGAAGTGTTTCGGCCTCATTTGAGTCACGGGTCAAGTTGGCCGCCGCCTCCAGAGTGAAGCCACCACGAAAGACACTCAGTCGATCAAAGAAGCGCTTCTGTCCTGTGGAGAGGGTGTCGTAACTGTAGTCGAGGGCGACGCTTAGACTCCGGTGCCGCAGCGGCGCGTCTCTTCGTCGGGTCTTGAGCATCGCAAATCGCTTGTCCAAGTGCCCTAGCATCTGGGACGGTGTGAAAACTCCAGCTAACCCCGCCGCCAACTCGATCGCGAGAGGCAGGCCGTCCAGCCGCAGGCAAATTTCCGCGACGGTAGGCCCGTTCCGAGGCGTCAACCCGAAGTCTGGCTGCACGGCGCGGGCGCGGTCGACGAAGAGCGCGACACTTGGGACAAGTGCCAACTGGTCTAGCCGCTCATTTCCTTGAGGCCCTTCTAGGAGTTCGAGCATGAACTGACGTTCGTCGGCAACCTTAAGCCCTTGGCGAGAAGTAACCAGAAGGCGGAGCTCCGGAATCTGTTGCCGGAGCACCGCAACCGTAGGCGCCAAGCCCTCGAGGATATGTTCGGCGTTATCGAGAACGACCATGTTGATGCCGGCTGTGAGTGACGAACGGATTCGGCGAAAAACATCCTCGGAGTGATCACGATTTGCTCCCATCGCTTCGGCCACCCCGTCAAGGACCATCGACGCATTGCCGTAGTCGGACATTGGGACAAACCCCACATGCCAACCTTGATCTTCCGCCAACGCTCTAGCAACGGCGATGGCGAGGGTGGTTTTGCCTACACCGGCCGGCCCGAGAATCGTTGCGAACGCCTCACCACCCTTTGCGAAACTTTCGACCAGCGCGGTCAACGCCCCCTCCCGCCCAAAAACGCGGGTCAGCTGAACTGGAAGGCGAATGGTTGGCGGGGACACGGTAGCAGGCGACGAGAATCGTTCCAGCGGGGTTTGTCCCTTCCTCAACGCCCGCTGCGCTTGACGAGCAAGCGCTTTGAGCGGCTCGTCCGGCGGAACTCCTAACTCCTCTGCCAAACGACGTTCTACGGCCCGGTAGTGCTCCATCGCGTTGCCAGGTTGCCCGGATTCCAAGTGGATGCGGATCACGTCGGCGTGGATCCGTTCGTTGTAGGGGTCTTTAGCAAGACTACGATGGAGAACGTCGATGGCCAGGTCGGAATGACCGTCTTCCAACGCGCATTGGGCGAGCGCCTGGAGCGCGTGGACGTATACGTCTTCGAGCCGCGCCCGTTCACGCAGCACCCATTCTTCTCCGTATCCCGGCAATAGCTCCCCGCCATAAAGGGCAAGCGCGCGTTCGAGAATCGGACGTCGGCGCACGGGATTGCTCTCCTTTCGCGCTTCGTCCAGGCTACGTTCGAACTCGGCTACATCGACCGAAATCATCTTTGGATCGATGCTCAGCCTTGCGTTCTCCGAACGAAGAACGCTGCCCGCGGGTAGCGGGGGGATCTCTATTTGCCGGCGAAGGGATGCCAGCGCCTGGCGTAGGTTGGCGCCGATTTTGTCCGGATCTCCTTCTGGCCACAGGAGCTCCGCGATCTCGGCGCGATCATGTCCTTGCCCGGCATGATAGGCCAAATACCCAAGCAACATCCCCACCCGTCGCGTGCGAAAGCGTGAAACCACGTTATCGCCGTTTCGGGCCACGAACGTGCCAAGCATTTCGATTCGCCACCCCGTTCTCATCCCATGTACGTTTTACTCGGTACCGTGGAAGAGCCTTACAGAAATTCCGGGTGGGAGGCTGCACAGCCTTCCTTCGCACGGTGGCTATTCGGATCGCATTGCGGTCGCCGTCAACCGGCTCCAGAGGGACATCCGGCAACCGCTGCGCATCGATAGCCTCGCCCGGGAACTTGGCATGAGCCCTTCTGGACTGCACCACCAGTTCAAGGCGGTCACCGACATGAGTCCGCTCCAGTACTTGAAGGGCTTGAGATTGCACGAGGCGCGGCGGTTGATGCTGGACGAGCGTTTGGACGCCACATCCGCAGGTCTGCGAGTGGGCTACGACGACATGTCCCACTTCAGTCGAGATTATAAGCGCCTGTTTGGGGAGTCCCCGATTCGGGATGTAGAACGGCTTCGGACGATGACGGTCGCCGACTGAGTTCGAACTGAGAGTGCCTTTGGGTGGCGAGGGGCTGGGAATCGCAGTTTCGGATGACATAGCCGTGCGTCTCGATCTTTCTTGCCTTGGAATCTTTGGGAGGGGCCGGATCGTAAAAGGGTAGTGACTCTAGGGGCTGGGCAGTATTTGGGCTGGACGGAGGAGCGGTGGGACTTGGGTGGAGTGACGGTGACTTCGACCCGGTACTCCGCGCTTCAGCGGCAGAGCCGCCACCGGCATGAGAATCCGACTTACTTCTTTTTGATTGGCGGGGAGTTCTGCGATGTGTCTTCGGAATTGGGAACCCGATATCCGGAACGGTTTGAGCTGTTGTTTCATCCGGCGGGGTGTTGGCACGAAGGGATTTCAGGAGAGTCGGGGCGGTGTGGGCTCAATATCGAACCTTCGGTGGAATGGTTGGCGGGGTTTGGGCTTGAGGCTTCCGATTTGGGCAAGTATCGAGTGGAATCCGACCCGGTGCGGGGTTGTGAACTGCTGCGGTTAGCGAATAGCGGGATGCCAGGGGAGTGGGCGTCGGACCAGATTTTGGAGATTTTGCTGCCTTCAGAGCCGGTCGCCCAGGACGGTTCGGGTTGGTTAAAGCGGCTGGATTCTTTGCTCTTTGCTTCCGACGGGACACGATGGAGTTTGCGGACGTTGGCAAGTGAGCTTGGCGTGCATCCGGTCTATTTGGCGAGGGTGTTTCGGCAGCGGTATCGATGCTCGCTGACCCAATGGCTATTGCGACGACGGCTACTCGAGGCGGCGCGTGGACTTTCAGATGGGCCCTCGGTTTCCGATGTAGCTCATGAGGCGGGATTTGCGGATCAATCGCACTTCGGGCGAGCCTTTCGGAGTTACTTTGAGTTGACGCCGGGCCATTTCCAGCGCCGGTGGGTGGAAAGAGTTGCGATGTAGGTTTCGATTGTTCTAGCTACGACGTCGAGTTCGACGTGAGAATGGGGACATGGTTTTCTTGTCCGCGAGTTTGATGTTGTTGGGTGGGGCGTTTTCGCAACTGAGCTACCAGGAGGCTTGGAGCAAGGAACAGGCCGACAGACAGAAGTTCGCGGCGGTAATTTATGGTCTGAAGGCGACGGATGGGGAGCTGCGGGATGCCGTGGCCGGCCTGCGGTCTTTAGCGGAGTGGTGCTCGAGCGAGCCGATTCGTGGCTTGAAATCGCCCGGCGGGAGTCCGAACCTCTTCTACCAGCGGAACGACATCTTTCTGGACGAACTGAGCGGGTTGGCGCGGCTCAGAGACGCGGACGGTGTGCGATCGGTCGTGCGCACTTTGCATGACTCGCTGACGGCGCCGGATACGTGGTTGACGGGCTCAAACGTCGCCTTTTATTCGCTTTACGCCAACAACATTGCTCACAACGAGTATTTGCTCAAGCTGCCCAAGGATGCGGAGGTCGCGCGATTGGTGGCGGACTTGAGCATGCGAGACCCGGGCAGAGTTTATCGAGGGACGCCCTATCTGACGGACGACGAAAAGAGGCTGACGGCGGCGGACCGCGTGGCGGGACTCTCGATGATTTGGTCGGAGGCGAAATATAACTTTGCCAATTTCGATCTTGTGAGCGGGCTGGATTGGGACGAGGCGTATCGGACGTATTTGCCGTTGGTATCCGGGGCGAAGGATCGGTACGCGTATTACAACCTGCTGCGGGAGTTCATGGCATTGTTGAAGGACAGCCATACGGACGTAGGTTTGCCATCTTCGTTGGCCATGGAGAAGGAGTTTAGGCCACCGCTTTATACGCAGCTCGTCGAAGGAAAGGTGGTGGTGGGCAGGGAGCCCTCCGTTGAGGTGGCGGCCTTGGGCTTTAAGAAGGGAGATGTGATCGAGCAGATCGATGGCGTCGACGCCGTGGCCTATGGAGTTTCGCGCTGGGGAAAGCTTGTGAGCTGCTCGACGCCGCAGGATCGTGCGGTTCGGATTTACACGTACATGCTGCTGCGGGGACCTCTGGGAGTTCCGGTTCGGCTTGGGTGCTTAACGGCGGACGGGCGACGGGTGGCACGGGTGTTGCCTCGCGCGAAAAGCTTGAGTGGCGTAGCGATTCCGCCCTCCTCCTTCAAGATTTTGCCGGACGGGACGGCCTATTTTGCCTTTAACACATCTGAGAGCAACGAGCCTGCGGAGTCGTTTTTGAAGCATCTGCCGGAGATTCAAGCGGCGGGGAAGCTGGTTATCGATTGCCGGATGAACGATGGCGGGAACACCGACGTTGGGTATTCGATTCTGGGGCACTTGGTGTCGAAGTCGTTTGTAGGCTGCAAGTGGCAGACGGCCGATTATCGGCCGAGTTTTCGGACATGGAATCAAGCGATGACCCCCTATGAAGGGAGTTCTACGGTGGAGGCAGTGGGGCCTCTGTTCGACGGCCCCGTCGTGGTGCTGACGAGTGCGCGAACCTTTAGCGCAGGGGAAGATTTTGTGGCGGCCTTTAGGACGGCTCACCGGGGGAAGATCGTGGGAGAAGCGACTGGGGGCTCGACGGGGTCACCACTGGGGTTCGCATTGCCCGGCGGAGGAAGAGCCCGTGTTTGTACGAAGCGAGACCGGATGGGAGAAGGGACAGAGTTTGTGGGTCGGGGGATACTGCCGGACGTGGTGGTTGCGGAAACGGTGGAGTCTATGCAGCGTGGGTTGGACTTGGGATTGTCGGCCGGGTTGGGGTGCTTTGGTAGATAAGTTTCGTTCAACTCGCGGTGCGGCGCCAAACCGCTACCTCGGTGGAGCAGAGTGACCGGCTCCATCTCTTGTACTCCGTCCGTGATTCGTGGTACCGCATGCCCGCCCCACTTTCGGCGGGAGATTCAAGCACGTGCCCTCAAATCCGATATCAGTGTGTGTGGGCAAAGCCAAAAAAACTTGTTGTCGATCGGGTTCTGCCCGATTTCGACCGGAATCCTCTGCGCGTGAGCAGCGTTACCACGATGACAAGACCACGCGCCAAACGGGTGCGCGGAATTCATTCCCCACCGGTGTCAGGGCTGCAGCACGGTAAGAGTCGGTGGCTTGTGCAAGTGATGCTAAGGTTGGCCTTGGTGGAAACCCTTGAGCAGGGCTTGTCCGCCGAGAAGGGTGATCCAGATGAGAACTGCAGTCCAGTGAAAGAGGACAGGCGGCCATAGGGATTTTGAGATCAGATAGACGGCCGTGGAAGCGACGCCCAGGAAGGCTGCGATCACCAAGAACTCCGGTGAAGTGAAAAGCGCCCAGGCTGCGGGACGGAAGAGCCAGGCGCTGAGTGGATGTGCGGCGACGAAGGCGACGAGGGACATGGACGAGATGAGCGCGAGACGCGGTTTGGTGACTCGGGTTGTGTCCCTCGGCAGGAGAAGAACACGGAAGATAAGCTCTTCCATTAGCGCTGGACTGAGGAGAGTGGTAATCGCCAAGAGGACGAACGTCTTCGGCGATAACTCCGCAACGCTGGGCCGCAGGAGGCCAGAGCCGAGCCCCATCGACAACGCGAAAGCCGAGAATACAGCGTAAACGAGCAGGCAATGCAGCCAAGTCCGAGTTGGAGGGAAGGTGAGGATCGCCGTACGCAAGTCCGTGAAGCGCTCCTGGAGCATAGCTCTGGTCCTCATGGAGTCAGTCTACGCGCCCAAGAAGTTAAGCTCACAAATCTCGCGGATTCGAGGAGATGATGGTCCTGCCGCCACTCCCAAAACAATCATAGGAGAAGCCCTCCACTCGGATGGCAACGTAAAGTGCCCGTAGCATGGCAACGGCTTGGCGTCAAGAAAGTCGTTTACCATCGGGACGATGATGGGGACGAGATGCACCAGTCTCACGTGGGAGGTGTCGGGCAAGATGGCCAACCGCGATGCGGCGAGCGGTCCCATGTCGGCGGGGGCCTCGCCACCTCTGATGTCCAGCATCTCCGCGACGCACACGAGCCGAATGGCGTCAGCATCGCCTTGGATGAAGGATATCCGTGCTTTGGTGGCGTTAACCGGGAACCTCCGTTTTGAAAACTGTCCAGGACGGGCAGCTTCGTTCTATTGATCCTGTCCGGAACTTAGTCAACTACAAGGATTCAAATCTGGTGGTTTTTGTCGGCCCTCCCCGCCAATCTATAGAAGTTCACGGGTTCAATTGCCTAGATTTCTAACCGACTAATCACGCATCTTACGCCCCGTCTCTGCGGACGTTCTCGAAGTCATTCTCGACTGCCAGCAGCTGTTCAATCTCGGTGGACAACGGAGTGTCGATTGTTCTCTTCAAGAGCCGGTCTATGATCGACACGCGTGGTTCGACGAACACACGCCACTCACCATAGTCTGGGTGGGCGGTGTCTTCGTCAGGTATTCCCGAAACCCCAACGAAGCACTTCTGGGAATCGATACGAAATTCGACTTCCCACCCCCAATCTTCCTGGTATGGCTCGTCTGCGGCGTAGCCGGCCGCGATCAATTTGTCCCGAAGCCAAACTATAAGATCCTGACCAAAACAGTAGTCATTGACGAACTGCTTTTCAACATTGCTCAAGTTGAAGCGCTCAGTTCGAAATAGAATGTCGACTCGATTAGGCATATTCGCGCTCTGCTAGCTCACAAAGTCCTTTAGTGAATCACCGTGACGGGCGCGGCCTCCCCGCTCTCGACCCGCTTAGGTTATCAGAATTGGGCTTGGAAGTATGAAAAGCATCCAAGACCGCCAGGTAATTCTCACATGGTCTGAATCCCGATCTCAACTAGACTTGTGAAGCGCGGTGATTCGAATGGGTTTGACTCCGTTGTCGAGTCTGGAGGATATGCTCGGCGGTGTCTTCAGCGTCGCCAACTCTCAAATAGCAGCCGGCGGACGCGGCCGTTGTCTAGGCGGAAGCCGGTGATAGCGCCATTGGATCGTTCGAAGGTCATGATCCCGATTGGGTGGGCGTTGAAGGCGTCGTTTTCGGTTGGCTGGAGGGAGACGACACCCTTTGGGAACTGCAACGAGAGTTGCTCTGGTCCTTCGGAGATGGTGAAGATTACGCCTAGTTCTTGACTGTAGTAGTCGCCCACATAGTCGCGGTGACGGTCACTTTCTAGATGGAAAGCGGGTGACTCAGTCGGTGATTCGGTTTGATCGTCTTCGGGTATGGACATTAAGTTGCCCAGGAATATCTCAGCGATTTGGCGGGCGAGGAGGTTCGGCTCGAAGGAGCTCAGGTTTGCGAGGATGACGACGCTGAGCTTCTGATCGGGGAAGCGCTGATAGGTGGACCGAAACCCGGCATCGGCTCCGTCGTGGCCGACGGTCCTTAGTCCGCGATAGTGACCGATCCCAAGCCCGGAAGCATAGTCGAGTTCAACTCCGCTGTTAAGGACGCCAACCTTGTGCATCTCAGTAAGGAGCGCCGCATCGCCGATGGTCGGTGAGTCGAAATTGCGGTCCCAGAGGGCCATGTCTTCCACCGTGGTGAAGAGGCTGGTGGCGCCGACGTTGGCATATTGGAGAGGGAAGTTGTCGAACTCGCCGGACGAGTGCTGAGAATAACCGTAAGCCCGACCCTTCACGATCTCGGTGTTGTCGTCGTGAAAGTGAGTCCGTTTCATTCCCAAAGGGGCAAAAATGCGCTCGTGACAGAACTGTCTGAGCGAGAGGCCAGACACTCGCTTGGTGATGAGACCGAGAAGGGTGTAGCCGGTATTGCAATAGTTTTTTTCGGTTCCAGGCTCGGAGTTGAGTTCTCGCTGCCGCCAAACCACGTTGAGGATGTCGTCCTCGGTGATGACGTCCCCCGATCTCCAGCCAGCTAGGCCGAGCAGATTCCATTGATCTCGCAAGCCACTGGTGTGGTGGATGAGATGCCGCAGCGTGATGCGGTATCCGTAGTCGTGGAGTTCGGGAACGTACTTTCGCACGTCGTCGTCGAGGCTCAGCTTTCTCTCGGCGGCGAGCAGTTGGACCGCGAAGGCAGTGAACTGCTTGGAGATGGACGCGACGTGGTAGATCGTCCCGGGCTCATTGACAACCCCGTACTCGAGGTTTGCTATCCCAAATCCCTTCTTGTAGATCACCTGCCCGTCATGGATCACCGCGACGGTGCATCCGGCGGAATCGGGTTTGTCCCACTTGGCGAAGAGGGCGTCGACCGCAGGCGCCAAGTTGGGGAGGTTTTCGAGGAACGACATTGTCGGACGAGCTTATCTCTTCCGGGATCGCCGTGCGGGATTTCTACCCGGGTGTTCTGCTGCGGTTAGGGAACAACGCGAAGGGTCTTATCCTTGCTCTTGGCAATCCGCTTCGCGACTGCCGGAGACACTCGGAGGTGGTACACGCCCTTGCCATGAACCGGCCTAAGAGTGAGCGTTGTTAGCTTCTGCTTTTTGTGTGAGTGCAAACGTTTGGCGGGTTTCGCATCGTGGTGCTGGGCAACGCCGATGGTGGACAGGCCAAGTAAGGCGAGGCAGATGGCGAGTAGCGGGATGGGTTGTCGCCTCATGTGCATTTAAGAGGTTATATTACTTTAGCTGGCTTTCAGGCAATGGAGGTTGGCAAACCAAGGGTAGCTGCGGGTTCCTGCCTGCGGTTTCCGGATGCCGAAGGCATTGGCGGGCTTAGCCGCCACGACTCTGAAGGAGTCGCAGAGTTTAGCGCGGGTGTCGAAGACCCCGGGATGCGATGCCAATCCTCCCTCCGACTCTGAAGGAGTCGCATATCTGGGCGAAAGTAGGTTCTGGCAATTCTCGTACAAGGCAGTCCAAGTCAAGCAGATCTTATGCGACCACCCTCAGGGGGTCGATGGGGAAAGAGAAGGCTCTCCGGTGGTCGACCGAGTCGACCGACCGGCTATTCTCTTGGACCCCTTCAGGGTCCCCGGTACACGAAGACTTAGAAAAAACGTGGAGCGGGAGACGGGACTCGAACCCGCGACAGCCTGCTTGGGAAGCAGAGAATCGGATACACGGTTGAACCTAACATACAGGTAGACGAGCCTGAAATTCCGGTGCGGGGTTGAACTGACCACCTGTGTACGACAGGCTTGTACGACACCCTTTCACCTATGTCAAATCCGTCTGCAATTGAGTCGATTGTAGTCACACCGAGCGTTTGATGATCTGCTCTGATGCGATCACAGTGTGAGTAAATTTCTGAGCGGGAGTTTTTGACATCTCGACTGAACCATTCAGATACAATTGCTGCGCACATAGGCACGGTGAAATCACTTGGCAACAATCACGAACGCGTCAGGCGTAGTCATTTATGAGACAGCCGGCGAACTAGCCGGCGCGGACCTTTCCGGAGTGAATCTGGCTGGCGCACAGCTCTCTGAGACCAATCTTCTCCAGACAAACCTTTCAGGTGCGGACCTATCAGGTGCTGAACTCTCAGGTTCGAATCTCTCCGGCGCAAACCTCACTAAAGCCAACCTCATGCTGGCGAACCTTTCTGGAGCGCAGCTAGTCCAGGCGGATCTAAGGAACGCCGTGATTTTCAGAACACAAATTACTAACGCATTATTCACCGGTTCAAATCTTGCAAGGGCGGTCTTAATGGACTCGAACTTCTTTAACGTGGACGTGTCAAACGCGAACATGTCAGGGGCGCTCATGATTAGTGCTCGCTTTACGTGGTCTGATTTCACAGGGACGGTTCTGACCCGAGCCAATTTGGGTCACACGGCTTTCCACAATTGTCCCACTTTACATCTGGCTGAAGGGCTTGAAACTGCTCACCATGAATGGCGCTCGTACCTCGACCGAGTAACCATAAACTCCTGTGTTAACGGCCTACCAATGGTGTTTCTCGAAGGGTGCGGATACACCCGACACGAAATTGAACAACTGCGTGTGCTCTACGCAAACAGCCCGATTCGCCACTACTCTTGCTTCATTTCGCATGCCGAGTCTGACTTAAGGTTCGCGGAGCACCTCCTCAAAGATCTTAGACAGAACAACGTAGCCTGCTGGCATTACAAGCGGGACATGCGCGGGGGGACTGATTGGGAAGTCCAAATCGGCGAAGCGGTCAAAGACCACGACAAGCTCGTTCTCGTTTGCAGCAGACATGCGGTATACAGGAAGAACGTGATAAGAGAGGTACTCCAGGCGCTAAACCTTGAGCGCGAAACTGGAGAACAGAAGCTCTTTCCCATTCGACTCGATAATCACATTATCGGGTCGGCAATGTTGGAGGAGGCACGTGAGAAGGTCAAGTCCGGGGAATGGGCAGAGAACTGGGTCTATTACGTCACAAAGAGGCACATTCCCGACTTCTCGGGGTGGGAAACGGACGACGAAAAATACCAGCAAGAATTCAAGAAGTTGCTTGAGGCGTTCCAGAAACCACCTTAGCCGACCCTGCCTTAGCCCGCGGTCCACATTGCTGGATCAAAAGTTTCAGTCGTTAGCCTATACTGGCGCTGCAATGAAGCGTATTTTGGCCTCAGCCGTTTTCCTCTCTCTGGTCGTTGGCGGCGCCTTCGCCGGCCACTCTGACCCAACCGTCTATGTCACCAAGACGGGGCACAAGTACCACCGCGGTTCATGCCGCTACTTGAGCCACTCAAAGATCGCTGTGAAGCTAAGCGTCGCAGTCGAGGAAGGGATGGAGCCGTGCAAAGTTTGCCAACCCCCCGTTCAGTCGAAGCTTCCAAAGCATCACGCTGCCTAGCCTGATGCCTGGGAGGGTTTGCGGCGCGCTCCGAGTAGGGCTAATGGTTATCCAGTGTTTTCGCTGGCGAATAGACTAGCGAAATGGATCACCACGACTCGATAGTTCAGTTTATGAACGATGAGCGAGCCGGACTTGACTCATATGAATCCAGCTATTTAGCGTTCGTATTTGAGCCAGTAGACAGATATTATGGGTATCTCCGCCATGCTTATTCTCGATTTAGCGATGTCAGCGCGCTTCATAGGCAGGCAATGACGCGCCTGCATCAGTTTATAAACACAGTCGAAGGTGGAATCAGAATTTCAACTCCTGAAGAACAGAGTCTCTTTGAACTTGGACGCCATCTTCAAGAAGAGCTGACATTCGAAGTAGAATCGATGGCCCTGTTCGGGAATATTCTGCTTGATCGAGTGGCTTCGACAGTACCGTTCTATTTCGGAGGAAATAGGCCTTGGGGATCGTTCGACGCGATGAACCGTTATCTCAGAACCTTTTGCGACGACAAGGGGCTACTAAAACCGCCTTCGGAGTTTGTCGAAAACATAGCTTGGTTGCGCGACAATCTTTGCCAATTCAGGCATGAGTTTGTTGCTCATAAGCACGAGACGGATTGGCGGATACGGCAAATGTTCTACGCCATCCACGAATATGACTCTGAAGAAGCCAAGTTGCAGCTCTCAGTCTGGTATCCGAAAAAAGACGAACCGACTCCGAATGCCAAGATCGTTCCTTCACGAATGGTTGAATCGATCGACCTTCTCATTGACCAGTGGGTTGCCTTCTTGCGAGCTAATCGAGCCAGTCGCAGATTAGCGATCCCAGAATTGGTCCAGTAGATTCGGGCAATTACGAAACAAGGAATCGTTCAGATTCGCATTGAGTCATGGAGAGTCTCTTTTAATAGAGTTTTTGATTTCAACTTACGGTTGACCTCATCCCCGTCCTCGCCAAAATGAATTCGTGTGTGGCAGTTAGGACAAATCGCAGCCACGGCTTCGGGATTGTCCGGTCCGTCATCCGCAACCCGATCCATGTGGTGCACTTCCAAATATGGAACTCCCTTCTTAGTTTTGAACGGCGCCTGCTTGTCGCAGCACTCACACTTCCCACCAGATCGTGCCAGAGCGTAGGCTTTGACGTCCTTGCTTCGTATCCGGTAGGTCGACCGCCTCTCAGTTGATGGCGCCACCGACATGGAGGAGGCAAGTGCTCGTAAGCGGAGCTCGTCGATGGGTAGGGCGAGGTCGCCTGCGGTTACCTCGTCGGTGACGTCCTTTGAAAGGTGCGTGGACCCGGCTGGCAAAAGTCTGAAGACGACCGCATCCCGCTCATTGCCCTCCCGATCTGGACTGCGCTCAACGTGGTGCCCCACATATTCCATGTAATCGATGCACCGGAGTCCCTTGCCTGTGTTCTCAAAGAGGATCAGCGCCTTGCCTTTCTCCCGGTGCGACTGGATGGCGAGGTTGCCTGCCTTCATCATCATGTCCCCGACTTGGCCCTCGCCAAAGTAGCGGAAGCTGCCATCTTCTGCCCAGCCATCGTTGTAGCCATGTGCCAGACCCTCGGCACCTGTAATGATCAGAACGAACGGGTACTTTGCAGGAGTGATAATGCCGCCCTGCTGCTGACCACCAAACTCGGCGTGAATATCGATCCTACGGTTGTAGAGATTCCCTGGAACGAACGCGGGTGTCATGTTGAATGCAAGTCTATAACTTTGGCCACGAGACCTGAAACTCTTTTGCTCACCGGGTGAGATCAATCATAAATATGGGCCTTTCAGAAACCAGCCTAAGGTCCTTCGGGGTTCCAAAATCCCCTAAAACCTCTTAGAATCTCCGAGTCATGCGGCTCGAATCGATTGCATCGATTGTCCTCGCCTTGGGAATCATAGGCTGTGGCGGAGGCGGAAGCCGCCCGTTCCTCGGCGGCAACCAATACGCCGGCTACATCCCCTCCCGGACGACCACCTACACCGGCACGCTGACCGACCAGCGCAACGTCGTCGACGGCACCGCAACAACCGTCGTCCAACCCGACGGCTCCTTCGTCATGACCTCGACCTACGGCCCCGGCTACACGATCACCGGCAACCTCCAAGACACGGCAGGTGGCGAAGTCTTCCCATCCATCTTCACTTACGTCCCCAGCGCGTACGGTGAGTGGTATGGGCAGGCCGTGACCCCAGGCACCATTTACCGGGGCGGCGGCAGCTGGGTCTTCTCCGGAACGAGTCTCACGGCTCAAGTCCAGTTCGCTGGCGGCGGAATCAGCTACCTTGGAATGCGCTACGATGCCAACGTAAGCGGTTGAGCGCAACCCAAACAGGCGTAGTAGGACTAAGACATGAACAACAACTATCCGAGTGCGTCGCAGGCCATCCGCAATCTGAATGACATTCGGGTTTCCTACGAAGTTGTTTTGACCGAGCAGAAATTCCGAATCATCCGCTTTGATCCTCCGTTCTTCGACGGTTCCGAGTTCTGGGTCGTGAATGAAAAAGGCCTTTTATGGGAGCCGGCCGAAACGCAAGACGTAGCTCTGGCCTACCTTATGGGGCCAGAGGCTGCCGAATACAACGCAGACGCCTAGCGTTTCCGAGGCGAAGGATTAGTCCAGCCCACTTGGTCGGGACGGGGAAGATACTTAAAGACGCCGGCCTGCCTCCGAATGGCGATCACGCGGCCATATTCCCAATCCGCGCCACTCTCTTTGCGCATGCCGGCCGCGTTCATTCTTCGGGCTAGTTCCTTTGAATGCAACTGACTGAAACGACTAAAGCGCTCGCAACCGGTGGGCTCGAGATCCAATTGTGCCGTGATGAAGTCGAAGGCTTCCTGGACGAACGCGGAAAGGTGCGAAGTCCCTTCGAGCGGTTCTTCCGTCGCTTGAATGCCCAAATCCACAACATACGGGGTGAGGTAGTCGCGGTCGGCCAGCATGCTTTCCACCATCTTGCCATTCATGGCGCCGTCGAACGGCCCCGGAATATTAAGTCTCCGGAGTTCTGCAGCAATCTCTGAAGGGCTGAGCTTGCCAGTGTCATGGAGCGCCCAGCAAGTGGCATGAGCCACGGCGTGTATTTCGCTGAGTGCTTCTCGCCGCCCGCGTCTGGGGTATCGGAGCGGTGGGCCGTCGATGTCGTCGGGCACCTGCGTGCCCCAAGGCAGCTTTTTCGCATCGGTGGCGTACTTCCTGCGCTTAGGATTAGGACGACGCTGCAGGATCTCAGGCTGAAGGATGGGGGTATGCGCTTCTGCGAACGACCCAAAGTGAGTTTCTGCCCGATACTGGGACTCGCGATTCAAAATCGAATTGACCTGAAACGGCTCCCAAGTTTGCTTTCCTCTTCTCAAAGGGATCTTCCATCGGGCCAGCGCGTCACTTATAGAGTGGGGTCTGTATCCCATATAACGGAGTTTGAAAACCATCCGCACAAGTCGGGCTTCATCCTCGTCAATCTTCATGATCCCCGCTCCCGGGGCCCACCGGTTGCCGATTGAGTAGCCATACGGCGCTTCGCCGCCTAGGTAAGTCCCGTCGCGTTTGATCCGTGCCACCTTCCCCGCAAAGGTCCTGTGCGCAATGACAGAAGCCTCATAACGCGCGATGCCCATGAAGATGATCCGGACCAGGTCCCCCATGTAGTCGTCGGCGATCCGCTCAGACGCAGACGCAACCGACGTCCCAAGCTTTTTCAGTGCCCGGATTGTCACATCCCCTTCCGAACCTCCCCGACTAAAGCGATCAAGCTTGGCGCAGATAATTCGGACGACTTGCCAATTCTTACTAGCAGACTGGAGAAACAGATAACCGGGGCGGTCAGGGCTTTTTCCAGTCTCGATGTCCCACACCCAAAGATCTACCTTGTACCTTGGCGAAGCGTAAACTTGGGCATAAGCGATGATCTGTTGGCGCTGCACCTCCGGCCCCATCTCCTCAGAGGCCATCTCATTCGAAACGCGCCAGTAGCCTATGGTGATGTCCTCAAGGCCTTCTGCCAGCAGGGCGTCGAGTTCTTGCTTCCAGATCTCCGGGTTCGGCATCGCGTTAGAGAATCTAGCCGCCTTGGTCCTGGTGTGAACCGCCCGATACGCTTCAGCCGACCGCTCCATCGCTAAACGGAGCTCATGAATCTCAGGTGCTTTGGTCTCCGGTTGGGTGCGATTAGGTTTTATTCTCATTCCGCCGCAAGTGTTGCCGTTATGGACGGGGGCCAACCTTGTTCAGGAAAATGAAAATGGCTGGTACTGGTAGATCATAAGGTCGCAGGAAGATCCGGAGGGCGGATAAAGTGAAACCTTAATGCGTCCCAGCAATTTCGAAATCAACGTCTCTCGGGCGAACATCGAGCACGCCCCGAGCATGGTCAGAGTGACGTTCGCCAAACCTGGCCAAGAGCCCGGACCGGTGGGCGACTTTCACATCCTGAACCTACGGGCAATTCGTGAGGATAAGCGTGATCGGACGGCGATCGCTGGCGTTATGGCGGTGAGTCTCGTCGAGGGAGAGTATGGCTTCAGATTCAGAGATGGCGGTGAACAACACATCGTCGCCGTGGAAGCCAACACCTTTGAGGCGATGGTTGACGCTCTTGATCTGCATTGACCAAAGCGTCGCCAAACTGTTTTCAAGTTTAGGATTGTCGACGTTGACTTCGCCTGCGAGTCAAGAGGCCGAGTGTGGGAAGGGCCAGGGCAACAAACGAAGCCGGTTCAGGAGTTGTACCGGTCAGCTGAGACGTGGGCACTTCTATATCCAAAGCAATATGAAAATAATCGTTAGGCTGATTCACATAGGCTCCGCCGGCAGTAACGCCTCCGACCAACTGAGATCCATCCAGCCAGCCCGTAGTGTGTTCCAACTTAAAAGTGCTGGCAAGATAATATTGGTAAGTGATATCTCCCGTTGAGGCGTCGAGTTCTGCAAATCCGCTTCCAAAAAAGGAGTAATCCAAGGTCGCGGCCGCAGAGTCGGAATTCCTTATAAGAGTCACTTCGCCCGTTCCCCCGCAAGTTCCAATAGCACCAGTGTCACCTGGATTTGAGTGGACGGCGATGATGACATAGTATCCGTCCCAGGATCCAATATGGTACTGGCCATTCCCGAGCGCATCCCCTTGTTGGCTGGAGAACGGAGTAGCGTGAAAGTATGGAGCAATATTAGTCGTTTGGGCGCTTACGACTACGCAGGCCGTGAGCACGACAAGTGATGCCGATATTCGCGAAATCAATGGACTCATGAGGGCCCGGAGTATACGGAAACGGTATTAAAATGTAATATTTGCATAAGCAGTTCGTGCATTATTTGCGCAATTTCTGGGCATTGAGTAACTTCGAGTTGATTCCGATTTACT
Organism: uncultured Armatimonadota bacterium; assembly: GCA_903904815.1. Taxonomy (GTDB): domain Bacteria; phylum Armatimonadota; class Fimbriimonadia; order Fimbriimonadales; family Fimbriimonadaceae; genus Fimbriimonas. The sequence continues at coordinate 87,060 of CAIVDU010000004.1, forward strand.
AAAGAACAACGCCCAAGCAGATCAATTTCTGTTTGAATCAGTCTATTCAGCTACTCACAGCCCCCACAAACTGCGGATCAACCAACAACGACGCATACAACTGCGGCAACACCGGCTGATCCATCGCCACCGACGAGCAAACCTTCCGAGTCGAGAACAAAGGAGGAACCCCGTTCGCCCGGTCGGTCTGACTCGCATAGCTCCCAACCAGGAACTCGACAACCCAGTTATTGGCCCCGTTCACCGCATCCGGAGCCTTGCTGCCGGTGATGCCGATAACGTTGTGATAGGTCGCCGAAACCGACGAGCCAGCCGAGGGAAAGGGGATAGAAAGGGAAAGTGCCATGTGCTCCTATTTCTGGATGAACCAGGTCGTTCCGAATCCGTAAAGCGTCACGGACCCGTAGTTGGTGTTGATCACCGTCGTGGTCGCTCCATCGATCGTGTCTGAGCCGCCTCGGTTGATCGTGATGTTGTTCGTGCCAGCGTTTCCGCCTTCATCCTTAATCTGGATCGCCACCGGATTGGCCGAACTTTGGTTGTAGGTCGACAGTGCGGGAAGGTTAATCTGCGGTGCGGCTACGGCCGTCGCGGTCCAGGCAATGATGATGCCCGACGAGACGCCCGGAGCAAAGGGAGTTGTGGCGGAAGCCTGCCTGCCCAATCGCAAAAAGCCTGAAAGCTGGCTTCCAATGATCGAGAAGATGGATCCCGAGCCGTCAATGTAAAAGCGGGACCCGCCCGCCTGATCCTGCACATCGAAGATCGACACGGTCTGAGTGGTATTTCCGCGCTGGATCACCAAACCTTTCCGGCCCGTTCCACTCGTGGTGATCATCACATCGGCAAGCGAGTCAGCCGCCGCTGGCGCGTTCACCAACAACCAATTGTTCGTCGGAGTCGCACCCGTGTTCAGACCCAACTTCCCCAGAATCCAGTCCCCAAACCGGCCGATGGCGCCAGGAGTGGAGTCGGTGTCACCCATCCTCATCCCATCACCGCCACCGAGAGGTTAGGCGTCCCCGCCGAGGCAATCGCCCACACCCGGCTGAGGCTGCCTCGTCCCATCAGCTCCTCGAGGTACTCACCCGGGGCAAGCTTCTTCCAGAACTTGGTGGCGCTCACCGAGTTGTCATAGCCCAGGTACACCGTCGCCGCCGAGTCGTTGTTCGTCAGCTGGATGCCCATGATCTCGCCCACCGGATAGGCAGGCAGCGCGGAAAGAATCTGGGAGGAACTGGTCGAAAGTCCAACCTGACTCCACACCAAAACATTGTCGAATCTCTGAATTGCGTAACCCAAGGGAGGCTCCTTACAAATGGGAGGGCCCGCACCACTCGGAAAGCGACGCGGGCGAAGGTCTAGCGAGAAGCGCGGCGGTTGACCCGCGCCATGAATCGGGCCTTGTCGGCCGGTGATTTGGACTCGTTCGTCAGTCCAGGCAGGAAGGTCTCTGCACCTTCCTGGCCAATCTGCTCGAGGCGCGAATGAGGTTCGTCGCGCTTCTCGATGTAGTCAGGTTCCGGAGCATGAAGTCCGTAGCGCAAAAGCGCGTGAATCCCCGGGTTCAAACCCTTAAGCGAAGCGAGCAGGTTCGCCGAGGCAGTCTCCCCAATCCCGGACCCATGAGATGGCGTCGCCGGCATGAACGAAAGCCCACCCTCGCCGCTGGACCCAACCAGTGACGCGTATGGGTCGAGGCCGGCCGCATGAAACAGCGTCCCGATCAAAGGGCTACTCTCCAGAGGAGACGCCGCCATGTTCAGCGAGTCCTGCGCCCCAAGCGATCCCGCCACCGCCGGCAGAGCCCCCGCTTTGAGAGCGTTATACTCCCCCTCGATTCCGAGACCGCGAGCCCCTTGCCCAGCTGCCGAGAGCGGATTGAAGTTTACGTAATGGTCGCCGAGGTGAATCTGCAGGAACTTCGCGTCCTCATCTTCCCACGGCCATTTTCCCGTAACCAGCTTGTTCCCGAGCACCCACATTCCAACCGGCCCCGCCACGTTTCGCGCGAATAGGTTAAGACGCTGGCCCACCGCTCCTTCCCCAGCCGTCGGAGTCAGACCCGTAACCGCCTTCACTCCGTTCACGATCCGAGTCTTGGAGCTGGTCGCAAACGGAGCCACCCCCGAACCCTTGAGGCTCCTCTCGAGTTCTGATGAAAGCGACTTGGTGTAAGTCCCCCAATGGTCCAAGAATCGCCCCAACTGAATGTTCGACATCCCTGGATCCAGCGAAAGAGCCCGCTGAGCCGCCACCACCCGCAACCGAGTATCCAAGCCAGTCGGCCCAAACACCCAATCCTTCGGAGCGTGTAGCGCCTTCCCAATCGGAGACCGTGCGGCCTCCTCCGTCCCGGAAACGAACCGAGCCGTAGTCTGGTCCGGAACCGCGCCCGCTTTGGCGATTCGGTTCAGGGTCTGCGCAACCTCCGGACTCTTAAAGTCGAGTCCGATCGCGTCACGAACCACCCCCGCGCCAAACCATGGAAGCACCGCCGACTGCACCCCTCCCATCGCGCCCGTCCGACCCGGAGTCATCGCGAGAGACGTTCGCAAAAGGCCAATCGCGTGCGCAATCGCCTCGCGAGGTCCCGCCACCTGAAGTTTGGAGAGGCCCTGCCCAACTGTCGCCACCGCCTGGCCGAACTTGCCCATAGGCTTCCCCCAAGACAGGATCGGATCCAGTTCAGATTTCAGCATGCTCGGAACTAGCACGTTCTGCCCCTTGATCCATTGGCCGCCAACCAGAAGCGGATCCCGAATCTGAACCGACTCCGCGTCCATCGGCCGATCGCCCAGCATCACTGTCGAGACTGTTCCCGCTAGAGCGTCCGTCGGCTGCAAGATCCCCTTGTCGTACATCGACTGGACCAGGTTCGCTTCCGAGTTTCGCGAGAACCTCCGAGCGATCTCATCCGAAACCAGCGCGGGATCCGTGGTGTAGTTGCCAACACCCGTCGAGAACGTGTTCGCCTTGTTGTCTCGAACACCGTAAGGCGACTTCGGCTTTCCGCCACCCGCCGGCAGTTCCTCACGAACCAGCGGTACGTGCTGCCCAGTCGGCCCAAGCGCATCCGTCTCGACTCCCTGGTTAGAAAGGTGAGACGATCTCATGTATCCGCCTAGCCGATCTTGAAACGCCTGCAGCGCCGCCGGAAACTGAGGATCCGCAATCACCTTCTGATACTCGGCCGGGTCCATCACATCGTTCTCAACCGCGACCGCCCCGCGAATCGTGTGCTCCGCCAAGTCACGCGCGGTCAGGAGGATCTGAGTCGGATCCATCGCTCCTTTCGTCTGAGACAGGACCGCCCTCTCTGCCCCCGGAATCGCTTTATCTGCGAGAGCCTTGGCCGTTTGAAGGTCCGTGATCTTCGCGAGATGGTCACTCAAAGCCACCGAAGCCTGCGTGGACGCCGCCTGTGAATCGGAAACCGCCTGCGCCGATTGAGGGATTGCCGCCTGCGCCCCCTCGTGTTGAGCCTTCGCCGCTTCAAATGCAGCCTGAACCCTAGCATAGGAGGGCGATGCGTCCCGCTGAATCTGGAGCCTTTCAAGAGCGCTCCTCGCCGCGTCGACCGATGCCTGCAGCTTTGGAAACGTTCGCTGAGCTGGCCCGGGAAGCGGACCTGGTTGAGCCGTTCTTCCGGATTGGGCATCGCTCGCCGCCTGCTCCATTCGCATCTTCAGCGCGTACTCGGCTTGCCCCAAGTCCTGCTTCGCCGACGAAATGCGCTGCTCCCAAGCTTGCCGAGCCTGGTCCCATGCGTTCGACGATCCCACAAGTTGCTGATGAGCCTGGTCCAAATACTCCAGGTTCTTGGCGTGGGCCGCCTGAGCGTTCGCCGCGTCTCCGGCCGCCTTGTCCGCGGTGAGCTTCAAATCGCTCGCGCGAATCCTCGCCGCCGCGATCTCGTCGATCTTCTCGTTCGAAAACTCGCGAGCCTTCTGAAGATCGGCCAGCGCGTCGCCACCGATCGCCGCCGAAGGATCGACCGACCGAAGCAGGGTGCGAATCGCCGCCATCGTGCTCGAGCTGCCCAGCCCTTCTCTTGCCTCAGACCCTTTCAGACCGAGGGAATCCAATAAGTTGCCATGCTTGTCCACCAGTCCCGCCACGTCGTCCGGAGAAGCATTCGCGAACTCATCCGCGATCCCCGCCAGTCGCGCCTTTCGGCCGACGATGTTGTCCTCGGTCAATGCCGGCATGAAGGACTTGTTAAAGTAGCCGTCCCCGTAGATCGCGTCGACCGCCCGCTGTGCCTCCCCATAAGCAAGCTTCGCTTGGGACCTGGCTCCGGCCGTCTCCCTAGCCTGGCTCGCCAAGTCCGGATCCACTCGCTCCAGCATGTGCAGGTTGCCCTGCGTGAAGTCTTGAAGCGCCGCCAATCGCTGATCCGCGATCGAGACGCCGCCAAGATCCGGCCTCGCGCCCGGAACACCCCCTCGTTCCCGGTTCGCCATCCCTTCCGCTGGTGGCTCAGTCGGACCAAACATCTCCAGCGCTGGTTCGCTGGATACCCCGCCACCCATACCGGCTCGGACGCCGTGATACCCGGCATACAGTAGCCCGAGGCTATTCGCCAGTCCCTCCGCCCGAGTCGAAACAGGCAGCGTCGAATCAAAGATATTTGCGCCCTGCTGGTAGATCCCCCGTCCCACGTCGGACACAGCCTTCACCGGATTCCCGGCCGCCTGTGCCGCCATGTTGGCCCACCCTGGAACGTTCACGAAGTTCGACGCACCTCGGAGGGCGCCCATCACCGGGTCGCCCGAGAGGTTCTTCCGTGACGCCTGGTCCCAAGTCTCGCCTCCACCGATCGTGCCGGCCGCTCGGTAGAGAGCCTCAATAGCCGAAGGAACAATGAGCCCCTCGGCCCCGTTTTGCGCAGACTGCCTCGCCTGCGCACCCTGCCCCATCTCCTGTTCGGCGATCGAGGCACCCGGAAACTGGGTCTGAATGCCTCTGTCCGGACGCACGCCCTGCGGAATAGGCGTAAGGTTGCCCGTCGGCCCGGTGGCCGGGCCAGTCGTAGCCGAACCCGATTGCCAACCACCACCGCCCGACAAGTGCAATGCGGCCTGCCGGAGCTGGTCAGGCGACAGCTCGTTGTCAGATTGGACCTCGTAGGTACTGCCACCCACTTGGAGCTGATATGAGTTCGGCATAGTCTCACTTCACCTTGCGAACACGGATTCCGCCGCCAAGGTCATTCCATTCCCCTGGTGTCAATGCAGAGTTCTTGAGGTAGGGATTCGCCGGCCGGAAAACTCCACCGGCTGGTGGCGCAACGGGGGAGATTTGCTTTCTCGCCGAGACCGCCTCGTTGTATTCGTTGGTAGCGTCTTTGATGAGCGCCTGAATCTTCGGTTTGTCATCCGGACGTGCCCCCTCGAGGGTTTGGTAAAGGTCCGACAGGTTCTTTTGACTCGTTGCGATTCGATCAGACGCCGCCTTTACTGCGTCGCGATACTGGACCAAGGGTCTGAGATCCGCTTCAGATTTCGCCCTGTACTCATCGAGCCATGCGTTCGCGTCAAACTGACGTTGCCCCTCAGCTGCCTTTTGCTTGGACATCGCCACATCCTGCCCGGATACAGCGGCAGAAGCGTTTGCCTGGGTAGCTTCCGCTAGGACCTTGTTATGAGCGGCCAACCAATCCTGGGCCCGATGAGCTGACTGAAAACGTGCCTGTTCAATCTGCGAGTCCATCAACTTGACCTGCTGCCTATCAAGTTCGGCCTTCAATTGGATCTCCAAATCCGCCGGCGTCTTCGTCAGGCCCTCCTGGTAGGCCGCGCGAGCCTGAGCCTCATCACCGGGATCAATTGCATGGCCCTGTCCGTCGACAGGCTTTCCTTCGAGCGCAGCATGGTACATGGCCCATGCTCGGACCTGTGGTTGATTCGATTGGAGAGCCTGGTCTAGAACGGCGTAGTGACTCTTGAACTGCTGGTCCTGGGTTTGCAACGCTTTTGTGGCTTCCTCGGCTAGCTTTTGCCGCTCGAGTGCGCTCGCTGCCTCGAGCGCTTGCATCTTCTCCTCGTGAGTCGCGTTCACTTCGTTCATGACCGTGCCTACGGCCGCCTGCCGCATATCCCGCTCAAGCTGAGCGTTTTGGGCATCGCCCTGGTCGGCCTGATCCAAGAGCGATTGATTCTGGTCTTTCGCCAATCCGTAGCCGGCTCGCGCGTTCTCCAGCTTGCTTTGATATGCCTGGGTGAGGTTTTGGTATTGCTCTTGGGCTCCTTGCTTGAGCCCGCCAAGCGTGTTGTTCACCAAATCCTGTCCAGGATGGTTGTATCGATCGGTGGCATTGGCAAGCCCTCCAAGCGCAAGCAACCCCGCAAGCGAAGTCGGGCTCACCTTCGGAGGTTGATACTGCGGAGCGCCTTGCTGAAGGAGTCCCGAATACTGAATGGCCGCTGGGTCAACCGCTGCGTGATATTGCGACCTCAGAGCGTCAGTGTCCGTCTTAGGCCCAGCTCCAGAATAGATCGAATTGATCTTGTCCAAAAGGCTAGGGCCGTCCGCAGGCTGCATGTGCCCGGTCGCCGGTGTGGGATAGGTCGCGGGAGGACCGCTGGGCGCGACCGGTCCGGGCTTGGCTACGAGCTGGGGCCAAGATGGAGTCGGCGCCATCGGCCGGGCAGGCGAGGGCTGAGTATTTCCAGCTGCGCCAGCACCATAGGCCGCAAGCCACGAGCTGACCGGGTTCGTAGCGGCCGATCCCGTCGAAACGTTCTGACTGTTAGATGTCGTCCCGCCATTAGGAGACGAAGCGCCGACGGCGGCAAGTAAAGCTTGTGCGATTCCCATTTTCTGTTCCTTCACTCACCCGCAAAGTCGAGTGGATTAACGCTACTGGCCGGTTGGACCGGGCCACTGAAGCCCGTGGCGTTGCCAGGTGTGGCATAGGAGGGTAAGCCGCCTCCCGGGGCGGCGCTAGCTTTTCCCATCATCCCTCCGGAGTAGGCGCTCGCCACATTGCCGGCAATCCCCGACAAGTAGCCCATCAACCCCTGACCGACCTGGACTTGGGGCTGGTTGTAGATGTTGCCCGTCAGGCTCCCAATCCCTTGAAAGTCCGGCGACTGAGATTGCAGACCTCCCAGGTACGTTTGGTAAGCGCTCGCCATCCCCTGGGGAGAGTTGATCTGCTGCGAATATTCGCTCGTCGACCGGTTGGCTCCGTTATAGGCGCTCAACTGGTAAGCCTGAGAGAGCGCCGAATTTCCCGCGAACTGTCCGGGAGTCTGTGCCGCCGCCGTTTGCGCCTGGCCTCTAGCGTTTTGGGCATAGGCGTTGACCATGCCGTTTCGGCCCGCCTGAGTCGTGAAGGCTCCGAGACCCTGAACCGCACCTTGAGCTTGTAGCTGTTGCTGCTTCTGAAAAGCAATCTGGTTTTGCACGTAGGGCGCGTAAGCATTCAGGAGGTTGGTTGACTGACCGCTGGCCGCGTGCTGTTGGTCCTCCTGAGCGTTCCTAGCGCTTTGACCCGGTGCTGCAAAGATATTCGACATTCAAGCCTCCAATTCCAAAACGTGAGAGATGATTCGGGCTCGCCCCTTTCGCGTCAGGGCCAGCAGCGTCGGATTGTCGACGTCGACGACGAACGTGATCGCAGGTTCGCCACATAGGCGAGCCAGACGGCGAAGCTCCTGAACCAAGGCCGGAAAAGCGGACGGGTGCTCAGGGTCGCAAAATGCCGAATGGGCGAAGAAGCCACTCGACCGGTTCCACCCGATCCAGCCCACTACCCGGCCGTTCTCTTCTGCGATCACTCCGCATTGAGAGGAATCAGAGAAGTACTCGAGCAGTTCTGCTTCGGTCATCGTCCGCGTGTTCATCGGCAGGATCGTTGTTGCCGGCGGCACAAATCGGCAATACACCTCTGCTGTCGGCGAGGCGCGTGATAGAATTGCTGCGATGCCAGGAGCCCCACGGAGATCCTTCCAATTTCCGAAGAAGAGCCAATTGTTCTTGTGGCTTTCGGCATTTTTGTTTCTCCTCCTCGTCTGGCCTACGCCCTATGAGTATTTCCGCCGGACTTCTGATCTTTACAGGATCAATAGATTCACGGGTGTGAAAGAATTCGCTTCTTCAAGCGGTTGGAAGACAGAGGGGACCCACGCAGAAGTTAAGCAGGCATCCTCGAATCCGCTAGGCACCCGGCCCGCCGTGGTTAACCTTCCCGACAAGACCTTCGGCACCATGCGTCAATCCTGCAGGATCGAATTCGACAACTTGAGCGCAGTGCTTCGCGCAAAGGTTTCTGCCGTCGAAACTGATCCTTTGCATCACACGGCTTTTGGCGGGAGCGAGTATCGAATTCACTTTGATAATGCATCAAGAGAAAAGATTGAATCCGTTCCCAACAATCTTTTTGACCCTTCGCGAAGCCACCCGACCATATCGTTTGTGGATGGCAACGGATTTACACTGCGCACAGTTGATGCGCCGAAAATGGATTGGCACTTGACCGGGAATATCACGCAAAGACCAACATGTGCCACTGAATTTGAGTTTGAAGTGCCGATGGCTGCTGCGGAATTCCAGAGAATCAAAGACTGGCACGGCTTTTAAATGTCCCTGATTTTCCAGCTTTAGGAAAGCCACAGTTCATCCTCCGTACTCTCGAACTTGTATCCGTGTGTACAATAGTTGTATGCGTGCCGCTCACACGATCCTCCTTGCGTCAGTCCTTCTCGCCGGTTGCGGCGGAGGAGGTGGCGTCTCGTCCGCCATCAGCGGGGACAACACAGCGATGTATCCAACCGTAACCACAACCTACAGCGGCACCCTTAAAAGCCCCACCGGCATCACCGAAGGCACCGTCACTCTCACCACCAACCCCGATCACTCTTTCACGATGTCCTCGGATGTTGCCCCAGAGTTCAACGTCTCCGGCACGTTCACCAATCCGGGAGCCGCTCCTTCCTGGACCATGTACTTCACCTACACCCCGACCAGCACTGGAGAATGGCTTCACCAAGGACAAACCGTGACCGGCGGCGTCACCTACACCGGAAGCGGCAATATCACGTTCGGGACCACCGACATTAGCGGAAGCTTCGGAATCCTAAACCCTGGTGTGCTCTCCTACACAGGAGCGACGGTAAACGCGTCCAAGACTTAGGCCCAGGCCACGATCGAAAGCGAGAGAGTCGAATAGGAACCATTCTGGATCTGGTACTGAATGGTTCCGCTCGGACCCACCGGGACCCAAACATTGATCGCCGCGTTTCCCGAATAGGTGCCGGAAACAGATCGATACCGGCAAGCAACGAATACCGCACCCCCGGCATCGCTTCGGAAGTCCAACTCAACGTCTGCATTGTCTGGAGTTGAGAAGTACGCATATCCAGAAATCAGGATCCACAGTGCCGACTGTGGCACGGTCGATCCGATCGATAAGGGGGTCCATGAAGTCAGAACACCATGAACCCCCGCCATAGGTGTCGCATTCCGAATCTGGTTCCACCCCGGCCCAGCGGCCGCCGTCGCCGACCCCGACGTCGAAGACTTCGACGCATTCAGCGCCATCTGCTGAGCCTTCAGCGCGTTCTGGTTCGCCTGCTGGGTCTTCTGAGCAAGCGCCGTGAGGTTTCCAAGGACTTCAGGGGTCATAGCATGTCCGCTCCTGGCGAGGCCGGTTTCTGCTCCTGGACGATCGCAAAGATCCGCGACCCCGGAGTCATCGAGAGCGGCCCGAGGGTGATCTGGCAAGTCAGCCCAGACATGCCGGCCGGAGCGGTATTCCCGTCGGCCGCCAGCGTCTTACTGTCCCAGCGGAACACTTGGCCACCCGAAACGCTCGTCGACATATCGATCGACGAAGCCTCCGAATTCGCCGTCCCATACTGCATCCCGCCCGCAATCAGCGCCTTGGAAACCGCGAGCGTCTGCCCCGCCTGGACATCCGCCACAAGGCCCACCCGACCAAAGAACGTCTTCCCAAACCCGCCCGGGTTCATCGCGCAGGTCGAAACCTTCGCCGCTACCGCCGTGCTCGAGCTGAGGTTTTCCCAGTCGTAGCATTGCCGATCGCTCGATTGGCAATAGACCTTCTTTAGTCCGCCGACCACCGTAGGGCAGATGTCTTCCACCGTGCACGCTCCCGCCGTCGGAGTGTCCTGAACCCAAGACCCGATGGTCTCATCCCACACCAACATCAGCGTGTTGGTCGTCCCCAGCGGAGCCGAATAGGCAAAGTAGTAACGATCGTAAACTGCGCACCCAACCGCGCTCGAGACCCTGTTCGAAGGAATCGCGCGGAGCTGGTCGTCCACCACCCTCTTGGAGATCGGCACCATCAGCTCATAGCTGTTCACGTTCTGATAGAAGTAGAACGAACTCTTCCCGTAGCCGAACTTCCGAATCTGATAGTTGTCATCCAGGAAGAAGATCGAGTCCTGATACGTCGCCACCGATCCCGGAGCCGAGCACCCCACCGAAGCCAGCAACGACGGCGAAGACAGCGATTGCCCGTCTGTCCCCTGGATGGAGTAGGTCGATTTGTCCGTGAACAGATACACGCTGTTCGTCCCCAACGCCGAGGCTCCCGTCACCGCGAACTGAGCGCACTTCTCCGTGTTGGGCAGCGAGACGTAACCTCCACTCGAAGACCGCGCCACCCCACCTTCCACGTCGAGAATCAGGCGATATCGGAACGGGTACCCGTATTCCGAAAACCAATACTTCGAACCTGCCCCGGTGAAAGACCGACCGCTTCCCGCCGCCATGCAGGTCCCCGTAGGAAGGTTCGTCGCGTAGGCATCGGGCGATGTAAACGTGTCGACCGGCTGCGTCGTCACCGGAACCTGAGCCGCCGCCGATGCCGACCACGAACCGGAATAGGTGGCGATCGTCGCGCTCTGCGCGAAGCCATAAACCTCACTCCCCGGCAACGACAGGTAGATGTTCAGGGTGTCCACCCCCGACGCATATTGCGCCGAGGCCTTCGCCGGAATGTAGTAGTTCAGATTGATCGAAGCGGAAGCCGGCAGATTCCCCGAGAACGAGGCGTCCATCCCGCACGCGTTGTACGTCGGAGTCGCCGTCGAGGTCGCCAAAACAACCCCCGCGCTCTCCGTCAGGCTTGCGCTGTTCTGATAGGAAACGGCAAGGGAAGACCCAAAAGGAAAGCTCCCACTAGCGAACAGTCCATAAAGCTTGGTCGTCACCGCCCCGGTAGGTGGGGTCAATCCCGAAGGGATCGTAAGGCGGATCCCCTGCACGTAATAGGTGCCGGTCGGCATCGACCAAACAAAAACCGCCGCCGGATTAGTGCTCAAAGCCCCGTCCAGAGGAACCTCGATCGGTGGAGACCCAACCGTTCCCGCCGGATCATAAACCGTGAACCAGTTGTGCAGCGAATAGGAATCGTACGCTTCGATCTTGCAAGCAGCGATGAACGCATCAGACCCCGCTGGGTAGTCCCACACCATGCAAAGCTGTTGGTTCGGGCTCGTGAAGTACGCGATGGCGCTACCCAAGAGCTGCGCATTGTCGCCGGCCGCAATCGCCGAATTGAAGGTCAAGACAAACGATCCCGCGGAATACGCGCTAAACACGACGTGCGCCCCGCTGTTGGTGGCCACCATCCCGGACCCGTTCACCGGCATCACCCAACCAGAAACCCCCGCCACGTTCGGCGCGATCGTCTCATAAGCCGTAGGCGCCGCGACGTTCTGGATCCGAAACACGTTGGCCGAGTTCACCGCTGCCGGACTGTATATCCTGGGATCATCCGCCCCGTTGTTGATGATCAGGTAGTCCGCGCTGCTGCCCGTCGGCCCCGTATTCGTAACCGATTGGAAAGCGCAAAGCGCCCCCGAGTCCGTCAGCCGTGTATTCCCATAGGCTCCCGCCGTCGCCGTCTGCTCGGTGAACGAGTGCCCATCGGTGGAAGAGTAAAGCCGCACCTTCGCCCCGTCGTACCAAGCCGAAACCACATACTGCGCCCCGTTCAGATTCCCCGACCAAACTCCGCGAGCCGCCGCTCCTCCCGGAAGCGCCGGCGAGAATGTCGTCGCCGTGCCTCCGAAAAGTGTTGTCGGATACCGGGCCGTGATCACGTCGCTATCCGGACGCACGTTTTGCAAAAGTGAAAACTCCCCCGGCTTCAAGGCCGTCGGATCAAGCGCCGAGACCATCCGAATCGGCATCCCCGGCCGGTAGATCGTCTCCACGTTGGGTGGATTGATCGTCTGCCACGCAAAAGCTTGGTTCCCCTTCGCCGCCTCCAACTCCCCGAACCGCCGCAAAGAACGGTCGGAGGGCAAGGTCGCCAACCCCTGGAATTCCGTGAAGCTAGGCTGCGGCTGAGCCGGAACCGGGTTATTCCCCAGCGCCTGGGCCAGAATCTGAGGGCTCACCCCTTACTCCTCGAGTTCGCCACGTAAGGGTCGTCCTGCGAGCTATTCCGCGTTGCAACGTACAACTCTTGCGCCTTTAACTGGGACTGATAGCTCGAAAGATACGCCGCCGCTTCATCCTTACGGATCGCCTGCGCGACCATGAAACTCAGCCCCTCGACGTACACCTGAGAGCTGCTAAGCGTCGGAAGACAGGGGCTACCCAAAACCAGATCCGAAGCCTCCAGCTCCGATATGTACATCTTTACCATCGGATAGCTACCCGAAGTAGACGCGTTCGGAATCGGGAAGAGTCCGATCACCTCACTGTTACCCGACTGCTGGTTGCTCGTCAAATAGAACTGCGAAGGAACGCCCGTCTCTGCCCGCCATCCCGGTTCGACCTCGTTCAAAGTCTCTACGGTCGTCGCCTCGAGTTTGATCACCGTAGTCGCCGACGTCCAATACTCCGCCTGAACCACCTGGAACACCGGCTCCACGATGTTGTATTCGGCCACTCCTGCCGTCACGTTCTGGGATAGCACGTCGCGCCGAAGCTCCGGAATCGTCGCCAAGATCTCCCGGTGGATCTGGTTGACCCAGACCAAACACGACGCGGATGGTGCGTCAGGAAACCGACGCTGAACGTCGGAGATGACTTGCTGAATCGTGTAGCTCATAAGACTTCGTTTAGGCTAATGGGAGCGAGCGCCACTGGCCGCTCAGCTGGACGCCACGCCCCCACTAGGCTCTCCGGACTCTCTTCACGCGGAACGAAACCCGCGCCCGGTCCCGCCCTGTCCGGCCAAGGGTGTATTCGCGCAATCGGTGCATCTCCTTCTGAAACTTCGCTTCCCAATCGGTCGGAGCCGCCTTCGGGTCCTTATCTAAATCGGCCTGATGAATGCAGGCGTAATAGACCCACGCGAAACAAGAAGGTATGCCCGTCGGCAAGTTGGATTGAAGGGTTAAAGTAGTCGAAGGCGTGTAGAACAACTGCGCCACCGCCGGCGACCCAATCGAGGGCGAGGGAACGAATCCGATCATCCCGCCCCGCTCGTAGTAGCCCCAAGGTTGACCCGCCGACTGAAGCTGCCAGTTCGGCCCCCGATCCTCGAAAAGCGTGTCGACGTTGGTTGCCTTAAGCGGAATGTTTCCCGTCGACTGAACCCCGTTCGGCCAATACGCTGCATCCCAAATCGTGATCACGCTATCCGGCAAGCTGTATTCCTGCTGCCCCGCGACTAGCGAGATTGTCATGGTCTGGTCCGGAACCAGGTGCAGCTGGGAGCAAATGTAAACATGAGCTTCGTTGAGGAGCTGCATCCCCTCGATCGGGTCGACCTTCACCCGCTCCCGGATCTTCGCCAGAACCTGCTGAGCCGTGTAGGTCATCGCCAGGCTCCCAAAATGTCGTCGTCCCCTTCAAATGTCCGAGGGGTTCCGCTTGTCCAGAACTTGTCGCCTACCACCCGACCGTCCCCGTCGACCACCAGCCTCTCCTCCGGAAAGTAGTTGCCGCTGCGCTCACAGTAAGCACCAGGCTGACCGCGCCCTCGCCGGTTCACCACGTCCGACAGCGTCCCCGCATGAGAGTCCAAAAGCGGACTGTAAACCGTCGCCAACCCAAAGAACAGAGTCAAACTCCGCAGAGCCTGGTCCGGACTGCTCGCGTCGTAACTCATGGAGCCCGGGCAGATCACCACCATCATGTCGCCTTGCTCCTCGTTCCGCTGGTCGCGTTTTGGGTGACCGTCGAGGTGAAGTGAACCGATCCGTCAGGGTTCAAAAGCTGAAGCTGGGCCCCGTTCTGATTCGCTCCGTTCAAAGCCATTCCGACAAAGAGATCGATCCAAAGCTGCTCAAATCGTAAAGGAGACTGCCCGTCCCATCGCCCGGTGAATTGGCCGAGGTTCAGTGTCGACAAAACGACGTCCGCCTCCATCGCCCCCGAGTTCGTTGCCGAGATCGCCACGCACACCTTGGAAGCCGTCATCTCGGTAGGCGTGAGGTCGAGCGTCACCCACCCGCTAGTCCCAATTTCTACCGGAGTGTTCGTGGTCGAACTGAAGGCCCCATCGTCTTTGGAGATCTTCGCCGCCAGCCCTGTTAGGCCCCCCGTTATGGGGTTGCCGGAGGTGATCGACTTCACGGCCGCGCCGAGGTTGTAGAGCTGACCTCGAATCGGGAAAGGCGTTGAATTGGCTGGTGTCATAGACTCCTCATTCCGATTGATGGGATATACGAAACGGCCGGAGGCACGGCGTTGACGAAGCTGGTGTTAAAGCTTCCGGCAATCTGGTCGATGCTGATGCCGTTGGCCGCTTGGCCTCCGAGATAGCAACTCAGGGCAATCCCGAAGCTCGAAGTAATCGAGGATTTAGTGACGCCGAGCGTCGACAGGTCCGAGGATGTAAACGTGTGGGCCGCACTGGTAAGCGTGGTCGGATAGACCGTGCTCGTGTCGGCTCGGTTGATAGCCGTCAAAATCGTGCCCCCGACCACCAGGTACAGGAGCGCGTCCGTGTTTAGGTTCTCGCTTGGGCCGTTCGAGAACCGATCAATGTTCACCGTGATCGAGGTCAGGACTTCGTTGGCCGCCCACGAGGGAATCGAGTTCGGTCCGGTGCCTTCAAGGTAAATGGATTGGGTTTGGCCCGCAATCGCGGAGATGTAGACCGCATACGCGCCGTCGATGAGTTGAGCATTGCCGGGATTGGTCCACAAGTGAGAGGAAAACGTGCCCACTGCCGCGTTGTTGACCCACGTCCCGAGCGTGAAATTGTAGCTAGGCATAAGCTTGTTGGGGAGGCCGAAACCTCCCCGGGTCTCTCAGAGCTTAGTAGCCCCAGTACCCTTCGCCATAGATGCGAAGGTTCGAGCCGGCCGACATCGAAGCGCCGACCGTGACCTGGATTCCTGTATTCACACCCGCCGCCGGCCACTTGTCACCCACGCACAAATCGAGCGCCCCGAGAAGGTTCTGCTCGTTCGAGATGTGGACCAAAGAAGTGGCGTCGGTGGCCGTATTCAGCGCCGTCGTGAAGGTGATCTGGCTCGTGCTGTTGCTCGCCACCGGCCGGTTTCCACCGACCGACGTTCCCGACACCACGATGACGTTGTAGCCATTGTCCAGACCATTGCTGTTCGGAAGCGGAGTTGCCGATCCCATCTGGTTGGCCAGAGACGAGGTAGCGGTTCCACCCGTCGTCACCGACCAATACCAAACCGCAATCACCGACGTCGCATCAAGCCCAGACGGCCACGCCGTCGCGCCCCGAGCAGGCGTAATCGATGTCGCCGTGTTAGAGGCAATCAGCTCGGACTGACCGATTCCCGTTCCGCCGATGACCGTAGCGATGCAGTTCGACGAGTAAGCCCCCGCAATAAGCGATGTACCCGGGAGAGTCACGACGCCCGTCGACGCCACATACGACACCGCAGTCACCACAATCGGCACCTCGGTGTCACTGTCCGGGAACGTATAAGCGCTCATCGCCCTCAACGCGTTCGTTGGCAGATACACCAGCGGAGCGCTGTTCGTGTCCTGAACGATCACGTTCTTCCCACCTGCCCAGGGAGTATTTCCCTGGACGTCGATGTCGAGGCGAGTCAGGTACGGCCGCATCCCGCGAGGACAGGCGCTCGCCGGAATAAGGGTGGTCGTACCGGGAGTGCTCGAAATGTCTGCGAGCAAACCGTTCGAGCCTCCCGTGCAAAACGAAAACATACAAGCGTCGAGAAGCTTGAAGTTCCCTCCACCCTCGATCAGATTGAACTGACCGTTGTGGGTGTTCGCCATGATCACCTGTTCGGTGTTCTTAAACAGTTTCGACTCTGCCGGCATTGTTTAAGCCCCCAGCGTGCCGTAGGTGCCATGCCAGTCATACCAACCGGCAATGTAGCTCTCGTAGGCGATCCACTTGCGCATGATCTCGTCGTCAGGCGGAAGCTCCTCGATGTCGTAGGGCATCTGCTCCAGGAAGAACAGACCGTGGTAAGCGGTGTCCGCCGCCTTCACGAACCAAGCGGTAGCCGACGTGTAGTAATCGATGACGGTCGGAGCGTTGAACTTCTCCCGCACGACGTTCTCGTCGTTGTTGTTCGTCCCCGGAAGCTTCAGCGACCGCAGAGCCCTGAGCGCCTGCATGTAAAGCTCGGGCGGCACCTTGATGTCCAGCTTCCCGAGGGGAAACATCGGAAGGTTTCGTGCCGACTTCTGACGCCTAAGATCCGACCATGCCTGCTCCAAAGCCAAAGGCCCAAAAGCGAGGTCCAAGGTCACCGCGGAAGGACCCGCCACCTGTCCGGGCGCCAGCGGTCGGTTGTTCCCGTAGAACGATCCCATCGAGTGGCTTGCCGAATACAGAGGCTCGGTATTCATGCCCCGAGAGGTATCAGTGAATCCCGAATTGTCCAGATCCGCCGTGTACAGATTCCGCCTCTGCACGAACGATCGCGCGATGTCCGGAGTGAGAGTCTTCAGCTTGTTGTACTGGTCGGTATAGGCCGCCTGCTTCGAGAATTTCACGCCCTTCGAATACATGAGCGGCTTGAAGGCCGCCACATAGAGCGGAACGAGATCGTCATAGTCGACCTTGTTTCCTTCCGGCGTAGCCGTCGCCGGGCCAAGCCCTGCGTACTGCTTGTAAACCTCCGCCGTCTGGTCCGTCTTGTCGATGCGTCCGACCACGTCGATGTATTGCTTTTCGACCTTGTCGGACTCGATCGCGAACAGCTTCTTAAGCCCAACGCGG
>CAIVDU010000005.1 GCA_903904815.1 uncultured Armatimonadota bacterium
ATGGGTTATGCGCAAGAGCTCTTGCGCAGCATGGGAACCTTCCAAAACTTCGCGATCTCCTTCTCGATGATCTGCATCCTTTGCGGTGGGATCAACTCCTTCGGGCAGGGACTCAGCAGCGTGGGAGGCGCCTCCATCGGCCTCGGCTGGCCCATCGCCTGTGCCGTCTCACTCCTGTTTGCCATGGCGATGGGCCAGATCGGATCGGCCTATCCGACGGCGGGGGGACTCTATCACTGGGGTTCCATTCTGGGGGGACGCGCGTTAGGATGGGTCACTGCTTGGTTTAATCTCGTCGGACTCGTCACCGGACTCGCCGCCATTAACGTCGGTACCTACCTCTTTGTGGTCGGCTCACTTGCCCCCGCCTTCGGGTGCGATACCGCCCGACTGACTCCCACCGATCCCACGCTGTTAAGCGTCGGAATCCAGACGATCGCCGTCCTCGCCATCACCATCTCCCAAGCCGCCTTCAATCATTACGGTATCCGCCTCACCAGCAAGCTGACTGATTTCTCGGGATACATCCTTTTCTTTGGCTCCATTGCTCTGGCCGTCGCGCTCCTCGCCTACGCGCCCCATATTGAGTTTTCTCGTCTCTGGACCTTCCATAACTACGGGGGTGCTGCCGGAGGCAACGTTTGGCCGGCAAACAAGAGCATGGGCAGCCTGTTTCTGCTCGGTCTGCTCCTGCCTGCCTACACGATCACTGGATTCGACGCCTCCGCCCACACCGCCGAAGAAACCAAGGGCGCTGCCAAGGCGATTCCCAAGGGCATGATTCATTCCGTGCTCTGGTCTGGAGTGTTCGGTTGGGGAATGTTGATGGCGATCGTCCTTTCCGCTCCCGACCTCGGCAAGGCTGCCTCCCAGGGCGCGGGCAGTTTCGGCTGGATCATGGGTCAGGTCCTTCCCGCCGGGCTACAAAAGATCCTGTTTGTCATCATTGCTGTATCCCAATATCTCTGCGGCCTGGCCACCGTCACATCGACGAGCCGCATGATGTTCGCATTCGCCCGTGACGGCGGATTGCCCTGGTCCAAGCTCTTGAAACGGGTCCACCACCATTTCCGAACACCCGTGCCCGCCATTTGGGCGGTGGCGTGCCTCGCGGTTGCGTTCACGATCTACGCCCCCGTCTACACCACCATCGCCGCGGTCTGCACGATGTTCTTGTACATCTCCTACGTGCTTCCGGTCGCCGCCGGAATGATCGCCTACCGTCGCTCCTGGAACCAAATGGGCTCATTCGACTTGGGCGTTGCGTACCGCCCCATCGCCGTGATCTGCATCCTGGGCTGTGGCGTCCTCATCTACATCGGCGTTCACCCCCCCAACGATCAAGCACTGAAAGTTCTTGTAGGGTCCGGCATCCTGACCGCCGCCGTCTGGTTCGGCTTGGAACGGAGGCGATTCGAAGGTCCGCCAATTGGGACTCAAATCGCGCAAAGGCAACAAGAAATTGGACTCGCCGAAACGGCGATCGAGTCGTAGAGTCTAATCTAGTTGATGCTCGCTGCTTTGCTGTTATCCGTTATGGTTCCTCCCGATTCCGATTACTCCGAGCCATTACGGCCCCAATTTCATTTCACGGCGAAAACCGGCTGGCTGAACGACCCGAACGGGCTCGTCTATTTCGGCGGCGAGTACCACCTCTTTTTCCAGCACAACCCATTCGGATCGGGCTGGGGAAACATGACATGGGGCCATGCCGTGAGCAAGGATCTCCTCCACTGGAAGCAGCAAGAAGAAGCCATTCGCCCAGACTCCCTCGGAACCATCTTCTCCGGTTCGGCCGTCGTGGATGCCGATAACTCTAGCGGCCTAGGGACCGGAAACAAGGCCCCAATGGTCTGTTTCTACACCGCTGCCGGAGGCGCCAACGACGAATCCAAGGGGAAGCCCTTCTCCCAATGCCTCGCCTATTCAACCGATGGCAAGACCTTCACTAAGTATCCCGGCAACCCCATCATTCCTCATATCGAAGGAGAGAACCGCGACCCGAAGGTGATCTGGTACGGACCTGGGAAGCACTGGGTCATGGCTCTCTATCTAGATGGCGATCGCTACGCCATTCTCAACTCAACCGACCTCAAGAGCTGGACCAAGACGGGGGACGTAGAAATGCCCGGTTCTAGTGAGTGCCCCGATCTTTTTGAGCTCCCCGTGGACGGGGACAAAGACAATCCAAGGTGGGTTTTCTGGTCCGCGAGCGGCGCCTATAAACTCGGCCAATTCGACGGGAAGAAGTTCATCTCCCTTACCCGCCCCATTCCCTCCTACTTCGGCAACACCGGCTACGCCTCGCAAACCTACTTCAACGATCCCAAGGGACGTCGAATCCAGATCCCGTGGCTCAACAACTCCAACTTCCCCGGAACCGCCTGGAACCAGCAGTTGGGGACACCCACCGAGCTCACCCTTAAGTCGACTGCTGACGGCCCACGACTGGCGATCAATCCCATCTTGGAAGTGAAGCGACTTCGCAAGTCAAAACTCCACGAGACGCGTGGCAAAGCGCATGAATACGCCTCCAAATCCGGCTTAATCGACATCGAAACCGAATTCACCGCCGGAGACACTGGCCAGCTTCATCTCACCATCAATGGCGTCCAAGTCACCTACGATCAAGACACTTACACCCTCAAAGTTCTCGACAAAATGGCGTCGCTCCCCATCGGCCACGACCACAAACTCCGAATCCTCGCCGACCGGGCTAGCCTCGAAATCTACGCCGACGACGGCCTCGTCTGCATGCCCATCTTCACCCTCCCCACGGACCAACCGCACGGCGTCACGTGGCGAACCGAAGGCGCCGCCGACTGGAAGTTCAAGAAGTTCGAAGCCTACGACCTCGCCAGCGTCTGGCAGAAGTGACGGAACTGGGTGCTACTAGCGCCCGTATCCTAATCAGATTGTCGAGCTTCATCTGTCATCTTTGGAATGTTACGAGGCGGTTCACTCTCGTTGACTCAATCACCAATGCATCGATCCGTCATCCCGAGCTTGCGATGGAACTCTTCCTATTGGACGGCCTCTGCGAGTAGGACTTCGGAAGCTAGCTGACCTGGAGGGGATCCCTCGTTCCTCGGGATGGCGGGCGCTTAGTGGTTTGGGTCGGCTAACTCACAAGTACCCGTCATGTTGAGCAAGGCGAAACACCCCCGCCTGTGGTCGGAACTTCCAGTTGCGTGATCGAAGTGGCCAGCCATGAGGAAGGGATCCCTCGTTCCTCCTAATGGAGTCGACAGTGCGTAGCGGGCGGTTAGCAATTGGGATGCTTGATGCCCCCTCGGCCCTGAGACTCCAAAATCGAACCGATCCAGTCTGCCAATCAAACTCGGTGCAGTCCGATGTGGAATCCCATATCCACCCACTTGCCGTCCTTCTCCGTCGCCATCGTGCTACCGTAGGAATCAGACTGGACGTGAGAAACGCTACGGTAGTGCCCCGTGTCGCCGCTGAGGGCGTTGAAATCGAAAATCAGGTCGTCTCCTTCCCTCGTGACGTGTCCGAAATAGATCGTATCGGCGCCATGTTGGTCCAGATAGTAGACCTGCTTCGCCACCGGATCCCATCCAATACAGGCATGAGCATGCATCGGATTCTTCGTGCCCACGCCGACCACACCGTTCGACTCCAGAACCTGGCCACCATGGGTTAGCTTAAATGTGAACTGCACCTTCATGCTCTTCCCCACCGTGCCTTCCCAAGTGCCCAAGAGCTTCTTGCACTGTTCGAAAACGGGCTCAGCCGGAGGACCGGACAATTAAAGGAGTGTGGCTAAAGCAATGAACATAACCTGGTATTACCTCAACCTCTCCCGGGAAGTTCCCCAACCGCTTCGACGGCTGGGCCAAGACGGTAAACTGGGATTTGCCGCGAAACCGCTTCACGGCGCCCCAAACCTATGCTAAGAGCCGGAAACGTCGGACTTCCAAACGTCGGAAAGTCCACCCTATTCAACGCAGTCGTCGCGAACGCCAAGGCCCAGGCTGCGAACTTCCCGTTCTGCACCATCGAGCCCAACGTCGGCATGGTCGCCGTTCCCGA
The DNA here is from genome assembly GCA_903904815.1 of uncultured Armatimonadota bacterium. GTDB lineage: Bacteria > Armatimonadota > Fimbriimonadia > Fimbriimonadales > Fimbriimonadaceae > Fimbriimonas. Next base: position 4,054 of record CAIVDU010000005.1, read on the forward strand.
CGATCGCCTCGAAGTGCTTGCGAAGATCTCGGGTTCAGCCGACATCCTTCCTGCCCGCATGGAGTTCGTCGACATTGCTGGCCTCGTGAAGGGCGCCAGCAAAGGCGAGGGTCTCGGAAACCAGTTCCTGGCCAACATCCGAGAAGTGGACGCGATCGTGCACGTCGTCCGGTGTTTCGAGAACGACGACATCATTCATGTTTCCGGTTCGGTCGACGCGTTGAGAGACATCGAAGTGATCAACATCGAACTCGCCCTTGCCGACATGGCTAGCGCCGAAAAGCGGTTGGAAAGAGCGAGAAAGGAGCTGCGCACCAAGAAGGAAGCTCAGATCGAAATCGACGCCCTCGAGAAGATTCTCCCCGCGCTGAACGACGGCCGACCTGCTCGCCTCGTGCCTCTCACCGAAGACGAGGCCCTCTCCATCAAAGGCCTCGGTCTCATGACGCTCAAGCCAATCATCTATGCTGCCAACGTCTCCGAGAGCGACCTCGCTACTGGAAACGCGGAAGTGGAGAAGGTCAAGAAGTTCGCCGCGGCGGAAGGCTCCGAGGTCGTCGTGATCTCCGCCCAGGTTGAGTCAGAACTGATCGAACTACCTGAGGAAGACCGAGCCGAATTCCTTGAGTCGCTCGGAGCAAAGGAAGGCGGCCTCAAGTCCTTGATACGCGCCACCTATCACCTCCTCGGCCTGCAAACCTACTTCACCACCGGCCCCAAGGAAACGCGTGCCTGGACGATTCACCAAGGCATGACTGCTCCCCAGGCCGCCGGCGTGATCCACAGTGACTTCGAGCGCGGATTCATCCGAGCCGAAACCGTTGCCTACAACGACCTCGTCACCAACGGCTCCATGGCTGCCGCAAAAGAAAAGGGACTCGTCCGAAGTGAAGGCCGGGACTACGTGGTTGCCGAAGGAGACGTCATGTTGTTCCGATTCAACGTCTGAGCTCAGTAAGTGCCCAAGACTCAGCCCTTGGGCACACGCTTCTGAGGTTCGCCCCAAACTTTCCTCATGAGCGTGTACCCGTCAGGATCGGCCGACATTAGCTCGCCGCGGACGAACGGATAGAAGTCGTTTGTGCCGAAGTAGGCCTCGGTGGTCTCCGAGAAATACTCCATTGGATTCGTCGTGGCGTATGCCTTGACCATTGCCCCATTCCAGTGACGCACCAGGTCGTACCGCTTGGCTGCCATCGCGGTCGCGTATGTCGCCTTTACATCCGCATTGTCGAAGCCGTTAGGAAGAAACAGAAAGTGGTACCCGTGGGCCAATTCATGCATCACCATCCACGGCTGCTCGTAGGTCCAAGATACGAAATGCTCCGCATTTCCGATCTCGAACCCGTGAGCCATATGGGGATCCATTCCGTGATCCTTCAGCCACCCTGACTCCGGATGGAAGGCCGCACAGACATTCCCCGGACTATTGAGGTGAATCCAGATCGGGATCGTCTTGAGTTTGACGAGCGGTCCATCCGGCACCACTCGCTCGATGCCGATGAGCTGCAACGTCAATTCCTGTTTGACCGCACCCCATAAGTATGGATGTTCTCCCACTAGCGCCTTCTCGGCGTGCACGCTCCAACCTTCGATAGTTTGGTCAACGTACTCAAAGGAGGTCGCGTTAGCTTGAACGAGAATCAGAGCAGCGACAGGAACCATTAGTTAGCCTAACGAATTGAGCCAGCGTTCGTGAGGATTACGAACGAGAACAGATCTGCGGTGCGACTCAACGTTCTTTGATCAGGACGTTGCCGAGGTCGGAAAAGAAGCTCGACCTTAGAAACAAGTTTGAGAACTAGATTCGGCCGAATCGCAAATTCCGCGATGACCAGGCGGAGTTGGCCAACTCATGGAGAGTGCCTAGGCTCGGAGAGTGTTGCATTGAGCACTTCGCGAGACCATTGGTGACGTTTGTGGAGATAGTATGTCTGACACCTGTATAACGGACCAGAATTGGCTTAAGTGGGCCCTTTGAACCTACAACAGCCTCAAAGACTTTCACGCACGTCGAGCCGTGCTGATCGGCGCGGCGTCAAGACCGCCGCGCTCCACGTTAGCTGCGCCCCCAATAGACGTGAACCACCCGAACCCTCCCTCTCGTGCTAAATTGATCTGACGCCCGCCTGAGCCTATGCTACGAACTGGAATCCTGAACCCGAACCTCTTGTCCTTGGTCGCCCGAGTGCGCCACACAAACACGATCGTGATCGCCGACCGCGGATTTCCCTCTTGGCCTGGGCTCGAAACCATCGACCTTTCCCTCATCGACGGCGTTCCCACTGTCCTCCAGGTACTTGCTGCCCTCAGAGACCAGGCCCACTACGGTGAAGCATTCATGGCCAAGGAGTTTTTGAAGGCAAACGATGCCGCCACTCAACAGCAATTCTCCACCGCGCTGGCGGGCATCGATCTCAAACATGAACCACACGTCGAGTTCAAACTACGTGTGCCCCACGCCATCGGCCTCATCCGAACTGGCGATACAACCCAGTACGCCAACATGATCCTCGTGTCTGCCTGAGTGGCTGGTCCAGTCAAACTACCCCGAATACTGCGGCAACTCGGAACGAGGAATGTCCGACAGCTTTCTCGCCGCTCGGTCCTTGTCCGAAAGAATGAGATCCAACTTCGGCCACTCGACTCCGATCTCCGGGTCATCGAAAGCGATGGATGCGTCACTCTTAGGATCGTAGAGTGAACTGCACTTGTACGTCACGAGGGCGCTGGTACTCAGCGTGCAGAATCCATGGGCGAATCCCGCGGGAATGAACAACTGCCGGTGGTTCTCGGCAGACAAGATCTCTGAACACCATTGTCCGAACGTGGGGGACCCAACCCGAATGTCCACCGCTACGTCGAAAATTTCACCCTGAACCACGCTGATCAGCTTTGCCTGAGTCGATGGGAATTGATGGTGAAGTCCACGAGTCACTCCGCGTAATGAGAAGGACATGTTGTCCTGCACGAAACCGCAATCGATGCCGATCTCGCGGTACTTAGCATCGTGAAACAGCTCGATAAAGAAGCCCCGCGAATCGGGAAAAGCGACCGGCTCGACGAGCAGCACTTCGGGGAGCGACGTTTTACTTGACTTCAGCATCGAGGGATTCACTCACAAGCGCATCAAGGTACTCGCCATACCCACTCTTGCGCAACGGCTCGGCCAGCCGGAGCACCTGCTCCGCATCGATCCAACCATTCTTGAACGCGATCTCTTCTGGACAAGCGATCATCAGCCCCGTGCGCTGCTCCAGCGTCTGGACGAAATTCGAGGCCTGGTTCAAACCGTCAAACGTGCCCGTGTCGAGCCAAGTTGCTCCCCGACCGAGTCGCTGAACGCTCAGGCGCTTCTGTTCCATGTAGGTCTGGTTCACGGTGGTGATCTCGTACTCGCCCCGGGCGGAAGGCTTGACGTCGCGAGCGATGTCACAGATCTGGTCATCGTAAAAGTAGAGGCCGGTGACCGCGTAGTGCGACTTAGGGTTCGCCGGTTTCTCCTCGATCGAAACGGGCAGGCCCGACTCATCGAACGCTACCACCCCGTAGTGCTGGGGTTCCTTCACCCAGTAGGAGAAGATGGTCGCCCCATCGCCCTGCCGAGCGGCAAGCCTCAGTGCGCCGGAAAGGCCCTGACCGTAGAAGATGTTGTCCCCAAGTACCAGTGAGCAACCTTGCCCAGCCAAGAACGGCTCACCCAGATGAAATGCCTGGGCAAGGCCTTCCGGTCGAGGTTGAGCCACGTACTGGATGTCCATCCCCCATTGAGACCCATCGCCCAAAAGGTTCCAGAAGAGCGACTGCTCCGAAGGAACCGTGATCACCAGGATCTGGCGGATACCCGCCAACATCAACGTCGTCAGCGGGTAATACACCATCGGTTTGTTGTAGATGGGAAGAAGCTGTTTGCTTACTGCCTTGGTAAGCGGCCACAGGCGGGTACCAGTTCCGCCGGCCAAAAGAATGCCTTTCTCGATCATGGGTTTGTCCCAGGGTGCACAGTCAGCCTAACCGACGGAAGACTCGGTCAAGTTCCAAACTGCCACCCGCATTTTGGCAGCACCGACAAAAACCGGTGTTGTACCACCGCTACGGGCTACAAAAGGCGATAATGAGCCTTCATGTTCATGGCGGCTGCAGCGTTGCTCTGCTCTCTTGGATCCTTATTCATGCCTCCAACCCTCCCCCACGGATACGTTTGTTATCACGCGTCAACGCCCCCGGTTCTCGATGGAAAATTCAACTCGCCCGCGTGGAACCTCGCGCCCTGGACGGAAGACTTCGTCGACATTGAAGGCGACCTAAAGCCGCGCCCCCGGTACCGCACGCGCGCAAAGATGCTTTGGGACGATCACTACCTTTACATTGGCGCCGAACTCGAGGAGCCGCACGTATGGGCAACGCTCACTAAGCGGGACTCAGTGATCTTCCACGACAACGATTTCGAGGTGTTCCTGGACCCAGACAACGACGGCCAGTTCTACTCTGAGTTGGAGATGAACGCGCTGAATACCGTGTGGGATCTCCTCCTGCCGAGACCGTATCGCGCAGGAACTCCGCCTCTCACCGGCTGGGACATGCACGGGCTAAAGACCGCTGTCCATGTGAACGGCACCCTGAACGATCCCACCGATACCGACCATGGGTGGACCCTCGAGATCGCCATCCCGTGGACGGCCATCGCCGAGACCGCTCGCACCTCCTTCCCACCCCAAGACGGGGATCAATGGCGGATCAACTTCTCAAGAGTGCAGTGGGACATTGACATCGTCGACGGCAAGTACCACAAGCTTCCTCGCCCAGAACACAATTGGGTCTGGTCGCCACAAGGGGTCATCGACATGCATCGGCCGGAGCGATGGGGAATCTTACAATTCTCAACTTCACCGACTGGCCCAGTGCCGCTGAAGCCGCTGCAAGGACAGCAGGAGCGTGTCCTTCTCACTCAAATCTGGGACGCCCAACTGGACTTCCGAAACGCCCACCAGCGGTACGCCACCAGTGTCTCGGAGCTCGGTCTGAAGATTGAAGGCGCTACCATCGAAGCAACGACTCACCTATTCGAAGCCGCTTTGGGCCCTTACAGAATCGACACTGCACAACACTTTTGGAAGGTAGGAGCAAAATAGGCGCATGGATCGACGCGATTTTTTGAAAGCAGCCGCACAAACCGGCGCTGGCCTCTCGGTGGCTGGCTCCTTGCCGTCGCTTCTCACTCTGGAACAAGACAAAGCTTCTTCAAAGAAACACTCTATGAATCACCACTATTGGGTCTGGGCAGACGTGGAGCGCAACGCGTCGGAGGCCACCCTAAAGTCGAAGTACCGAGCGCTCAAGGCTCACGGAATTCAAGGCGTCTATCTTGGGGGAGGCATCGACCAACGAGAGTTCGAGATCGTCAAAGAAGCCGGCCTAGAGCTCCACGCATGGATGTGGACGACGAATCGTGGCGACCAGTGGATACGGGACAATCATCCCGACTGGTACATGGTGAGTCGATCCGGAAAGTCGTGCTTCGACAAGCCTCCTTACGTCGACTATTATCGATGGATCTCCCCCGTCATCCCTGGGGTCGTTTCTTACCTTGAGGGCAAAGCCACCGAGCTCGCAGAGCACCCCTTAGTTTCAGGCGTCCACCTCGACTACGTGCGATATCCTGACGTGATCCTTCCTCGTGGACTGTGGGCAAAGTACGGTCTCGATCAGCACGAAGAGTTGGCCGATTACGATTTCTGTTACAGCCCCCATACCCGCGAAGCGTTCAAGAAAGTCTCGGGGCGGGACCCGCTCGAAATCGAGAACCCGGCCAGCGACCAAGAGTGGCTCCACTTTCGCTACGACTCGGTCACCCACCTGGTCAAAAAGTTAGCGGCGGTAGCTCACGGACACGGAAAGAAGATCACCGCCGCCGTCTTCCCCACTCCCCGCATGGCGCGCAAGATCTGCCGGCAAGATTGGGACAAGTGGCCCCTCGACGCGGCCTGCCCCATGATCTACCACAGCTTCTACAACGAACCGGTTGAGTTCGTCGGTGAGTGCGTTTTGGAGAACATTCAGACCGTGACCTTCCCCGTGATCGCAGGCCTCTACATGCCCGCCTTCACATCCCCCGCCGAATTCTCGGAAGCGTTGGCTCTCGTCAAGAAACGCGGCGGTTTCGGAGTCAGCCTCTTCGGCGGAGTTGGCCCCGAATACTGGGCTGCCTTCGAGAAGCATTTGGCGGGCTAGGACTTGTCGCGAGTCAGTTCGACGGGCGGCATCACGCCACCCAGGAAATGCACGACCAGTCGCTTCTCGTCATCCGAGAGGGATGCGTCTTCAGGAAGGGCTAGTTTCGAAGTACTCAATGTCACCCCGGCCGGCACGTCGGACTTGGCCGCTTGTGAGGCATCCACCGCACTGGGCACACCTGCCGTCGCCGCTGGCGCGGAGTCGGTTGCTCCGGCCATCAATAGGCTCTTCTGGACGTCAGCTACCGGCCGACCTCCCACCGACAAACTTAAGAAGCTCAGCTTCGTGCCTTCGACCGACCACTTCCCTTCCACCAAGCTTTGGGTCTCGAGCGCACCGGAGTTGTTTGAAATATCGAGGTGAAGGTTGGGCAGCTTCATGAGGAAGGTGTGGTCCTTCTTCAACTCAAGAGAAGAACTCGGCACGAACGCCGAAGCAATCGCCCCCACCACGCTCGTGGGCGCCTGGTTCTCTTTCCATATGCCGGAAACCCGATCAGAAGCGGGACCGCTGCAACCGATAGCGACCAAAGTCGCGGCAATGAGAATGAAATGAGGACGCACAACAGACACTATAAATCTCACGAGCCGTCCTGAAGGCCGTTCTTAACTGACAGTAGGTCTAAATCCGCAGAGGCAACGACCAGTCGGCGCCGTCGAAAACGGCAAGCGGTGCCGTGCCTACTTTTGTGCGAGAAGAGCAATCTTCCTTGGAGGGCCCATGATATCCCCAACCGCGGAACGGTTGTGTCAGCGAGCCCTGGTTTGTGGGGCTCCGGCGGCCCTACACGGGGTGTGCGTCCCCTTAAACCGTCTTTGCCGTCACCGAGGCGCAATCCCCGGCGGCCGATCCCGAGAGCCAACCTGGCTCTCGGGAACAACGACACCGCCTAACCCAGATCGTGCCGGGCGATGCTGACATCACGGCTGAGAATCAGTCCGAGTTTAGTGCCCTTCTCAACCTTCACATTCCGGTCGTGGTGGTGCCGAGGCGTAAGCGCACCGACGATGGCCCCAAGCACTCCGCCGGCCGCGGCGCCTCCAATGGCCCTTCCGTGAAGCGAGCCGATCACAAGTCCTGCGCCCGCGCCGATGGCAGCGTCTTGTTCGATGTTGCCCTTCACGTCGTCGCTATTCTTGGCAACCAGTCTTCCGCCGCCGCCCTTGATGATGTTAGGATCGTCCAGCGCGGCTACCGTTCCGCTGATCGGATACTTCGCCCCGTCTGGCAGTAAGAGGTCCGTAAAACGGACGTCAAGTAGCCCCGGCTTACCGTCGACCGCTGCACGTGCTCTTCGGATGACACCCGTAACCAACGTTCCCTTTGGTAGTTCAAGATAGCCGTCCTGGTCGGAACGAACGGTTGCCGTAAATGTGTCGCCCTCTTGATTGCCGTTGGACGTCAACGTTTGATCCAGCCTGAGCGGAATGACCGCGTAGCTCGAAAACACGATCCGCCTTTCCGGTTCCCTGGGTCTCGGAGGATCAACTGGCGCCGGGACGACAATGATCGTCGGCGGCGGCGGCGTAACTACTGGTGGCGGAACGACAACCGGCGGTTGAACGACAACCGGAGGAGCGACCGGAGGCACCACCGGGGTGGGCTCGACCGGACGGCTATCGATATGCTGAGCTCTTCCGTCTCGATAGCCACGGGTCATCACGGCGACGAGGTTCTCTTTCGGCTCCCAATCGACGGAAGCTCCGAGCGACTGGCTCAAAAATCGTAGCGGAACCAAGGTGCTGTCACCAACAATCTCGGCTGGCTGATCCATCTCGACAATCTTGCCATCGACATTCGCTTCTTTGTCGCCGATTCGGAGACTCACGCGACGAGAGTCCGTGCTCGCGGTCACTGTCTGGGAATCGGCGTCCCATATCACCGTCGCCCCAATTGCCTCGAAGACACCCCGCATGGGCACGAGCAATCGCCCGCCAACCATCTGCGGCTGTGTATCCGCGAAGTTGATCGGATTTCCGTCTACGGTAACCTGTACGCTCTGGGCGCACGCGATCGCTGACACCATCGCAAGGATGGCTATCGACGGTCCCTTTAAGCTGATTCGGTTCATTTCTTTCCCCTTTTAGGACGCCAGAAGGCGTCCCAAAGGGGTTAGACGAGGTTCGTCCCAACGTGATCCGAAAGCCCCATCCACCAGGGCAAACTAAGCCGAAGCGAGTTCGTGCAGTAGCCCGCGCGTCTCTTCCAGCGAGATGCAGCTATCCGTCACACTTTGCCCGTAAACGAGAGGCTGCCCGGCCACGAAGTCCTGCCGACCTTCCACCAAATTGCTCTCGATCATCACGCCCATCACCGTCGAGGATCCTCCCTTGACCTGGCGTAAGACTTCACGAAGTACCTCGCCTTGGCGGCGGTAGTCCTTGCGACTGTTGCCGTGACTAGCGTCGACCATCACTCGGGCGGGCAATTGCTTGTCGTTGAGAAGATCGAAGGCGCGTTTCACGCTCTCTTCGTCGTAATTGGGCCCGGTCTGGCTGCCACCGCGAAGAATGATGTGGCAGTCTTGGTTGCCCGCCGTTTGGAAGATCGCGCCGATCGCCTGCTTCGTCACCGAAGGGAACCAGTGGCTGGATCGCGCAGCCTGAACTGCTTCAACCGCCGGCAGAAGCCCTCCTTCCGTTGTGTTCTTGAACCCGACCGGCATGCTGAGTCCCGATGCCAACTCCCGGTGAACCTGACTCTCGGTGGTTCGAGCCCCGATGGCGACCCAGGAAGTTACGTCGGCGATGTGCTGGGGAATCTGGAGGTCAAGGAACTCGGAGCCGGTCGGCAGTCCGATCGAGTTGACATCCACCAACAGCTTCCTGGCTAAGCGCAGGCCTTTATTGATCTGGCAGGTTTCGTCAAGGTCGGGATCGTTGATGAATCCTTTCCATCCGACCGTGGTTCGCGGCTTTTCGAAGTAGGCGCGCATGACCACGATGAGTTTTTCCGATACCTCATCGGCCACCTTTTTCAGACCGTGTGCGTACTCAAGCGCCGCCTCTGGGTCGTGGATCGAGCAGGGGCCCACGATCGCCACCAAGCGAGAGTCTCGGCCATGCAACACATCGGCAATCTGACTTCGGGTGGTGAAGACCAACTCGGACGCTGCCTCGGAGAGCGGAAGCTCTTCGTGAAGGATCGAAGGAGGAACCAGGGGTCGGGTCTGAAGAATTCGGAGATCGTCGGTCTGTCTACGCATGCGAGGGCCGATCTAGGGTACCCGTCACCGTCGATCGATCAGTCCCCGATCTTTATCCGATCAGTTTCACATCAAAGCAATCAAAGCGCGAACTGCCATTTCTCAGATGCGTTCTGGATGTACATGAGACATCTCATCACACTTTCGATCGCTACTCTCGGATTTGCCGCAGTCGCTGGAGCCCAGTCCGCGAACATGGACAAAATGGACATGTCTCGCTACGGCGGGCCGACCTACACCGGCGCTCCCGCGCTAAACGTCACCGCTTCCCTCGTGGCGGCAGGCGGCGGCGCCGAGTCGTACTCGACCGCAAAAGCCCTGACCGCCATGGTCGGCGCCGACACCGTCACCGCCGAAGTCGGGAAGCTGACCAAGCAGTTCGGTAAGAAGCGAGTCGCCCGATGGCTCAGCGTATTTGACTTCGCAGTGAGCGATGCCCTCAAGATCGCCACCGCTGCCGGAGTCAAACTCCCCGACGCAGACATCACCGGCACTGACCTCGCCGGAACCCTCGTCAAGGCATCGATGGACACCGACGGCACCGTCTACACCGAGTTCCTCCTCGACAAGGCAGTCACCCACAAGATCCACATGATGGTCATGAACGACATCGACCACAAGTTCGGCGCGAAGGCGGACGAGGACTACCACCTCCTCACCAACACGGCCCTCTACGACCTGGCCGTAGCCTTCAAGGTCCCCGGTGCAAAACTCGCGAAGATCGACTAGCAGCGGCCTTTGGCCGCGGAGTATTGGAGAACTGTAGTAATGGAGTGATGGGCCGGATGGGCAGACCCTTCGGGCAGCGGCCAGCGTAGGCCCTGGTCGCGGCCTTTCGATGCCGGAGTTTTGGAGCGGTGCGTTCGACGGCAAAGCCTTCGGCATTTGGCAGCGTTGATCCCGGAGGGATCGCAGAAAGTAGACGGTGCGTCGACTCCGGTCGACCACCGGAAGCTCCCCTCCGAGGCCACCGACCCCCCGAAGGGTGGTCGCAGAACGGGGCTCCAAGTCCAGGTATCGCTCATCGGAAGATTGTGACCGTGTCTTTCAGAGTGACGATTTATCACGGACTTTACCAGCCTGGGGTTAGGCCTAACGACGTGCTCACGTGCGTTTTCGACGAAATATGAGACCGGCAGCGCCTACAGCCATGGCAGCAATCGGACTTGGCTCGGGAGTGGTCGCAAACGCTATGTTGCCCGCCATATATCGATCGCTGATCCAATTATACGAAGTTGGAAGGACGCCAGGACTAAAGCTTCTTGAGCGTAGGCTGAAGCCTGGCCTTCCGATACTCCGTCGCTCCACCTCTCCGCGGCCAAAGGCCGCTCGGCCGCAGACTCCCCTTAATTGGTGAACTGGAACTTGCTGCGCAGCCGCTCGAACACCGGGCCCCAGGTGTCTTCCTTGTCGACCGGGATCCAGCTTTCGACGGTCACGCTGGTGTCGCCGCGGAGGACGCCGTAGGCGAGGCAGTGGGAGTTGACGCCAGTAAGTTGTTTCCGGAAGTCCCAGCTCACGGCGTTGCGGCCGCCGAAGCTGGCTTGGGAGTTCAGGTTCAGTTTTTGGTAGCCGCCTTGCGCCTGCAGGGCAGCTTCTCGGGTGGCGAAGATGTTCTCAATGCTGCCGCCAGCCGCCGGCTCAACGATCACCCGGAGCACGATGTCTACGCTGCCAGCAGGGCTGAAATTCGTAATCACTTCATTCCCGCTGGATGCATCGGAAGACGTCCAACCAGAAAGAAGAGGTACCGAGTAGCCGGTTTGGTTGTTTGAGTACGTTGAGAACGTAATGTCGGGGGCACGCACCAGTCGGACGGTCGCTCCTCCGGGTCCGCCGTGCGTGCCAGAAACTTGTGAACGATCGTCGGAAAACGCGCCCGTGAAGGCGGCGGGAATGTACGAAATGTTGGCGGGGTTGGCCGAGATCTTGGTTTCCCGGTAAGTCACCGCCTTTCCATCGTCACCCAGTTCACCCTGGGCCAACACGGTGGCCACGCCGCGAGTGTCTCGAACCTCGATCGTGGCTTTGAATCCCTTGCCGCCGGTGGGTTCGACGACGATGTCTTGCCATTGATTTCCCAGATCGGCAAACCAAGTTCCTTTCAGGTCTTTCATGCCGGGCGCCAAGGCCACCGCTAGCGAGACGTCGGCGCTTCGTCGCGGGCCGAACGCTGATGTGAGCCCGTCGTCCTTTTGCACCACGACCTGCGCATGTTCGGATTCCCGCCTGCGATGGTTGAACGCGGTGTAAACGAATGTGCCGATCACGGCAGCAAGAATCGCCCCGCCTCCGGCAAACATGGCTACTGAGCCGAACAGGGCCGAGCGATCGCCCTTCACCTTAGGTGCAAGCGGAGTCGTGATCCACTTCAGTTCCTGGACCATCTTTCCCGCCGTCTTGTAGCGCAGCGAAGGGTCCTTCTCTAAAGCCTTGAGTAGGAACTTGCGAACGCGTGAGCTGACTCCCTTCGGGTTCGCGGGAGGCTCTTGGACGATCTTTTTTCGGACGGCGTCATCGCTCTTGTCGTTAAACGGAAGGTCACCGGTGAGAGTTCGATATATCATCACGCCCAGCGCCCAGAGGTCGCTCGAAGCGGTGGCCATACGTCCTTCACAAACTTCCGGCGACAGATACCGCGTGGTGCCAGCGATCACCCCGCCCTGTCCAGGATCCTGGCCGAGCGCGCTCGCCACGCCGAAGTCGATGAGCATGGCTTTGCCCTCCTTCGTGATCATGACGTTGGAAGGCTTGATATCCCGATGGACAAATCCGAGGCTGTGAGCGTAATCGAGCGCCTGCGCGATCTGTTCGAACCAACGCACCGACTCCGAAGTCGGCACAACCCGCTTTCCAAGGATCTGGCTAAGTGTCTCGCCCTCGACCCATTGCATCGCGATGTAGGGCGGAAGGTGTTCGGCGTTGGCGTCGTAAACCTTGACGATGTTGGGATGCTCGATTCGGCCCATCGCTTTCGCCTCTTGCGCGAATCGCTTGAGGAACTCTCCGTCTTCGGCAAGTTCCTTGGACAGGATCTTTACCGCCCTCAACTGGTTGAGAGGCAGGTACCGAGCAGTCCAAACGCTGCCCATGCCGCCGGAACCGAGGCTATCCAGAATTTCGTAGCCCGCAATCTCAGGTAGCTCGACGTTCTCAACGCCCTTGCGTCCCCATCGGCTTTGGGAGCCACCCGTCCCAAACGGATCGTAGCTGTAGAGAGATCCCGAGTCCTTTTCTGTGCTCATTCCCTTGCTCAAAAACCTTTATGTTCGATCGCATAAACGGCGACCGCCAGAACAATGCCAATTGCCAATAGAGTGGCGACCCAAATCCAGGACTGTTTTAACTTGCCGATTGACGACTCGCCAGAGACATCCCCGATCGCCCCGATAGCAATAGCGATATTGTCCCTTCCTCCGGCCTCAAGTGCCAAGTTCAGCAGCTGATCGCAAGCACGCTGGGGCTTGGAGTCTCTGATCAAAGCCTTCTCGATCTGCTCGTCGGTGACGAACTTGTGAAGTCCGTCGCTGCAGACCAGAACCCGATCGCCATCCTGAAGCTCAAGAAACGCCGATTCGGGTTCGACCCTATCGCCTACGCCAATCGCCTGCCGAAGCTGCAGTCCATACTCGCTTCGCTCATCCCACACCTGGTCTTCCGTCAACTGAACAAGTCTTCCCTCTCGCAGCCGATAGACTCTGGAATCACCCACGTGGGCCAGATAGCCTTTATGATCCTTGATCAGGAGCATCGTGAGAGTCGTTCCAACGGTCTCGCCTTCCTGTGCGAGCTTCCCAACTGCCGCGTGGGCATCGTGTTCCATTGAGACACAGAGGTCGACCGAGGGATCGGTCTCCAGTCCCGAAAGAGTCGCTCGGATCGTCTCGATTGCACGCTCGCTGGCTAGTCGACCGTTTTGGTGACCGCCCATGCCATCGGCGACCGCAAGGCACATGAACTCATGATCTCCGCTTCGGTTGAAGGTTTCGGCAATGAAACCATCCTGATTTTCCTTTCTCACACGCCCAACGTGGGTAACACCGGCAACATCGCTCATCTAAACCTCGCAATTGGAGAGGATGGGCTAGTTGCCCGATTTGTAAAGTAAGGTTGTGGCGCCCAATTTGATCGTGTCGCCATCTTTTAGGGGTTTCGGAGTGAGGGCGCCGACGCGCTCGTCGTTGACAACCGTTCCGGTTCCCGAACCCGCGTCTTCGACAACAACGCGTCCGCCTTCGAGACGAACGGTCGCATGCACTGCCGCCACGGATGGGTCTGCGACGGTGAAGTTGGCGGTGTTTGCGGAGCCAATGGTGACCACGCTCGTGATCGGAAACTCATTCCCGACTTTTATGCCGCCTTGAAGGCGGACCAATCGATGCCCGACGATTTTGACCTGGGTCCCCTCTTCGTCTTCGATGGCGAGATTCGGCGTCGCTTTCTGCTTTGGCGGACCACCGACGAGCCCTTGTGAGAGGACATAGGCGGCGACAGCAATCACCACGACGGCCAAGACAACTACAATCGGAATCAGTGGAATCATTCGTATTTCTCCTCTACATTCCGTGCCCAACTCTAACGGAGTAAAGACACGCAAGCGTGCGAAAACCGATTCGAGGACGTGCAATCGCCTCGAAAATGCAAAGGCGACGCTATTCTACTCCGGTACGAGTTTGCTGACTAGGAACAATGCCGGGAACGTCGGTTCGAGTAGTTGCTGTCGGCCCGTCCATGGACCTCCGAGAATCAGATCTAATGCATCGAGGCGTCGTTCCGCGTGGCGCATCTCCCTTCCTTGGTCGGGATTCAACAAGGTTGTAACTCTGTTGACCCCACTCATGAGCTGACCTTTATCCTGAGTAGGTTGTCAAGCTGGATTTGTTATGTTTGCTTACGGGTGTTAGGCTGGTGAATGGCTTTGCTGACCCTATGAACGCGCACGCGTCATCCTGAGTGAAACGAAGGACCCCCGTCTCTGTTTGGGCCTAACGAGCGCCCAACTGGCAACGCCGACCACAGGAGGGGGTGTTTCGGCCCGATTCGCTGCGCTTTCCGACTCCGTACGCGCTTCGCGCTTGGGATCCGGCGACAAGCTCAACAGGACGGGTGCTCTTGAGTAGGTTCGGCTAACTTACGATTCGGTGGAAAATCGACGAACGATGCTTGAAAACGACTCAATTCGACGGCGAGGGTTTAGACACCTCTGAGGGAACGCCATTGGCGTACTCAACCACTTCCTGGGTGACATCTGTGAAAAAGAACGGCTTTGCGTAGGGCGAATACCAGCTTTGGTCGGAGAGCAGCGGCAATTTGGCATCGAAGAGGCCGTTGAGGACGATCCTCAACTCGTTGACCGGAGTAATCGAGGGATAAGCGAGTTTTTGGACCTCTGGGGGGGCAAGTAAGGCGAAAAGATTTGAGAAGCACTCTCGAACGTCGGTCTTAGCAAGAACGTTTTGATCCAGGTAACGCTTGCTGCCGTGGTCTCCCTGCAAGATGATGATCGGACGAACGCCGGGCTTTGCGAGGATCGCGTCGATCGCCTTAAGGATCTCCCGATTCACCGTCTGGACCTGACCCGAATACCCCTTGCGGTATTCCTCGCGCGTCGCACCGGCGCCTACAAAGTCGCTGCCATCCCAAATCCCGAAGGTGTAGGTGGGGCGAATGGGACGTCCGGCGGCATCGAAAACGAACGGCGGGTGAGGGGCAAGAATGTGGGCAAACACGAATCTCGGAGTAGACCGTCGTCCGCCCATTGCCCTTAGTGCGTCGAACGCGTTCACGAGTTCTTCGCGACGCTGAGCGTACATTGCGTCGTCACTTCGTTTACTGGCCAAAGGGGATGACTGGGAAAGGGTCGACTCGAAGAGCGTTTTGTCCGGTTTTTCGTGAAACTCCTCGTCCGCCGGAAGGCGGTCAAACGGGGGAAAACCGGATGTTACAATCGAAGTCGAATATCCACGGGCTTTGAACTGCCGGGAGGCTTCGTTGTCCCGCATCAAGTGATCTAGGCTCGTCCGATGAGTTTCCCAGTTTGGGACACTCGGAAGGATCGTGGGGATGAAGTTGAGGTTCAACGAAGACGGGATCGAAATCTCGGTCTGGACATAGTTCGAATGGCTACGATCAGCGATAAAGAAGCCACGCTTCTTCAACTGGGCCAAAAAGTCGTCGTTCGAGAACTGAATGAACTGCTTAAGGGAGTCTTCACGACCATACCCGTCGAGAATGATGTAGTAGACATCAGGGGAATGAACATCGGCTGATCGGCCTTGGATCGGAAGACGCCTAGCTCGGTCAGGGGTCGGCGCGTTCACCGTCCGGTAGATGATGGATCCGACGCTTGAGACAATCAAAAAGAACCCGAGGACGTTGAGAATCGCGGTTCCCTTCAATTTCCAAGAGACCAGCGCCACCGCGCAGATGGCGAAGGTTCCCCATGCGACGAGGGTCAGCGCACCTGCCGGGGCATGAAAAACTTGACCATAAAGAATGGTACACACAACGAGAGCGGACGCCCCCATCGCTCCCCGTTCGATGTCTCGCCAAAGAAATGCGGTGAGAGCCCATGCGATGATGGTCATGCCGACCGCAACCCCAAGCGGTTGCCAAAGATCGGCTGAATTGAACATCCCGAGATTCGCCGAGTAAAGCGACAGGATCGGAAACGAGGCGATCAGAACAGGATGAAATGGGAGGGCGCGGCGCACGCCTAGCCTCGCCGCCGGTACAGGAATAGAGTCCGATCCATCCCTTCGACGGGTGTCCGTTCGATGAGTTCGAAGTGAACTTCGAAGGCGGACTCAAATCCTACTAAGTCGTAGTCTGAAAACACGTCCTCACGACTGCTCAACATTCGCAAGACTTGGGAGTCTTGCTTTCCCACAAACTCGACAATTAGCCACCTACCGAGTTCGGCAAACTGCTCGGCAACCCGACTTAAGGGCACATTGTTGCCGATCGCTAAGTGATGGACCAATGCGAGAGCCAAGACCACGTCCGCAGGACCTCGTTTGGCGAGAGAATCACGCTCATTTCCTGCCCATCCAAGGTTCGGACTCGGATTTGTTAAGTCCTGGAGAAGGGGAAGAAGTCTCGCCTCCCCAAGATGTCGAACAGCTCGATACGCTTTCTCGACGGCGGCCGGGTCGAAGTCGAACGCAACCGTTTCAAATCCCGCTTTCACGGCAAGACGAGAGAACTCTCCATCATTGGCGCCTAAGTCCCAGCAGGTCTTCGCCGGAGGTCCCACCATCCCAAGGAACTCCGAAACCAGCTTATGTTTCTGCGTAAAGGCGCCCTCTGAATAGTTCGTTTCCTGATAGTAATTGCCCCAAACGGTGCCTTCCGGAGTCCACTCCAGTTTTTTGATCACCGATTCGAGACTGTCGAGGAGTGCCAACAAGGCGATCTTCGAGATGTGCGCCTTCTTCGCGTCCGACCCGGAACCGCCCTTTGTCTGGGCCTTGGCATGCAGATGAACGTGCATGGCCAAACCCGGATTCAGCCTTGTTTTGGTCGGCAAGAGTTCGCTGGCAAGATCGAGCGGAATGCCGTCTAGGTAGCTCTTAAGCAGCGCTTGCAGTCGAATATCGACATAGGACATCAGGGCAAGGGGCGCCAAAAAGTGAGAACAAAACTGCCGGTAAGCAATCCACGGCTTGCCTTCCTCGAACACTTCGAACGACAATGTGTCGATGAGTAACGGCTTACCGTCAACATACTGAATGTTATAAGCCGAAGCGTCCTTCAAGGACAACCCAAAAGCTAGTGCACGCTTTTGTATTTCAAGGGTACAAAGTGCCGCATCTTTGAGCTGACCGAAGCTCCATTCGTAGGGATAAGAGATATTGGAGACTCGATCAGCTCGCAGAACGCCGATAGCCTCGTCACTTAACCGGTAATCAAGGCCTACTTCCTGATGCCTTACGAGTAACTTTTGGGACCAGAGGTCTTCAAGCAGCCCGGACGACAAAAGAGCGTCATAGTTAACGCGATAAGGAGGATTGATCTGGCGATATAGGTGGCCGTCACGTTCAAATACGAACCCAGATGGGTCTCTAAATGAACCTGATTGCCGTTCAGATGGAAGCGATATCACCGAGCGGAATGCTTGTGGTGCGAACGATTCGCGATGATCGCTTTCAGCTGACCAATCCGATTCTTCGCGATGTATAGGCTGCTAAGAATGCCTGCGATTGCCGCCTGGAGCAACATGCTTCCGGTTCCACCGTCGATGTAACTGAGGAGCGAACCGTGGCCAACGTTTGTGAAAAGTTCATTTATCATATGAGGAATGACGCACCCTTAATCAGAATGTTCGGTGACAATTGCATTCTTAAGAAGATCTTCAGAAGTAAACCGGCGATATTCACGGGGTCGCATGCCAAATCGACTTTCGAAGCTTTGAGACAACCACCCGGTGCTTCGCAAACCGACTTCGCCGGCAATGGCCTCCAAGGGCAGATCAGTGGTTCCCAACAGTCGCCTGGCCGCTTCCAGCCTAAATCGATGAATCTCGTCCCCGGGGGGCCTTCCCACGTGGAGGAAGAAGAGCCTCTCAAGTGTTCGGCGAGAGACCGGGAGTTTATCAGCCAGATCCTGGACCGTCAGGCCGCGGCAGGCCTCATCGCGAATCATACGCATGGCGCTTGCGACGATTGGATCGCCGTAGGCATAGAAATCGGTCGATCGGCGGGACACAACGCCCGTTGGAGGAAGCAGCTGGGTCGGAGAGAGTTGCGGAACCCCCTGCATCATCTCATTGAGCCGCCGAGCCGCCACGAAGCCCAACCTTCGTGCCGGGGTCGCAATGCTGGAGATCGAGGGATAGCCAAGTTCACAAAGGTAGGGATCATCGTCCACACCCAGAATCGCCACGTCCTCAGGAACGGAGAGGTCGCTTGCCGCACAGGCTTCGCTAACGAGTAGCGCTCGCTCGTCGTTGTCCGCGAAGATGGCGACTGGCTTGGGCAATGCCTGAAGCCATGAGGACAATTGCCCGTCGACCCCGCCCATCGTCCATCCTCTGACGGTCGGAAACCTTAGCGGGTCGGCGGAGTAGTGAGCGCTCTTAAAGCCCATCTCCGAAAGTGCCGTCTCGAAACCGCGCCTTCGTTGCCGGGCGAACTCCAATCCGGCATTTCCCAAGAAGGCAAAGCTTTCAAAACCTAGGCTGGCCAGATACTCGCCGCCGCAACGTCCGATGGCGAAGTCATCCAACCCAACTTGGGCGACTCCTTCGGCCTTAATCCAGTTGGCAACATCCACCACCGGGGCATCCAGTGCGGCGACTGAGGAGGCAATCTCCGCTGAGCCGAGGAAGGCAATGACTCCATCCGGTTCCCATTGGGAAACGATGGGTACGAGTTCGGGGCGAGGATCGATGAAGTGGCAGACCCATGGCTTCGACGACCCGACGTAGTCTCGGATTCCCCGAAGCACCTCATGGTTAAACCCAACTAGCCTCTCCATCAGGAGGGCGATTCTTCGTTGACTCGCCATGCTCCCATCGTAACACGCCGGTCTCCTTAATTTGGACTCAAAACTACGAGCGACACTGCCTGTCTCGGAAGATTGAGATGTAGGCGGGCGCTGCCCTCTTCGACGTCCACGAACGCGGGGCCCGATGCGGTCGTGAGTTTGGCGGCCTGCTCCAGTTGCTTTGTCTGAGAGTCAGTCGGTCGTTTAGGCGAGCCCATCTTGAGCCAGGCGGTATAGGCATTGCTATGGGTTTCGTCGATCCTGTACTCGCGAACGCGCATAGATCTAACGTTGGGAGAAAGCTCCTTCAAGTCGAGGCTGATGTCTGCGCTCGGACCAACGACATCATCGTCGTGATAGTGCCACACGAGAATGGCGACCATGTCGCCATCTCGAGAGGCCGAAACGCCGACGTCGGCGGAACTCCGAACCCCGCCCTTCAAGATGGCATCGAGGGGTACTTGATGATCGCTGGTTGCGGCAATGGCGTCTCCCTTCATCTTCGAAAGCATTCGGAAGACATTCAGTACGGGAAGGTCGACACCGTTCGTGGCGAGCTGCCGGAATCCGGCAAACGAGTCGAATCCTTCGAATTCGAACGCCCAGGTCAGCGCTCCCTCGAGGTTGACGCCCCTTGCCCTCGCTAGGTCAATCGCGCGTGGAAACGAGGCGGCGGTGTAACTGGCGTACATGAGACCATTTCGATACCCAAGCTGGGGTCCCTGGCAGGCCGCACAACCGTCAGGATCGGATTCTCCGATGACAATCGGAGTGTTTTTCAATTCGGGGTTGGCGGCTACGCGGGCGAAGCCGTCATCCATGGTGCGCAACTGGTTCGCAATCCCCATCCGAACGTGGCCATTAACAAACTCGGGGGCGCCCTTCGCATGGAACGAGACAAAGTCAGTGGGCGTGCCCGTCTTGCCGGTGGCAAGATTCTTTTCCTTCAGGAAGTGGGTGAGCGAGTCGCTGAAGTATCCACCGGCTCCGGCCGTATCCGGCCCACCGACGCGCGCAGTTGAAAGCGCTCGTCGTACACCGTTGACCGCCGTGTCATGAAGCCGGAAGAACTCTTGCTTCGATGCCTTGAAATAGTAGTTGGGCTCATTCCAAACCTCCCAGTACCACTTCTCCACTTCGCGCTTGCCGTATCGATCCACGCAGTGTTTCGCCCACTGGTAGACGATCTCCTCCCATTTGGCGTAATCGGTCGGCGGATACGCCCACCCGGTGAAGATCGCGTCGTACGAATCGCGAGGCGTCCAAACGTGCTGGTACGGCGTAGGGTGCGTCGATAGCGCTTGGGGCATGAACCCAATCTCCAAGTAAGGCCGAACGCCGTGCTTCAGGTAGGTGTCGAAGATCTTATCAACGATTCGGAAGTCGTATATTGGTCGGCCATGGGCGTCCTCGGTATAGAGATTGGTGCTCCCCCACTTAAGGGCGGGCTTTCCATCGCCCGTCGTCATTAGGTTGTGCGCTCGGAAGTAGACCTGCCCCTTCTTGAAACTGCCGAGTTCACCGATCAGTTTTTCGCCGTTCGGCTCGGTAGCGTAGTTCGGCTCATCTGCTCCGAAGAATCGCCAGATTGGCTTGACCAAACCAAGGCTTTTCCCCGCATCCACCGTGATCGAAACTGGAAACGCAGCCAGGCGGTCTTGGGTGACCAACGGAATAAACCCCGCCGCGACTCCAGTGGCGATGAGCGGCATGAAGACGAGAAGTTTGCGGGCCATGGGTAGCCGTAGTTTAGATCGTTAAGCTGAGCTTGCGCGAATTCTTCGATTGACGCAAACCGGAAGAATGGTGTCGTGACTCCGCTTATTGTGGGCTACATAAGCCACCCAATTTGTTACTGTGTCCTCTCGACAGTACGTCGTTCGGGCCGATGAAGGCCTAGGAGAGAACATGATTGACCAACGAAGGTTATATTCACCCGCTAAACGCGGCGGTTTTGCTAGTGCATTCCGTGCACTCACTCTGGGAGCAGTCCTATTGGCGGCGGCTCCCATTTCCCAAGCCGGGGTGCTCTTACAGGGCTTCTATTGGGACGTTCCCTCACCAGCCGCGGGAACATCCTCGGCTCCGTGGTGGTGGGACCATTTGGGCGCCCAAGCAAACGCGCTGAAACTCAGCGGCTTTTCCGCAGTCTGGATTCCACCCGTACTCAAAGGGGCCGCGGGAGGATACTCGGATGGCTACGACCCGTTCGATGACTATGACATCGGCTCGAAGAGTCAAATGGGGACCATTCCTACCCGCTATGGAACCCGCGAGCAGCTTGAAAAGTGCTGCGCGATGCTGCGTGCCAACTCACTCTCGATCTATTGCGATATCGTAGATAACCATCGTGACGGCGATCCGGGCAATTATCAGTTCTCTTACGTTGATGCCTACGGAAACTCCGGACTCGGCCGATTCGGCAAGAGCTTCTACGATTTCCATCCTAATGTAGGCCAAGATCCCGACGTCCCGGCTGGCAGCGCTGAAGATTTCAACGCCTTCGGACGCGACCTGGCCCCCATCAACGGCCCGTCGCACTGGATCTACAACAACCTCGAGTATGCCGGCGACTGGTTAACCAAAGCGCTGGATCTGCAAGGCTATCGACTCGATGACGTCAAGGGGATTTCTACCGACTGGCTGAATCCGTTCCTGAGCTACGGAACGCTGAGCGGCAAGTTCGCAGTCGGCGAGTACTACGACAGCAACCTGAGTTCAGTCGAATACTGGATTCAAACGATGATGGGGGGCCGCAGCAGCGCCTTTGACTTCCCGCTTCGTCAAGACCTGTACAACATGTGCAACAACCCGGGATCGTTCAACATGGCGGTTCTCGATCACGATGGCGTCCAGGGCACGGATCCTTATCACGCGGTCACGTTCGTGGAAAACCACGACACCGACCGATCTAGCCCCATCGTTCAGAACAAGGCGCTGGCCTATGCTTACATCCTTACCTCTGAGGGCTATCCGAGCGTGTTCTATAAGGACTACAGCACCGATTCGGGCTGCTATGGCATGAAGCCAACGATCGACAACCTCATTTGGATTCACGAAAACCTCGCCAGCGGATCCACCGTCCAGCGATGGAAGAACAACCTTGTGTTCGTTTACGAGAGACAGGGTGGGCAGCACCTCCTCGTCGGCCTAAACAACAACATCGGTTACGGATACAACCTCACCTGCGCCACCGGCTTCGGCGCCTACGTTCATCTGCATGACTACACCGGTCACGCGGCGGACATTTGGACGGATGGAAGCGGCAACGCGAGTCTGAGCCTGCCGACCGCGACGGGTGGCATGGGTTACGTCTGCTATGCCCCGATCGGGATCAGCGGAAGCTTCACCGCGCCTCAGATCTCGACGACTCAAGAGTACGACGGCACGAGTGACCTCGACCTGAAGCCTGCCGATAACACGGCCCAGGTACAGGTGTGCCGCGTGTACTCAGCGGCGAGCAAGTCGATCTCCGGCGCGCTGACCTTCGACACCACGTCCTGGACGAGTTCGACCTACATCACCCTGGAAATCGACAACCCGAGCGGCGGGGTCGTTTCCACCAAAAACTACTATTCGACGACCGCGCAAGGCTCAACCTTGGCGATTACATCCTCGGCGGCCGGGTACTACACGTACAAGATCCGGTCCTACAACACCCCTTCCGGGAACGCCAAGCCGAGCTACGGCCTGAAAGTGACCTACACGGCGCCTCAGTCGTAACCATCGGAGCGGTATGGAGTGCGGTCACCCGGGACCGCTTTTGCCAGCCCGACCTGGCGGGCGTGGAGACTTTGAGGAAATTCCGCTTCAAAGGCTGGGCGTGTAAATACAATTAAGACCTGGCTCCACGCGAGCCAGGTCTCGCTGCTCCCAGCGCTGCCAGGTCAGCGCACTCCATATCGGAACGGTTTGGTCACCCGGGACCGCTTTTGCCAGCCCGACCTGGCGGGCGTGGAGAGTTTGAGAAAACTTGACTTAGAAGGTTCGTGTCTTGCCATGCTAAAGCAGAATGAACCAATACGAAGATGTAGACTGGGTGAACCTCGAGACCAGGGAGCTTTCCCCCGTTTCTGATGCAGATAAGCCTGCCCTCCTGGCCGTATACAACAACCCTTATGCCGAGTTGCGAGACAAGGACTCTCGAATTCACCAGATGGTGACACTTGGCACGGCTGGATTGATCGGTATCGCGGCGGCCGAGTTGTTGCTTGAGCGAGAGTTGACGACCCAAGGTCTCCTCGCCTTCGTCGCAACTTTAGTGATCGCGACATTCTTGTTCGTTCACGTTTTACGACGAGTGGCTTCGGATCGCCTGTCCATTTCACAGAATTTGGACCGTATCCATGCGGTGATGGGAATGCACACGTCAGGAGCCTACTACTCTGAAGGCGCCGTTTTTCAGCCGAGTTGGAGAGCCTGGGGCTCGTCAAAAATGAGCGGGACAATCACGCAGTTCGCAGATCAGGTGGTGACGATAACGTTTTTGCTTGCCACGATCGACGTCTGTATCCTGTTGGCTCGTGCTTACACCTTGACGTTCACAAACTCAGAAGTTATCCCAATGTCAGCACCCACGGTGTGGCAGATGCACTAGGAGCATTTGCTTTTCCCGGCATACTGCTACCCGGGCCGTGGTTAAAACCAAGGGTGGTCAAGCCGGAACGTAGAAACCCAGGACTTGCGGGCACAAAGTCGGAAAAGTTGAAAATGCCCCCGTTTGGCAATCGGCTTCGGTGGCTCGATGCCACCTTAGGACCCGTCATCCTGTTATACCGGAGGCGTAATGGCTGCTAGTCCTGGGTTGTCCACTCCGGTGGGCTACCCGGGTTAAGGACCCGCAAAGTCGTCAAACCCCGTACGGGCTTGTGTCAAATGAGCACCGAATGTCACATCCCCCTTCCGGGGGTAGGTTGGCCACGGCCGATTAACCCTCGTTGAATTCAAGAGGATCCTTCATGACTTCGACAGGAACGTTCCATCGGATTCCAAACCGACTCCCGTAGACTCTTGAGATAGGAAACGAACGATGGAAATCAAACGAAATGGATCTCGCCCTTCGGCAAAGGGCCCGGAAGATTGGTTCACCGGAACGGTGCGCATTGACCCGCTGTTCCAAACCGAAGCGCCAGCGCGGGGTGCGGGCGCCCACGTCACGTTTGAACCGGGAGCACGGACCGCATGGCATACCCATCCCCTTGGTCAGACCCTGATCGTCACTTACGGGCTGGGGCTCGTGCAGCGCGAGGGAGGACCGATCGAGGAGATTCGAACCGGCGATGTCGTATGGTTCCCTCCTCACGAGAAACACTGGCACGGCGCGAGCCCCCTAGTTGCCATGTCCCACATCGCCATTCAAGAGAACCTGAATGGAAAAGTCGTGGACTGGATGGAGAAAGTCACCGACGAGCAGTATGGGGGGCGTTAGGGGGCTGCGGTTGGCTTCGCAGAACAACCAGGCCCAGGCGGAGAAACTTGGACGATTCTCTCCTCAGCTGCCTACTGCTGACCGTTCGGCTTCCGCAATTTGTCTGAGCGCCTCGTTTTTATCCTCATGCCACTCCATGACCCAGCCCTTCTCGACTTCGAACGGGAGAAGCGGTTGGTTCTCGTCGTAGGAGGCCTCGATCCAGCCGGTGTCGATCATCGCCCACAGGTAGATGGGGAATTCCCGGCTGAGTCTCGTCGCCATTGCCGGCGGGATTGACCTCAGGATCTGCTTCAGTTGCTGGGCGATCTGGATGATTCGGGACTCGGTTTGGAGGACGTCCACCACGACCTCATACGCTCCGGTGAGCGGCAGAATCTTGCCGTCCCGCTCGTAGCAGTCGTACTTGAGAACTTGCCCTTGGTCGTATCGTGATCGGTAGATGAAGTTCGCTTTGGACAGGTTTAGCTTAAACACATTGTTCGTGTTGAACGGGTGCTCTCGCTTGACCGGGTCCAGGTACTCGGTGAGGTCACGAATCGCGTTGATGTTAAACGTCCCGGTGCCGGGAGCAAAATCGCCATCGATGAAACCGCCCTTGGCCAACCAAGCCCAGGCATCGTTTGCCGATAGGTCGAGGCCATTCGACTTCGCGATCTCTCGGGTGTACTCCTTCAGATCGGCGAACTGTCCGTTCGCGGTGTACCAGTAGTCGGCGAACCGGATGTGGCTCCGGATGCGATTGGTTTGGAGCGTTTGATACTCGTCCCGCAGCCAGGAAGCATCGAGCTTTCCACGATCGAGTTCGAGAATGGTGAAGGCCGCTTCGCGTGCGCAAGATTGAGTGATGGTCATTCCCGCCGAAAGAATGGGATCGGCAAATCCGGCACTTTCTCCGACTAAGAACCAGTTGTCTCCAAAAAGCTTCTTCGATAAGAACGACCAGTCTTTCGTGGTCGAAAGCTCGCCTTCGTAGGTCGCGTTCGTGAGCAGGTAGTCGATTCTTGGTTCTTCTTTTAACGCCTTCTCATACAGTTCGGCCGGACGCAATCCACACTCTTTGTAATACTTGGCCGGGGTCACGAGGCCGACGCTGGTCCGAGTCTCGCTAATCGGAATGAACCAGACCCACCCGTAAGGAAGGCTCATAATCTGAACTCGGGTCCCACCCGTTCCGATGTTCTCAGGCCATTCAGTGTTCTGCCAATAACCCCAGAAAGCCACGTTCTTCAGGGCAGTGGGATATTCGCACTCGACATCGAAAGCGGTGCGCAACACTCCGCGATGCCCGGAAGCATCCATGTAGTACCGAGCCGTCACCGACTCGCCAGTGCTCAACTCAAGGGAAGTGACGGCCTTGCCGTCCCGTTGCACCTTCTGGACCCGCGTTTCCTCGTAGACCTCACAACCCCTTTCGCGGGCATGGTCGAGGAGGATCTTGTCGTAGATCGCTCGATCGACTTGGAACGCTACGTGCTTCCGCTGGCCTTCGAACTTGCTCGGACGAGGGGCATCGCTGAGGTCCTCTGGGATGAAGCTAAAGTGCCATAACTCCTTGGATCGTCCCCACTTAAAGGTTCCACCGACCTTGATGGGAAAATTGGCCGCCTCGACTTTGTCCCACACACCCATCTCATGCAGATACTCTGAGATGGTGGGAAGCTGACTCTCTCCCACGTGGTCACGAGGAAATTTTTCGGATTCAAAAATGCGAACGTCGAGACCGGGGCTGTATTTCTTGAGGTAGATCCCGAGAGTGCTTCCGGCCGGGCCACCCCCAATGACTGCAACGTCGCAATTCATGCCGCATTCTAACAGAGAAAGACCGCCCAAAGAAGTCCGGTCTAACAAGGATTACGCTTCGATAGCGTGGTTGGACTCGTCTTGGTCTTCTGGTTCGATATTGAGCTTGAGGATCCGGCGTCCGTCGGTGTCAGCGATCGTGAACTTGAAGCCGTCGGCCACGATCGACTCGCCGGCATCGGGCTGACGCCCGAACAGGCCAAACACATAGCCAGCGATGGTGTCGAAGTCTTCGCTTTCGAAGTGGGAGCCTATCTCCTCGTTGACGTCGTCGAGGTGGGTCTTTCCTTCCACCACGAAGCCACTGGGGGTAGACACGACCTCCGGCTCTTCGACGTCGTACTCGTCGACGATGTCCCCGACGAGTTCTTCCACGATGTCTTCGATGGTCACGATGCCCGCGGTGCCGCCGAACTCGTCCTGAACAATCACGAGATGGTTCCGGTTCGTCTTCATCTCCCGAAGCAGTTCATGCAGATTCTTGTTCTCGGGAACGAACAGTGCGGGCCGCATCAGTTTTCGGGGGATAACCTTGGCGCCCCCTTTCGCATTGAGGACTTCCATCAGAAGGTCCTTGGCGTGGATGACTCCAACGATCTGGTCGTCGGTCTCTTCGTAGAGCGGAATCCGGGAGTGGCCGGTCTCCTGCATCATCTTGATGACGTCGTTAGGATCGCTGCGTACCGGCATCGCGTCCATGTCAACCCGGGGCGTCATGACTTCCCGAGCTACCGTGTCGGTGAATTCGAATACCGAGTGCAAAAGTTCCTTCTCGTCAACCTCGATTTCTCCAGTCTCCTGGGCCGACTCCACCAGAGTCTTGATCTCTTCCTCCGCCTGGTTGGGCATGTTGAAACTCGGAGTTCGCCCGAACTTGAGTCGAAAGAAGTCGGTGATCGCCAGGATGAGCCAAACCGGGAGCCAGAGGGCGTACCACAGGAGGTGAACGAGGCGAAAAAGCGCGAGCGAAACCCGGTGGGGATGCAGCGCCGCGTAGTTGTACGGCACCAGATCTCCCAAGAACAGATTCAAAACCATGATTGGGGTGGCCACGATCACCACCGCCAAGAACAGCGTTTCGTCGTTCGCCGGACGGCCGCCCTTCACGAGGAATCGATCGAGAGCGACGGTGAGCAGGAACGCAATATAGACGGTAAATAATCGCGTGAGCTGACTGGCTACTTCACACGTCGCAACATAGCGTGCCTTGTCGTCGAT
Organism: uncultured Armatimonadota bacterium; assembly: GCA_903904815.1. Classification (GTDB taxonomy): domain Bacteria; phylum Armatimonadota; class Fimbriimonadia; order Fimbriimonadales; family Fimbriimonadaceae; genus Fimbriimonas. The sequence continues at coordinate 31,428 of CAIVDU010000005.1, forward strand.
TAGCATCTGAAGTCGCTCTGACTGCTTATGGGCGCCTTCTTTTAGGTGCTTGGCGTGGACCGGTCGAAGCAGATCAATGGCCGTTTCGCTCGCAACAAACAATGTGTTTATCAAGAGCAGCGCTACGATAAGGCAAACCTCCGTCGCCAAAGGCGAGCCCTGGTTCGCGCCACCGGCCGAACTGAACGTCTGTCCGACGTTCGATGCGGAAGTGATCGCCAGCGCCAGAAGCACTAAGCCGGAAATGAGACCGAGAACGAGGTTCCGCTCGACTCGCTGGACGATCTGCGAACTCTCTTGTCGCTGCTGGGTGATGGCTCTCTGAGATTTCAGACGTTTCACTTAGGCACCACGCCAAAGATGACGATCGCAAGAAGCGATCCCACCCCGGCGCCAAGAGCAAGTTCAAAGATCGAGTGAATTTTGGCTTCCCAGCGACTTTGAGCGACGATGCAGGCGAGCAGAACGGCGATTACGGTGGCCAAGACGTTGTCGACCACGAACGGAACAGTCAATGCGAGGAAGAACGCGTACGCAGCGTGACCGCTGACGAGACCACCTTTAAGGACTTGCCCGCGCTTGCCCAATCCCTTGCCGATGACGACAATAACCGGCAATACCACCAGGCCTAGCACGAACCGGACCATCATCGGCAGTCCGACCGTCTCCGAGGTGAGGCTGATCTTGAGCGACTCCCATCGGTTTTCACCTAGCATCATGAGGCTGCCCACGACGAGGGCGACGATGGTGGTGATAAGAACCGCGCCCGCTGCAATGTCCTTGGCGAATTTGGCGAGCGGACTGTAACTGGGCGAGACAAGGTCTACCGTGGCTTCGATCGCCGAGTTGAACATCTCCGCGACCAGAACGAGTGAGATCGTGAACAACAGCACGAGCATCTCGCGAAAACCGAGGTTTACGATGATGCCAAGCAGGATCACCACGAGCACGACATAAAGGTGGAACCTCATGTGTCGCTGGGTCTTGAAAGTGAAAACGATGCCGCTCACGGCTACTTTGAACGGAGCGATGATATCGGTGCGCTTTCGGTTCATAGTGCCTCTGCGTGCAGGATCGAAGCCCATTCGAGGTCCGGCGTCAGTCCCAGCGAGATGGCGACCCGATTCATTTGGTCCACCATTTCCGCCCGTTCGGGTTCGGTCTCATCGTCGAATCCAAGCAGATGGAGAGCGCCGTGGATGGCGAGGAATGCCAATTCCTGGTCCAGAGTGACGCCTCTGGCCGCTGCCTGACGAGCGGCGTAAGATACCGAGATTGCGACGTCCCCGAGAAAGTTGTGTTCCCCACTTGGAAATGTAAGGACGTCGGTGGGACTGTCCACGCTTCTAAATCGGCGATTCAGGTCCTGAATTTCCTCATCTTGGGTGAGGAGGAGGCATGCGGTAGCGTCTTCTCGACCGTGCATGCGAAACGCGGACTCGACGGCAATGCCGATCTGATGAAGTGGGATGGTGATTCCGGACTGGTTAAGGCACTCGATCCGGCTACTGGGAGGTTCCATGGTTATGAGTGGAGTCCCCACATGGTCTCCGAACGAGGGAATAATGGGCGAGGGTTCCAGACGCGAAAAAGCCGACCACAGGACATCTGTTTCCTGAGATCGACTTCACAAATCGCTTTTCTTTCGTACCTAGCGTCTATCGACTCGTCCAATCTCTTAGGTGAGCGTTGGAGTGTTCAAGCGAAATTTGCTCTCCGACTACTGTCGAGAGGCTCGTCGTCGCTTCAGACGGCGGCGCTTTTCGCTCGGCTTCTCGTAGTGAGCGTGCTCCTTTAGCTCGCGTAGCAGACCGCTCTGTTGCAGCTTCATATTGAAGCGCTTCAGGGCGCTGTCGATGGATTCGTTTGGTTGAACCGTTACGTAGATCAAATGCTTCCTGGCCTCCGCAGAGGGAAAATTATGGCATATCCGCGCGAGTTTTCGCGCGGATAGGATTTCAGTGTTTCGCGACCCGGTTTTTCCAAACGGTTCCCCACAGACCCTTACGGGCTCTCATTGCTTCAATCTGGTCTCCTTTGTACATCGCTTTGTAGTCGGCCACCTGAGTGGCGGTCATCCCGTCCCGGACATGCTTATCCATTTGCCGAGGATCATAAACGCCATACCCCTCTCGCAGGATGTATTCATCGAGGCCAACCCCCTTAGGAAAGCCTATCACTACAAATGCGCCATTTCGAAAATCAGGTCGAGCGACGCCTCCACTCAGTTCCATGCCCTTCTTGAAGTGAGCCTTAGCCCAGCGCAAAGATTCGGCGAATCCCCGTTCTCCCGGCCGGGGAGATCGAACTCCTTCTACCTGCAGTGTTGCCGTTCTGGTCGCCGCCCGGTTCTTGGCGTTCGAGTAAGAAGTAAAGATGACGATCCGATCGGCGCCTTTCACACCGACAACCTTCGCGTTGTCAATCGAAAACCCGTACGTCACGATCTGTTTGCAGACGATGAGTGTAACTAGCGGGAAAAGCATTGCACTACTTTCTCGTGTCGATATTGACATAGTTCCCAGTCGACATCCATACAATTGGGAATTTCGTAAACGGCTGCATTAGGACGCTCGGATGGATTATAGAATCCGACCCAAATCCACCGTCATCGGTGATCGAATAGTAGTCCCGATAGTTCAAAAAGAATGAGCCGTTCATTCCTTCGTGGGTTTGAGCGATTGAATTGCAGTGAGCAAAGGCCAAGTACGGACTGTGTGGATAGATATTTGCGGGCACATCCACCGTGTTTCTGTACCAGTAGATCCGAGTCGAAGACCATGCCCACCCCTGAAGGTAAATTTTGCCCGGCGCAATAGCTGTACAGACAAGTTCCTCATAACTTCCGTCCGGGATGTTCCCATTCCATGAAGAGTATGCGCCTTTCTTGTTTAAGAACCAGTCCCACACGTGCCTTGAATGACTGTATTGAAGTCCATAGTCGAATTTGGGATCCGGATTGGGAGTTTCGGTCCAAGGGGACATGTAAATGTACGCTGTATCTTTGGGTGCCGCTGAGTACTCATTTATGGAAGCTCTGTCTGGGATGACGCCATCCGCTCTCCCGTAGTAAAGCCCACCGCTTGCCCTGGCTCGCTCATAGATTCTCCTATAAGGGCCTGTCCCCTTCGACTCAGTCGGAGGCGTGAGCACGAAGGCGTTTACGCTTTCCGAGTGATTCGCAAGACATTCATCTAGCAACGGACTATAGCGATTCGCCCCAACGCTCGGCTGAAGCTTGTCGAGTCGATACATGAGCGACCCACTAGAGTTTTTGCCCTGCTCAGTAGCCGAAATTGAATTATCTGCCGAAGACAAGCCCCCATCGGTTGCGGAAAATTCCACACCGTCGGCACCAATATACGTCCCCGAAGAAGTTATCGGACAAATAAACGAATTCGCCAAAAGCGCGGGCTTGTTCGCGTGCAGATTGCCTGATATGTCGGTGCAAACGAAATCTTGAATCAGTGAGACCGGCATCCCGATCATTTCATTTTGCAGATAAGTCCGCTCGCTTCCTTGGATGGACGGATCAATGTAGACGTCGTCAATCGTCGCAGGACGATCAGCGAGCACGTTAGACAATTGCGATCCACAAAGACTCACGAAATCGTCCATCGACGAAATCGTAAAATTAGCTGGCCCTGATCCACAAGTTGCGGTACCTGTGTCGACTGAGGTCGCCATTGTCAAATCCAAGAATTGACTTCTAGCGTTTGTATGACTTGAAGCCATGCAAAAAATTAATAATGTTGATACAAACATCGCGCCAATTCTACTCATTGAGTACTATTTTTACAACCCCATTAGTCTTTCGGCCTACCAGTCGACTTTGGGCAGCTTGCCTGAACGTCTTCGACCATTTGACGACCAGGCTGCTTTCATCACGGACCACCAGCAACACGGGTAGGATTTTTCTCATGGCAGCTTTTCGAGCGTCCCTTCTCGCGGTGGCGCTCCTCGTAGCCGGATGCGGTCCGCATGATACTCCGGTTACGAAGATGGCACCGGCCTCGCCGGTTGCCGTGGCGGACCCTGACCACAAGCTCTACGAGCAGTTAAGGGCGGGAATCTATCAGCTCAGTTCTGCCCAAGACAGCCTACAGACGGCAACCGAACTCTCAACGGAATTAAGCAAGAAGGCAGGCGGGACCGCCAGCGGCGGGTTCAAGGACCTCCTGGCAAAACTCAATAGCGCCGGCCAGAAACTGGGCGACTACACGGACGAATTGCCTCCATTCGACGAATTCAAAAAAGACGTAGCGGGCCAGGACGATCGAAGGCTCAACGCGATTCAGGCAGGAAACGACAGCTTGAGTGAGATGGGCGACGCCGACGACATTCTTGACAATCTTCTTGCGGGCGCCCCGGCCGACTTCAAGGCAGACGTCCAGAAGATTCAAAGTGACTTGGACGACGCGAGCGAGGCCGTTCAATCAGGAATCGTGGCACTGGGCGGAAAAGTCGAAGAAGACGACACCGCGACACCCGGTACGGCGGGGAACAACGCTGGGGGTTAAATTTGGTGCCGGGAGCGGGAGTCGAACCCGCACTGAACTCTCGCCCAAGTGGTTTTTGAGACCACCGCGTCTACCATTCCGCCATCCCGGCACGGGATAGGACGTAAAGGATACCCGCAGGATTGGCGCGCGTTGCACGCACCAATTGGGGCGTGGCGTTGACAGCTGGGCGTTCGAACGCCTGGGATTGCCCCACCCCAGTGGAGGCACTGCGACCCGTAGGCGGAGAATGATTCGTGTCTCCGCAGTCCGCCTACCAACTGAAGGCGTGTCCGCTTGGCCGATTCTCTCCGGACTGCAAACCGCTCACTGCAAACTGCCGACTTCTCTAGAATCGTATCTCCGCAGTCCGCCTACCAACTGAAGGCGCCGCTTGGCCGATTCTCTCCGGGCTTCAAACCGCTCACTTCAAACTGCCGACTTCTCTAGATTCGTGTCTCCGCAGTCCGCCTACCAACTGAAGGCGCCGCTTGGCCGATTCTTCCGGCCTACAAACTGCTAATTTCATGAGGAGCTTGCGAGGGATCTCTTCCAGGTCAGCGAACTCTCGAGCTCCTGCTCGTCAGTTCCGTCAGCGAGGAAGCAATCCATCCCTCGCCGAATAGCTTCTCAAGCTTTGTCGTGCTTGCTTTGGGTGTTGGGACTGCGTGTAGCTTTGCTGACCCCACTACTGAGCACCAGTCATCAGGTTCAAGCGCTCAGTGATTCTCCGGTTGGCGGCACGTAGTTCGCTCGCGCAGTCATGACAGCGTCGAAGTTTTCAGCGGCCCACTCGACTACTCCTTGGAACGACGCCACGAAAGATAGACCGAGCTCCGTCATCGAGTATTCGACTCGCGGAGGGATGGTCGGAAAGACTTCGCGCCTTACGAGACCGGACTGTTCTAGGCGGCGGACGGTTTGGGAAAGCATGCGTGGTGAGATGTCCTGGATCTCCCGGCGAAGAGCCGAGAACCGCTTCGGTTCTTTGTTGAGTTCGATCAGAACAAGCACGGTCCACCGGTCGCCTAGGCTATCAAGAACCGACCGAATCGGACAGTTCTTATAAAAGGACTCCAAGTTTGGATTTTCGATCTTCATGGCGGTCGGTTACTCAAAAGTTACTGAGTAATGTTTTTCACCCTTCTTGCGCCCAGCGAGATGGGAGAGCAACAATGATAGAGTCAGTATACATCCGGAACCAACTACCAGCAAGGAACCATCAACATGTCCACAAAAACAACAGAAACCATCCTCATCACCGGTGCATCCGGGCACTTCGGCGGCCTTGTGCTGACTCATTTAACTGAGGCTCTTGGCGTTCCGCCGAGCCAGATCGTCGCTACTTCCAGAAACCCGGCGAACCTTTCCGAGTGGGCGGCAAAAGGCGTGCAAACTCGGAAGGCGGATTACAACGATCCAGAAACGCTGCACGAGGCTTTTAAGGGCGCCGAGCGACTGTTGCTCGTCAGCACCGACTCCCTTGAAGGAGGCGTCCGGCTGGCGCAGCACCTGCGGGCGGTGGAGGCGGCTAAGGCGGCGGGAGTCGAGCACATTTTCTACACTTCGCTTCCAGAGGCTGAAGACTCGCTGATCAGTTTCGCCCCTGACCACCTCGGCACGGAAAATGCAATCAAGGCCTCGGGCCTGAAATGGACGTTCCTGAGAAATAGCTGGTACTGCGAAAACCTGCTTTACACCATTCCTGGAGCGCTGGCGAGCGGGACGCTTTACACCGCGACGGGCGAGGGCAAGCTGGCCTACATTCCACGCAAGGACCTCGCGCTGGCTGCCGCTTCCGCGCTCGTGGCGACGTCCGGAGTCGACAACCAAACGTTCACGCTCACTGGCGAAGAAGCTCTGACGGTTGAGGCGGTCGCCCACCTGATTAGCGAGAAGCTGCACAAACCCATCGCCGTCGTACAGGTGCCACCGGAGGCGATCATCGAAGGCGCGAAGAGCCACGGCCTCCCCGAGTCGGTTGCGGTCATGTTCGCCTCGTTCGACGTCGCGACGAAGGCGGGACAACTTGGCGCAGTGACGTCTGACTTTGAGAAGCTCACCGGCAAGTCGCCACAGCCGTTCGCGGCATGGCTGGACGAGAACGTCGCACTTTTCTCTTAAACTTGAGCGGAGGTGAAAAGTGCAGGTCTGGCCCGACTCTACATCAATTGAGTTAGTCCTTCATTGGCCTAACTCTGACCGGATTCTAAATTAGCCAACCCCACTCGCAAGCTCCCGTCATGTTGACCTGGCAGGGCCGGGAGCAGCGAGACTTGGCTCGCGTGGAGCCAGGTCTTGATCGTGTTTATACGCCCAGGCTTATAATCAGAATTTCCTCAGAGTCTCCACAAACCGTTCCGATTTGGAGTGCGCTGACCTGGCAGCGCTGGGAGCAGCGAGACCTGGCTCGCGTGGAGCCTAGTCTTAATTGTATTCGCTGGCCCAGCCTTTGAAGCGGAATTTCCCAAAAGTCTCCACGCCCGCCAGGTCGGGCTGGTTAAAGCGGTCCCAGGTGACCAAACCGCTCCGATTTGGAGTGCGCTGACCCGGCAGCGCTGGGAGCAGCGAGACCTGGCTCGCGTGGAGCCTAGTCTTAATTGTATTCACAGTCAAAGCCGTAGAAGCGGAATTTCCCATAAGTCTCCACGCCCGCCAGGTCGGGCTGGTTAAAGCGGTCCCAGGTGACCGCACTCCAAACCGCTCCGATATGGAGTGCGCTGACCTGGCAGCGCTGGGAGCAGCGAGACCTGGCTCGCGTGGAGTCACGTCCTAATTGCATTCACAGTCAAAGCCGTAGAAGCGGAATTTCCCATAAGTCTCCACGCCCGCCAGGTCGGGCTAGCAAAAACGGTCCCGGGTGACCGCACTCCAAATTGTTTGCGGCGTTAGCACTGTATCTGCAACGACCAATGCAACACCCTCCAAGGTACGACCTGGAATCGAGGACGAGTTCAATCTCAACACCTTAATCGTATCGTCACGTCACCCTCGCACAATCCGAGTTCGGCGAATACCAGAGAAATCCGACGATCTTGGGCGCCGGGGCCGAATCTACGGAACGAGGTTCGGCATCGCGTCGTCGATCGAAGGATGCGGATAGCGACCAGGTCCCGCGCCGGTACACTTTCACGCAATGAGGGTTTTGGTCGCGGATAAATTTGAAACGAGTGGACTCGAGGGCCTGCGGGCGCTAGGGGCCTATGTACTTTTCGAGCCGGAATTGAAAGGGGAGGCGCTGCGAGCGCGTCTGGCCGATTCGGAAGCGGAAGCCCTGGTCGTTCGCTCGACCCAAGTCACCAAGGAGATGATCGACGACTCGCGACTGTCGGTGGTCATCCGGGCTGGGGCAGGTTTCAACACGATTGATGTTGATGCCGCTTCAGCCAGAGGCGTCCGGGTTGCCAACTGCCCTGGCAAGAATTCCCAGGCGGTTGCTGAACTCGCCTTCGGCCTGATCGTCTCCTGCGATCGTCGCATTCCCGACAACGTTGCCGACCTGCGAGCTGGCATTTGGAACAAGAAAAAATACAGTCAGGCTCGCGGTCTCTACGGTCGTACGCTCGGCTTGATTGGCGCCGGCAAGATCGCGATGGAAATGATCCCGAAAGCTCGCGCGTTCGGCATGAACGTCGTGAACCACAGTCGCTGGATGACCCCCGACACCGCCGCCGCGCTTGGAATCGGACGCGCGTCCAACCCAGTTGAAGTGGCCGCGTTCTCCGACATCATTTCCGTGCACGTGTCGCTCACTCCAGAGACGAGAGGATCGCTCAACAAGGAGTTCTTTGATGCGCTCCGACCAGGCAGCATCTTCATCAACACCAGCCGGGCCGAAGTGGTCGATCAAGCAGCCCTGTTGAATGCCGTGAGAACGAAGGGCATTTACGCCGGGCTAGACGTCTTCGAAGGGGAACCGGATACCGCGACCGGCACGTACGACGGAGAGCTTCGAAACGAACCCAATGTCTACTGCACCCACCACATCGGGGCGAGCACGGATCAAGCGCAGGAATCGATCGCGGCCGAAGTGGTGCGAATTGTGCGCGAGTACAAGACGACGGGCTTCGTTCCAAACGTGGTCAACATCAAGCGAGCCGAAGTGGCGACGCACCTTTTGGTCGTCCGGCACCTTGACCGAGTCGGCGTGTTGGCCTACGTTCTGGGGGTTCTCAAGGATGAAGGCGTCAACGTTCAAGAGATGGAAAACATCGTCCTTGGCGGCGCCACATCGGCAATTGCCCAGATTTCGGTCGATAAAGAGCCCAGTTCTACGGGGAGTCTGGAGATCAAGCGGAATCCGAACGTCTTCGACGTAAGTGTCTTCTCGATCAGAAAGTAAACTCTCCGCGTGCTCCTCAGCATTTCCAACGTCGTCAAGTCCTATGGCGCCGATCACATCCTTACGGGCGTCACCTTCAAATTGGACGCCCGTGAGAAGGTCGCGCTCGTCGGTCGCAACGGCGCCGGCAAAACCACCCTCCTCAAAATTCTAACCGGGCAGATCGAGCCCGACACGGGCCACGTTCAGCTCCTTCGCGGAGCGAAGGTGGGATACCTGCGCCAAGAGGTCCAGGTGGACGTCGGACGCACGGTTATCGAAGAGGCTGAAGAGGCGATTCGCGGGCAGATCGAAATGCGGGCTCGACTAGAGTTTCTCGAGCACAAGCTTGAGAATGGCGAGCCGACCGACGAGGACCTGGAAGAATACGCGCTCATCCACGAGCACTTTTTAGAATCCGAGGGGTACAGCGCCGAGCGAGACATCAAGGTAGTCCTCAAGCAAATGGGCTTCACGGAAGACGAGTTTTCCAAGCCCACTGCGAAGCTTAGTGGCGGCGAGAAGACTCGACTCGCGATTGCGCGCCTCCTCCTTGAGGAGCCCGACCTGCTAATCCTGGACGAGCCTACCAACCACCTCGACCTCCAAGCGACGGAGTGGCTCGAAAGCTGGATTCGTGGCTATCACGGCGCGGTTCTGCTGGTCAGCCACGACCGCACGTTCCTGGAAAACACGGCGGAACGGGTTTTGGAAATGCGGGACGGCGCCGTCCGAGCTTGGCCGGGGCCGTTTGGGAAGTATCTACAGCTTAAGGCGGAAGACCAAGAGCGTCAGGCCGAAGTGGCTCGCCGACAGGAAATCGAGATCGCCAAGATGGACGAGTATGTCCGGCGGTTCATGAACAGTCAGCGGACCGCCCAGGCACGTGGTCGCCAGAAGCTGATGAATCGGCTGATCGAAAACAAGGTGGAAGTGCCGAAAAACGATCGCGGGCTAAAGGCAGGCTTTGGGGTCGCTCAGCGAAGCGGAGATCTTGTCGCGACTTGTGAGAAGCTGACGGTTGGATTCAACGATCCCGATGGGCAGGTCACCCTCTACAACAATCTTGAGTGGACAGTCCGTTATGGCGAACGATGGGGCGTCATTGGCGAGAACGGGGCGGGCAAATCGACGCTGGTCAAGGTGTTGTTGGGAGAGCTTGAACCGCTGTCAGGTCGCGCTCGTCTCGGCGCGAACATCATCTTAGGGTCCTTCTCTCAGGACGCCACCGACTTAGACCAGGAGCTTACGCCTCTCGACATGATGGTTTACGAGCTGGACCTCAAGCCGGGCGAGGCTCGCACCTTGCTTGGTCGGTTTTTGATTACGGGAGACGATGTGTTCCGGCCGATCAAGACGCTGAGTGGTGGCGAAAAGAACAAGCTGTCTCTGGCTAGGCTCACCCACCTGAATCCTAACCTGTTGATACTCGACGAGCCTACCAACCACTTGGACATGGACTCGCGAGAGGCCCTCGCGGGGATCCTCAAAGAGTACAAGGGAACGTTGATCCTCGTGAGCCACGACCGCTGGCTCCTGGGGCAGATCACTCAGCAGACGCTCGACATCCTCAAGTCGGGCCCCATCGTGTATCCCGGAGGCTACAACGACTATCGCCGTAAGAAGTCGACTCCAGCCACTGAATCACGTCCGAAGTCAGGGCCTGCTCCGGCAGCGGCGAAGCCAGCGCCCGAGGAGCCCGAGCTTTCTCCAAGAGAGCTCAGCAAGGAGATCTCGCGGTTGGAGAAGCTGATTAGGGATGTGGAGGGACAAGTTTCCCGGGACGAAGCCGCGATCAAGGCATTGGAGGATCGACTGGCGAACCTCTCGCCGACCGCCGACGTGTTCAGCCTTACCCGCGAGCATCAGGCGATGCAGGAACAGTTGGCGAGCACGCTCGCCGCGTGGGAAGAGCATTCGAATCGACTGGAGAGGCTGGTCGCTCAACGGGGCTGAGGCTCTGTAGATGCGAGGATTGTCGGTATTAAGGTCGCTGACTGGTGTGAGCGACCGTGCTTGACGCACTCCAATCCCCCTGGGACCTTAGTGAAGGGAAATTTTGTCGTGGGTGCCGGCGTCGTATTCCTTTCCGGTTAGGGTCGCCTTGGCAACTGCGAAGAGCTGGATGACTTTGCTGGACGGAGCCGTCCAGTATTCGACGCTCTCAACGTCGACTCTGATCAAGGCGATTTCCGGATCCGAGAGGCCTTCCGAGAACCATGCTTTGTAGGATGGATGCCAAAGTTCGGCCATCTTTTTGTGGTCACGAACTGTGTGGGCTTTTCCTGAGATGGAGATGTAGCGCTGGTGGTCGGGGTCTGCGAACGCAACATTGACCGTCTCTTTCTTTTCGAGTTCGTCCGTTTTGGGAGATGGCTCCTTCGTAAAGAACCAGAGCTTGCCGTCGAACTCGTGAGTTTGGGTCGCCATTGGGCGAGATCGAAGCGTTCCATTCTCGTCCGTAACAAGCATGGCGATTTTAATATCCTTGATCAATTCCCAAACCTTCTGAATGTCAGCGGCGAGTTCTGCGGTGTATTCCATACCCGGTTGGACCGGGTACGAACTCAGTAAGGTTTCGACGAGACTCTTTCCCTCTTTCCCTCTTTCCCTCTTTCCCTCTTTCCCTCTTTCCCTCTTTCCCTCGCAACACTTGGCCAGATTTAGAGTGTTTTGGAATCGTCGGCGCGAAATTCGCGAGTCGGATCACGCGCTATGTCCTGCCGTCCATCCTTGTCCAGGTAAATCGCTCTCATAGAGTGTCGAAGTCCGAGCATTCTCTGGCTGGTAACCTGGCACTCGTGGAGAGACGCACATTCGGAAAAACGGGGATTGAAGTCAGCGTTCTGGGATTTGGAGGGGCGGAGATTGGTTTTGAGGACGCACCTCAATCGGAGGTAGACCGACTGCTGCACGCAGCAATCGATGAAGGTTTGAACGTCATCGATACCGCCGAATGCTACGCGGACAGTGAAGAGAAGATTGGTCGCGCCATCAGCAAGCGACGAGACGAGTTTCACCTCTTCACTAAGTGCGGTCACTCCAGTGGGTTCCCCCAGCCGGACTGGGATCCGGAAATGTTGGCTCAATCGATCGATCGAAGTTTGAAATTACTTCAGACAGATCGGGTTGACCTCATTCAACTTCACTCATGTTCGGAGGAGATCCTCCGAGCAGGCGCAGTGATCGAAGTTTTGCAACGGGCCAAGGAAGCAGGAAAGACGCGGTTTATTGGGTACAGCGGAGATCGCAACGACTCCGTGTACGCCGTTTCGACTGGCCTGTTCGATACGCTCCAGACCACCTGCAACATCGCCGACCAGCAGTCGATTACCACTGCCCTTCCCCTCGCCAAAGAGCGCGGATTGGGAGTCATCGCCAAGCGCCCGATCGCTAATGCGGCGTGGAACGAACCGAAGATCGGAGCCTATGGTCGCCCTTATTGGGAGCGGTTTCAAGAGCTCCGATACGATTTCCTCGGTCTCTCTTCCGATGAAATCGCGTCCATAGCACTCCGATTTACCCTGGCTCAACCGGGGGTTGCCACCGCCATCGTGGGAACTAAGAATCCCGAGCGGTGGAAACAGAATGCGACCTATCTCGCGGAAGGCCCTCTCGATCTATCCATTGAAGCCGCCATTCGAGCCCGGTGGAACGAAGTTGCCGCAGCAGACTGGATCGGCCAAACCTAGTAATTTGTTCCCGAACGGAGTAACGCTTTTGTGCGATCTATTCGGGTCAAGGCCCGTCTCTTTACCAGACCTAAAGAGCGTAGACTCACAGTTATGAGAACACACGTGCTCGCCTCGCTGCTCGTCGTGCTAGGTTGCGTTTCTGCCAGCCTGGCTAGCTCGTCGTCCCCTTCTGCGACGACCATCTATGACTTCAAAATGAAGAACATCGATGGAAAGGAAGTGAAGCTCTCCAAGTTCAAAGGGAAAGTTCTTCTAGTAGTGAACGTGGCCAGCCACTGCGGATACACGCCTCAGTACAAAGCTCTGGAAGCGGTTTACAACAGCTATCGTCGCAACGGAGTCGTCATTCTCGGTTTTCCCGCCAATAACTTCCGTGCTCAGGAACCGGGCACCGATGCAGAGATCAAACAGTTCTGTACCGCCACTTACAACGTCACCTTCCCGATGTTTTCCAAGATCTCGGTCAAGGGTGACGATCAAGCCGAGCTGTACCACTGGCTGATTTCCAACAGCGACCGCCCCAATGACGACATCGAATGGAACTTCTCGAAGTTCGTCGTCGGAAGGGATGGCAAGGTCTTCAAGCGATTCAAACCGGACGTCAAGCCCGATAGCCCGGAGATCGGAGCAGCGCTTGACGAAGCGCTCAAAGCGAATCCTTGATTCGTTGATCTGCGGGTCCAGGTCTGTCGACCTGGACCCCATCTTCATGCAACAGTGAAACCTTAGGCGGAGAATGATTCGTGTCTCCGCAGTCCGACGCTGTAACGGTAACTAGGCTCACTGGAGAGGGTCGAACCCCTAGATTCCCGTAATCTCTTCGCATCGATTACTCTACGAGGTGCCTCAGGAAGGCGTCGGGGTGCTCTAGGAAGAACGAGTGAGTTTGTAGTGCTCCGTTTCCTCGTACTTGACCTCTGTAACTCCGTGATCCCCTAGCTCGTAGATCCGGCTGTCCGGATAGGCCAAAAGGATCGGAGAGTGAGTGGCAATGACGAATCGGCATCCAGCAGGGACCAGCCAGTCGATTTCTTTGAGAACGGCCAATTGCCGCGAGGGGGATAGTGCAGCCTCGGGCTCGTCCAACAGGAAGAAGCTCTCCTGCTTCATTAGGTTCTGCACGATGGCAAGGAATGCCTCTCCATGCGACCGATTGTGCAGCGATTGACTCCCAAACCGACGCAGGACTTGCGGGTCCTTCCTCGCCTTTCGATCCAGTTGGGTCGCCAAGATGAAGACAGTTTCCGCGCGCAGAAAGAAACGATCGGCCGGGCGGCGGAAGTTACTTGACCGGATGCGGATCGCGTCGTGAAGACCTCCATCGAGCGGGCGCTGACCGAAGTTTGCTTCAGCGTCCCCTCCTGTTGCTTCAAAGTCAAGTCGGACCGCGATGGCTTCCAGCAGCGTCGACTTCCCCTTGCCGTTTTCGCCAATGAGAAACGTGACCGCAGGATGCAAATCCAGAACTTCGATATTTTGAATGGCAGGAATCGAGAACGGGAAACGGTCCTTGGATTCGACCTGATCCCACTGAATCTTCACGCAGTGAAAAAAGGGTTCCCTATCGGGTGGACGAGGTCTCATTCGGGCGTCCTTTGTTGGCCTATTCGTTGGGTCAACGTACGAGGGTGTTAATAGACCGAATAGCTTGAGTCGGCGGTTTGGGCGTAGCCGTTCATTCCGCTGGTGAGATTACGAACGTTCGTGAATCCTTGACCCAGCATGTACTCGGTTGCCTGAGCGCTCCGCATCCCGCTACGGCAGATCACGACCCAGGCGGCGTCTTTGTCTAGTTCTCCGACTCCGGCCGGAATTTGGCCAAGTGGGATGTGCACAACATTCGCAAGGCGGCTGATCTCAAGCTCGTGAGGCTCACGGACGTCGAGGAGTTTGGGAGGATTGGGAGATTCGAGCTCGGCCTTGAGCTCTATTGGCGTGATGGTGGGAATTAGAGGATCGGACATTGCTTATTTTGAGTATGTCGCGCCTGGAGCACCGAATAGCGATCACACAACCGATTCTCCAAGGGCAGGCGCCCGACACTCTACAACCGTTCCTCAAGCCCGACTGCCCGGCTGAGTCTTTCAGAGCAATCGCCATTTGCATTCGTGTCAGCCGGTGATCATTAAGTACAATGCGTGCAATTCCATGCTCATCAAGAACCTGAAGGTCAGCGGTCTCCTATCCTTTGGCCCTGAGGGCATCGATCTCGACCTGAGAGATTTGAATGTTCTGACTGGGCCGAATGGGTCGGGCAAGTCTAACCTGCTTGAGGTCTTGTCGTTTCTGAAGGCTAGTCCTAGCAGTCTAAAGCGTTTGACGAGACCGGGGTCTGGACTTAGAAATGTGTTTTGGACCGATGGTCGGCGCTCGGGAGGCCTAGCCACAATTGGCGCATCAGTGGCCCACAACGACCGCTTGCTGATTCATACGATGGCCTTTATTCAAATCCACGAGTACCTCAATCTAAGCGAAGAGACAATACTCGCTTCTTCGCAGAGAGTCAAAGAGACGTACTTCGCCTACGAACAGATGAGTGGCCTCGCAGTAGTTCGAGATGGCGTAGGTGCAGAACAGAAATTCGGATACAACGACCTAGATCAGGAAGAATCAATCCTGTCGCAGGTCAAAGATCCGGGTGGACGATACCCCTATCTAAAGGCGCTTCAAGCATCCTATGGCTCACTTCAGTTTTACAGAGATTGGAGTTTTGGCCCTTCGTCCCCACTAAGAAGATCCCAGCCATCAGACCTAATGAGTTCGCTTTTGTCGGAGAGCGCGGAGAATCTACCCTTGATTATCTCCGGCATGCGGGGAGGGGTCAAGAAGGACCTTGTCCACCGCCTCCGGGAACTCATTTCGGGTGTCGAAGGTATTGACACATCTGTAAAGGGCGGCCTAGTTGAAGTATTTCTTGACGAGGGAAACGGTCGATCGATTCCTGCCTCGAGGCTATCGGATGGCACATTGCGCTATCTAAGCTTACTTGCGATTTTGCTGAATCCCGACCCTCCAGCGCTTGTGGCGATAGAAGAGCCAGAACTTGGCCTGCACCCGGACGTTCTCCCACATCTCGGAAAGCTGATCAAAGAAGCTTCTTCTCGAATGCAACTGATCGTTACGACTCACTCTCAGGTCTTGCTCGATTCTTTCAGTACTTCACCTGAAGATGTTGTTGTTTGCAGTCGCGGTCCACAGGGATCAATTTTCGAGCGGTTAAGCGCGGAAAAATTAGGGATCTGGTTGAAGGACCATACACTGGGCGAGTTGTGGAACATGGGGGAGATTGGCGGTAACCGCTGGTGAGGAAGGTCAAAGTCTACGTCGAAGGTGCGACTCGCGGAAAAGGCAAAAATCAGTCGGCGAACATCGCCCTACGCCGTGGGTTTCGCCAATTTGCTGACAAGCTCGGCATCGAACAAAGTCCAGCGTTCGTGCCGTGTGGAGGCCGAACCCAGACTTGGGATGTGGCATGGAACAGCTTCTGGAGTCGACAGCAAGATGAGTTCATTCTCCTGTTAGTCGATAGCGAGGAACCCGCCGGAGCTGATCCTCAACTTGCTTGGAGGCACCTCAAACTGCGAGAAGGTTGGGCAGAGTTGGA
Source organism: uncultured Armatimonadota bacterium (assembly GCA_903904815.1). Classification (GTDB taxonomy): domain Bacteria; phylum Armatimonadota; class Fimbriimonadia; order Fimbriimonadales; family Fimbriimonadaceae; genus Fimbriimonas. The sequence goes on from CAIVDU010000005.1 coordinate 47,547, forward strand.
GGATCAACACGGTCGATACGTGTTTATGATGGTGACGGCGATGGAAACGTGGCTGGTCGCGGATGAATTGGCGTTGGCCAGGAAGTTCGGCCGTGCATATCGCGCTGGCGTTGTTCCAAAGTGGCAGAACCTGGAGTCCGTCGCCAAAGCAGACATTTACACGGCACTCGACCAGGCTACATCGGGGCTTTACTCGAAAGGTGAAAGATCATTCGAGTTGGTTGGAGAGATAGATCCCAACATCGTGAGTGCACGGTGCCCCCACGCCAAGCACTTCTGTGATAGTTTGAAATCACTCTGTTGGTGAGCTAGTCAGGGGTACGGCCGCTCGTTCGCGAAATCATTCAGGATCTGAGTGATCACTGTCCGACTTCGTCCCGTGAAGGGAGCCACGGGCTGGGTCAATCGGATTGGAAGGTCCGGAACCTCCTTCCCCAACCCCTTTAATATGATCGCAGCACGAACAATCTGCGAAAAGGAGGCAGCGGCTCATGCCGAATGGGCCTGAGTCGAAATCGAAACCCTGATAGAATCGCGGTGATCATGGTGGATCTCACGAGGCGGACGCTCCTGAAGATGGCGGGGGGAGCGACGATAGGGTTTGGATTTCCGGGAAAGATTCTGGCGGTGCTCGCCGACGGGACGTTGGTGGTTCAGGATCATCAAGTTCCCGCGAATAAGGGGCTGAGTCCGGAGTGGCGATCCAGCTTGGTTGCTCGGGGGAAGAAAGAGGTTTGGGACGGTCCCGCCCTGGAATCGATTGGGATGCCGATCGGGGGAATTGCCGCAGGACAGCTCTACTTGTGCGGCGATGGAACCCTGGGCTGCTGGGAAATCTTTAACCACCACTCGTTCCAGGATCAGGGGCCTTACAGCTACGCCAAGCGGAACATTCCAAAGGACGTCGAGTTCGGATTCTCGATCTCGGTCGACGGGAAGACTTGGAAGCTGAAGAGCGGCGAGTTCGCAGGCATCCAGTTTCGGGGTGAGTATCCGATCGGCGCCATATCGTATCGTGATGAGACGTGCCCGGTGGAGGTCGAGTCCACCGTCTACTCTCCGTTCATCCCGCTCAATGCGAAAGACTCGGCCTTGCCCGCCACCATCTTCGAGATCACCGTTCGCAACCATTCGGATAAATCCCAAGAGATCGCGTTGGAGGGGATGCTTGAAAACGCGTGCGGACGGGCAGCGCAAGCTCACGTCTCCACCCGAAAGCGCCACACAACCTCTAGTTCAACCGCCCGGCTGACGGTCATGACACATGGGGTTGATGACGCGATCGACGACTTCCCGGCTGCGCCAACGACCGGAGTTGAGCCGCCTTCGGTTATCGCCGACTTTGAAGGAGATACCTACGGCGATTGGAAAGTCGAGGGGACTGCTTTCGGGACTGGACCAGCCAAAGGGACCTTGCCCGGTCAACAGCAAGTCACCGGATTTGTGGGAACCCGACTGGTCAACTCCTTCCTCGGTGGAGACGACCCCATGGGGCGGCTGACATCACCGACCTTTAAAATTGAGCGCTCCTTCATCAACTTCAAGATTGGCGGAGGAGACCAGCCCGGAAAGGCCTGCGTGAACTTGGTGATCGACGGAAAAGTGGTGCGCACGGATACCGGCCGGAACGAAGAAAAGCTGCTTTGGGATGCCTGGAACGTCCGAGAGTATCTGGGGAAGACCGCACACATCGAAATCGTGGACCAAGCCCAAGGGGGCTGGGGTCACATCAACGTGGACCAGATTCAGCAGGCCGACTACGTCATGTCACCCCAGGACATCGTCGCTCGCCACGGAGACGTTCGTCGCGATGTGGGCACGCTCTCGCTCGGCGTTCTCACTCGAGGCACGGCATCCTCGAATCCGTCGTATGGGCTTGAGGAGCCGTTCGTCGGCAGGGTGCAACCCTCGTCGTTCACCCTGGCGCCTGGTAAATCAAAGACGATCACATTCGTCTTGGGCTGGCACTTCCCGCATCACCCCAATGGTCGAAACTATTCGAACTACTTCCAAGACTCTGCGGCGGTAGTGGCCTATGTGGCGAAAAACTTCCGGCGGCTTAGCCGAGACACCAAGCTTTGGCGCGACACATTCTACGATTCGACCCTTCCCTACTGGCTGCTCGATCGGCTCCACTCGACTATCGGGAATCTCTGCACAGGAACGACCGAGTGGTGGAAGTCCGGGCGCTTCTGGTCCTGGGAAGGGGTGGTCTGCTGTTCAGGAACCTGCACCCACGTCTGGAACTACGAGCATTCGATGGCCCGCCTGTTCCCCGAGTTGGAAAGGAATGTCCGAGACCTCCAGGACTTTGGAGAGGCTTTCGACGAAACGACTGGCCTGGTTGGGTTCCGAGGGGATCGGGAGTATGCGGCGGATGGACAGTGCGGCACGATTCTGAAAGCATATCGCGAACATCTCACGAGCGCCGACAACCAGTTCCTGAAGGGACACTGGGCTCGGATCAAGAAGGCGCTCCAGTTCCTGATCACGCACGACGGAAATGGCGACGGTTTGATCGAAGACGCCCAGCCGAACACCTATGACATCGAGTTCTTCGGGGCCAACACCTTCGTCGGATCTCTCTACCTTGCCGCCCTTCGAGCCGGGGAAGAGATGGCGCGGGAGATGGCAGACCTCGAATTCCAGGCCCAATGCCAGAGCATTTTCGAAGCCGGCAGCACGGCCACGATGAAGCGTCTCTGGAACGGTGAATACTTCATTCAAGAGGTCGACGAATCGCGATACAAAAAGTATCAGTACGGACCAGGGTGCCTCTGCGATCAGCTCTTTGGGCAGGGATGGGCTCACCAAGTCGGTCTTGGATATCTCTATCCTCAGGACAAGGTCAAGAAGGTACTCGAGTCGGTTTGGAAGTACAACTGGGCTCCTGACGTTGCGGGGCAAAACAAGCGGTGGCCACCGCAGAGACCTTTCGCGCTTCCCGGTGAAGCCGGTCTGTTCGTGTGTACGTGGCCGGTAGGCGGCCGCGAAGGCGAACCGGTTTTGTACCGAGACGAGGTCTGGACGGGATGCGAATATCAAGTCGCGGGCCACATGATTTGGGAAGGTTTGGTGGAGGAAGGTCTGTCCATTTGCCGCGCCATCCATGAGCGTTACCATCCTCTGAAGAGAAACCCGTACAACGAGGTCGAGTGCAGCGACCACTATTCGCGAGCCATGGCGTCCTGGGGCGTCTTCACCGCAGTGTCCGGATTCGAGTACGACGGGCCCGCCGGGCGGCTGGCGTTTTCTCCGAAGGTTTCTCCGAACGACTTCCGGTCGGCATTCACCACCGCCGAGGGTTGGGGAAGCTTTTCCCAAAAGCATGAGAATGGACGGTCTCGGTGTGAGCTGACCGTGACGTGGGGGCAGTTGAGACTGAGTCAGCTGTCGTTTGGTGTTGACTCTATTTTGGGTTCGAGTGTGCGAGCCACGATGAATGGACAGACCGTTCAGGGCGTGGTCGAAGTGGCGAGCGGGAAGATTACGCTCAAGCTCGATTCGCCTATCGACCTAAAGGCGGGTTCAAGAGTGAGTTTGGAGTGGACTGGGTAGTAGAGTGGGCTAGCCAAGAGCTGAGGAATGGTTTGCCTCGGACTTTGCAACTTGCGGTTACCCCACGGGAGGTTGTTCGGCAAGGATGTCTGACGCTTGATTTCACTCCGAGGTCGATTAGTGCGACTCCAAAGCCATTTCTAGCGAACCGGTGACGCCTCCGAAACCGCAATGCTAATCCTGTTACAAGTGCTGGTGTATTTTAATTGATATACATAACATAAATTGATATTTGTATCGTACATTAATTCAATTTTTCTTTTTACAGTCTTGCGCAAACAGGAGATCTCTCTTACCATGCAAGCGGAAACATGAAAAAACTGATTTTCCTTGGCATCATCGTAAGTGCGGCATCTGCTCATGGGCAGACAACGATCTACAACACGTTTGGGCCGGGCGACAGTTACGACACGCTCGGTTCTTGGACCGTCTCATCCGCTCAATCGGTGGCGACGGCTTTCACGGTTTCGAGTGCCAGCAACTTATCCAGCATCAGTCTAGTGCTGTCAGCTGGGACGAACTATACGGTGAGTCTGACGACGGACGGAAGTGGACAGCCAGGAACGGTTCTCGATTCCTGGTCTGTGGCGGGCACGTCGGCGAAGCAGACTCTAACGCCAAACTTCACCGACACGCTTTCGGCTGGAACGTATTACGTGGAGGCTCAGTCGAGTGGGGCCGGGGCCTGGAGCCTGAACAGCATTGGATATAGCGACACGTTTCTGTACACTTCGGAAGGGAACTGGTACCCGTTTACCGGCACCACGTCCGTTTTGCAAGTCCAGACAACTCCTGAACCCGCTTCAATGGCAGCCGTTGGATTCGGCATAGTGGGTTTAGCGATTCGTCGTCGCCGGCGGCGTTAGCACCGGTTCACACAGATACACTTCATGGGCCAAAGCAATCGGAGTCATGAAAGGCATGAAGACTCTTGCAGGTTCGAAATTGTCCTCAACTCAGCCCGGGTTGATAGGTTGTTCGGAGCCTACCCACGACAGGACCACACGGAACGGTCCAATCGTGGGCTAAGTCACGCAACCGCTCCGCGGTTTCTAAATCAGGATATGGCCACGAGGGCTTCGTAGCCTCTTCGCTCTTGGACCTTCTTGCTTACGGCGGACCAGGCAGGATCTTCTAATTCGGGGTCGTTTTCGATGACTTTAATCGCGGCATCGCGCGCAACTTCCAACATCTTGCTATCCTGTATCAAGTCGGCGATCTTAAAGTCGAGATTGCCTGATTGCTTGGTCCCGGCAATGTCGCCTGGGCCACGAAGCCGCATATCCTCCTCGGCGATCTTGAATCCGTCGGTACTGTCCCGGATGATCTCCATTCTGGCTCGGCTCTCTTCACTTTTCGCGTCCGCGATGAGGATGCAGAAACTCTGGTGCGCGCCACGGCCTACCCGTCCTCGAAGCTGGTGAAGCTGACTCAAACCGAAACGGTTTGCATCCTCGATCACCATGACGCTGCTGTTCGGCACGTCGACGCCCACTTCGATCACCGTTGTGCTGACCAGGACATCGAGTTCGTGGGCTCGAAACTGGCTCATCACTTCTTCCTTTTCCTTCGACTTCATCTGCCCGTGCAGGAGCCCAATGCGAAGGTCCGGGTAGATACTCTCTTTAAGGCGGTAGAAGAGATCTTCGGCCGCCTGGGCCTGCATCTTTTCTGATTCGCTGACCATCGGGCAAACGAAATAGGCTTGCCTTCCCTCTTGAATCAGCTTGCGAATGCCGTCGTAGATGCTCGGCCTCTCGAAAGGCAGTTTCCAGTGGGTTTTGATGGGGCGACGCCCGGGAGGCAGTTGATCGATGATCGAGACGTCTAGGTCGCCGTACAGCGTCATGGTCAGCGTTCTGGGAATCGGGGTCGCTGTCATGACGAGCACATCGGGATTACCAAGGCTCTTGTCTCGGAGGGCTTTGCGCTGAAGGACCCCGAAACGGTGTTGCTCATCCACGATGACCAGTCCAAGGTTCCGGAACTCAATTCCACCCTGGATAAGGGCGTGAGTCCCAACCGCGATATGGGCCAGGTGGTCCTTTGTCCGGGCTGCCGCCTTCTTCTTTTTGGAAGCGGTCAACTTTCCGACCAAGAGTTCCACTTCGATGCCAAGCGGTTCGAACAGTCGACTGAGGTTCGCGGCATGTTGCTCGGCGAGAATCTCAGTCGGGGCCATCATCGCGGCTTGGTAGCCGCTCCTCACCGCCGCAAGCATGGCACAGGCGGCGACCGCAGTCTTTCCCGAACCCACGTCGCCCTGCACCAGGCGGTTCATCGGGTGCGGACGCTCCATGTCGGCCCAGACCTCCTTGATCACGCGGCGTTGGGCGTCGGTGAGGTCAAATGGGAGCATCCGATGAACCTGATCCCACAGGGGCTCACCGTCGCGCAGATCTGTCTGTTCCGCTTCAAAAAGATGCGTTGGCGCGTCGACTCTTGAGACCACCGCCGGTTGAGCGGTAGCGCCATTGAGCGCCGCCATCGCCGACTTCGCCCGGTCCAACCCTGCCGCCTTGCGATCTTTTTTCCTGGACGTTGACGGCTCTTCGAGGGCTGACGATTTTTCCAGCGTGGGGGTCGGCGCGCCCTGAATGAGTCGAGAGATGGGAAAACTGATTCCCAGTTCAGCCTGAGTTTCTGCACGACGCATGGCCAACCCAATCTGCATGTAGAAGAACTCTTCGAAAACGAGGCGCTTACGAGCTTTGAGTCGGAAATCCTCACTCTCGGGTTCGTGGATTTGTCGAACGCACCACTTGAGAGGTTGGATTTTTTGTTCGCGACGGAACTCCTCTGGCAGAGGGTCCTCGACAAGGTCGAGATAGTAGTCGATGGCCGAGCGAATGGCCCGACGAACGAGCTTCTGGGCCAATCCCTCGGTCAAGGGATAGACCGGGACGATTCGAGCAAAGTCTTGCGACTCATCGTCATCGGAAAGGGTCTCCCACTCCGGACTGGAGATCTCCAATCCCATGCCATTGTCCTTCACCTGCCCGTAAGCGATGAGGTCTCCTTCATGAGCCTCGAGGACTCGACGGATCCACGGCTGATTGAACCACGTCAACGCGATTGAGCCGGAGCTGTCCTGGAGAATCGCCTTGAGGATCACCATTCCGCCCCGAGTCGGTCGGGTGTCAACCGCCTTCAACTGGCCGCGTACGGTGACGAAGTCGCCGGGACGGGCACGCGCAATCGGAGGAAGATTGGTTCGATCCTCGTAACGCCGAGGATAGTAAAAGAGGACGTCGCCCACGGTGAGAAGTCCCACCTTTGCCAAGGCTCCTGCCGGGCGTGGTCCGACACCCTTTAGAAACTGGACCTCGGTGTGAAGCGATCTCTCCATGAGTTATTTGAGCTGTTCGGAGTGCAAAGTGAGCGCATTCTCGACTGCGTTGTAAAAATACCGTACGGCCCTTAGCGATTCCCTCCTTTATATGCACCCCGAGGAGTGCCAGAATGCGTCAGAACTAATATGCCTGGGGAAAACGAAGACCCGCTGAACTTGCCGAGCGAAGAGGCGGCACTGGAACGATTCAAGAAGATCCGTGCCGAACTGGAGGCGATGGATCTTCCCGACCTTCCCGAAGACGAGATTGAGCGACGGACTCAAGCCGTCGCAAACATCCCTTCAGGACTGCCGGAAGTTCCAAAACTCGAACACATTCGGGCGAACGCCTGGGCGGCGAAAGAGAAGCACGACAGCACGAAAGCGGAAACCGAACGCAAACAGGCCCAAGATCAGAAAAACGCACGAGGTCTCGGTGTCGGACTCATGGTCGCCTACCTGATCATGGGATTCCCGTTTCTAGGCATTGGAATCGGTTGGGTGCTGGATGCTCAGCTCAATGCGAATGTCTACAAGGGACTGGGCGCGCTGATCGGCTCCACCGTCGGAGTCACGGTCTCCATCATCTATATCAACAACTCGAACAAAGGCAAGTGAGTTTTCGAACGCTGTATATCCTGTCCGGTTTAGCGGCAGCGGCCGGATTTGGAATCTCGTATTTCCACGGTGGGTTCCGAGGATTGGGCGGTTATTCGCTCGGGCTTTTTGCCACTGGCTTCGGCATTGCCGTCTGGTGGTTCGTGACCGGGATCGTGTGTCACGGAGTCGAACGCGGGGCAAAACCGATGTTTGGCACGATCATGATCGTGCTGGCTTTCATGTGCAAGTTGCCGGTGTTTTTAGTGGCGGCAAACTTGGCAATTAAGATGGGTGGCGAGGCTCGGGGCTGTTTCATTGGAGGCCTCGGTCTGGTATATTCCTGTCTTGTAGGGCGAGGCTTGGCGCGCGACGCTAATCAACCCGAATAATTCGCATGGGTCAACTCTTACTCACCAGCACCTCGATGCTTGCGGAAGCAGGCGCTGAAGGTTCCGTGGAGCACACTGCTTCTTACAACGCCATCCACCTCTTTTTCACATTGACCATTCTGTTGGTGGTTATGTTCGGTTTGATGGCTTGGGGCAAGACTGGCTTCAGCGATCGAGTGTTCAAAAAGCGCATCACTTCTTGCTTTGAGCAACTCTATCTGTTCATCGATAACATGTGCGTCGGAACCGTCGGACCCCACGGCCGCAAGTATGTGCCGATGATCATGACGTTCTGGATGGTGATCTTCACCGGAAACGTGCTCGCGTTGTTCATGCCTTACTCGCCGACTGCCAATCTGAGTTTCAACGTCGGAATGGCGCTCATTTCCATCTTCTACGTCCAGTTCGAGGGAATGAGAGCAAACGGCGTTCTCGGCCACTTCAAGCACTTTGCCGGTCCAAAACTGGCATGGCCGATGATTCCGATCACCCTCATGATTTTCGTGATCGAATTGATCTCGGAACTGATGAAGAACGTGTCGCTCAGCCTTCGACTTTATGGAAACATCCACGGCGGTCACGCGGCAGTGGAAGCGATGAATAAGCTAGGAAGCCCGCTCTATCTCCCGCTTGGAGAGTTCCTGCTTCCGATCAAGGTCCTGACCTGCGTGGTCCAGGCGATGATCTTCACGCTCCTGACCTGTGTGTACCTCTCGCTAGTCACTCATCACGCCGAAGAAGAAGCCGCCCACCCCACCGGTGTGGCCGTCGCTCACTAATAACGATTTCATAACCTCAAAATAGAAAAGTAACTTTTAGGAGAATAAGAATATGGGAAGCACATTAGGACTCGGAATTGGCATTGCCGCTCTCGGTTGCGGTATCGGCCTTGGACTCATCGGTAACGGCGCTCTGCAGGGCATGTCACGACAGCCAGAAGCTATCGGAAAGCTTCAGGTCGCTATGCTTATCGCGCTCGCGTTCGTTGAGCTGGTATTCCTCCTCAGCGTGTTCGTCGTTCCTGGCGCAGTCGCCGGCAAGTAATCGTCTAGCCCCGGCCTTACGAGGCCGGGGCAACCCCCTCGAAATAAACTCACCTCAAACCTAATGAGCAGTCACGAGAAGCCCTCTTCTGGATCGATATTCCCCGGCATCATTATCGGCGCCCTGCTGATGGTCGGCGGAACCTATCTGTCGATCAACCAACTCAGTCCGATGACCGAGACCTTCACCAAGCAGGGTCTTGATCTCGATCTCGGAATGACCGTTGCGACCATCGGCGTATTCCTGATCCTCTTCCCCGTGATCAAGTTCTTCTTCATCGGCCCTCTCACCGAGGCGATCGATCACAGAAATCAAGAACTTGAGCACACATTCTCGGACGCAGAGACCTTGCGTGCGGACATGCAGAAGCTTCGCGACGGATATGAGAAGCAGCTTGCCGAATCCGAAGCCAGTGCTCGCACCCAGATTGAAGCCCAGATCAAGGAGGCTCAGAGCCTTCGCCAGACCCTCGTGTCGGAAGCAACCGCCAAAGCGGACGATCTTCTTCGAAAGGCTACGGAAGAGATCGAGTCCGAGAAGGTTAAGGCAATCATCGACATCCGACTACACGTCGTCGACCTCACGCTCTCTGCCACCGAAAAGATCCTCGGGCAGAACATCGACGCCGAAGTCAATCGTCGCCTCGTCAACGAATTCATCGACCGCGTCGAGGTGGCTCCCTAACCGTGGAAGATAAAAGAATCGGTCGAAGATACGCTCAGGCGCTGTACGACGTCGCAAAGAAGCACGCTGTCGTAGCGGCCGTCGAGAGCGATCTCGATGCCATTATCGGAGCGCTTGACCGCGATCCGGCATTCAAGGACTTTCTGTTTGCGCCTCATGCGAGCCGCGAGCAGAAGACCGAGACCCTCGACCGACTCTTCGCCGACCGAATTACTGCACTGACTATGCAGATCATTCGAGTCATGTTGGAGAAGCGACGCGAGCATGACATCCCAGCGGTGCAGCGTGAGTTCGTCGCGATTCGCCGAGATGACGAAGGCATCGTCTTCGCCACCGTCGCATCCGCGATGGCATTGTCAGCTGCCGAAAAGAAGGCGCTGATCACCAAGCTTAACAAGTCCCTCGGTAAAACCGTGGAGGCTGAATACAAGATCGACCCCAAGCTCATTGGTGGCGTAAAAGTCACTTACGGAGCCTACGTCCTCGACGGTACGGTACGCGGAGCCCTCAACCAGCTCAAAGAGCGTCTTCGCCACGACCTGCTCAAGCAGCAGGCGTAACGCTTAAGAATCAGGGAATACGAGATACCCAATGGCCAGCATTAGACCAGAAGAGATCACAGACATTCTTCGACAGGAACTCGAAAAGTTCGAGAAGACTGTCGAAACCGAGCAGGTAGGCACTGTCCTCCAAGCGGGAGACGACATCGCGCGTATCTACGGCCTGCACGACTGCCAGATGGGCGAACTGCTCGAGTTCCCGAACGGCATCATGGGCTTGGCGCTCAACCTTGAGGAAGACTCCATCGGTTCCGTTATCATCGGAAACGGTGCTTCCATCAAAGAGGGAGACCAAGTCAAGACGACCGGTCGAATCATCGAGATCCCCACCGGAAAGGGCATGCTCGGACGAGTTGTGAACTCGCTCGGCCAGCCTCTAGACGGTAAGGGACCCATCGCGAGCGATTCGTTCAGCCGACTTGAGGTCATCGCCCCTGGCGTTGTCGACCGACAGCCGGTTACCCAGCCCCTCCAGACCGGCATCAAGGCGATCGACGCCATGATCCCGATCGGTAAGGGTCAGCGCGAACTCGTTATCGGCGACCGACAAACTGGAAAGACCTCGATCTGTATCGACACGATCATCAACCAGAAGTCGACCCACGAGTCCGGCGTAGAGCCTGTTTACTGTATCTATGTCGTCTGCGGCCAGAAGATGTCGAACGTTGCTCGCGTCGTTCAGACCCTGACCGAGTACGGCGCCATGGAGTACACGACCATCGTCGTGGCCACCGCCGCTGACTCGAACGCGATGCAATATCTCGCTCCGTTCGCTGGCGCAACCATCGGTGAATACTTCCGCGACAACGGCATGCACGCTCTGGTCATCTACGATGACCTTTCGAAGCACGCTCAGGCTTATCGAGCGCTTTCGCTGCTCCTCCGACGTCCGCCAGGACGAGAGGCGTATCCGGGAGACGTTTTCTATCTCCACAGCCGCTTGCTGGAACGAGCTGCGAAGCTCTCCGACGAGAAGGGTGGAGGCTCGCTGACGGCTCTTCCGATCATCGAGACACAGAGCGGCGACGTTTCGGCGTACATTCCGACGAACGTGATTTCGATCACCGACGGTCAGATCTACCTTGAGCCTGACCTCTTCTTCGCCGGCGTCAGACCCGCTATCAACGTGGGTATCTCGGTTAGCCGTGTCGGTGGAAACGCTCAGATCAAGGCGATGAAGTCGGTTGCCGGTAAGTTGAAGCTTGAGATGGCGCAGTACCGCGACGTCGCTGCCTTCAGCCAGTTCGCTTCCGACCTCGACGTAGCAACCCAGCGACAGCTCACCCGAGGCCAGCGCCTCACCGAGCTGCTCAAGCAGGACCTTGCCAGCCCGCTGAGCGTTGTGGACCAAGTTATCTCGATCTTCGCTGGTGGCCAAGGCGTTCTTGACTCGATCAAGAGCGAAGCGGTCAAGCCGTTTGAAATCGGCCTTCTCCAGTTCGTGAAAGATAAGTACCCGGACGTGGTCGAGAGCATTCGAACCAGCAAAGCAATCAGCAAAGACGTAGAGGAGACCCTTAAGAAGGCTGTCCAAGAATACGCCGCAGGGTTCAAATACTAAGAAATGGCGACGCTTAAGCAGATTCGTGGGCGCATCCGAGCCGCCAAGAACATCCAGCAGATCACGAAAGCGATGAAGCTGGTTGCGGCGGCACGCCTCAAAAAGGCGACCGATCGAGTCATCGAGGCTCGACCGTACTCGGAAAAGATGCGTGAACTGATGGCATCGATCTCGTCGGCAGGAGACCTTCCGTCTCACCCGCTGATGGAGAAGCGACCCCAGAATCGCATCTGCTTGATCCTCATCACCTCTGATCGTGGTTTGGCTGGCTCCTACAATGGCGCGCTCATCCGAAAGGCAAGCGACTTCATCAAAGAGCAGACCGCAGAAGTTCGACTTCTCACGGTTGGAAAGAAGGGTACGCAGTTCTTCTCGAAGAGAGGTTTTGACGTCGCCCACTCGCTTCAGGTACCGAGCGCAGGCGCACGACTGCAGGACGCAATTGAAGTAGCGAAGGTCTCTAGAGACCTGTTTGAGTCGGGCAACGTGGACGGAATCTACGTCTGTTACTCGAAGTTCTATTCGGCCATCCGACAGACGCCTCAAATCGTTCAGTTGCTTCCGATCGAACCACCGAAGGCGAAGCCAGGCGAGTCAGCCTCGGCAAGCGTGAACTACTCGTTCGAGCCGGATCCGGCCGGACTGCTGAGCACGTTGCTTCCCCGCTACTTCTTGACCCTCGTGTGGCAAGCCCTTCTCGAGGGTACCGCCAGCGAATTCGGAGCAAGAATGACCGCGATGACGTCGGCGACCGACAACGCGGGCAAGATGATTCAGAAGCTGACGCTCACGGCAAACCGAGAGCGACAGGCCGCGATTACCAAGGAAATCTTGGAAGTCGTCGGTGGCGCAGAAGCGCTCAAGAGCTGACCCAATCCTTCGAAAACGAGAAAGGCCTTCCTGGCGCCAGGAAGGCCTTTCTCGTTTTGGAGAGGCAAAAGTGGGGGAGTAGTGGGTCCGGAAGAGAATCTGGACTGTGTCCCTACTGCATCGCCAGCGGGTTGGCGCTCGCCTCGGCCACGGCCTTCTTTCCTCCTCCCATGTCGGATTGATTGAGGGCGATGCTCTTTACGTAGTCGGTCAGATTATTGATGGCGTCTTTTACCACCACCGGGTCACCGCTCCGGGCAGACAGACTCACCATGAACGTCGTGTTGCCCTTCACCGTGAAGGCAGTCAAAACCGTGTGGTCCTTCTGCTTCCGTTCGATCAAGCTGAACCTCACGTTCTTGCCATTGAGATCCTGAACTCGCTCGGCGGTCCAGTTCGGCATGTTCTCGCGCGTCCGGTCAATGTAGAACTGGGCCATCGAGTCGGTGGTTAAGTCAGGGGTCGGGTTGACGTCCGAAATCACCTGGCTGACCGAGCCTCGCAAGATGTAACCCTTCTTGAGGTTCTCAAAAATGAAAAGCGACTCGGGGGTTTTCGGCATTGGCGCCCAACCCTTGAAGTTCTTGGAATAGTCGATGGAATAGTTCTCAGTTCCATCGAATCGGGTGCTAGCAAGATAGCTCGTGTAACCCCATGCTCCCACGACTCCGATCACGCCAAAGCAAAGAAGTGATGTGCTAGGAACGGAAAGTCTACGGACAAACCCCATGGTCTATTCTAAGCGAATTTTACAGGATTAACTCAGACTTTCTTGCGAAAGCAAGCGGTCAAGCTCAGCGTCGTCTGCCTGGGCAAATCTTAAGTAAATCTTCGCTCGCTCTTCTTGGTGGCGTGTCCTCAATTCTCTTCGAAGCTTGCCCTCAAGGAAGCGAATTTTGTCTTCTCTGGTCTCGCAGATAAGTCTCGGAACCTCGACCGGTCGATTATCCTTAATGGCGACCATCATGACTCTTGCCGTGTTGGTATGGCGTTTGATCCGCTTGAAGATGTTCTCGGCATAGATCTCGATCGTGACTTCGACGCTCGTTCTCCCCACGAAGGAAACGATGCCTTCTAGAGTGACAACCTCGCCCACTTCGATCGGCTCGTGAAAATCGACCCGATCGATGCTGGCAGTCACGCACACCTCCCCGGCAAACCGTGCCGCAGTCGTATAGGCGCAGAGGTCCACCAATGAGAGAAGCGAACCTCCAAACACTTTGCCAAGGAAGTTGGCGTCGTTCGGGGTCATGATTTCCGACATCTGAACGAGAGTAGAGGAGACAGTCTTTGAAGTGGACACCAGCCTCATTATCCCTGAGCCGGTACCATTCATTTATGACCGCAAAGACCGTCGTGCGCGCTTCAAGAGGTAGCTCACCCCGTGGACGCTAGAGCCAACCTCAACATCATCCTGATCATGGTGTTCGTCGGCGGATTCTTTATCTCCGTGGCCGTCTTCATCTTTATCAAACTAGGCCAATTCTTGGAGCGAGAGCGGATCGTCGGAGAGAAGTTTCGAGCCGAACATGCGGCGAAGTTGGCGGAATCGAAAAAGACTGAAACACCGTCGGAGTGATCACAGCGGCCGATCGACCCGCGTTTGCACGAGATCTACCTACGGGTAGGCGGAGGATGATTCGTGCATCCGTGGGGCCTGTCGGCGCACGACACACCTGTAGCTGGCGGCATGAACTGGTACGCAGCAGGCCGCAGCACAAATCATCTGCGGGCTACGGGTTCTTAAATTCGCTGGGCCAGCTTTAAACTCCCGGCTATTCTGGTTTCCGGAAACGAAGACTCAGTTCGGGGTAGCGTAACCCTTGAAAGCATGGAGAACGAACTTCGGTTTAGACAGGTCCACCTGGACTTTCACACGAGCGAGCACATTCCGGGCATTGGGTCCGAATTTGACCCAGAGAAGTTCGTAAGAACGCTCAAAGACGCCCATGTGAACAGCGTCACCCTGTTCAGTCGATGTCACCACGGCTGGATCTATCACGACACTCGCTTCCCCAACCGTCACCCCCACCTCACCTGCAATCTGCTGGCAGAGCAGATTCGAGCTTGTCACGCGGCCGACATTCGATGCCCCATCTACATCACGGTTGGATGGGATGAGTACGCCGCCAGAACCCACCCGGAGTGGGTAGAAGTTTGGGAGGATGGCCATAAGGACGGCGCCAAACCACTACAGGCTGGCTGGCACAAGCTCGACTTCGCTTCTCCCTATCTGGACTACGTGGTCGAACAAACCGAGGAGGTATTGGACCTGTTCGGCGACGAGGTGGATGGTCTCTTTTTTGACATAATCTCGGCGGGGGGCGTCCATAGTCCGTGGTGCTTGGCAGAGTTTCAGCGTCTGGGCCTGGACCCGGCGACGGACCAAGAGAAGATGCGCGCCCACATTCTCAAGCGCTACACCAGCAAACTTACCGGCGCGGTCCATGCGAAGAAACCTGGCTGTCGGGTCTTTCACAACTCGGGACACGTTGGGCCCATCCATCGGCCGGTGATGGAAGACTTTAGCCATCTGGAGATTGAGTCCCTTCCGAGCGGAGGTTGGGGCTATATGCACTTTCCAGTGACCGTACGCTACGCCCGAACGCTCGGAAAAGACTATCTCGGAATGACCGGGCGATTCTCCGAGACTTGGGGCCACTTTAACAGCTACAAGCCCCAGGCGGCCCTCGAATACGAGTGCTTCTCGATGCTGGCCCAGGGCGGAAAGTGCAGCGTCGGTGATCAGCTCCATCCTTCGGGCGTGCTGGACCCCCAAACCTACTCCCTGATCGGGAGTGTCTATCGTCAGATTGAAGAGCGCGAGCCTTGGTGCAAGGGCGCTCGCCCGGTTACCGAGATCGCAGTGGTGACGTCAGAAACGCTGCGACCTGGCCATGGTGGCGTCAATGAGTCGAATCTCGGCGCGACCAGGATTCTCATGGAAGGCCGCCACCAATTTGATATCGTGGACGATGGAATCGACCTCACCCAATACCGTGTCTTGATTCTCCCGGACGCCATCGAGTTGAGCGAGAAGTTCGTCGCCAAGATCAATGCCTTCGTCAAAAATGGCGGAAGCGTGATCGCATCTGGGCTTTCTGGATTCGAGTTGGAGGGATTCCCGGCGGAACACGTCGGCGCACTTCCCTTTTCACCTGACTTCCTGAAGTCGGGTGACGCGCTTGAGATTCCCGGCGAGCAGAGCCCGTTTGTGATGTACCAGCAAGGGCAGCAAGTTCGCCCGACCGAAGGCGCTGAAGTGCTTGCTCACGTGTATGAGCCGTACTTCAACCGCACGTGGGACCACTTCTGCAGTCACGCCCACGCTCCAATTCGTGGTGAAGGCGTCGATCCAGGCGTCGTGCAGAAGGGCCACATCATCTATCTGGCCCATCCCATCTTCGCCACTTACGCGCGGCACAGCATGATCCTGCATCGAGAACTACTGCTCGCGCTGCTGCGACGCCTTCTTCCCACGCCTCTTGTCACCGCAAGCGGTCCCGCAAGCCTTCAAGCAACCCTGACCCAACAAGGGGATCGGCGAATCGTGCACCTTTTGCACTACATTCCCGAAAAGCGGGGACTGGTACACGAAATCGTGGAGGACCGGCTGCCCGTCTTCGATGTGAGTCTGAGTCTGTCTGGCCCCGAGCCGACTTCCGTCTGGTTGCAACCCCAGGGGAAGCAGTTGGAATTCACTCACGCTGATGGAACTACTCGACTGAAAGTGCCGGTGGTCGACGGTCACCAGATGGTCGTTTTCGAAGCTTGACGATGACTTGCTGGGTGGGTTCTGGACCACTTATTCCAAGTCACAGATCTAGAATATGCCGGCTCATCCGATCGGTCGGCGAATCGAGTAACATGAAATTAACATCTAATTTCCATCGATTGACTCCATGGCAAATATCACGAACTCACACTCACTTTCAGACTTCCAGCGCAACGCCAAAGGCTACATAGAGGGTCTGAACGAGACCAGGGAACCGATGCTCATCACGGTGAATGGGAAGGTTCAAGCGGTCTTGGTTGACCCCATCAGTTTTCAGCAAATGGAAGAAAACCTAGAACGCGAACGCTTTATCGCCGCCGTCAAAGCGGGCATTAAGGACATCGACGAGGGAAGGACGCGACCACTCGATGAGGTCTACTCGGAAATGAAAGCAAAGTATGGCTTTTAAAATCCAGTTGGCGGATGCAGCCGTTCAGGACATCTCGGAATTCGCGGACCGAATCGCCCTAAATTCCGTTGTTGAAGCCAGAAAATGGGTTGAAGGACTATTTCGCGAGATCGAGACGCTTCGCGAACTCCCGCATCGGTATGCGCTCATTCCGGAGGCGGGCCAACTCAAGAGAGAACTTCGCTCGATTCACCACCATAGCCACCGAGTAATTTACGAAGTGCACGACACAGAAAACACGGTCTATATCGCTCGGGTGTATCACGGCGCCCGAAAACCAATCACGAAGAAGGATGTTGGCTAGCCCAAACGATTACTTTAAGCCATTGTTCGACTCAAGGTTCAGCGTCATCGTGCGGTACTGCCGGGTGACTTCGAAACCGAATTTTCTGTAGAAGTCCACAAGACTCGTCCAGTCGATAATGCACTGGCGGACGCCCTCAATCTTAAGCTGCTCTAACGCGGCTCCCAGGAGCGCCCCACCGGCGCCCTGTCCACGAAGATGCTCGGAGACGCCGATTGGGCCGAGTGAGCCCCAATTGGGTCCGAGTGAATTTCTCCAGACCGCCCCGCCGATTGGAATGCGAGCCGTTCCCTGTTGGACCAGTGCGAAGCCCTCTAGCGTTTCTCCGTAGAACAGTCCGAACACCGTAGGGGTCGAGCCCTCCAGGCGAACCTTGTGGGCGATATCGTAGTTCCAACGCTTTGGAAACTCCCGCTCCATGAACTCGGTGAGCGCCGGGAGATCTTCGGCCTCAACGTATCGCATCGTTGCGCCAGGGATGGGAGCCGGATAAGGGTTCTGATAGTCGGCAAGATCCCGTTCGAGATCGTTTGCGAGCCCACCCTCGGTAAACCCTTCAACCATCAAGAAACTTTGGAGGGCTTTCGAGTCAATAGGGCAGCCAGGGAAAAAGTGGCGGGAGTCCTGCCCGAAGACGAGCTTGGAAATCCCTCGATTACGGAGAGCCATCTTCACATCGGCCAGCATGTCTACGCCGATCCGAGCGTCGCGGTAGACGATCGCCGAGATGTGAGCAACGTCCTGGTCCGGCCCTGGGTAAAGGCTGACCGCCGACTTCTTCACCGCCACAAAGCCGCAGACCTGGCCTGATTCCCACCACGTCGACGACGCGCCCCAATCGAACACGGGAGATTGCACGGTGTTTAGCCGAAGCAGATCTTCGTCGATCGCATACCGCGCAGGATGAAACTCGTTCCAAAGCTTAGTGAGGGCTTCGAAGTCAGGATTGGCAAAGGTGTGCCTCATGCGACACGACTAGCAAGCTGCCGAAGGTGCTCACCATAAAGGTTCAGCGCCTCCCGCGTTTTCATGATACGGAAAATCATCTCTCCATCGTCATGATGCAGGAAATCTTGCAAAGTTGGTGCGGCAATAAGTCTTTCAAAGGCATCCTCAGGTCTTCCTGACTCAAATCGGAACGCATCCGTGTCGTCCGGAGCCAAGAATGCTCCGACAAAGGGCCTAAGCTCCCGATAGCTCGCCACCATCGCCGAATGGAGGCGGGCGTAGCTCGACTCTAATCTAGGAGCGGGACCGTATTGAGCGGCATCGCACAAGATCTCAACGAACTCTTCGTAGAGATCATAGAATTTGATCAAGTCTGACTGCCTTTCTTGTACAGAAGGCCCCATTTTGCGGCTGTTGATTTCACTCCGCGCATCGATCCGATCCCGAATCGCGATGCGCGTGCGCAAAACCAGCGACCTAGCGTTGGACCAGACTCCACTCACTCCGCGCGTTCCGATACCTGACGTCAATTCCCTCTTCAAGTGCCTAACTCCTTGGCCTTTTGTACATAGTTGACCCGGAGATCACGCACCAATCCTTGGATACTTCTCCGGTCTTCCGGGTCGAGCTCCGCCTCAAGAACACCGGCCAAATAGGCGGTGATGTCGATGGCGACCTTTGCTTCGGCCACGTTTTGTACAACCTTACCGGTCATCATATCCGGTTGAAGTCCAAGTTTTTGCCAAGAAATTGTCGCCATCGCATTTAAAATCTGTGCGACGTGCTCGTATACGCTGATAGGCTCACTCGGAGTGGTTGTCTCTTGGTCTGACATAGCTTCTAAAAAGATAGAGACGGACCGGACCAATCAAACGACGCGCATGCCCTGGGACTCTGAGAGCCGAAAGGTAAACTTCGACTTAGTAAGGATCTATGGTTCACAACGTCATCATCATCGGCTCTGGTCCTGCCGGCTACACGGCAGCCCTCTACGCGGCGCGAGCAGACCTGAATCCGGTGATGTTCGCCGGCCTTCAGCCTGGCGGTCAGCTCACCATTACCACTGAGGTAGAAAACTATCCAGGGTTCCCCGATGGAGTCATGGGGCCGGAGCTCATGGAGCTGTTCCAGAAGCAGGCAGAGCGATTCGGCACCGTCATCCACCAAGAGGAAGTCACCAGCGTCGATTTCTCCGAGCGCCCCTACACGGTCCGCACCGACAGTGGCGAATACATGGCCCACGCCTTGATCATCTCTACCGGCGCCAGCGCGCGATGGTTGGGGTTACCCTCCGAGGTCACCTTCGGCGGATTTGGAGTGAGCGCTTGCGCCACTTGCGATGGATTCTTCTTCCGGAATAAGCAGGTCTTGGTCGTCGGTGGCGGAGATACCGCCATGGAAGAGGCCAACTATCTGACTCGGCATGCTAGCAAGGTCTATCTGGCCCACCGCCGCCATGAATTCCGCGCCAGCAAGATCATGCAGGATCGGGTTCTGGCCAATCCCAAGGTCGAAGTGCTCTGGAACACCGCGATCGATGAGATCGTAGGACAGACAGATCCAGCCCGAAAGGTCACTGGCGTCCGACTCGCGGATACGGTAACGGAAGAAAAGAGAGAGTTAGCGATTGATGGCGTGTTCATCGCCATCGGTCACAAGCCGAACTCGGATCTCTTTAAGGGCGTTCTCGACATGGACGATGTCGGTTACCTCATCACTAAACCTGGAACTACGGAAACGAACTTGCCCGGCGTCTTTGCGGCTGGCGACGTGGCGGACAAGGAGTACCGCCAAGCCATCACGGCGGCCGGATCTGGGTGTATGGCGGCGATTGACGCCGAGAGATACCTCACCCACCTGATCGAGAACTAAACTCAACCAAGTCCCCTCCTTAACAACGGTTATGCTGACGCTCGTAGCTGCACTTGTCCTCGGACAACAATCCATCGTTTCTTACAGCAAGACGCTACTCCCAAATCCGTTTGGCAAGCTGTCGCGACTGATGGTGCAGTTCGACCCAGAAAACCGCCTTCCTCGGCCCCAGCTCAGTCCTAAAAAGTTTGGGCTGGGAGAGGATCGTCAGCCGTTTGAATTCGACTTTTCCACTTTTGGCTTGGCTCACATTGACGGTGACGACACGACCTTGCATTGTCGTTTCCGAGTCTATGAGCAGGAACGGAAACAGAAGAACGACGTGGCCTTTGCAGTTACCGAGATGCTGCTTAGGCTCTGGGAGTACAACTATAATCGTCTAAAGCTGGACCATTCGCCATTGTACGACGACCAGATGGTCGACGTATATCTCTGTTGGGGTGGAACGGCGGGCGGCGAACAGCTTTTCGACATCGACCCATCTTTGGCGCGGAATCAGAAGGTCAACACGATCTATATCTATGACCTTCCCAGCTTTACCGATCCAGTAGAGATGGCGCGTGAGGTTGCCCACGAGTACGGACATGCATCACTACCGGCCATAGGAGGGTTCAACACTCCAGAGGACTGGGGAAATGGTTACCTGGGAGAGCGGTTGTTCCTGACCTACTTACGAGATGAGTTGGCAAAGGACGAGCTAAAGCCTCAAGACGCGATGGGGGCCACCGCGCCTGAACTCGACAAATGGGTGCAAAAGAACGTGGATCCTCTTGTAGTGGCGTCTGCCAGTTCCGCACCCGATCTTAACGTGCTCGGCGGGACCGGCCCCAAAGCGATGAATGCCTACATGGGCCTCATGCTCTACTGTTCACAACTGCTGCCACCGACCGTTTTTCAGCGATCGTTGAGGCTCACGGGATCTCAGTCAGCCAAAGACATTCCCGACGCCGTCGTCATGGCGGTCGAAGAGCCAGATACGTTTACGATGAAGGTCCCGAAGATTCTGGCCGGAAAAGCAATTTGGATCCCCGTTTCAAAGGCTCGAATCGAAGGAGCGTCAGTGATCTCTTCTAAGCGAGGCTGGGCGCTCGTGAAACCCACTGGAAGCACGATCACCCTCAAGAATCAACCTCCCGGCACGCACTAGCACCCACCGGAGGGACGAGAGTCCTCCTTCGAATGGAGTTACTTGCGCGACGCGTCCGCGAACGAATCCACCTGTCCCTTCCCTATCCGCCCGCTCAGAGGAGCGCACCTACTAATCCGAGACTAACTTAGCAATCGAAATCAATTGCTAAGTGTCGCTTCCGTAACTAGCTCTTCAGAGCCTTGGCCACGGCGGCATCGAGTTCGCCAGCGAGGCCGGTGAGGCTTGTGTGCCGATACTGGATGGATCCTGTCCTGTCGATGACCACTACCGTTGGCAGCGTGGTGACGTTCATGGTCTTGTCGAGTTCGCCGTTTTCTACCGAGAACGCATAGGTGTAGCCATGACTCGCCTTGTACTTGACGACGGCGTCTTTCGAGGGGGTCTGCTCCTTCACGTCGACACACACGATTTTCACGCCCTGCTTACCGTACTTGGCCTCAAGGGTCTGCATGATCTTGGAGACCTGTCGGCAAGGCCCGCACCAGGTCGCCCAGAAGTCGATAACGACCACTTTGCCCTTAAGACTCTGGTTTGTCAGGGTCTTGCCATCGAGGGTCGACAGGCGGAAGGCGGGCGCTCGCTCGGATCCACCGTGGGCAGAGGCCACGCAAACGGCAGTCGCCGCGACGAGAGACAAAGTGTGCTTGAACATTTCCTCTAGTTTATACGCACAGAACTCACGGCGATGCCGGACATAATCTGCGTGGTGAGAAGATGGACGCCCGCAATCGTAGCGACGGGACTCGCGTGCGTGCCCATTGCCCTTCACCACGCCACCAGCCCCGAACTTCTGAATGATTCCGACACCTCGGTTCTGCTGCAGGCGATTCGACAGCGTCACAGCCCGTTCAGTTGGTTTGCCGGAGACTGGCCCCTCCAAAACCATTTCTACCGGCCAGTAGCCACCCTTGCCTTCGAATGGGACAACCGCCTGTACGGGAATAATCCGGTCGGATACGGGTGGACGAATGCCATTCTGTGCATTCTGTGCGTTCTCCTGCTCTTGTGGTTCGTACGCGAGTTGACCGAACGTCCAGTTTTTGCTGGGGCATCCGCCGTGCTCTTTGCGAGTTGGCAATGGGCTGGGATCGGATCGGTTAGTGCGCTGTTGGACGTGGCCATGTGGTCTCTCCTTGCTGTTGGGATCTGGAGACATCGTGGTCGAGTAAGTCTCTACTTACCGCTGTTCTTCGCGATCGCGTTTCTCCAACACGAGGTCGTGGGAAGGGTTAGCCTCGATGCCCGCATGATCGGTTGGCTGCCAGGGCGAACCGCTTCAGTGATGTCGGTCTTCGCTCTCATCAGCCTTGCCTCGTACGCGCGCTACGAGCGGCTATCTGCCGAAAGACGTGCTAGTCCACCCATCACGCCCTTGACGCCGCCGGCAACCCGCAATACGGTCATAAAGGCGGACCGGACTTCCGGAGGCGCTTGGGTATGGATTCTGATCTCAGCGCTGAGCTTGGCCTTAGCCCTTGCCAGTTACGAGCAGGCAGTCATGATTCCTGCCGCTCTGGCGGTGGTTGCCTTTTCCCTCTCGCTTCAAGGACTTCGACCACGCTGGAAACTCCAAATCCTATTCGGGGGAGTGTTAGTCGTCTACGGGCTTCTTCGGCACGCGGTCGTTCCGAGTGCTCCATCCGGCTACCAACTCCAACAGTTCCGTCATGGACCAGGCGTTTGGCTTTCGCTAGCGGACTATGTGTTGCCGTTTGCGGGCCTGATCCCTTCCCTCTCCCAAGCGGCAGATCCCCAGTTGGGGCTCTTCGTGCTGGTCACTCCGGTTGTGACCGGTTTCTTCTGGCAGACCGTCGAGACGATCGCGGCAATATGGATCCTACGGAAGCAGTGGATTCTCTGCGGCACGGGTTGGGTGCTTTCCTGGCTGACCTATTCACCGATGGCTTGGCTGAAGCAGTTCGATCACTATCACTACCTTCCGTTGGCGATGAGATCGGTATTCGTCGTGGGACTTGGATGGGCGGTTTGGGAAGCGGCGGCTATCGCGTCACGCCCCCAAGCGCGACAAGCGCCGAAACGACTTGCTCCCGCACCTGGTTCGCTTGCTCGTCCGTAAAGTTTTCACCCAACTTTCGGAACGAAAGGCCAATTCCCAACGAGTGCTTTCCTTGGGGAATAGAAGCGCCGTCGAAGACGTCGAAGAGCCACTGCCGCTCAAGAACCGAGCCGGCCGCCTGCTCGATTGCCGAGGCAATCGAGGAGTAGGGCACGTCCTTATCGATCAACAACGAAATGTCACGCCCTACCGCAGGATTCCGACTGATTGAGTGGACACGCACTTCCGTCTCGCCCAACTCGAACGCCTTTCGGACGTCGAACTCGGCAAGTACCGTGCCGTCCGGAAGCTTCAGATCTTCGGCGAGCTGAGGGTGTATTTGGCCCAGAACACCGACAACTGACCCGCCAACCAAGATCTTCGCTTGGCGCGTCGGATGAAGACGCGCGTCTTCCCCTTCGGCCGGTTGAAGTTCAAACTTGAAGCCGGAGGCCGCCGCAACCGACTCGATGACGCCCTTCAGGCTGAAGAAATCGGCAACCGGTACAGATTCTCCTTTCCGATGGGTCGGAAGAAGCTCGCCGGTCGAGAGGAAGGCGATCGACTTCCTCTCCAGATACCCGCCGTCGTTCACCGAACGAAACACCTGCCCAATCTCAAACAGGTGGAGGTTTCTGCCGCCGTTTCGCAGGGCGGCGTCGGATAGGCTGGGCAGGAGAGAGTCTCGTAGCCAGGCGGTGTCAGGACTGGCCGGATTCCGCGGACCGATTCGATTTTCGCTGGAAGCGTCCAGCGCATGACGGTCTCGAAGCGAGTGGCTTATAGTTTGAATGAATCCTGCCCCGACGGCCGCCTTGAGAAGTTGTTCGTCCTTGAGATAGACACCGAGGACACCACCTTCCGTGGTCACGCCTTTAGGGAGAGCTTCGGGAATACGATCGTAGCCGTGTACACGCCCCAGTTCCTCGATGAGATCTTCCTCGCGAACGATGTCTGGCCGCCAGGTGGGAGGAATGACGGAATAAGGGTCACCGTGCCCAATCACGGTCATGCCCAACCGCTCAAGATACTCTTTGGCCTCGTCGAACCGAATGGGCATGCCGAGCAGCAGGTTCGCGCGATCCAGTCGCACTTCGACCACTTCTCGCTGAACTCGACCGGGATACACGTCCAGCACTTCACTACCCGCGTATCCGAGAAGCTCCGTGAATCGCTCGATCGCGGCCACGACCCCATCGGGGTCGACGCTTCGTTCGAACCGGTACGACGCATCGGTGTTTAGCCCAAGTTGACGGCGAGTTCGTCGCACGCTGGTATTTAGGAAGTGAGCCGACTCGAGCAGAACGCGCGTGGTTCCTGTTCCCACCTCGCTGTGCAAACCACCCATGATGCCGGCCGCTCCGACTGGGTTCTTGGCGTCGCACACCATCATTTGGTCAGGAGTTAGCTCGTGTTCTTGTTCGTTGAGCGTCACCAGCTTCTCACCGGCGCGAGCCTTTCTGACGACAATTCGGCCCTCTTCGAGCTTGTCGTAGTCAAAAACGTGCAAGGGCTGGCCGAGCTCGAGCATCACGTAGTTCGTGAGGTCGACCAAGATCCCGAGTGAACGCTGTCCCACCTGATCCAGCCGCTTTTTTAGCCAATCGGGTGAGTCGCCGTTCGGAGGGCCCTCGAAGTACCGGCAGGCAAAGCGGGAGCAATGGGTCGTTTCGATCGAGACAGAGGCCGGGTTGGGTCCTAAACTGGACGAATCGCCAGTGACGAACCGTGCCACAGCACGCCGATAGAGGTCGGTCGGCTGGGCATCGAGATCTTTGGCGAGAACTTCTCGAGCGAGTCCGAACACGGAAAGACCGTCTCCCCGGTTGCTCATCACCTTGACGTCGAGCACGGGTTCGCCGAGGACTTCTTCGATTCCCTCAAGCTCAAACCCGGCCATTGTCAGCAGGTCGCCGACAGCGGACGCATTCAGGTCCGTTTGGACAAAGTCGAGGAGCATCGAATAGGGGAACTTCATGGCGCCGGAAGAGTTTACTTCGGGCGCCATCCAGGCCGTCGGCCCAGCCCCTAGAGTTAGTGCGCGGCGCGGATTACTTGCACAAATTCTTCGGGATTAAGGCTGGCGCCGCCAACCAAACCGCCGTCAATATCGGGCGCTCGGAAAAGTTCTTTGGCATTGGCCGCTTTGACGCTTCCGCCATAAAGCACCCGAATCGAGTCGGCCGCGTCCTGATCGAGAAGTTTGGCCAGATGCGTTCGAATCATGCCGCAGACGCGACTTGCTTCCTCCGTATCGCACGTCTTGCCGGTTCCAATGGCCCAAACAGGCTCATAGGCCACCACACCGGCGATGAACTCGGCAGCATCGATTCCATCGAGCGCGCCTGCGAGTTGGTCCTGAATCACGGAGTCGGTCTTGCCCGCTTCGCGCTCCGCCAGGGTCTCGCCCACACAGAGGATCGGTACGATTCCGTGATAGAGGAGAGCCTTCAGCTTGAGATTGACCGTCTGGTCGGTTTCTCCAAAGTAGGAGATCGTGGACTCCGGGATTTCGAGCTTTCCAAAACGACCCCGTGGCTCCGAATGGCCGACGATGCAGATTTGCACTCCAACTTCTTTCAGCATGCTCGGACTTACTTGCCCGGTGAAGGCGCCGCTTCCAGCCCAAAACACGTCTTGAGCGCCCAGAAGAATCGATTTCCCTTGAAGCAGATTCCCGACCACCGGGATGCTCAGATAGGATGGACATAATCCCACTTCGACATCCTCATACGAATCGATCTGCTTCACGAGGGCCTCGACGCACGAGGCAGCCTCCGGACGAGTCAGATTCATCTTCCAGTTTCCAACGACCAACTTGGCACGCATGTGATGAGGATACCGGTAGGAGCGGCTTTGCGGCTTTTGCCTGTGTTTCTATTCCAGAGAAGTAGGCAGATTGCAGCAAGCCGTATGCAGTCCGGAAGACTGGGTTTAGCGGTGCCCCCGACTACGGATCGCGGCGCCGTCACGCGGAGGGGCGAACCGAATGACCAGCGGCTAGGATGATACGGCAAAAGTTGCCACGTCGGACGAAACCTGCAACTCGTCCAGTCGCTGGGCGATTGCCTGGCGTTCCAGCACGCATTTCGTCGCCGATCCATCTTGGTGGCCACGAAACTCCAGATTGACGTTCTTGGGGTCCACTCGGATCACGAGGTATCCCTGGGTAGCGGTGATCTGGAGCGTTCCGCCTCGCTTGAGTACGCCCTGCAAACTGTCGGTCGGGCAGAACACATCCTTGAGCGAGCTGACGCAACCCGGTTGGCACAGATCGATGAGGTTCAGCGTGACACTCGCGCCGCCCCTTTGGCCGATTTCTAGCCATCGACTTTGATCGATGACTCCGTCAGTTAACGAATAAATGAAGTTAGTTGACACAGAAGACACTCCGAAACCCATTTGACCGGCACACTTGCCGATCTACTGCACCACCTACTCCCAAGTTGCAGTCCGACACACCGAAATATTTGCAAAACACCAGCGATAGGGCTGAATCCGGTTCAATTTAACACAGGAATGAGTACTTCCCGTACGGTTTAGACAGAATTGTCAAAATCAAGCCCGATCCAAGCATATGCAGGGTGGCGAGGGAAGCCTCCGGTATGCCACACATATCGAGTCCTATGAACGACATCGAATCGCTAGAAAGAGAGGCGCATGAAGCGGTCGCCGCCTGTACCGACAGCCAGAGTCTGCGTGAGGCGACGGATCGGTATGTGAAAAACGGTGTTCAGGCGCTCATGAAGGGCATCGGAGCGATCAAGGACCCCGACGAGAAACGCGCGTTCGGCAAGGCCGTGAACGACGCCAAGGCGAGAATCACCGCCGAGATCGACGCTCGCGGAGAAGCGATTAGCCAGAAGGAACGGGCGATACAGTTCGAGGCTGAGCGCATCGATGTCACCATGCCCGGTCGTCGGCAAACGGTCGGCCTTGAGCACATCCTTCAGCAGACCACTAACAAGATCAAGCGTGTTTTGGGAGGACTTGGATTCGAGTACCGAGAGTCGCCAGAACTAGAGCTCTTCAAGTACAACTTCGACGCCCTTAATTACCCGCCCGATCACCCCGCGATGGACGACCAAGACACGTTCTATGTGGATGCCGACCATCTGTTAAGAACGCAGTGCACGGCCATGCAAGGTCGCGTGTTCGAGACGGTTCAGCCTCCGCTACGGATGTTCACGGTGGGAAGAACCTATCGGAACGAGGCGGTTGACCGCACCCATGGGCACACTTTCCATCAGGTGGACTGCTTCATGATCGACGAGGGAGTCTCCATGGCAAACCTCAAGGGCACGCTCGGACTATTCGCCAGGGCCATGTTCGGAGACGATGTAAAGGTTCGCTTCCGTCCCGACTTCTTTCCGTTCGTGGAGCCGGGCGTCGACTATGCGATCTCCACGCCAAAACTCAAAGGCGGAGAATGGGTCGAATTGGGCGGCGCTGGACTGATTCACCCCAACATCCTGGAGCGATACGGCATCGATACTCGCCGATATAGTGGGTTCGCCTTCGGATTGGGAGTGGAACGAATTCCGATGATGGCCTACGGCGTCGATGACCTCCGGCATTTCCTAGAGAACGATCTTAGGTTCCTCGAGCAGTTCCGGCAGCGGGCTTAGGGCCAGTTGTCACCGGTTCGTCGTCAGGAGTCCAATGTCTGGGTGAGTTCGGAAAGACTCTCATCGAGGGCTTTGAGTTTCAGTAACTCAGACTCAAAGGCACGTTCGGCTCCATCGTTGGCGACCTTGGAAACCTGAGGGTAGATCGCAGCACCGATGCTGTCCAGCAACGATGTGGCTTGCTGGATTGCCCTACTTGTCTCACGAGAACGTTCGGCAACGCCTGCTTGCAGCAATTCGGATGAAGAATCGAGTGCTTGACGACGGGAAAGGTCCAACCGTTCAAGCAAAAGAACCAATTCGGCCAAGACTCTCTTTCCGTCTTCCAGTGCCTGATTTGACAAGATTTTGACGTTTGATCCTTCAGGGGCCTGGAGGCAAAAGTCTTCGATGCTCCGAAGACTTTTCTCATAGGGCGCTAGCTGAGCCTGCGACGTCATGGACAGCGACTGGACGCGGGGGTGCAACGCGTCGCGATTTGTTAGGATGTCAATGCAAGTCGCGAGGAGCACCCAAGCAACCCCAAGGATGGCGGCAATCGCAAACTGAGACCTCGCGCAAGCGACGATCACCCCTCCCACAAGAATGAGCGTGATGTAGCGATTGGGCAAGCGCGCAGCAGTCATACACGGACTCGTATCTGCAAGCTTACATCCCAGAGGGCGTTGTCTTTGAAACGAATCCAAGGTTCAAACTGGACTCCCCGGGTGATCGGGAGGGCGCCGCCAAACCTCAAGTACTGTTTCCCCTCAGGTGCGACCCAACTATAGCCAGCGGTCAGCGTGATGCTGCGAGAGGGAAAGTAGGAGATGGTGCCGTCGGCGACATTTCGATCTCGGTCGAGAACGGTTTCGCCTTGGGTGAGATTGACCATTTCACCTTTGAGTTCAAATTTGCCGAATCGACGACTTCCATCGATGGCGACCGCCGCCTGATACCCTCTGCCCGAACCGGGAGAGGCTTCCGGCTCCCGTATCTGCGTGAGAGAACCGCTTGAGATTCCGAAGTGGCGGCCCAAGAAGACGCTTAGGCCAACTTTCGAGCCAATTCGTGCATCGAACCCGCGCTGTAGCCCTTCGCCCGCATCACAGATGAGCAGCGCGACCGGAAGGCCCTGAAAGATCAGGTTCGTATCCGCGCGAGCGCCGAGCGCGGTTTCATGCATCACTCGGGTCAAACCGAAGGGAATCGTCTGTTTGCCAACTTTCCAGATTCCCGGGTCTTCAATGTAGTACTCGTCGAGCAAGCTTGGGTCCGGATCGCCAGTGATCCGCTCCAACTTTTCTGACACAAACCCGTGAAAACCGGTCTCTAAGACGAAAGAAATCCCCAACGTGCTGGGGCGACCGTCGGTGCCATAGAGCCTGAGATTGGTGGGCCCAGAGCTTTGAGTTCGATAGCTAAGGGTGCCGTCGAGTTTGATGCGTACGTCGGGAGCCTGGGCAAAGCTCAGGCTCACCAATCCTAAAGCGCCAAGAATCCCCAGAAGTCTCAATCTTTTGCCCGGTCCTTAAAATGAGACGCTATTTCAGATCTTGGGATTTCAGTTTGAGTTCCCTGGGCAAGATCTCGAACTTGGACGACTCCCTTTTCCAGTTCATCGGTTCCTAGGATGAGCGCGAACCGCGCGCCACTCTTATCCGCCTGCCTCAGCTGAGACTTCAGGCTTCGGGCGTCGAGATCGGACATCGCCGAAAGCCCGGCCGATCGCAAATCGCGGGCGATCGCCAGAACCTCGGCCTCCGCATCGGGCGCTGCCGAGACAACGAACACATCGAGGCGGTCTTCGGGAATCTCAAGCCCGGCCGCTTCAAGCACGAGGAGCGTTCTTTCGACACCGATTCCGACACCCACGCACGGGGTTGGGCTTCCGCCCATCTCCTTCACAAGGTTGTCGTACCGGCCTCCGCCACAAACCGAACTTTGGGCGCCGAGCTTGTTAGACAGAACTTCGAACACGGTCTCCGTGTAGTAGTCGAGTCCCCGAACAATGTCGGTATCGACTTTAAAGGGCACGGAAGCGTCGGTCAGCAACTGCTGGAGCTGCTCGAAGCGGGCCTTGGACTCTGGCTCCAAGTACTGAAGGATCGGAACCAACCCCTTGAGAGCTTCCTGGGTGGCAGGATCCTTGCTGTCCAGTAGGCCCAATGGATTCTTGTGCGCCTTCGCTTTGACCTCTTCGGTCTGGTCGGTTAAAAAAGTTGCCACATGGTTAAGAATCGCTTCCTGGAAACGGGATCGACACTCAGCACGTCCTAGCGAGTTGATGTGCACGGCGCAGTCGTCGATACCGACCTCTTGGAAGAATCGCGACGTGACTTCGATGACTTCGGCGTCCGCAGTTACCGCTCCCGAACCCACCACTTCCAGCCCGAACTGGTGCGCCTCGCGATATCTTCCCTTCTGCGGTCGCCCATAGCGAAAGATCGGAATGGCATACCACATTCGCAGAATGGAGCCCTGAGGACACAGACTGTGCTCCAACACAGATCGCATGGCAGGGGCTGTCCCCTCTGGCTTAAGCGTTAGGCTGCGATCACCCTTGTCGGTGAACGTGTACATCTCCTTCGTGACGATGTCGCTGGTTTCGCCCGCAGTGCGCAGAAACACATCCGTGTCTTCAAACGTAGGGGTACGCAACTCTTTGTAGCCGTACCGGCTGGCGAGAGTCGCAAAGGTGTCCTCGAGAAATCGCCAGCGGTGAGACTGCGTCGGTAAGACGTCTTGAGTTCCACGGGGCGCTTGGAATCGCATGGAAGATATTGTGCCCTTTCCAGCCCTCAGATTTTGGCGATCAGGCCGGGCGACCTAGGTTCAGAGCAGTTCGTCCCCGATTCGGAACCCATTTCAGAAGCATTTCCATGACACGGTCGTGTTCGAAGGGTTTTCTGATGCATTCGTTGAATCCCGATTGACGGCACGCCCATGCATCCAGTTCGGTCATTTCTTCACATATCGCGATGATCGGAACGCGTTGCATCGACCCGTCTAGATCGCGTATGGCACGAGTCGTCTGGATCCCGTCCATGATCGGAAGTCGGAGGTCTACGCAAATGACGTCAAAGCGCCCCTCAGCCGCGAGCGAAATTGCTGGCCTTCCTAGCGCTGCCGACTCAACGACCACCCCATAACTGCGGAGAATCGATCCGATCGATTCGATTCCCAACGCCCCGTCCCCTACTACTAGGATATGGAGTCCCGTCAACGGATTCGTATTCGTGGGCAACGCTGAAGTGGAATGGGCCGAGACGGAAGGCAGTGGAAGTTCGAGAGAGAATTCGCTGCCCGCCCCAATCACACTTTTGCCGACGATCCGCCCACCCATCATACGAGCTAGTTTTACGGAAATGAGCAGTCCCACACCGGCTCCACTGCGTTGAGATTCGGAGCTATGAAGCGAGGACACACCTTCCAGCACCGCACTCAGATCACCATCGGACATTCCGATGCCGGTGTCGGAAACCTTGAATCGAAGAGAACCTTGATCTTCATGTCTCATCGTCTCGATGGACAAAGTGACAGACCCACCTTGGGTGAACTTGACCGCATTGTTTAGGAGATGGGACAGGACTTGCAAGATTCGAGTGCAATCGCCGGATCGCGAACACGCGACATTTTCGCTCACCTCGACCCTGAGTTCTAGTCCCTTCGCATCGGCTCCCGACCGGACAGTGGCTATCGCGGACTGCGCTAACTGATCAATTTGAAAGGGAGCTATCTGCAGTTCCACTGCGCCCGCCTCCAGGTAGGCATATTCAAGCAGATCCGAAAGGACCCCCATGAGTGCATCAGAACTCTTTTCAATCGCCTCCACGTAGCGACGCTGAGTGGCGTCGAGATGAGTCGACTTTAAGAGGCTGGCGAGGCCCAAAACTCCGTTAAGAGGCGTTCGTATTTCGTGGCCAATGTTCTTTAGGAAGCCCGCCCTAAGACTGGAAATGGGATCGCTCGGGGACTGACCTTTCTCCTGTTCCCGTAGCTCACCTTCGGACGCAGAAGAGGTCAAAACACACCTCTGGCCGGGAACACGAAACACATGGTAAATGTGTAGACGGTGGGCAAATACTGAACGATTTCGTGACTCACGAAATCGTTCAGAATAAAATTATCTTGCCTGAGATAATTTGATGTTGCGCCTTTTTGTGCGCAACTCATCTCCGTTTATGCGCTTATTCGGATTCGCTTGAGCCCCACGGAGAGCTGTAGTTGGGTGGTTCCTTCGTGATCTGAACGTCGTGAGGATGGCTTTCCCTAAGCCCAGCGTTCGTGATCTTGAGGAACTCCGCTTCTTCTCTGAGTTGCTTCAGAGTTCCCGCTCCCACGTATCCCATGCCCGAGCGAAGTCCGCCCGCCAGCTGGTTGACCGTGTCGCTTAACGGTCCCTTGAAAGGCACCCGCCCCTCAACCCCCTCGGGAGTGATCACTCCTCCGGCTTCTTTGACCTGCATGTACCGATCGGACGATCCCTGTTTCAGGGCGCCCAGCGAACCCATTCCGCGATAGACCTTGTAGGCCCGATTACGGAAGATTTCGGTTTCGCCTGGACTCTCATCGGTGCCTGCGAACATATTGCCCATCATGACGCTCGAAGCGCCGGCAGCCAAGCACTTGACGACGTCTCCTGACGACCGGATTCCACCATCGGCAATGGTGGGCAGATTCAGCCTGTTGGCTTCTTCGGCACATTCGAGTACGGCGGTGAACTGAGGGACGCCGACTCCGGCAACCACTCGAGTCGTGCAGATGGATCCCGCGCCAATACCAATTCGTAGGGCATCGGCTCCGAGCGCATGAAGGTCTCGGACGCCCGCGGCAGTGGCCACGTTACCGGCGATAACCTTCAGATCGGGAAGCTTGGTCTTCAGCATCTTGACGCAGTCCATGACTCCCTTGGAGTGGCCATGAGCGGCATCGATAACGACAAAATCGGCTCCGGCGTCGTGCAACGCCTTGGCACGCTCGTACGACTGTCGAAGAGCGCCGATCGCTGCTCCAACCACGAGACGTCCCTTTCGGTCCTTTGTCGCCATCGGGTGACGCTTAACCTTTTGGATGTCCTTGATCGTAATGAGGCCTTGAAGCTTGCCGTCGACATCTACGATAGGGAGCTTCTCGATTCGGTGTTCGGCGAGAATCTCTTGGGCCTGCTCTAGAGTCGTTCCGACCGGGGCGGTGACGAGCCCTTTACTCGTCATTCGAGTGAGAATGCTCGCGCTGAAATCGGTCTCGAATCGAATATCGCGGTTGGTAAGAATGCCAACCAACTTTCCATGGTCGTCGACGATAGGTACGCCACTAATGTGGAACCGCTCCATAAGGTCGACGGCGTCCTGAATCGTCTTCGTGGGGTCGAGCTTAAACGGCTTGGTAATCACGCCGCTCTCCGATCGCTTGACGCGATCGACCTGCTCGGCCTGCTGCTCGATAGTGAGGTTGCGATGGATGACGCCCACCCCACCCTCTCGGGCGATGGCAATGGCAAGTCTTGCATCGGTGACCGTGTCCATAGGGGCAGACACAATCGGAATCTTGAGGATAATCCCCGGAAGAAATTGAGTCGAGATGTCGACTTCACTGGGGAGAACGAGGGTTTTCTTAGGTACTAATAGAACGTCGTCGAAGCTGAGTCCTTCGCGAAAAGCGGCCATTTGGGCTCCTTGGCTTTTCATCAGATTATGGCCGTTTTTCCTTGGCCCTTGCTCGGGTTCTCGTTAAGGTCAGTGGCACTTGTTCGATTTTCATCGAAAAAGCCGCTTGGGTTTAGGTTAATCTACGAGGATGCAGTATCGATCGCTCGGAAGAACTGGCGTTCAAGTTTCGGTAGCGTGCCTCGGAACGATGACGTTCGGCTGGGATCCGACGGATTGGGGCTCCACTGAAGAGGACTCAAACCTTGTCCTGGACGCAGCGCTCGATTTGGGCGTCAATTTCGTCGACACGGCGAACGTCTACGCCCGGGGGAAGAGCGAGGAGATTCTCGGAAGGGCACTGAAGGATGGTCGGCGCAACAAGATCGTTCTGGCTACCAAGTGCCACGGAAAGATGGCGGACGATGACCCCAACGCGTGGGGCAACAGCTACCGTCACGTGATCGACGCTTGCGAAGCCTCCCTTCAACGGCTTCAAACGGACTGGATCGACCTATATCAAATCCACCGTCCCCACCCCGACGTGCCGATCGATGAGACTTTGAGAGCGTTGGATCAGTTACGCCAGGCTGGAAAGATTCGATACGCCGGAGCCAGCACCTTTGCCGGCTGGCAACTCTGCGAGGCGCACTACGTGGCGAAGGAGATGGGTGTCGCCGGGTTTGTCACTGAGCAGCCGCCATACAATCTTCTGGATCGGCGCATCGAGCGTGAGCTTCTTCCCTTCTGCAGAACCTATGACTACGGTGTTATCCCGTGGTCGCCTTTGGCCGGTGGAATGCTGAGCGGAAAGTATCTCGATGACTCGACGACGGGCGCCCGATACTCGGGAAGCGATCCCATGGGGCGCCTCGCAAACCTGCCCAAAGAGAAACTGACGAAGCTAAAGGGATTGTCCGACGAGTATGGCCTTTCTCTTACGGAACTATCACTTGCGTGGGTAGCGACGCGACCGGGAATAACGAGTCCGATCATTGGAGCGAGAAGCGTGAAGCAGTTGACCGAGTCGATCGAGGCGTGCCAAAAGACGCTTCCGGAAGCCCTCGTAACTGCGATCGACGAGATCTTTTTGCCGGGTTGCCACGACGTGGTTTATTACAACGCCAATTTTGGGCCCAACAAGCGTCCTCGATAGTCCCAATTGCAACTCACCGAATGGTGGTACGTGCGAGAATGGGGACGATGAACGATATCCACTCGTGGGTTACCACGGCAAACGGATTTGATGGTTTCCATGTAGTGCGCGGCTTCGGAATCGTGCGAGGAATTACTTGCCGAAGCCGGAGCGTGGTTGGCAGCTTCGGAGCGGGAATCCAACAGCTTTTCGGGGGAAACATCACGCTTTACACCGAACTCGCCGAGGTCGCCCGACGAGAGGCTTATGAGTTGATGATCGTGCACGCTGTCCAAATGGGCGCGAACGCGATCATCGGCGTGCGCTACGACGCGACTGAGATCGTCCCAGGCGTCACCGAAGTCCTTGCGTATGGAACTGCCGTCGTGATGGCAGCCGGCGCCGCGCCGGTAACGACGGTAGGGGTCTAGCCGCTAGCGGCTAGCGGCCCTTGGCCGCGGAGTGATGGAGTGGCGGAGTATTGGAGTGATGGTCCAAAGCCAGTTCAGTTTAACCCCCTCGCTTATACGGTTCCTCCTTCGCTCCGTGAGTTTCGACTGCAGAAGACCGTTTGGTCGACGGGAAAGGGCTCTGAGATCCTGACTTCCCTAAACCGCTAACCGCTAACCGCTAACCTAACACGATGGTTTTCATTGCATTCTTCCTGACTCACGCAACCCTTTCAGGTGATCGCGAATATCTTCGCCTTAAGGCAGACGATCTAGAGGTCTCGGTCAAGCGTATCCCGGCGGAGGGCGCGGCGGACTTGACCGCCAAAGTGAACGGAAGGACCATCTACCATTTCTATCAAGAATCGGTGGGAATCAAAGATTTGAAAACGTGGACTCCCCACAACGAGGTCTCCGGCGATCCGATTCGCGGGTTTTCGTTTGAACTTGAATTCTCGACCGGCCGAGGAACCGAGCTGATGGTGGTAGCGCCACCCAAGACCGGAACCCAGTGGAAGTCAGTGCTCGACTTAGAGCTGCCGCTTGGTCGATTTCATGCTCCGGAGTGGGTTGACCTCGATAACGATGGGATTCTGGAGTTAGTAGCGGTGACCGCATGGAAGAACTATCCGGCGACCCACGGCGGAAAGACCTTTTCTGACGAGGCTAGTGTGTATAAGTGGATTCCGTCCGACCACAAGTTTCGGTGCGTCGCCTACCGGAAGTACGCAGATCGACTCAAACCACTTCGTCCCGTGAAGACAACGATTCCCTAGGAACCATCATGAGTCGATTAGGCTGGGTGCTAAGTTTCTGTTTTTCGGGTTTGGCGATCATGGGGGCTTTTTGCGTCACGCTCGGCATCTCGATGGTCGAGCACACCGCAAACGACCGTTGGGACGACAACATGGCGGGCTGGACCTTGTTCTATTGCGTTGTCTTCTTCGCTTGGGTCATGGCGATGGCGGTCTGCTTGTTGGCTTGCCGAACTCTTCCCGTTGAAGCGAGCCTCGCGCCCATATCACAACTCGTCAAGTTGAGTGCTGGCATCACCGTAGTAACCGGAGTGTTCCTCTACCTATCCCGCATCACTTGCGTCGCGCTCGCCGGTGAAAGACCGTCGATTCCGTTCACCGCTTGGGCGGTGAACATGTGGCCCTTCGTCACTGGGTGGGCCGTCCTCATCGCCATTGCGGTTTTGAGGTATCGGTAACCGAAAGATGGGCAGCATCCGTGATTGAGTGCGATTTATGCTTGATCAGTTACAGATTCGTAGCCGGACTTTGTGTTGACAATATGTACCGCACAAGGTTGAATCGAGAGGAAAACTCCAGGGAACCGACCCCCACTCATCCGATTCACCTGTTCCCACTGTTCAAAGACTTCAAGGCCATGTTGGCCTAGGCCGACCGAGCTTAGACGGTCGGCCAAATCGTTTTTGGCGATGGACCAACTCAGTATTTCGCGGAAACACGTCCCCCGAGCCGTCTCCCTGGACTTAAGGAGGTCCAAGGTTGACGAGCCTCATGGCAACTTGAAAGTCATCGTTGGGTGGCTCTTGTCGAGTTTGAACTCGGACGTTGACCGAAACACCAGCTTGCCGTTCGCTACCAGTTCCACGCTGTCGCACGTCCAGTCGTCGCTGACGCGAGGCAAGGCGTCCACTTTAGAAATCGTGAGAGGCATTCCTGAAAAGTCCAGATCCCAGAAAGCGCGGTGCTTCGAGAGATTCTCAGGCGAATCTAAGGACGCCGACTTCGAGTGATTATTGGCAAAATCGGACCCAGCCGCGTTTACCACCATATCTATTCCGGCTAAGCTGGCTTTGATCTCATCGACCGTTCCGTCGTTGCTTAGGATGTTCTTGTTCTTCTTGGTGTGAAGAATCACTTCGAGATGGGTGATTCGAGTCGGCTGAGGCGTCAGCAGTTTCACCCCAGTCTCTGATTCCCAAACGCTCCGGATGTATTGCTGAACGCTGGACTGCATCACCAGCGTGCCGTGATCGAGTCCAGGCTCTAGATCAACCACTTTGACTTGTGTGTTTGGGCCTAGAAAATGGGTGGCCGTATTCGATGCGGTATTTGAAGCACCTTTAGAAAGGAAGGACCCGGCAGTGCAACTCAGGAGCGGAACCGTTCCGTCACCGTAATCGGTGCTTGTTAGGGCGGCTACGTAGGGATCGCGAGTAAGGGTGTATCCCAAATCTTTGGCGATCGAATTCGCCGCCTTTATGAGCTCAGCTTCCGCATCAATTTTCAGTCGGCTCTTCTCGTCTGCAGGGCCCTGGACTTGGTTCGGCAGAGGAAAAACCATGTCCATCTGGTCCGAAACTCCAGCAGAGGAGTCGCAAATTCCGCCTAATAGATACTGATGGATGCCCAAATCGTTACCATCAAGGAGAGATTTTTTGAAAGCAGCCGCCTGGTCATACCGTGTAGGCCCGTGACCACGAAGCAGTTGCTGTGCCTCGGTAGACGACAAGCCTAAGATCGAGCTCTGGTGGGCGCCTTTGGTCAAGCTCGCGAGGAGATTGTCATAGTCCGACATCGGAAGTTGTTGATAAGTGCAGTCGAAGTTACTACCTAGTTCTTGACAGACGTGCATATCGACGAACGAGAGTCGCAGCGGAAAACTGACCTCGGCAATCCCGGCCCGAGGGTCCTTTAACTTGACCTTTGCTGATGAGGACGTGGCCGCTCCGAGGCCGAAGTTGTATCCCCACGTCAGAGCCTCCGCCGTCCTTGGGGAGCCGAGCCACGGAGTGGCCAACGCGATAATCGCCTGAACTTTTCCTTTCCCGTAACTCCTACTGTAAGCCCGGGCCGTGATACCCCCGAGAGAATGGGCCAGGAGGATCACTTTCTTAGCGTGGGTCACCTGAAGGGCATTGTTAACGGCGGCATCTACCGTCTTAAGGCTCGAATCGTCAGCTCCGTTTCGCCAGTCGTAGGGCGCCACAAAAAACATCCCTGGCCAGGTCAGGTTCCCCCACTCGATGAACCCTCCATAGACGTCCTCTTCAAATTGTCGCTGAACACTCAGGCCCAAGCGCTCTGCCAGCGATTGTAGTTTGGAATTGATTGGAATCGATACGTTCTCAACGACGCCGTTGGGCAGGAGGTTTGAGTCTCCTAACTTGGCCGCCGCTGCTGAAGAGAATGTATTCAGTGACAGCCAGATTCGCTCATGACTTGGGGTGTCCAGATTCGAGCCAGCAGTACCTGGAACGAACACAACCGGCAATCCCTTCACGTCGGAGGTAAGTGTCGCCGCTGAAGCACCCTGGAAACCCAATACAAGCGCTATCCACACTCGTTTGCAACTGTTCATCAGAACAAGAATATCACCTCGGTGCGCTGGTGGGAATTGTTCTGGTACCCATACTCGGCCAGGCGTTTCTGGCTTCCGAGCCGAACTAAACCAAGGAGGATCCGATTCTCAGCGAGACTTGCCTTTCATTAACCGATATGGGTTTGTTCGGTCAACGGAGTTCTTCGGATGCAAATACAGGTCAAGAACGCGAGGCGCTGCCGGCGAGAAGGGGATTGTTTCTTCTCTTAAAGGCATTCTCGACGAGCCAATCGAGCGAAGTAAGTCGCCCGCATCAATAGTCAAAAAAAAAGGGCCTGCAACCCGATGGGTTGCAGGCCAATTAGCGTTCACTCTTAGCTAACTGTATTAGCCACAGTTGGGGTGAGCGCCTTCGACGTCGGTCGTCCAGTAGCAGATGTTTCCAACCGTCTGGTGCCAATCAAGAGACTTTGCGTGACCGTCAACCCACTGAACGTTCAGCTTTCCGCCGTAAAGGGATGGGATCTTGGTTAGAGCCGTTGGGATGAACGAAGAAGCTGTTTGCTCACCTAGCGTCCAGTTCGAACCGCCCTGGTTCATCCAGTAGTGCGAATAGACATTGTTCTTCTGGGTGTTGGCATAGGCCAGCTCATTTCCGTTGAGCTTGGAAGTGTCGGCAAGTCCAGACTCGTTGCTAACGTCAGGGCCAGCTCCGTAGTAGCTCGCATCGATGATCATGATGGTGCTCGAAGGACGAGGAACTGACGTGAGTGCCGGAGGCTGAGGAAGGTTGGCCGAACCACCAGTCGTGCTAGCGGCAGGGCTCATCCAGAGGTCGTTGTGACCGTAGCTGTTCTGTCCGCCATAGTTGTTTCCTGGCTGCTCTCCGTTGGCCGAACCCGTCGTCGTGACGACTGTAGGGCTGCCTGGAATAAACGTTGTGGAAGCGGCAGGATCTTTGTACAGTTGGTAGTTCTTCGTATAAGGATAGAGCATGTAAGACCAGTACAGTCTCATGTTTACCTTGCTCGATAGGCCGCCAGCTTGGTCAGGAGCCGTCGAGTTGAGCGTCCCATCTGCATTCAGATACTCTGAGCAGACTTGAACAGCTGTGTAGCCGTTCGTCGCATCAGCTCCGCAGTTCCAACGGTGAGCGTAGCTCACGTCGTCGTAGTCGTTCGAGTACATGAGAGAGGCCGTACCGAGCTGCTTGAGGTTGCTCAGGTCGGCAGTTTTCTTAGCAGCAAGCTTAGCTTGAGCGAAAACCGGGAAAAGGATAGCAGCAAGAATTGCAATGATCGCGATGACGACCAGAAGTTCGATAAGGGTGAAGGCTTTCTTCATGAGGGCTCCGAAACCGTTCCGCGTCATGCGACGGATTTCGTTATTGATTCTTGCCCTTTTTGAAGGTCCTTAACGTCCCGTTAACAGGTCGTTAACACGACCATAACGGAAAACACGAGTTGCGTGTAATTCAATAGTGTAGTGCAAACACCCCGTTAATATACTAGCGGTTACCGACATTTGGGACAAATAAAAAAGAGGGCCTACACTCGTAGGCCCTCTTTACAGTTCTATTTCGCTTGTTTATTGCGAGACGAGTTCTTTGGGAGGCGCTTCGCCACCTTCTGCGTTCGTCCTTTTAAATATCACCGTCTTGCCGTCTTCATCCACGTCG
Organism: uncultured Armatimonadota bacterium; assembly: GCA_903904815.1. Classification (GTDB taxonomy): domain Bacteria; phylum Armatimonadota; class Fimbriimonadia; order Fimbriimonadales; family Fimbriimonadaceae; genus Fimbriimonas. The sequence continues at coordinate 87,469 of CAIVDU010000005.1, forward strand.
GCGAGCACTTCGTCGCCGGTATGGAAGCGTCCCAAGAGAAGTTCCTCACTGAGAGGATCTTCAATGAATCGCTGCACGGCGCGTCGCAGAGGTCGGGCGCCAAGGTTGGCGTCGTATCCCTGCTCCACGAGCATATTCTTGACCGCTTCGCTGAGCTCGATCTTGATTCCCATGCTTGCCGCCTGTTGGTTGACACGCTTGAGATAAAGTTCGGCGATCTCGAGGATCTCTTCCTTCTTCAGGTGACTGAAGACGATGACCTCATCGACACGGTTGAGGAACTCAGGTCGGAAGAGCTTTCGCATCTCCTCGATCATCTTGTTCTTCATGTTCTCGTAGGTCTTCGGATCCGTGAGGTCCATTCGGACATCTCGGAAGCCGAGAGGCTTGTCCATTTCGATCGGGCGGACACCGACGTTCGAAGTCATGATGATGATCGTGTTGCGGAAGTCGACGGTGCGTCCTTGACTGTCCGTAAGTTGGCCATCTTCCATCACCTGCAGAAGGATATTAAACACTTCTGGGTGAGCCTTTTCGATTTCGTCGAGAAGGACGACGCAGTAGGGGTTCCGGCGTACCTGCTCGGTAAGCTGACCACCTTCATCGTATCCGACGTATCCTGGAGGAGCGCCGACGAGTCTGGATACGGCGAACCGCTCCATGTACTCCGACATATCGATGCGGACCATGTTCGATTCTTTCTCGTACAGGTACGCAGCGAGCGCCTTCGCAAGCTCCGTCTTTCCGACGCCAGTGGGGCCAAGGAAGATGAAGCTGCCCATCGGTCGCTTCGGATCCTTGAGTCCAGATCGGGCTCTTCGAATGGCTCGGGATACAGCGGCAACCGCTTCGCTCTGGCCGATGATCCGCTCGTGCAGATCTCCTTCCATACGGAGAAGCTTCTGACTCTCCGCCTCGACGAGTTTGGTTACCGGAATGCCGGTCCAAGACTGAACGATGGCAGCGATTTCACTTTCACCCACAATCGGCTCGGGCTTCTCAGTGTTCTGCCAAGCCTCTTCTCGCTCGATCACGCTTTGCTCAAGCGTATCTCGCTCTCCCACCAGTCGGTCCGCTTGCTCTTCAGCGCCCGGTCTCTTCTGGAGGTGATCGATTTCGAGCTTCAGTCGATTAAGGCGCGCTCTGTCTTGTCGAACTTCGAGCGGAGGAAGGCTCTGCTGAAGTCGAACTCGGCTGGCGGCTTCGTCGACGAGGTCGATGGCCTTGTCTGGCAGGCTGCGATCGGAGATGTATCTCTGGCTGAGGGTGACGGCGGCCTGGATAGCCTCGTCGGTGATCTCGACCTGGTGATGCGCCTCGTATCTCTCGCGAAGGCCCTTCAGAATATCGACGGCTTCCTCTTCGCTCGGTTCCTTGACCTTAACCGCCTGGAATCTTCGCTCAAGGGCGGCATCGCGCTCGATGTACTTTCGGAACTCATCCTGGGTCGTCGCGCCGATGCATTGGAGTTCGCCGCGCGCAAGCGCCGGCTTCATGATGTTGGAGGCATCGATCGCGCCCTCGGCAGCGCCGGCGCCTACGAGCGTGTGCAGCTCGTCGATGAAGAGGACGACCTGTCCCTCGGACTTGCGGACCTCCTCCATCACCTTCTTCATTCTTTCTTCGAATTCGCCGCGATATTTGGTGCCAGCCACGAGGCCAGCAAGGTCCAGCGCAACGATTCGCTTATTTCGTAACAGATCGGGAATATCGCCACTTACGATTCGAAGGGCAAGGCCTTCGGCGATAGCGGTCTTTCCGACTCCGGGTTCTCCGATCAGACAGGGATTGTTCTTCGTGCGGCGGCAGAGGATCTGCATCACGCGCTCGATTTCCGGCTGTCGTCCCACGACGGGATCAAGACGTCCCTCTCGTGCCAATTCGGTCAAGTCTCTTCCGAACTCGTCGAGCGTTTGCGTCTTGGTAGCGGGTCCGCTGGCACTGCTGGCTCGAGTACCTGATCCGGCTTTCGACTGAGTTTCATTGTCCTGAAGGGACATGACTTCACGTCGGGCCTTTTCGAGTTCCACGCCTAGCTTGGCCAGGACTCTACCGGCTAGCCCATCGCCCTCTCGGATAAGACCGAGAAGCAAGTGCTCCGTACCGATATAGTTGTTGTTTAGGTTGCGAGCCTCGTCGTAAGCGAGGTCGATCACGCGCTTGGCGCGCGGCGTCAGCGTCATGTCCTGACTCGGTCGAGCATCACCGCGTGGAAGTTGCTTCTCCACCTCGGCTCTGATCCGATTCAGGCTTACGCCTAGCTTCTCGAGCACTCGTGCGGCGACGCTATCCGACTCACGCACGAGCCCGAGGAGGAGATGCTCCGTGGAGACATAGCCCTCACCGAACTTCTGTGCTTCCTCTTGTGCGTAGAAGACAACCTTCCGCGCTCGTTCTGTAAAGCGTTGCCACATGTTTTAGCTTCTCACCTTCTTGTCGGTGGTCTCCCCTGCGGTCGACTCCGTACAGCCTTGTCCTACGTCCTCTTAAGATTCGGTGTTCAATGGGTCCTGAAATTAGGGTTCAGCTCCCAAATCACAAATTCTCTTCGATTGCCGTTTTCTCTACATTCAAGAGTACCCCTCGGGACCCTTTTGTTCCCGTGATTATCGGCAGGTCCTAGCGCACCCTCAGAGTGACCTAACTGGAAGCGTAGCGCTCTTGCGAAAACTTCTGCAAGATAGACGGGGTCCGCAGGCACAAATACGTGAATTTTCGCTGAAAAATCTTCAAAACGATCATGCAGGGGCCCTGATACGATTGCGAGAAAATCGTGCACGAAATCGGGACCCCGTATGTTCTACAGGTTCCGATCCCGTACACTGTGGTCCATGCAAAGCGCGGCTAAGGTGGGAGCCCTGCTTCTCGTTTTCATTGTTCTGGTCATTGGCGGATACTCCGTTCTGGGGTCATCGCTGATCGGCCCTGGCAAGGATGAGTATTTCGCGGTGTTTCCGGACGCGGGAGGCACTCCGCCAGGAGCACGTCTCCTGTTAGCCGGAGTTCAGGTTGGGACGGTGTCGAAAGTGACACTCGATTCTCCGACTCAGGCAAAAATGACGCTCTTGTTGGAAAAGGGGACGCAACTCCCGGAAGGCAGTCGAGTCGAGATCCCAGGATCCCTCATCGGATTGGGAGAGAGTGCGCTCGTAATCGTGCCTCCGACCACCCCGGCCGCCACCAATCTTTCCCCGGGCGCGACGATGGAGGGATTTAAAGCGTCACCGCTCGATGCTCTCCTGCCTGGCGGCGGTAAAGACACGATTGCCGAACTCACCAAAACGATGGCGGCGGTCCGAAAGCTTCTTGAAGACGGCAACCTGAAGCAGCAAGTGTCTTCGCTCATGAAGAACACGAACAAGACGATGGAGAACGCCACCGTCTTGACCCAGAACATGACCGCCCTGGTCGCTCGCATGAACAGTTTTGTGGATGCAAACCAAGGCAAGTTGTCGGCGGCCCTGAACAGTGGAGCGCAGGCGGTTGCCGATGTCCGCAACGTCACTCTTGAATTCTCCAAGATGGCCCAGAGCGGCAAGGTTCAAAAGAACACGACGGAAATTCTTGCCTCCCTGAACTCAGCCGCCAAAAAGGCGGACCAGCTGGTAGCCAGCATGAACTCGCTCGTGAACGATCCTAAGCTTCGCGGGCCTCTAAACCACACGCTTCAAAACACGGCCGACATTTCCGACACCGGCAAGCAGATAGCTACCAACGCAGCGGCAATGACGAAAGACGGAACGGTCATCACTAAGAACGCGATCACGCTCACCGAGAAGGCGAACGAAATCGCGACGAAGGCCAGCGATATCGAAGATCAACTCAAGGGAGTGCTGGACAAAGTGGGAGGCTTTTTCGGTAAGCGCCCGGACACAGGAAGTCTTTCTGGACTGACCTACGAGCTTGATCTCCTGAGAACAACCAATCCGAATCACTGGCGCCAGGACGTCAATTTCAAACTTCCTTTTTCGGACCAGACCTTGAATCTTGGAATCTACGACGCCTTCGAATCGAACAAACTGACTGTCCAGCTAGGCAAAAGCATCACCCGGAATTTGGGATACCGATACGGAGTGTACGCAAGCAAGCCCGGTGGCGGGGTAGACTATTCCTTCACGCCTCGACTTAGCCTCCGAAGCGACCTCTGGGACATCAACAATCCCAAGCTTGATCTTCGATTTGGCTATGAATTCGGGAACGGCCTTTTAGGTTGGGTGGGAATGGACCGGATATTCAACGGTAATTCCGCCACTATCGGGATCGGCGTGCGGAAGTAAGCGTGGCAAGGCATGCCTTGCCGTGACCTGACGAAACAAGGAACCAAATGAAAGTTATTCTTAAGCAAACTGTGCCCAAAGTCGGAAAGGAAGGCACAGTAGTCAACGTTGCAGACGGATTCGCCCGCAACTACCTGTTCCCTCGCGGGCTCGCGATCGTTGCCGAAAAGAAGCAGGTCGCTGCTCTTGAGAAGCGAAACGAGCGAATTGCCGCCCGAACCGCCGGAGAAAAGTCTCAGGCTGAAGCCCTTCGAGACCGGATCAATGGATCGACGATTCGCATCGCCGGTCAGGTCGGTGCAGACAAGGCCAAACTGTTCGGCACCATCACCGCGCAGGACGTCCACGACGCGATCCGAGATCAGCTCAAGGCCGACATCGACCGAAAGAAGATCGCTCTCATCGAGCCGATCAAGCGACTCGGTACGTTCACAGTCGAGGTCGATCTTCACCGCGAAGTCGATGCCAAGATCAGCGTCGAAGTTTACGATCCGACGGCTCCGGTTGCTGCGCCTGTCGCCGCTGAAGAGCCCGACGAAGAGTAGGCTTTTCGCGATTCAATGATGGGGGGTCCAGAGTGAAAGCTCTTGGCCCCTTTTGTTCTTTTGGAACCCCGCATGCCGCTCAAGCTCGAATCGCAAAAACGAACCGCAGCCGGCCTGTCATTGGGTCTGAATACCCTTCTGACCGCACTGAAGTTCGTAGCGGCGATTCTCACCGGATCGGTGAGCTTGCTTTCAGAAGCGTTCCACTCGGGCACCGACGTGGCCGCCTCCCTAGTGGCATTTCTCTCGATTCAAGCGGCCGCCCAACCCCCTGACGACGAGCATCCCTACGGCCACGGCAAGATCGAGAGCCTTGCCGCATTCGGCGAAGGCATCCTTCTGCTCGGCGTCGTGGGCCTCATTCTGGTTCAGTCGGTCATGAACCTTGCCAAGGGCAAGCATCCCGAGCGACTTGACCTAGGCCTGGTGGCAATGGGGATCAGCGCGGTGAGCGCCTTTGCCGTCGGTCAGTACCTGTTACGAACCGCTCGAAACACCAATTCCATCGCGCTACAGTCAAATGGGCGACACATGATGTTGGATTTCTGGACCAGCCTTGGCGTGCTTTGCGCCTTTGCAATCCAGAAGTTTTTGAACTTCGAATACGCCGACTCAATACTCGGCATCCTTATCGGTCTCTGGCTCGGCTTCGGGGCGTGGCGAATGGTCCGAGAAGCTTTCGAACAACTCATTGATCGGCGAGTGACCGACGAAGAGATCGAGGCCATTCGAGGGATCTTGCGGGAGACTCCCGATTTGATCAGCTACCACCGCCTAAGAAGTCGCCACTCCGGCAACGTCCACTACGTGGACCTCCACGCGGTCGTCCCCAACACGTGGTCTGTCGTTCAAGCTCACGAACTCGCGGATCGGCTGGAAAAGCAGATCAGTTCAGCCCTCGAACCCGCTCACGTCGTAATCCACATCGACCCTTACGACGAAAATAAAGCGCCTAGACACTCTTCTCCATGACACGTGTAAATGTTGTGGAAAATACGAATTCTCGACTTATAATGCTCCAAGGGGGTCCAAGGAAAATTGCTATGACGCTTAAAAACATCAATGAAGAAGTTGGTGTCATCAAGGCTCATTTGGAGCAAGATAAGCCCGATCTCGAGTTTATCGTCCGGCATGCGGAAGCTCTTTTATTTATGGCGCACGACTTAGCTTCTGATCGAATCTATTCGCGGAGTGCCAATGTTGATGACAGTTATTATCACCGGTCAATGCCTTAGAGTGTTGGCTGTTAACGCTAAGGCGGTCCGGAGACGGATTCAAAGCTTGCCTCCGCGCCAATTCATTATTGTTCAGCCGCCGCGTCTCCGCGTGGTATGAGGCTGATCAGGACCAGTCACGAAAAAAGCCCGACTCATTGAAGAGTCGGGCTTTTTTTCGTATCAGGCAACTGGCTAGGAAATCAGTCGCGTCGGGTTCTCAAGGTAGGACTTGACGACGTTGATGAACTTAGCTCCGATCGCGCCATCCACCGTTCGGTGATCGAACGAACAGGTTATGTTCATTCGGCTCCGAATCTCGATCTCGTCGTTTTCGTTGGCTACAACCTTTTTGCGTACGCTAGCGATGGCCAGAATGGCGCTGTTCGGCTGATTCACGATGGCGAGGAAGTTATCCACGTCCAGCATTCCCATGTTGGAGATGCTGAAAGTCGAGCCTGAAAGCTCGTCCATGTTCAACTTGTTCTCTTTGGCCTTCTTAGCCAATTCTTTGGCCCTCACGCTGAGTTGGCGGAGCGAAAGCTGGTCGGCATTCTTGATCACCGGCACGGTCAGACCGTCGGCAATCGCCACTGCGATTCCCACGTGGATCCCGGCGAACTGAGTCACCGTGTTGTTCGTGTTAAACACCGCGTTGATTTCGGGCATGTCTCGGAGGGCACGTGCGCTCGCCTTGACCACGAAGTCGTTGATGCTCACCTTTCCGCTCTCTTCCTCTTCGAACATCGCTCTAAGAGCAAGGATCTTCTCGACATCGACTTCCACCGTGACGTAGAAGTGAGGCACTTCCTGCTTCGACTGCTGGGTTCGTTTCGCAGTGATTTGCCGAAGACGTGGGAGCTGAATCAGCTTGTCTTCGCCCACCGGAACCGTGACCGAAGGCGCAGCCACTGCGGTAACGGGCGCCGCTGCAGGAGTGAAGGCGCGAACGTCTTTCTCCACGATTCGGCCGCCGGGACCAGAGCCGCTTACTTGAGAAAGATCGATTCCCTTCTCGGCAGCGATCTTTCGAGCGAGAGGTGAAGCCTTGATGCGCTCGTCTGTTTTGACTGGCGCAGCAGGCGCAGCAGGCGCTGCTGGCGCAATCTCTTCCGAAACCTTACCGTTGGAGACAACAGCGGGTTCGGTGGACGGCGCAGGAGCGGCCGCGGAGGAGGCGACTGCGGCTCCAGATCCCCAACCGGCAGGAAGAGTTTCGCCGGCCTTCAGGATAATCGCGATCGGTTTTCCTACCGGTACAGTGCCCCCAGCTTCGAGCAGGATTCCGGTCAAGACACCTGATCCTGGGGACTCTAATTCGAGCGTGGCCTTGTCGGTCTGAATATTGCCGATGACTTCACCTGATTTAACAGTGTCACCGTCCTTCTTCAGCCACTCGAGGAGGGTTCCCTCCTCCATGCCATCGCCCATTTTGGGCATGATCACCTCGGTCATCGTGCACCAGAATACCCGCAGGTGTTCAAACTCGGTTCCACTTCAGAGCCTCAAGTGCAAGCGCGGCTCCACCCAACATTCCCGCATCCGCGATTTGCTCGGCAATCTGAATCGTGGCGTCGGTAAACAGGGAAGGAATAGCGACGTTTCGGGCCGCGCGAATGCATGGTTTCAGGATGAAATCGCCCGCCTTGGCGATCTGCCCTCCAATGGCAAACACATCTGGAGCGAAAATGTTAATGAAGGATCCGACTCCGACGCCGAGCATCGTGCCAACCTCTTCCCAAATCTCAATCGCGACCTCATCACCCTTCTCAGCCGCCTGGCTGATCGTGAGGGGAGTGATTTTCGAGAGATCATTTTCTACGAGGTCGCTGATGATCGAGACTCGGCCGCGATTCAACCGATAGCGAGCACGACGAATGATCGCGTCGCGCTGGCAGAAGGCTTCGACGGACCCGTATTCGCCCGCGTTGCACTCAGGACCCTGATAAGCCACGATGACGTGACCCAATTCAGCTCCGCCCTTGTTTCCGCCTACGAGAACGAGAGGACCGCGTGCATCACCCAGGACGGAGTCGGGCGCCATCACGACGCCGCCGCCCACTCCCGTGCCAAGCGTGAGAAGCACAAGGCACTTGGCCTTGTTGCGACCGAGTCCGAACCGGTACTCGCCCAAGGCAGCCATGTTCGCATCGTTGTCCATCACGATCGGCAGATTCACGCGCGGTTGGAGAGGCTCGCGAATGGAGACGTGCGACCAGTTGTGAAACACGCCGTTGATGGTTTCGCCGAAGTTGGGCGCCCATCGAACCACACCGGCTGCATTATCAATGTGACCGGGGATCGCCAGCCCGACCGCTTCCGGACGCACGGTCGAGGCCGTCGCCGCCTGATTGACGGTTTGGGCCACAGCCAGCAGAGTGGCCTCTACGCCTTCCTGACCTCGGGAAGGGTTGATAAAATCAGGCCCGGCAGCGCTTCCGTCTTCGAAGAATGCTCCAGCGCGCACGTTCGTGCCGCCGAGATCCACACCAATCACACATCTCACGTGCGGGACTGTGACAGCACGGACACGTGCGGGTCAAGTGGTCCCCCAGCTGTGGATGGTTTCGGCGTTATCTGAACCTCCGTCCTCAGCCCTTCCACCTATTGCGGCACAGGCATCCGAAACTAGCGGAAGGGAGACGTAATTTACTGGAGCTTTGCGAACGTGAAGCCCCGGGAGCGCAAGTTTGCGATGACCTCGGGCAGGACGGCTAGGGTTTGAGCGACCTCGGAGTGCAAGTAGATCACCGATCTCGGTCTCGAATTGTTCAATATTCGCCTTCGGAGCTCTTTCTCGCCCGGGCGACTGAGATCAAACGGGTCGTCGACGAATAGGTGAAGTGTGCCCTTGCGTGAGCGGATCACGGAGGAACTCGGGGCGCGCGCCAGAGTTGCGTTGCCCGCTGGAGATGAGGATAGTGATTCGACCGAGTGTCCTTCTCGAATAGCTCTGTCGATCACCGGTCCGCTCAGCGGCGGAGGACAGAAGAATGTTGCCGTGACACCTTCAGTTCTCAATACATCCAGGATCTCATCCGAGACCCCGTCGAACGTCAAGTAGACAGGCCCGGCGGTGGCCGGGCGAAGGGCCTGCCGAACTTGGTCGACCACGTCATCCGACCGAAGGATTCCGTGGGCGCTCCAGCGAATCGTGCCAGAGGCGTCAATTACCAACGTGTAGGGCACCCGATCAATCCCGATGGAGGTGGTCCAGGCGCCCCCTCGGTCTGCAAGCAGCTTGGCGTACCGAGCCCCGGGCGTTCGATCCATCCACCTTCCGTCGACGGAGATGGCGAGGTAGTCGACCGGCAACCCTTGAAGTTCGCTTTCCGATTTGGATAACCGTGGAAGTTGGTCTTTCCATGTATCGCACCACATGGCGCAAAAGCAGACGACGGAAACCTTCCCGGGATTCCAAGTGAATGGCGCACCCTCTCGCGTCTCCACTACGAAGGAGCGCATCGAGTCTCCCGGCGCGGGGGCGACTGGCTGTTGCGGAAGCCAAATGAGAGCGACGGCCAAGGCGGAGATCATTTTTGCACGGTGACCATCACGGAACTCGTCTGACCATTCACAGCCGGGCGACGTAGGAATTCGACGCTTGCCGGTAAGACATTCAGTCGCCCCTCTGATTCGGCTCGGATGTAGTAACGGAAGGTCTGGGGTTCTCCTCCGTTAGTGAGATAGTGGATCACCGCGCCATCCCGCACTTCTTCTCTGCTCCAAGACTGAGACTCGTCGGACACGAATTCAAACCCCGCCGGAATCGGATCGCTAATCCGAAGCGCGTCCGGAAGGTCGTCGCCCCAGGCAACCATCGTGATCCGAACCGGTTCTCCTGCTTTCACCGACCGGTTGAGCTCCACCCAGATTCCCGCCGAGTTTTGCACTTCGATTCTTCTCAAGACACGGATGCCTCGTACAGACTCTTCAAGATGAGGCAAGTAGACCTTTGTGTCGACGCTCACGAACGTCTCCCCTGGGGAAGTTCGCCCGAGAACCAGCACGTTGTCTGCATCCTTCAGCAACTCTCGAGGCACTCGGGCGGTGACGCCTTGTCCCACCTTTACTGGCGTCGTCGCAACCGGGAGGCCGTTTACGGTGAGCGTTACTGGTCCGATGGTTCCAGCACTTGGATGCACCTTAGTGTAAACCGCGAGGGATCGAACGATGGAGGCCAAGTCATCGGGCGTTCTCCATCCACCCTCCTCAGAAACGGCAAGCCATCGAGCCAGTTTGGGCTGAAGCGATGGATCCATTTTTAGGGTCACCAGCGCCACCAACGCCTCTGCAGTTGTTTCGGTTGTGGACGCGGTCCAGCCAAGCCCTTCTCCGACCGGCATATAGGAGCTTTGGGGACCCTGAGACACGAGGCTCAAAACCTCACGCAGCATTTGCTTGGACTCTGAGACATGGCCTTGTGCATGTTCCGCCTCCGCCATACGAATGCGTGCATACGGGGAAAGGGATTGTCCTCGTCTTAAGACTTCAGCCATCATGTCCGCCGAGCGTTTACTGCCCGCCTCGACAAGCGAAGCAGCGAGAAGCGCACGCGAATCCCAAAGATTGATCTGATCGTAAAGCGACTCGGCGCCGGGAACTGCCGACTTGTACATTCGGTCGTAAACCGGCAATCCAGCCTTCTTTGCCTCGGTCAACGCCCGAAGCGCACGAGAAGTGATTCCCGCGCTGGATGGAGACGACTGCCACCAACCCCAACCGCTCGGCGACTGGTCTCGGGCTAGCATTGCCAACGCGTCTCGCACTTCCTTGCGGTCGCCTGGTTGCCGCGTTGCGGCGGCGACTACGAGTTGGTCCACGGCCACCGGCGTCCCGTATCGCCCGCTTTTGAGCAAGGACTCAGCCATTTGGGATTGGACGTCGCCCAGACTTCCGCGTACTTCCACGTCCACGGTGGTGGCAGGCTCGGCACGACCCACTGGGAGGTGGACGGAGAATTTTTCAGACTGCCCGAGTACGCCACCCACCAGAGTTCTTTCTCTTACCGCCTTTGGAACTATGGGCACGGTCACCTTTAGGGCGTCGGCCAAGTCACTCGACGAACTATCCGAAGCGATGACGTCACCGGTGAGCGTCGCTAGCGCGTTTTCCGGGAGCCGAGTCGGATTCAAAACCCATTCGACGTGCCCCTCGGAGAGCGCGGGGACCCGAATCGTTTGCCGAGAGGCCCCTTGGAGTGACACACCCTCCGCTTGAAGTCGAACATTGAACAGGTGCTCTGACTTCGTTCGGTTGTTCACCGTGCCAATCATGACGAGACGATCGCCGACAACGAGTTGTCTTGGGGTTGCAAGTCGGAGCATGACGTCTCGATTGGCAAGAACGGAAGTGGCCCCCTTCCCAACGCCGGTATCCAGAGTGACGCCGTAGGCAGTGGCTCTCCAAGTCGTCAAGTTGCCGGGAACTTCGAAACTGAGGTGAGCCTCCCCGTTCGGATCGGTTTGCACGATTCCGGCCCAGAGCGCGGTGTCGACGAACCGACTCCGTACCGGCGCGGATGCAGCCGAGGCCTGATAAGCCCCTCCGGACAACTCCTCTGGCGCCGACATTCCAGTGGTCACTTGGTCGCCTCGCGAGTTCCAATAGACGTCGTAGGGATCCATGGTGGTATCCGGGCTAACCGCATAGATTGAGGCATCGACTACGGCGAGTGAAATCTCTGCCGATGCAGGAAGTCCCTTGTCGTTGCGCACGCGCACGACCATATTTGCTTTGTCGCCCGGGCGGTAGTCTGACCGGTCCGGGATCACGGAAACGGAGAGGCGCCGGCTGGGGTCTGGGATTGGAACCACCGCAGTTCCCGCCACAAGATGCCCCTTGACCCACTCACACGCGCTGACGAACGCATTCGGCGCCATCATGCGCGCGGTGGTCACATCCCAAAGTTGGCCGCCCTTTCCGGATTCCACCACGTGATAGCCAAAGACGTCCTGTCCCTGGGTGACCAACAAAATTGGGTGTCCCACCGAGTTCGTCGTCACGAAGGCGTGGGCAATCTGGCCTGGAACATAACTGTTTCGATCTAAGCGAATGTTGATGTTAGGGCCCCGATCCACCAGGGTGTTCCGACCAAAATTCCCGGCGACCTCAAGCCACAGACGAGCGGACGTCTTCCGCCCCGTTCCGTCGTCACAGATAGCTTCGACAATCATATCGCCCGCTCGGAGGGCTGGCAGGCTGTAACGCAGCTTTCCGGTCGGTGGAACGAGAACCTGAGTCTCGGTCAGAACGTGCTCGACGTACTCTTGCTTCTTGTCATCCCAGTCGTTCCGGAAAACGCGGAGGTGAACGTGGGCAGTGGCGGGGCTATCGTCAAGATCCACTACGCGAATATCAACTGGAACAATGCTGCCCAATGTCGCCACGATAACGTCCGTTCGGAGTCCGATGCGCTTGGCAGCAGCGTAGACCGGGACCGAACCCACCGCTTCTACTTGCCGCCGGGAGGCGTCGATCACCGTTGCGCTGACTTCATACACGGAATCTGGCGCACTCTTGAGCGTATTGAGTCGAATGGTCGCTCGACCTTTGTCATCGGTCTGAACCGTATCCTCAGCCACAAACGGGGCGGTGGCATAAGTGTCTCGATCGTACAGGTTGCCGTCATTGAATCCGCTTTGGCCCATGGAGGAATAGAACGGATTGCCTTGGGATCGAGCCTGGAATCTCACCGTTGCATTGGGAACGGGAGCCCCAAAATAGTAAGACGCTTGGACAGTGAATTCGATGGGTTGTCCGGCAAGGTACCGGTTCTTGGTCGGGGTCACCGTAGCTTGGAACTCTGGCTTACGGTATTCCGCCACTTCGAACTGTTGGTAAGCCTCTGCTTTCCCCTGATGAACAGGGCCCTGGCATGGCCTCGGACGGGATATCGAACGACTCTTGGACGGTTCCCATCCGATTGGTCGACAACGCCTTGATATCGATCACGTCGTCTTTCGGGTCGCGCAGTTCAATACCTACGGCTTGGTTTGCCACCACGCTATAGGCGATGTCCTTGGTTCTCCGGAGAATTGCCTTGAAAGAAACGGTCTGCCCAGGACGGTAGATCGGTCGGTCAGTCTGAAAGTGCACCACCAGCCGACCATCTGGATCAACGGCTCCGGTGGATACCCCGGCCAGGTCGGCGCCCTTTGAGATTAAGAAAGTCTCCTGACCCGGACTGATCGGAAGCATGGTGGCCCCGTCGGCTCCGGTCTGGCCCTGCACGGCGATCGATCGATTCGAGCGATAAGCGGTGACGCGGGCCCCTGGTTCGAGTTTCCCCGTCAACGCGTCAGTGACCCAGACGAGCGCACGCTTAGGCGATCGTTTCACGACCACGGCCAGGTTTGTCACGTTCACTACGCTCCAAGCGGATGCGCCATTGACCTTAGCGTGCACCAGATAGACCCCGGGCCGCAGGCGCGGCAGATTGATCTGCCGACTGTAGTAGGTGTCGGCGTTGTTAGGGTTAGGCACTTGACCGGCCAATGCCACCGTGACATCCCAGGCGACGGCTGGCCTCGCGATGGTCGGCGGAATTTTGCCCTGGTTTCGATCAAAGAATTCGTCACGAATCCAAGAAACTCCGTCGATGGGCGTCGCGGTCACATGAACGATCGGTGCGTTCCTCGAGTTTATTACGAGGCGAATCCTTGAGCTTGGAGCGGCGTCGCGGGCGCACCAAATACTTACCGAGGCTTCACGCTTCGCAGTAACCGCCGATGCCAGAGGCAAGAGCATGAGCAGTGCCAAAACGGAGATGAAGAAGGCGGTTCTAGTTAGCAGTTTTCCTGGGCGGATCATCCTCTTACTCTCCTGGCGGTCATGCGGAATAGAAGTGCCGGCGTACCAACCGGAACGCCCGCCTTGCGAAAGGCCCACTGAAGTCGGGTCGCGGGGGCACGACCTTCAAAAGGCAACACTACCCCGGTGGCGTCACCTGCTTTGAGCACGAGACCATCTTCAGGGCGAAGCCCGTCAACGGAGCCGACCGGCTCGACTCGGTCGATCACCGTGACCGTGACCTTGAATTCCTTGAGATCGGAGGCCTTCAGGGGTTCGTAGCGAGGATCGTGACTGCTGGCCGATTGGGCGGCGTGAATAACCTCTTCCTCCAGCGAATGGCTCCGTGTCTCGAGTCCCCCGCGACAACCCCTAACTTTGCCACCGATTTCGATCGTCACGAATACAGCGGCCGGGGCACTCGCCTCGTCGGGAACAGGCAGGGACGTTTGCTGGACCGAGGCCGTTACGGCCTGACGAGCTATCCTGACTAGTCTCGCCTCGTCGGGGTTCAGCCGTTGCTGAAGGATGACGCCTGCCATGAGCCATGTCACTACCATCATCTGATTGACGTGTTACCTTATTGGTGGTTAGCAGTTGTCAGCAAACATGAGCGGGGCTCTAACCAAGGAAATGAAAACCTGCGCCCCTCGTTTTCGCTCTGACTGCCAACTGCAAACGGCTCAAGGCAAACTCCTACCCCAGATGGTCGGTGTCCGCCTCGTGAGCAGTTGAGCTAATTGGCGCTAGAATCGAAAGGCAACCTGTAGCGGTTTTGCGAAGAAGCAAAGTCTTTCGGAAAAACGGGACTGAAATCGCTTGCCCCCGATGCCCCTTACGATTTACAACAACGGAGCGGCCATCCGTGGCGTTAATAAAGGAAAGATGGGTGCGGTGACGCGACAGGCTCCGATGCCGAAGGACCCACGGTTTTGATTTGAGAGAACTTCGAGGGCGTTTGAACCCGTAGTTCGTAGGAAGGAAGGAGGAGTCATTGACGTTTACAAAGATCGCTACGCAGGCTGACGCCATCGTGGCAGAGATCGAGCAAGTCATTGTCGGCAAGACCGACACCGTCAGAAAGGCCGTTGTCTCGTTGCTCTGCAACGGGCATGTTTTGCTAGAAGACATTCCCGGTGTAGGAAAAACAACACTCGCGAAGGCGCTTGCCAAATCGATCGGAGGAGAATTCCGCCGGGTCCAGTTCACTCCTGACCTGCTTCCGAGCGACATCACCGGAAGTTCGATCTTTAATCAGAAGGCCGGGGAATTCGAATTCCGTGCTGGCCCGATTTTCGGGAACGTGATTCTCGTTGACGAAATCAACCGTGCGACTCCGAAGACGCAATCCGCGCTCCTAGAGGCGATGGAAGAAAGACAGGTTACGACCGACGGCGAGACGCGCCCACTTCCAAGACCGTTTTTCGTCATTGCAACTCAAAATGCGATCGACATGACCGGCACTTACCCGCTTCCAGAAGCCCAGCTCGATCGGTTCTTCTCCAGGCTTTCTCTGGGCTACCCGGATCGTGCCAATGAGGCCAGAATTCTTGGCGAACAACAGGTCGGCCATCCGCTCGACCTCGTGCAGTCGGTGGTCACTCCAGAACTCCTGCTTGAGATGCAATCAGCCGTTCGTGACGTATTCGTCCACGATTCCATCCGAAACTACATCGTCGATGTCGTTCGTGCGACCCGCGAAAGCAGTCTGCTCCTCATGGGATCCTCTCCTCGCGGTTCTCTTCATCTGATGCGAGCGGCACAGGCAAATGCGGCATTAGCCGGCCACGAATTTGTCCGGCCCGACGACGTCAAGGCAATGGCTACCGCCGTTTTGGCGCATAGAGTCATCGCTCGAGCCGAACTTCGGGCTAAAGGCGACACCACGGAAGGCGTGATCGAACGCATTCTCGAAGCGGTCGCGGCGCCCGTGCCGGTCGGATGAGAAATGTTGCTGGCTTCGCGCTGACGATCTCGGCCGCATTCCTCGCCGTGGTCGCGATCATGTTGAACGCGCCTGCCCTGTTTTATATGGGCACCGCGATGTTCGCGACAATCGGCGCCTGTCATTTGCAGGCGTGGTTGTCGGTTCGGGGGCTAAGGTTCGAAAGAATCGCTCCGCCGAGCGCCCGAGTAGGCGACTTTGTGACGGTTGAGATCGTGGTATGGAGCGAGCGTCGAGTTCGGCGTCCTTTGATCATGATCAAGGACGATCTTCCTCCACGCCTCCTCTTGTCCGACCGCACACCAAGCTTGCCGATCGCCCCGGAGGAGGACCTGGCAATTCGAACCCAGTATGGCTTCAGGCCCCTCAAGCGCGGCAAATATCGTTGGTCCGGCGTCACGGTCGAAGGAACCGATGCCCTGGGGCTCGTTAGCAAGACTCGCGCCTATCCCACCGCGAGTGCCGAGATCACCATTCTCCCTCGTCCCATCCCGGTGGCGGTTGAGTTACCCGCAGCGGCAGGCTGGGGCATCAGCGAAGCGGAGAGTGGTCAAACGCGCGGCGCAGGTCTCGAACCGCGCGGCGTGCGAGCGTACGCTCCGGGCGACTCCCTCCGACATGTGCATTGGAGGTCCAGCGCAAAGACTGGCCAACTCTTGGTCAAAGAGTTTGAAGCCGGGACCCATGCGGCGGCCGGCTTTATCATCCAGCGCAAGCGTGGCGCCGAGATCGGCACTCAAGCTTTCACCAGTCTCGAAGCGATGTGCGGTCATGCCGTATTTCTGGCGGAGAGCTTTCTGGCGAAAGGCGCCCGCGTCGAGTTCCCTTCCCTCGAAAGCAGTTCCTCCAGATCGGCCGCCCACGAGCGAGTCAATGAGATCTATGAGACTCTCGCCGCGGTCCAAGCCGACAGCGATATGGATGTTTCCGCAGAGGCGATGTCGGTCATGGGAACGCTTCCTCCGGGCAGTGTCCTGTTCGTCCTGGTAGCCGTTGCCGATCCGAATTTGCCGGAGGCAATCGTACAGCTTTCGGGCCGAAATCTTCGCGTAATCCCTCTTCTCTATGACGCGAATGCGTACGTCGGAAAGAGCAAAACGCGGATTGCAACTGCGACAGAACCTGCCTATATCGGAAAGCTCCAGGATGCCGGTGGTTCTCCGATCATCATGCCCTCCGAGGTGAACCAGTGAAGCCAATGGTAGCAGGCTCCGGGGCAAGACTCGGTTGGCTTGATTACCTGCTTACCGCGATCGGCAGCATGTTGGCGGTCTACTCCGCCGGCATGAGTATCGACACGCCTGCGATCGGCTATTTCTGCGGGGCACTCATTATCTTGGGAACGCTTTGCAGCTATGGCATTCGTGTATTAGCCGGCTCCAGCAAGCTGATTCGCGCGGATGGTCCGATCTATGCGATCGCGGCAATCGGCGCTATCGTTGGTGCGCCTGCGCTAATGACTTTGCTGCCGAGCGGCGGGTTTCCCCTGCAGATGGCTGCCGCTGGCGGCCTATGCTGGATGCTCGTTTTTGGAAGCTTCCTCAGTTGGGGAGACAGTACGCTCCTGTTCCAAGCGGTTCCCGGGATCGCGCTGTTTGGCCTGGTGGGATGTTACGACACCTATCGAAATGTAGTGTTTGCTTTCTTTGGCTTCTTAATTTGCCTCTGCACCGGCTTTGCCCGGGCCCATGGGCGCGAGATGCTGCGGCGGGCTGCCGAGTCCGGGTACTTCGACCGCGCCGGAATTCGGTTCGATCCCAGTGCGCCAGAACAGTCCGCTGAACTGTTTGACACGATCAAGAAGGGTCCTTGGCGATGGGTTGCGGGACCCGAATGGGCACTTATTTCCGCATTAGCCATCGTCCTTATCAGTCTGGCGGGCGCCCCAGTGATTCAATCGTCCGTGCAGGGGGTGGCAGGGTTTGCGTCGATTAAGATGCCGGTGACGAAACGGAACGCGGCGGTGAGCCAGGCCCTGAATCAAGAAAACACCGGGTCGGCCAACATTGGGCAGGGACCGGTAACTGGGCTGAGCGGCCAACCGATCTACGAGGCAAAACTCGATCGGCCCCGATACCTCCGGCTCCACTCATTCATCGCCTACAACGGCCGAGGCTGGACTAGCCGAACCGGACTATCCCTCGACGTCCTTCAGGCGATCTCGGATATGGCTCTCTCCCAGATCAAGAATCCAGTCACGATCGATTTTCAGATCAGCCCGAGAGTGGTCACTCGATTCTTCGCATTGCCAGGCGAATTCGACATGACGGACGTGACCGACGCGCGATTGTTCGTCAATCCAGATGGCGGATATGAATCGGCTGAACCCATTGAAATTGGACACTTCCTCTCCGGCCGAAGCCTGGAGGCGAAAGACCCATCTGATAGTCTGACGACGCTTCATCCGATGCCTTCGATTCTGCAGCCGTATTTGGACACCCAGCACGAAGACCAACAGGTCAAAGACCTCGCGTTGCAGGTGATCAAGGACGGCAAGAACGATCGGGAAAAGGCCGAAGCGATCATGCGTTCGATTGCCCAGCACGCAAAGTACAACGCTAACGTTGCGGCGACACCGCCTGGAGCGGATCCGGTCGCCCATTTCCTTTTCGATGCGAAGGAAGGGTACTGCGACGTCTTTGCGAGTTCGATGGTGCTGATGGCGCGGAACGCGGGGATTCCTGCCCGGTTCGTCACCGGCTACTTGCCGGAAGATCAGGACTCGATCGATGGACTGTTCATTGTCCGTGACAAGGACTACCACGCTTGGGCGGAGTTGTTCTTCAAGGATGTAGGGTGGGTGGTCTACGACCCGACGTCGATCGCAACGATGGCGGAAGGGGGCGAAGTCAAGGTTCGCTCAGCCGGTTCGTTAGGAGCGTTTTGGCTCACCGCACTTCTCGATGGAGCCATCTTCGGTCTTCTGGGAGGCGGCGTCTGGTTGATCATGCGAGCCCGCAAGAAAGGACCCGCGACCGAAACCGACCGTCGCGACGAAGTCGATGACATCTATGTTTCCTATGCCCGGACGCTCCGTTCGTTCACGGGTCGGCGTCGGCTTTTGAGCGAGACCCCTAGTGAGTATCTTGCCCAGACAAAGGTGGCACTTAACGGCGCCTACGATAAAGCAGAACTCCTGACTCGTAAATTTGAGCTCCTGCTCTATGCGCCAGGCAATCCGACGCCAGACACCGTAGCGGAACTGAGATCAGAACTGCGAGAATTGAAACAGATGCTTCGCGCAGAAAAGAAAGCCAGGAAGTCGCCGACGCCGACCGAGGAGTCCACTCCATCGCCGTAGCCTTCGATCCGATCAAAGCAACCAAGCATCAGGTCGTTCTCCTCGTGGGCGACGAAGAGGTCCGGCGACGCCGGGCACTTGATGACGTTCTGAAAGCGGTTGGGTCCGACAAAGACGACTTCGACCTCGAGACGTTCGACGGAGATTCTAGCGGCCCTCTCGAATGGCTGGCATCTTGCGGCACGACTCCCTTCCTGGCGGAGCGCCGGATTGCGGTCGTTCGTCACATCTACCGATTCGACCACGACAAACTTAAGACGGTAGATTTCGGCAAGCTCCCTCCGACCGCCCTATTGATCTTGATCGCCGACGAAGAGACGGGAAGCGACGACAAGATTCAGCGGCAAAAAACGACCGGGCGCAAGGCCTGGGAAAAGGCGGTCACAGCGGGCAAAGGTTTCGTGCAGGCATTCGACCCAGACCCCGCGGCCGCAAAGGAAGAACTCAAGAGATCGCTCCAAGGGTCTGGAAAGACCATGACGGACCGCGCGACCGATGCCCTGATCGAGATGACCGGGGGCAACCTCAGTCGGACACTGGATGAGTTGGAGAAGCTGATCCTGTTTGTCGGCACGCAACCGCAGATCACCGAGAAGGACATCTGGAACCTGGTGGTTCCTTCCCGCGAGTGGAACGTCTACAAAATGGTCGAGTCGGTGGTGGCAGGGTCTGTCCCAGAGGCGTTGCGGCAGCTCAGAAACCTGCTCGGCTCCTCCACAAAAACAGAAGAGGCTGCGTTTTCCAGGATCCTTCCGACCGTCTCGAGACACTTCCGACTGCTCTGGCAGGCTCGATTGTGTGTGGAGGCCAAGTGCGGCCCAAGTAACGCACCGCCTCACATTCGATCACAATTTCCAGACAAGCCAAACCTCGCGAGTGAGTCTCCGTATCGCCAGAACGCTATCCTGGCGGCCGCGAAGCGGACTAGCTTGCCCCAGATTCAGCGGTGTTTCAGAATTCTCAGCGATACCGACTCTCGCTTGAAGGGGGCTCTCGATTCCTTTTCTTCGATCGACACCCTAGAGAGAATGGTCCTTGAGATGTCGGAAACCCTACGAGTGGGTTAGCGCCCAAACCTCCATCCTACTCACGCTCCAAAGGGAGACGCCGGATGGAGGATCGATGGTGATTTCAAGAAACGATCGCCCTTTGGTGGCAGCCAACGGAATCCCAAAGTCGGAGATCGCCCACCGATTTACCCTATCCTCCCGGGGCTCATACCAGACGCCTACGAGGTTCCCGTTCACATGCACCCTTGCCCGTTGCCGGCCATGAAAGCGGTCATAGTAACGACGCAGAATGATGCCCTCGTGCTCGGCAGGTATCCGGCTCGACCATCGACCGGCGTTAAGGTGGCTGGCGACTTGACCGAAGCGAGATACGCCATCTGAAAAGTAGGAGTCTAGGCCTCGCAACTTACTCATATTCTGGACAGTCCAGTCTCTCTCTTTCAGAGCTAATGTATCTTCAATGTCCCACGCGTCAACCAGTTGGCATCGGGTTTCGGGAAGCGGGATAAGGATAAACCGACCCACGCCCTGGACGGAACTTCGCACCGGAACCGGACCCCCTATGCGCGCCAGATCGAGCCACTCATGTCGAGCATCGACTTGACACTTCCCTTCTCCGCCAACGATCCACCCAGCCCCTTCGTATGAATCGGAGACCGTAATATGCGGAGTCGTCGGATCGAGCCTTGGAACTCCGGTGGTGACCTCGGCCATCAGCTCCCCTTGATGTTCTGATGACACGGTCAAGCTGTACCGGAAAACCGTTGGGAACTCTTTGGTAGGTTGACCATCTCTAACAACTGTCAATGGAAGATCAGACCGAGGCTTCAGGAGGGTTCCCTCACCTTCCACATCGACGAGAACTCGTTCGCCGTTGAAGCCTCGGTAAAGACACTCGCCATTATCGAAATAAAATTGAACTGATCGTGAAAGCGGCAATATCTTTGGAGGCATGTGATTTCAACAGGTATGGAAAGGGCAGTGGCCGTCCGAAATTGATGGTAGCAGGATGAACAACAGAGTCCACAATCGAATCGCCGCCTACGAAGCTCATCGCCGTTTAGCGGCAGAGAGCCTCAAGCGCTGCCCGCTGTGCGGAGCCGTAAACGCGAGAGCGAATGGTGAGTGTTTCGTGTGCCGGTGGTCTGGTGGATTCGACCACGATCCAGATCACGTGGAAGAGGGCCTGAGCGAACTCCTGACCCGTTGCCCCGAATTGGCTGACGCGATGATGGAAACGCCGACCCGCATGCAGATCGTCAAGGGCTGGATCCGCCGTGCGATTCGACGAATCGGACGACGTCGAATTGACGTCTACGCGTAAGTTCCACATCGGAGACCTGTTGACTGTTTGATCTTTCGATGGACTTTATCAAGTTCATTTCTCCCCCTTCCGACCTTCCCCGGGTTCGCTGCGCCGCGGTAGCGCGAGCCTGAGCGGGCAGCCTGAAGCCAAGACCACCGATTACGATACGTCCAAACTTTGAGCGCCCATTGTCGGAGTGACCGAGACGAAGTCCCGCACGAGCCATCAAAAAAGATCCCTAGACTTCGGAGAAAATTGCCCTTTTTTGGTGGCGGCAAATCGCTTCCTTTCCCGTCTTAAAGGCCGCATAATGGGAGTCCCCTGGAGGATCTCCCTGACTTGGCCTTAGACGATCGCGTTCCCTTATATAGCCTCGAAGCAGAAATGAGCACCCTCGGGGCCATGCTGCTTTCCGATCGTGCAGCGGAAGAGATCGTCACCATTCTCAGCGAGGACGACTTCTATCGTCCAGCTCACGGATTGGTCTTTAAGGCCATGAAGCAGCTGATCCACAACCACAAGCCGATCGATACGGTGACGCTGGAAGAGGAGCTGAAAGCCCGTGGACAGTTGTCGGATTCAGGTGGCCCGAACTACATTCTAGAGCTGGCCAACTACACGCCCAGCGCTTCAAACTCGAACTACTACGCCCAGATTGTGCTGGACAAGGCGACCCTGAGACGCCTTGAGCAGACCGGACGAGAGATCGTGGGTGTCGTTCATGATCCCGAACTAGGGGACGTAGGCGACAAAGTCGATAAGGCCGAGCAGCTTGTATTCGAAGTCGGTCGAAAACAGCTCGGAAAATACTTCACGTCCGTTCGCAGCCTGGCGAAGGAGTTCTTCGTCGACGTCGACAACATCGTCGAGTCGGGCGAACCGATGGCGGGCCTCAAGGTCAATTTCACCGACCTTGACAAGGTCACGTCCGGCTTCTACCCGGGGGATTTCGTGATTATCGGCGCACGTCCTGCGATGGGTAAGACCTCATTGGTGCTCGACTTCGCCATCAACGTGGCGCGAAAGATCGTGCAGGACGAGGCGGAAGGCAGCGTCGCTATCTTCTCGCTTGAAATGAGTTCGATCCAGCTCGTTCGTCGTATGGCGTCCATGATCAGCGGCGTCTCGATGAGCGTTTTGAAGACAGGAAAAATCACCGACGATCACTATCGCCGACTCGCCGACGGTTGCGAAACGCTCTACGAACTTCCGATCTTTATCGACGACGCCTCTGACGTCACCCCTCTGGAAATGCGCGGCAAATGCCGACGTCTAAAGGCCGAGCGGGGTCTTTCGTTGGTAGTCATCGACTACCTTCAGCTCATGAAGGGGTCCCGTCGAACGGAGAACCGGGTTCAAGAGATTTCGGACATCGCTCGCTCGTGCAAGTCGATGGCGAAGGAACTGGGGTGTCCGGTCGTCGCGCTGTCCCAGCTCAACCGGTCGGTAGAAAGCCGCGAGGACAAGCGCCCGCAGCTCAGCGACATTCGAGAATCGGGCTCTATCGAAGCGGAAGCCGACTTGGTCATGCTCCTGTTCCGAGAGGCTTACTATAAGGCTAAGGAAGAACAACGGGACATCCCCTGGAACCCGGACGAAGTCGAAGAAGCGGACGTTATCATCGCGAAGCACCGAAACGGCCCCACCGGTGTTGTCAAGCTGGGATTCCAGCCGGCGTATGCCCGCTACCGCAACCTGCACCGCGGCGGCGATGTACAAGATTTTGAGTAGTGCATAAATTATAGAAACCATGTGGCGCTCGCTTGAGAGCGCTCTGACTAGCGCGGCTTGACGCGCGTGGAGCGCTGCCAAAGTTGGCGTTCAACGCCCCAGATTGAACCTACGACCCCCTCAAACGCTCCAAGCACTTTAAGCCGTGCTTACCAAAGCGGCGTCAAGACCGCCGCATTCCACATGGACACTGCACATTTCGTAACCTTTGCCAGGGTTTGTGTTCAGCCAATACGACACTCGCTTAGCCATGAGGCAAGAACTCCAGCCAGCCAAGTCCTAGCGCGGCCAAGAGACTCACGGTTGCGACCGCAAACCTTGCCACCCGGCCACCGCCAGAGATCCCGAAGATCGTGCCCGTACCCAGGGTGAAGACCGAGCCGAGCAGAATTCCATCCGCGAGGACGCCGAGAACGCCGTGGAACTTGAGGGCGATGCCCGCCTGGATGGTTGAGCCGAGAAGCG
The DNA here is from genome assembly GCA_903904815.1 of uncultured Armatimonadota bacterium. Lineage (GTDB taxonomy): Bacteria > Armatimonadota > Fimbriimonadia > Fimbriimonadales > Fimbriimonadaceae > Fimbriimonas. Next base: position 111,054 of record CAIVDU010000005.1, read on the forward strand.
ACATAACGTAGTGCCTTAGAGAATGCCTTTCGGCGACAATACGATACGCTTCGTCCTCGTTTCTCGACTTCTCAATCTCGTCATCAGTAGGCGGCTCGGCCCTCGGATACATTCCATAACAATGCTTGGGAGCGGGAAAGAACGCGTAGATCCCCGCCTCAACAAAGCAGGCGCAGAGCAGTCCCAACAGAAGCGTGTAAATGATGGACAACATGGCCGTATCTTCATCCTCGCAGTTGGACGCGGTCAGCGGTTGCCGAGGCTGAGAATATTGGGTCTGCGGTGTGCCTTCTAGCCCTCGATTTCGAGAATCAGAGGGTGGTTACTCATTTCCAGGGGCACCGCTGAGACATCCTTCAGCGTCCTTTGGGCCGCCACGCCGAGAGTTGGATCGTAAACCTTGACCCATCGATGAGAGCGACCCAACTGAACCGAGACTGGGACGGAACCACTGACCCGCTCCGACCAGACGATTAAGTCAAACAAGCCATTACTCTTCTGCAAGAGAAGATCGTGGACCGTGTTCGGCTCGTTTGGAATTGCGTAGGACAGTTTTCCGGATCGTGCTTTCTTGCCCGTGTCCGCCAGCGTGGATGTGAGATTGTGGAGGTAAACGGCCGCTTTGCGGGGGGTGTAGTCGGGACGGTAAAAGCCGTATTGCTGGTTCCCCCCTTCATCGACGCGGTCTCGTAGGAGGTACAGCGCGGTGTAACTCCATCCCCTTTTGAACTGATCGAGGTAGAGGCTGAGGATGTTGAGCGCATGAATTTCCTCGGTGACGGGCTCTTCGATCACACAACCGGTTTCAGTCGTCACTCTGGGAAGCTTCTCTAGCGCTTCCGGCGAGTAGCCCTGAAAGTGGCGCGCCCAGGTCTTGCCATGCTCTCCATATAGGCCGTCCACTCGACAAGCGGGAGAAGGGTCGGCCGCGTTCCAGGTCTTGTTGTCTTCGACGTTGGGCGAGTTCGGGTGATAGATGTAGTTGTGAACGTTGGCGAAGTCGGCATAGGTGGTTCCTGCGGGAACAATCGCTCCCGAATTGACAGGAACTGTCAGAAACTGCAAGCCCACGTTGTCCGATTCCGCTCCGATCTCGCTGATGCCCCACACCGGGTACTTCTTCAGCACCGAGTCGGACTTGACGGAACGATACATGTCGCGCTGAAGGTGAGCCACTGGCAACCAGGAGTGGTCTCTACCACCTGCTTGTCCTTCGTAGGTGATGCCCCAGTTGTTCGGCTCGTTCGGCCCTTCGAAGGCGAGAAGAGCTCCAGTTGGAGCGAGCAGTCTCGCGGTGGAAAGAAGTTTGCTTAGGTCGCTTGCGCCGCTGCCCAAACCCCAGCTAAATCGAACTCCGGTCTGGGCGTGGAGTTTGACGAAATCGTCTATCGAAACTCCGCCTTCGATCCCAGCCCGGAACCAACGAAGTCCAAGGTACTTGGCGCATTCGGTGGTCTTGTCGAGGGTTTCGCCTCGCTGGTTAATCGCCGAATTAGCCCCGATGCTGTCCAAAAACTGGACCACCGGGATTGCGGGGGAGGGTCCGGCAAGGTTGATATGGCAGAGCAGTCCGGCAACAGTCATAGGGTTCACAGGCTCTCGATTCTGAGTGATTAGAAGTGTGTTCCAGTTTACGGCACACCTTGATCGCTGACGGCGCCCCAAATTCCCGATACGGTGGTCGAGGGATGTTCCGGCAGCCGAAAAGAGTGTAGTCTTTCGCCTTGGCAACCTCCCATGCTCAACGATTGCGCTCGCTGGATGTGCTCCGCGGATTCGACATGTTCTGGATCATCGGAGGCGACTACCTTGTCTCGACCCTCACGAAGTCGTCCAAGAATGAGTTCGTGCAGGCAGTTGCCGCCCAGGTAACGGATCACGTGGAGTGGGCGGGATTCCGCTACTACGACATGATCTTCCCGCTGTTCCTGTTCATCATCGGGGCAGTTCTTCCGTTCTCCTTAGGCAAGCGTCTTGAGATGGGAGCCGATAAACGAGCGGTGCTTCTCAAGGTGTTGAGCCGCTCGGCCGTGCTGTTCTTACTGGGATTGATTTACAACGGCTTGCTTCGATTTGAAGGTTGGGACCACCTCCGTCTGTTCGGAGTTCTGCAACGGCAAGCGATCGGGTACTTGTGCGCCTCCTTGTTCATGATCTACACGAAACCGAAGGTACAAGCGATTTCTTGCGTTGCCATCCTGATCGGCTACTGGGCACTCATGGCGTTTGCCCACGTTCCCGGATTCCCTCCCGGCACCTACAGCCCACAGGGCAACTTTGCCAACTACGTGGACCGGCTCATTCTTCTTCCAAAGCAGATGTACACCCCTTACGGAGATCCTGAGGGCCTGATCTCGATGATCCCTTCGGTCGCGACGGCTTTGCTCGGTGTGCTATCCGGACATTGGCTAAAGTCCCAACAGCCCGAGAACCGGAAGACGCTTGGGCTTCTGCTCGGGGGGCTGGTCCTGGTCGCTCTGGGCCTCGTGTGGTCTCTTGAATTTCCAATCATCAAGAAGATCTGGACCAGTTCGTATGTGCTTGTGGCCGGAGGCTGCAGCATGATGCTGCTAGGAACCTTCCACTGGATCGTCGACGTAAAAGGCTGGCATAAGTGGGCACTGCCTTTTACGGTCATCGGAATGAATTCAATCCTGATCTACATGCTCTCCGAGATCATCGACTTCGGGAAGGCGAGCGGCTACTTTCTTGGCGGCCTCGCCCACCTTGCCCCGGATCACGGTGAGCAAATTGGGGCGTTTGGGAGTCTTCTGGCGAAGATTGGGCTGCTGTATTTCCTATACCGTCAGAAGCTGTATTTCCGGGTCTAAGTCAGTGCTGAAGCGGCAATGTCAGAGCGATGGAAACAGCCCTCGAACTCGACGGCTTCGACCGCCTGGTACGCGATTTCGTGAGCTTCGGGCAAGGTGGGGGCGGAGGCGCTGACGCCGATGACTCGACCTCCGGTGGCGACCAACTGCCCGTCCTTCAGAGACGTACCCGCGTGGAACAGTTTTGCGTTAGAAGGCAGATCACCGATCGTGATGGGGGCGCCCTTCTTCGGCGCAGTTGGGTAGCCATCGTTCGCGACCACCACGGTGATGGACGCGTTGTCGAGGACTTCGGGGGCGGTGATCTCTTGCCCAATCGCAGCCTGGAAAAGCGCCTGGGCAAATCCTTTGCCGAGTCGAAGAACCACCGATTGAATCTCTGGGTCACCAAATCGCACGTTATACTCCAAGCAGCTCGCGAGGTCGCCGTCCATCATCAGGCCCGAGAAGAGGGTCCCTCGGAACGAGATTCCTCGGTTTGCCATTTCTTGGATAACGGGCTTTATCACCGTGTCCTCCACGGTCGCCACCATCTGAGGCGTGACCCACTCGACGGGTGAATAGGTTCCCATTCCACCGGTGTTCGGACCCAGGTCACCATCGAAGGCGCGCTTGTGGTCCTGGGCGATGGGAAGACTCACAAAGTTCTTGTCGCCAACGATCGTGAGGACGCTGAATTCAGGACCGGGCAACTTATCTTCCAAAACGATTGTCGCGCCAGCATCTCCGAACTCCCGGTCGACCATCATTCGTTTGATGCCGTCGAGGGCAACTTCCACGGTATCAGCGACGATCACTCCTTTGCCGACAGCGTTGCCACTTGCCTTAACCGCCAATTGACGTCCGACCGCAAATTTCGATCGGGCAAAGTCACACGCCGCGACGGGGTCGGTGAAAGTTTGAAAATCGGCGGTTGGAACACCGGACGCCGCCATCAAATCTTTGCTGAACGCCTTTGACCCCTCGAGTTGCGCACCGTCCGCATTGGGACCGTAGGTTGGGAATCCAGCGGCTCGAATTCGATCCGCGACCCCGGCGACCAATGGGTCCTCGGGGCCGACGACCACGAAGTCGACGTGACGATCACGGCAGAGCTTTACCAGGCCGTCCGTATCGAACGCGCCTACCGTGACGCATTCGACGTCCTCGGCGATGCCGGGATTGCCAGGAGCACAAATCACTTCGGCCTCTTGGGATAGCTTCCAAGCGAGGGCGTGCTCGCGTCCTCCGCCACCGACAACCAGTATTCGCATCGGGGAGATTATGGCGCGTGATATGCGCCGTTCGGGAGAAGACAGGGGGTGCAGGGCACCCCCTTAAGGAACATCGCGGCCCCTTTGACCACAAAATAGCGGCAACTGAGGGGCTCACGGGCCGGCAAGACCGAACCCGCTCTCCTTTCAATTATTTGTTCGCGCTGTTCAGAAACTCTCCTTTCGTAGGACTGGAGTTTCCTCCAGTTGGCCTTGCGGCCTCTTGCTTGGATTCAAGCAAGTTCACATCGCCCATGCCGCCTTTAAAGTCGTCAAACACCGGCACTGATGCGAGTCGTCGGAAGGAACTAGCATGAATACCCAGATAACGGAGGTTCCACCTCGGTAACCTTTAGGTGAAATGATCGACCGCTACACTACTCCCGCCATGAACGCCATCTGGTCTCGCCAGGCCAAATACCAAAGATGGCAGGATGTGGAGGTAGCCATTGTGGAGGCACATGCCGAGCTCGGCGCGATTCCCGCAGCTGCCGTCATTGCGGTGAAGAGCCGATCGAAGTTTAGCCTTGAGCGATGCGACGAGATTGAAAAAGAGACCCGCCACGACCTTATGGCCTTCGTCCGCAACCTTGCCGAGAACATCGGTGAGGAAGGACGATATGTTCACCTCGGTGTCACGAGCTACGACGTGATCGATACTGCCCTGGGCATGATGCTCCGAGATTCGGGCGACGTTCTGCTCGCCTCAGCGGAGCGTCTGAAGATCCAGATCGCCCGACTAGCTAAGGAGCACATCAACACCCCCGAGATCGGACGGACCCACGGCATCCACGCCGAGCCGGTCACTTTCGGATTCAAGTGCGCCAACTGGTATGCCGAGCTTGAGCGAAACATCACAAGACTTAAGATCGCTCGCGACGACGTTGCGGTAGGCACCGTGAGCGGGGCGGTAGGGATCCATGCGATCACTTCACCTGAGCTGGAGAAGATCGTGTGCGACAAACTCGGCCTCGGAGTCGACCCGGCCAGCACGCAGATCATCAACCGAGACCGACACGCAGGATTCCTCAACACGTTAGCGCTTCTTGGCGCAGGGCTTGAGCGGATCGCGACTGAGTTGCGCAACCTCCAGCGCACGGAAATCCTTGAGGTCCAAGAGGCCTTCGCGGCTGGCCAGACGGGAAGCAGCGCGATGCCTCACAAGAGAAACCCCTGGAATAGCGAGACGGTGTGCGGGCTTGCTCGGCTACTCAGAGCAAATGCCCATGCGATGCTGGAGAGCGTCGCCACGTGGCATGAGCGCGACCTTACCAACTCTTCGCTGGAAAGGATCGTATTCCCTGACTCCTGCCACCTGGCCGACTTCATGCTGAAGCGTCTCACAACCATTCTAGAAGGACTAGTCGTGTTCCCGGAGAACATGGAGCGAAACCTGAGACAGATGGGAGACCTCGTGTTCAGCGAGCACGTGATGATCCACCTGATCCACGCTGGCCTGTCTCGCGAGGCAGCCTACAAGGTGGCTCAGCGGAACGCCGCAAAAGCTTGGGAGGGCCAGGACTTCCGAACGGCCGTGTCAGAAGATCCGGAGGTCGTCAGATTACTGTCTAAGGAGGAGGTTGAAGAGATTTTCTCGCTTGAGCATCACCTCAGAAACACTGGCCACACGCTGGTTGCCACCGGGATTCTTCCCGAAAACTGAAACCTTACTGGACACCTAACGATCTACTTGTTTGAAGAGTGCTTGAAAGACGCCCTTCAAACAAGGAGAGAGTTTAAATGTTCAAGAGTATTTCATGCGCCGCCATGGCAGCATTGTCGTTGTGTGCGTTCGCCCAGTCGAACGGTCAACTTCAGACCAACGACAAAGGCGAATCGATGTCTAAGAACGGCATCTACTATTGCGATGCAGACCTGCTGGCGAGCCCACCTTCGACCGAGAAGAACACCGCAGACTACGAGTCGGTCCACTGGAACGTAAGACACCAGGCCCAGTGGCTTAACGGCGCTGATCGTTTTCAGCTCGATAGCATCTTGGTGAAGGCTCCCGGTAACGTGGCTAACTCGCTTTGCCAGGCCCTCTACAATGCCCAGGCGGAAGCGAATGAGGCTCGGTACGCACTTGTTGCCCAGCAGGTCGCCGCGAACGATCAGATGGCGATGACGGCGGCTCCCGGATACACCTACTTTTTCGCTCAGACGCCATCAACCATGAGCGCACAGGCCACGATCAAGACCTACTCTGACTCCGATAACCGCCCGATGCGGATGGTTCTCCAGCAGAAGCGCGAGCCGAACATCAACTATGACGATGCGCTTGACATCTTGGATCACGAGCTCAGTCAATCCGCAGCCTCTTCGCTCAACGATTGGTACCTGAACCAGGCGAGTGATGCGGATCGTGACGTGATTGTCCGGATGCTCAAGAAGGATGCCTGGTTCAAGAACCAGCCGATCTACGCGTCTACTCTGACCCACCGTAACTTCTAAGGCATCCAAAGCTTTGGGATAAGTTCGAGGCACTAAGCTTACAGCTTAGTGCCTCGTGCGGCGTAAGGCGTAAAGTCATGACTTCGCGCTCCCGGCATCGTAGCCCGCGAATGATTCGTGTCGCGGCCTGCCCAGCGGGGATGCAGGCCGCAAAACTCATCGTATTTCGTGACTTGGAAGACCCCACGGAGGCACAAATCATCCTCCGCCTACCTCGGAAATCTCATCAGCGACCAACAACAAACGGATCCGTGGCCAAAATCGTCCATAGTCTCTTAGCACCCGGAGATATCCCTTGAAGACCTGCCAAAGAATCTTGCCAATGACGGCGCTCACCCTGGCCCTATCCGCCTGCATCGCCGCCAGGCCTAACGAAACCAAACGAGACACCACAATTCAGTGGCAGGGCTACACGTGGATCGTCAAGTCCTCAAAGTCAGAGGGGCCCGGGCCCAACCAGTGGGATCCTAAAAATGTCTGGATCGATGAGAAAGGGTTCCTTCACATGAAGATCTCGAAGGTGAAGGACCAATGGTCTTGTGCAGAGATCTGGACCACGAAGCCTCTTGAGTTCGGCACTTATCAGTGCCAAGTCGAGGGGGCGATCGACACCCTCGATCCCAACCTCATCTTTTCGATGTTCTCCTATCAAGGCCCTGACAACATCAAAGAGATTGACATCGAGTACGCAAAGTGGGGAAACCCGAAAGAGAAGAACGGCTGGTGGACTGTCTATCCCAACGATACGGCAGGCAAGAAGGGTTTCACCGGTTTTGACTTCAAACTTCACGGGACTTACACGACTTCGCGCTTCGCCTGGACAAAGGAAGGAGTGCATTATTGGATGCTCGGCGGACACCAACCGATCGACTCCACCTCGAATCTCATGCAGGAATGGAATTACCGTCCTGCGACGCCGGAACATTACATCACCCAAACGCCTATGCCGCTGCACTTCAATCTTTGGCTATTTCAGGGCAAACCGCCCACCGATGGAAAACCTGTGGAGATGGTTATCCACAGCTTCTCCAAATCCTAAGTTAGCGACGCTTGGGCGAACGAGCAGCTACGTTCCACGTACACTTACGGCATGAATGCCGAACTCCTGATTGCGGGACACATGATGGGAGGTCCCTGCGATCAGTCCATCGGAAAGCAGCTCGTTCGTAATCCTCACGATGGCTCGACCGTCGGAACTGCGGCGGAGGGCGACTTCACTGAACTCCGCGCCGCGATCGAATCGGCTCACGAGGCCTTTCAATCCTGGCGGTTCAGTCCGCGCCGTCAGCGCCAGTCGCTGCTACGGGAGATCGCGTCCAGCGTCCGAACCAGACGGGAAGAACTTGCCGATCTCTTGACTCGTGAAGTCGGGAAACCAATAACGTGGTCCCTCGCCGAACTCGATCGAACCGCACTCACGTTCGATCTCGCTGGGGATCTGGTGTCCTCTTATGGGTTTGAGGAACTGCCCGTCGACATCGATCCTCGGGGAGTCGGACATCGGCTTACCGTCGAAAGACGTCCGATTGGGGTCATCTTCGCGATGACGCCCTACAATTGGCCCTACAATTTATCCGCTCACAAGATCGCCCCCGCTCTGGCAACCGGCAACACGATGGTGCTCAAGGCGTCGCCGCTGGCTCCGATGTCGACGCTCCAACTGGCGCAGCTGATCCACGAGGCGGGATGCCCAGCCGGCGTACTCAATGCCTGGAACGGACCGACCAGGGTCGTCGAAAAACTGATCGATCACCCCAACATCCGAATGCTCAGCTTTACTGGCTCGGCAGCAGTCGGGTGGAAGCTGAAAGAACGTCTCCATGACCGAAAGGTCCTCTTAGAGTTAGGTGGTAACGCAAGTGCGATCGTAGAGCCGGATGCCGAATTAGAATGGGCTACGAAGCGTCTGATCGCCGGTGCTTATGGCTATGCTGGCCAAGTCTGCATTTCCGTGCAGCACGTGCTGGTTCACCACAGCCTCTACGACGAGATGGTTCGAAGATTAACGGAGGCAACTGAGCAGTGTCCGACCGGCGATCCCTTGAAATCCGAGACGGTATGCGGCCCTTTAATTTCGATTGAGGCGGCGGAGAAGGTCCAGTCGTTCGTAGACGAGGCCATCGCTGCCGGCGCCCAGTTGCTGGCTGGCGGAACTAGCCACGGAACAGTCGTACGCCCGACTCTGCTGTCTCATGTGCCGCAAACCGTTAGGCTATCGAACGAAGAAGTGTTTGGACCGGTCCTGACGATTGCGCCTTACCGGGACTTGGGAGAGGCGATCGCGGCGGTTAACCGCTCCCAGTACGGCATCCACTGCGGTCTGTTCACCCATGATGAACAGACGATTCAAACGGCGTTCCGAGAACTCGAGGTTGGTGGGCTGATTGTCAACGACTACCCCACCCTGCGGTTCGACAATATGCCCTACGGAGGCGTGAAACGCAGTGGCATTGGTCGTGAGGGAGTACGGTATGCGATGGATGAGATGACGGAGCCGAAGTCTCTCTTGGTGAGATTCCAGGATTGAGCTTCCCGTTTAAATTCCACGCGTTGGCGGTCGGGCTTTTTGTTTGGGGAGTGCTTTTTCTGTTTGGCTTCTTCCTGCTGAACCTCTTTCCCTGGAATTCCGAGTCATTCGGTTCCGCCTGGTTTTACCTCCTCATGGTGTTAGGAGCATTGTGCTTCGTGGTCTACCCCCAACGCATTGTCGTCTCCGACGGCATAGTCACCGTCCGAAGCGGGTTGTGGGTGATGAAGCGAATTCTTCTGACGGACGTCATTCGGGTCTATGCTTCGAAGGGATGGCCACCCAGCCACACCTTGCGCCCGGTCACCGGTTGGCGCCTGTCGGACGGCAGGTCAGACTATCTCGTGATCCCGGAAGACGAACAGGCCTTCTTCGACGAGGTCTCTCGCCAGGCGCCCCACCTGTATCACTACGGAAACGAGTTGAGAGCTACTCCGCATTCCGAGTTAGAGACATAAGACAAACAAAAAAAGCCCGACCTTCGCTGAGAAGGTCGGGCTTTCGGAGTTGCGTTATCGAATGGCGACTTCGGTCTCCGCGTCGAAAATATGAATTCGGTCAAGGTTGATGACGAACTGGGCCGTCTGCGCTTCCTTGATTCGAGTCTCATTGTCGATCGTCGCGATGAGGTTCAGCGAGCCGATGTTCAGGTAGGCCACATATTCGTGTCCTAGCGGCTCAAGCACGTCCACCTTAGCCGAGATCGAGTTATCCTCGGTCGGTTTGATGTTGGTTGCCAGATTCGCGTCGTCGATTTCCTCAGGGCGGATGCCAAGGGTGACCTTCTTGCCAACCATCTGGATGGCGGAATGCCCTTCCGTCAACGGAAGCTTGAACTCACCGGCGTCGACATATACCTTGCTTCCAACCTGGACTATGGTGGCTTCGAGGAAGTTCATCGGAGGCGATCCGATAAAGCTGGCCACGAACTTATTAGCCGGGTAGGCGTAAACCTTTTCGGGTTCGTCGCACTGCTGCAAAACGCCGTCACGCATGATGGCCATTCTCTGCCCCATCGTCATCGCTTCCACCTGGTCGTGGGTGACGTAGACGGTGGTGATACCAAGCTTGCGGTGAAGCTGGATGAGCTCAGCTCGAGTCTGAACACGCAGTTTAGCGTCCAGGTTCGAAAGTGGCTCGTCCATCAAAAAGACCTTTGGCTTTCGAACGATTGCTCGGGCGAGAGCAACCCGTTGTCTTTGCCCGCCGGACAGCTCCTTCGGACGACGATTGAGATACTTCTCGATATCGAGCATCCGTGCTACGTCTCGGACACGGGCGTCGATATCCGCCTTGATCTTTTGGGCTTCGCCGTAATGGCTGAGCTGCCAGAAAATCCCCTTCAACTCGCGCAGTCGCAGACCGAACGCGATGTTGTCATAAACGTTCATGTGCGGGTACAGCGCGTAGTTCTGGAAAACCATTGCGATGTCCCGATCTTTGGGCGGAACGTCATTGACGCGCACCTCGCCGATCATGATGTCGCCGTCGGTCGATTCTTCCAGACCAGCGATCATTCGCAACGCGGTGGTTTTTCCGCAACCGGAGGGACCAACGAGAACCATGAACTCTTTGTCCCGGATCTCTAGGTTCAGATCGTTAACTGCCTTGACGTCTTTTCCGTAGACCTTGGAGATATTCCTAAACGCGACTCCTGCCAAACACTCCCTCCTTCGGGTAACCGAGTGATTATAACTCGATCACCCGATTCTAACCCGGAATCTCTTAACCTTGCTAGATGGATCGCATAAGAGAAAGGCTGAGAATCAAAAGGGTATTAGTAGAGAGGTGCGCAAAGCCTTTACGCTCATCGAGCTGTTGGTGGTCATCGCGATCATCGCCATCCTCGCAGCAATCTTGTTTCCCGTTTTCAGCCAGGCGAAACGCGCTGCCAAGAAGACCCAGTGTCTTGCAAACATTCGGCAGCTAGGGGTCGCGGTCTCTCTTTACGAGGGAGACTTCGACGATTTCTATCCGAACACAGGGGATCCCTACCTCTGGTTCGGAAGAGCGTTTAGGTGGCCCCTCATGCCCTATCTCAACATTGGGCAAAAGCAGGCAGTTGGATCGATCTCGGCCGCATCGGGAACACCGGCAATTCTGCTGTGCCCTGAGGATTCTCAGTCGGCATCCCAATTCGACGGGACGTCTTACGCGTATTCCCTCTGCTTCTTTCACAGCCCGGAACAGATCGCAAATTTAAATATTTTGGGAACGATCGCCGGGTCGGGGGCACAACTTCTCACGGCCTCTCAGTCGAGTTCCAGCTTGGCCGAGCCAGCCCGAAAGATCCTGTTTTCGGAGTGGTACAACTCGCATCGTTACACCGGGGGGAAGCCTATTGGGCCTTGGGGATCTACCGATGCCAGCTTCAACCCTGGACCCGATCGATGGACGGGGGCACGCAATGCGACTTTCGGCGACACCCATGCCGCCTTCGTCTTCGCGAGTCGACAGACGCCGTCTTCGCAGGACTGCCCAGACGCGAATCTGACCCCGGACGGAATCTTCGGGTCCGATTTGCGCTAAGAAATCTTGGTATTCCGGCGAACCATGCGCCCTCGTTTGAAGGAGGAAATGGGGGCGCGCACAAAAAACAAACGGCATCGATTCGTCTCGGCATCAGCGGGAATGTCCACCAGTGGGCATCCAAAACTTCATGGTTTTGAGGCAAACTACATGCCGATGAACCAAATTCGTCCGAACGTGTTCTTCGTAACGCACACGGAGCTCGGAAAGCCTTCCGTGAAGGGCCTTTACGAGGTCAAGGATCTGGGCGTGCTCAGCCTCGACGAAGCAGACGTTCGGTATATCCGTGAGTACCTTGAAAAAGGTTACGAGCCCGCTTTCTTTGTCTCCCACGCGCCCACCCTCGGGGGACGCCTTATCGTTGTTTCGCGCCAAAGAGCAGCCTAAACCATGCCTATCCCCCACGATCTCGAAGCTTTTCGAAAAAACTACCTCGTCGTTGGACTTACCAATGATCAGCTCAAGGATCTTGCGGGGCTGGCCGAATTACGCCGGTTTATCGCCCGCGATCACCTCATCACCGCTGGCCAGAAGAGCGCCGATATGTTCATCATTCTGGATGGGCGCGTGAACGTCCTCATGCCGGACGGCGACAAGCTGGCCGAGATCGGACCGGGCGCTGTGCTTGGCGAGGTTGCTCTACTCGACTCTGGTCCTCGAAGCGCGAACGCGGTCTGCATTGGCTCGGTTGAAGTGGCATACTTCGATGCGAACGCCCTTCGCGGATACCTGAACACTCATCGCGACCTTGGGTTCGTCGTGCTGATCAATTTGGCCAGGGTCATCTGCGGCCGACTGAGAGACGCGAACAGCAAGATTGACACCCTTATGGACCAGACGGAAATCTGGAAGAACGCTCTCTAAACCAGTAAATCCGAGGCGCAGCGTGACCAATTCCGAACTGGCAAACAAGCTTCGAGATCTCCGGGACTTCCTCATCGTGGCCGGGTATGAGGAATCTCACGCCTTTCGCTACACCACCATCGCGCGATACATCGAGAAAATGCCCGAGGACATCAATGTTGTACGACGCGAGGCTCGCCTCAAGGACATTCCCGGCGTCGGAAAGCTCATCCAGGTTTACATCAAGGAGATTCTCGACGACGGAGTCAGTTCCAAGCAGATCGAGTGGGAGAAGACCGCTCCAATCACCGTTCTCGATCTGGTACGCATCCCTGGCCTAGGGGCCAAGACGGCTCGACGGCTTTTCATGGAGCATGGGATCTTCGACTTGAAATCTCTCAAGTTGGCCCAGGACACCGGGATTCTGGACACGGTTTATGGGGTCGGACCTAAGCTTCGCGAGGCGATCGCCGAAGCGGTCGCCCACGTCGCCTAGGTTCAACGAATCCGGCGCTAGAGTGTTGGTCTTGTTCGGTGGTAGTCGAGACCAGGGCATTCGGCGGCCAAAGCGATGAGGCGTGCCTCATCGTAGAGACGACCCACGATCGTTCGAGCATCGGAGTTACCCTTTCCGTCGTCGCCTTGAGGAATGACGATCTGAGGATGCCCAGTGAAGTTGGTGTGAGCGAGGATGTACCCCGACCGACTGGTGACCACAAAGTCGAAGTCCCCAAATTCATCTTCAAAGCGATTCATCGCGATCGACCGTGCCCTCTGAGCCTGGATGTAGTCGATGGCGGTGACGAATCGGCTGGCCCGGAAAGTCTCTGGCCAGGCCGACTCTTTAAGATTTCGGACTTCTCCCGATCGGGTGAAGGCATCAAACGCGGAGCCCGCTTCCACGTCGAGCAGCTGGTACAGGGCATCCGGGATAGGCGAGAACGAAATGGGGCTGACGTGCGCCCCCTTCGATCGAAGATGGTCCAGAAACGGATCTGATTTTGCGGCAGCCGTGTCGCTAGCTGACTTGGGTACAAGAACTCCAATCTTAAGCTTCTTGAAGTCCAAGTGAGGCGGGTAGACGAAATCCCGGTCAACCGCACTCGGATCGTTTCGATCGGAACCGCAAAGGGCGGCGAGGACCAGCGCGGTGTCTTGAGGGTACCGGCATATCGGTCCCACCTTGTCCATGCTGTAGCTGAGAGCCATGCCCCCATAACGGCTGATCCGCCCGTAGGTTGGACGAAGTCCGTAGAGTCGACAACGGATGCTCGGGGATACGATGCTTCCGAGGGTTTCCGTGCCGACGGCAAAGGCGACCAACCCCGCCGCAGTCGCACTTGCGGATCCGGCGCTGGATCCACTGCTTCCCTGCTTCCTATTCCAGGGGTTCTTAGTCGTTCCCTTGAACCATACGTCTCCTTGCGCGAGGGCGCCCATGCTGAGCTTGGCCACGACGATGGCGCCCGCAGCCCGGAGCTTTTCGATGACCGTCGCATCGAGGTCGATCTGCCGCCCCTCGAAGTTGTTTGCGCCCCAGGTTGTCGGAGCGTCCTTCGTGGCGAATAGGTCCTTCACTCCACAGGGAATCCCGTGAAGCGGTCCTCGAGAGTGACCGGACTTTAGCTCCTCGTCTGCCTTTTCGGCGTGTCTGAGCGCAGAATCTTCCATGAGGTTCACGACACACAGGAGACCATCCCCGTACTTCTTGAGACGTGCGAGATAGAGCTTCGTCAATTCTACAGAGGAGATCTGTCCCGTTCGGATCAGTTCTCCTAGTTCAGCGACGGACAAGAAGGCGATGTCTTCGTCACTCAGTTTGGATCTTGAAGGCGCCTGGGCCGTCACCCGGGCCGAAACTTTGGAATGTTGCCGTGAGCCACCCCCAATGGGAGTAAAGATGTATCTGGGCTCGGTCGTAAATCCGATCGGCGGTTCACGGACGACGTCGAAGCTTTTTCGAGCCGACCGAATGTCTTCCAACACCGACTTTCGCTCTTCATCGGTGAACTCGATCCCTGCGATCTTCTCGTAGGCACGAAGATCGTCGATGGAAATCGCGGCCGGCGGGAGAGCAACGCTCGCGTCTGCGACCGACGGAAGGGCCGCACACGCGGACGCAACGAGGAGAGATCTTACAAATTCTTTGCGAGTGAGTCCATCAGCGGAAGCCATTGCGAGAATTCTACGCGGGATTGAACAATTTCATTTTGAGGTCGACTTCAGAGCGAAATCGCCGCCATTTCACCCCGTTCAACCGTCTGAACCTGAGCGGATGACAATCCTTACCGCTGGCTATGGCAATCGTGGCTTCGAGCCCTTTATCAATCTCCTGAAGTCCCACGGCGTGACTCACCTGGTGGATGTTCGAAGCGTGCCTCAATCCAGCTATTGGGAAGACTTCCGGCGAGTACGGTTGGAACTGATTGTTCCGCCGACCGGGCTCAGATACATCTATATGGGGGACACCCTGGGAGGCGTCCCGGACTCGCCGGTTCTCTGTAAGGATCCGGAATCGGTCGACATTTCCCCGCTCTTCGAAGATCCTCAGCTTGAGTTGGGGCTTCGTAAGCTCGTTGCGGCGGCGGAAGATCCCAAACGAAAGATCTGCCTGATGTGCGGTTGTCTGAGACCGCATCGATGTCACCGTTCCCGTTTGCTGGGAGAGGCACTCTTCCGCCGGGGAATCGAGATCCAGCACCTAGACGACAAGGGAGTGCCCGTGCGCCATTCGGCGGTGATGGAAGAGGCGACGCCGAAGCAACTCTCGCTGTTTGGTTAGGAGCAGTTCGCAAATTCTTAACCGAAGTGATGCATAGTCACAACTGAATGGCGACTAGCGAGCATCGGTGGATTCTCTTCCATCGAGAGGGCCCAAAGCGCCAAGAATTTTCGACCCAAAGTGTAAATCCTAAAGCCTCAATCGTAGCCATCCTATGAAAGAACTCCTGACGCTTTCCCGACGCTCCTTGCTGGCTTCTGCGGGGTCAGCGACCCTACTTCCAAGTCTGAACCACTTCGAATCCAGCTCTAAGCGCAACACGTTCCGAGTCGTCCACATGACCGATCTGCATATCCAGCCGGAATTGGGAGCTGCCGATGGAGTCTCCTTGTGTGTCAAGAAAATCCTTGAGCTGAATCCCCGACCCGACTTCATCCTTACCGGTGGGGACCACGTGATGGATCTTCTCAACGTTTCCGGGGCCCGCGCCGATCTCCAGTTCTCGCTACTGGATGAGCGACTTAAGCCGTTGGAGATGCCAATCTACCACTGCGTTGGTAACCACGACGTCTATGGATGGGCTCCTAACTCTTCCGTTTCTGAGCGTGAACCTGGGTACGGCAAGGCGCTATTCGAAGAGAAAGTCAGAGACTCCAAGACTTATTACAGCTTCGATCACAAGGGTTGGCACTTTATCGTGCTGGACACGATTGGGGTCCGAGGACGGCAGTGGATGGGCCACGTGGACGACGATCAGTTGCAGTGGCTGAAGTCGGACTTGGCGGCAACGCCTACGGACCGCCCCATCGTCGTGACCCTTCACATGCCGATCATCACGTCGATTCTTCAAGAGACCGAGTCCACAACCACGACTCCCACTGACCTCACCGTGACCGGAAACGGCAAGCAGGTCTTCGACCTGCTCCGCACCCGAATGGTCAAACTCGTGATGCAAGGGCACACTCACGTGGTTGAGTCGGTCGAGTACCTGGGAACCCGCTTCATGACGGCAGGCGCCGTTTCGGGAGACTGGTGGAAGGGATGGCGATTGGGAGTTCATCCAGAAGGATTTACGACGCTGGACTTCGACGGCGCCTCGGTGAAAACCACGTATGTTCCCTACGGCTGGAAGACCCATCGCTAGGAGTCAACGTTTAGCCTTTCGGCTGAAACCCTGATGCTCGAAGATGTCCAGAAGCTAGCCCATGCGATGTCATCAGATTCTTGGACTGGAAATCCGGGATAGACTTATCTCGAACTCTGAGCCATGCTCCAACTGGGAGCCAGATAAAGCATCAGTATTCCATTGCAGCATAAAATTCATACGGTATACCGATACGAGTCCAACTCTCGCTCCCTCATGGTTGAGGGGAAGGTGGGCTATGAAAAACGCGCAAAGTCTTGGTCAACTCGCGATACGATCTGGCCTCGGTTTATTTAGCCTCTTGCTATCGGAGGTAGCCGGTTCCCAGGTGCTCTTCTCCGAAGAGTTTGACGGAACTTCTCTAAGCAGTTCATGGACCGTCGAGCGAGGCTATGCCTCCGTTTCAGGTGGCTGGGCCTATCTTCACGGCTCCACTCCAGGTAGCCGAGATGCAGATATCTTGACCGGCGTCGGCTCTAACTGGTCCGACTACGAACTGACGACCGTGTTTGACTCGACGAATGGCCCCGGCAGCGCCAATAATGCCATCATCAACTTCCGAGTCCAACATGAAGAGGGCTGGGCATCGGGAACGTTCTACAGCCTCTACCTTTTCCCATCCAATTCTGGAATCAACCCTCCGGGCCCAAACACGGCGCAGCTGTACAAGTACGTGAACAACTACGGGTACGAGATGGCTAGATTTTCGTTCGGAAGCCTCATGACCGCTGGCGCAAATTTAGTGGATCTCACGGTGACTGGTGGCCAGTTTGACCTGTCCTTGAATGGTCAGCATGCCTTCACCTACACGGACACGAATCCGCTTCTGACCGGCGGCATAGGGCTGGGGTCCATCTGGGAATCGCAGACCCAATACGACTACGTCCACGTGACGGGAACCACCTCGGCTACCCCGGAACCGTCGACCCTGGTCTCAGCTGTAGCTGGACTTGGATTGTTCTACAGGTTCCGACGACGAATGGCGAGGACCTAGGCAGCTCGCCTACGTCTCAACCAAATACTCGCGGACTTTCTCGGCGAGCGTCTTTGTCATGGTGGGGATGGCGGCAATATCCTCGACTGAGGCTCTTCGAATTCCTTCCAGCGAACCAAAGGTTCGCAAAAGGAGTCGCTTCCGGCGCGGACCCACGCCGGGAATCTCTTCCAGCACCGAGCCGTTCATTCGCTTGTCCCGAATCTTGCGATGGTAGGTCAGCGCGAACCGATGAGCCTCGTCTCTCAGTTTTCGCAGCAACATGAGACCAGGGGCATTTAGGGGCAGTTCGACTTCGCGATAGCTGTACGATTTAGGCGCGGCCCGTTCGTAGGAATACTCCAGCTTCGAAGCCTCGGCAGGGATGACGGCAGGCGAAGAATCTTCGAGGATCGTCAATTCAGTCGGAACGTAAATCAGTTCGTGACGCTTGGCGAGTCCCACCATCGGAACTGTCAGGCCCAGTTCGTCGCGTGCCTTCAGTGCAGCGGACAGCTGTCCCCGTCCACCGTCGATCATGATCAAGTCGGGCAGCTTCTGAAACTTTTCATCGCCGTCTACGAACGCCTTCAAGCGACGGGTAAGAACCTCATGCATCATGGCAAAGTCGTTGGGGCTTTCCGGGTGGTACCGAATCTTGAATCGTCGATACTCAGCTCTGGCCGCCTCGCCCATTTCGGTAACCACCATCGAGCCAACTGGCGACGTGCCCTGAATATTCGAAATATCGTAACCCTCGACTCGATGGGGAGGGGTAGGCAGACCCAACGCATCTTGAAGCTGAGCCATCGCGTCGTCGGTCCAGACCTCCTTCTGACTCAATTCCTGAGCGAACTGGGCCAATGCCTGCTCGGCATTTGAAGATGCAAGGTCGATGAGCCTTGCCTTCTCTCCGGTTTGGGGCACTTCGACGGTGACCGCGCCACCTCGGCGCTGCTTCAACCACGCCTGAACGATGTTTCGTTCTTCGATCTCGACCGGCAACAAGATCTCTCGGGGCACCTCATGGGCGTCCGAGTAGTACTGCTTGACGAACTCCTGAACCGCCTCCTGAGGAGCGGCCTCCGAAGCGCCGTCGAGCATGAATTGTCGCTGACCGATCAACTTGCCGCCTCGTATGTAGAGCATCTGAATGGCTGCCCCGCGCTCGTCCTTTACCACGGCGATGACGTCCTGGTCGACCTGATCGGTCATCAAGACTTTCTGTCGCTGCATGATCGTCTCGATGGCGGCAATCTGGTCGCGGACCTTGGCGGCGCGTTCGAAGTCGAGTTCCTCGGCCGCTTTCTCCATCTGGCCACGCATGTCGTTTACGATCGACTCCTCCTTGCCATTAAGGAACCGATCGACGAGGTCCAGCACCTCTGCGTACTCCCTCCGATCACTCAGCCCTGCACACGGACCTAAGCACCTCCCGAGGTGATAGTAAAGGCAGGGCTTTTGTTCGGCCAGCCCGGACCAGCTTTTATTACAAGGGATGAGGGGAAAAATTTTGTGGAGGATCGTCAGCGTGTCCCTTACCGCGAAGGAGCTCGGATAGGGGCCGAAATACTTTGCGCCATCCTTCCGAACGCGCCTCGTGAACATGACACGCGGGAACTTCTCTTTCGTGATCGTGATGTAGGGATAGCTCTTATCGTCGCGCAAGCGAACGTTGTAAGGTGGCCGGTGCTCCTTGATCAGGTTGCATTCAAGGACGAGGGCTTCGAGTTCGCTGTCAACGACGATCCACTCAATGTCCCGAACTTTCGTGACGAGGCGCGCAATTCTCGGTCCGTGCTTCGCGGACTCCTGAAAATAGCTTCGCACGCGGCTTTTCAGCGAGAGGGCTTTGCCGACGTACAGCACCTCACCCTTCTCACCCTTGTGCAGGTAACAGCCGGGCTGATTGGGAAGCAGTTTCAGCTTTTCAAGGACGGTTTCTGGAAGGTTTCTCTTAGCCATTGCGCCAGGCTCGCCAGTTGTTCGAGCACGATTTCAATTGTGGACGAGGGACATCTCCCTGTACGGCGGATCCACCCGATCCATTCTCAATTCCTATCCGTAGGCTGCGGCAACTTCAGGGTTTGAGTCGATGTATTCGTTAATTTGTTCGACCGTCGGGACGTCCGTCGTTGCCCCCAACGCTCGGCACTTAAGGCATCCTGCAACTGCCGCGAACCGAAGGCAGTCGGCGAGCGGCCAATTTCGGTTCAGCCCATGGAGCATTCCCGCCCGGAACACATCGCCGGCGCCGGTGGTATCCACGACTTCGGGAGAGGGAAAGGGCGGGTAGGCCTTGACCGGACGGTCGGGGCCGCCGAAGACAAAGCCATTGGGGCCGTCGCTCAAGATCGTGTAGCACTGATGCTTGGCGACCCAATTCTTTACCCATTGGACATTGCGTTGAACGTTGTTTCGGTAGCCTGCCCAGTCGGTGCTGGACTGCCAAAAGGAACCTGGCGCGATCGGATCGTCCTCACGGATGAAATCCATCAGGTAGTTGCGCATACCGGCTTCGGAGGCGAGTCTCGCCGCCTCCCGCGCGGCGCCTGCCATGTTTGGATCGGCAGTAAACCACTCGTCGACGACAAATGGCAGATGGGCAGGCTCGACATCGGGCACCGCGGTGGCAAATCCTTTGCCGAACATCGTCCTCTCCCCATCCGGAGTCACGTAGATATCACAAACGGGGGCACTGACCGGTCCTTCAGAAAGCGATGGCAAAGAATCGCGGTGATTGATCAGAGCAGTCGGAAGGCCTCTGGACTTGAGCAGTTCCCACAGAATATTGGCTTCAGTCGAATCGCCGATCTGGTTTCCCGATAGCTTGATTTCGTTTCCCCAGACGGTGAGCGCATTGGCGGTATTGGCGGCCTCGCCTCCGAGAAGGAAAAGCTCCTTCTCAATTTCAACATAACCACCCGGCGCCGGTAACTGGGGAACGCGTCGCAAGCGATCGATACAGATGGTGCCAAAAACCAGAATCAAGACCACTCATGATACCGGCGGTATCATGGGCAACGTGTTTTGGGTTCAAGTGGCGATCTCGTTCCTACTCTGGCTCGCCGCTGGCGCGGTCATGATGCGAGGCTCTCAAAAGCTTAGAGCCCATGCTTTTGCTACCCCCCGTACTGCTCGGGCCGGAAGGTCGGCATTGCTCTTCCTGCTATCACCCACGGTCATTTTCGCCCCGCTCTGGTTTGTATGGACTCATGGAGGAGTGCTTCCAGATCGGCTTCTCGCATGGGCTTGGCTGCTGATCACGCTAGGAGGACTCGGGTGTGTCACATGCGCGACGCTCGGGCTTGCCTACGCGGTGAGCATCGCCATGGAAGTTGCGAAAGACTCGAGGGTAACGACAGAAGCCGCTCCCGCGTCAACTATAAAGGACCCATCGGATCGATGAATATGAAAACGCTTGCTGCTCTCGCCTTGTCCGCCGTGCTTATGACGAGCGCCTCCGCCCAAATTATCACCACTACCAAGGGCCCGAAGAGTGACGCCACGAACCTTAAGATTCACAAGCTTGACCTTGTGCTTAAGATCCTTCCCCTTGCTCTCAAAAAGGAACAGTACAAGGATCTTCTTTTGGCGGTCGCCAAGGCACGGCAGAAGGAGCGAGAGTTGCTCGAGAAAGAGGACGAAACCCTTGAGCAGTTGGACTCAAAGCTGACGGACTCGCTTGACGCCGCTCTGACCAAGGGCGCATACCCCTCTCCTGAACTCGTGACCGAGGTCTCAAACAAGACCCGAGACAGCGGCCTTCGGCGTAGCTTCCTGATGGCTCAGTTGACAGAATCGATCTACAAAGATCTGACTCAGTCCCTTAACGCGGGCCAAATCAAAGTCATGGCCGGTTCGTTCGATGATCGCTATATCGATCCGTCCGCGAAGAAGGGCGACCTCAAGGACGACTTAAAGGTGAGATTCTTCATCACCAACGTGATTTTGGACCCGTATTCCTTCGACATTCTCGGCTCCCTGGAGACTGCCGCCACCGCGGATACGACGAAGAAAGGGTAGGGCTCACGTGTCTAGTTCTAGATTCATCTGTTCGACGACCCGTTTCAAATCTTCGGCGTACTCGTCGAGCTTTGCCGCTAACTGATCGTCGAACGTGGCCAGGATCCGGGCGGCCAGCAAGCCTGCGTTGCGACCGTTTCCAATGGAAACGGTCGCGACTGGAATACCTGCAGGCATTTGAACGATCGAATACAGGGAATCGACGCCGCCGAGTGCCTTCGTCTGAACTGGTACACCGATGACCGGAAGCGAAGTGAGCGAGGCCACCATTCCCGGAAGATGGGCGGCGCCACCTGCGCCAGCAATGATTACTTTAAGGCCTCTCGAACGGGCGCTCTTCGCGTATTCGAACATCGCATCGGGTGTGCGGTGGGCGCTGACCACCTTTATTTCGCACGGAATGCCGAATTGCCCCAGCGCTTCTGCGGCTGGGCGCATCGTCTCCAGGTCTGACTTGCTACCCATGATAATGCCGACTACAGGTTCCACGGCGGGGTTATACCGCGCACGAGGTCGGTTTAGGGGCGCCAGGCGGAATTAAGCCTTGGCCGTCGTTGCTCGCAGTGCCTCTTCGGCAATGGCCTTGGCATATCGTTGGCTCGCGCCAACGTTGTCCTGAATGAGTTTCTTTGCCGCCTGACCCATTTCTTTGCGGATCGACTCGTTTCCCAGAAGCTCCGTAAGGGCGGCGGTGAGTTCGGCAGGCGTCGACACTGCTCGAGACGCCTTGGCTCGAACCGACAAGGCAGCGACATCCCGAAAATTCTGCATGTGAGTGCCGTGCAGAACGGGCTTCCCGTGCGCCAAGGGCTGGAAGATGTTCTGGCCACCGAGGTTGGCAAAGCCTCCACCCACGATGACGACGTCGGCCACCGAGTAGATCTCGGCGAGTTCTCCATAGGTGTCCAGAATCAGATACGTTCCGGTTTGGGACAGAGACCTTCGGGCAACCTGGGCTCCGAGAGCGGCAGCCCGCTCGGCGATGGCATCGACGCGCTCCAGATGACGTGGAGCGTGGATGACCTGGACCTTGTCCCAACCCAATGTTGAGATCGCTTCGAAGACGAATGCTTCCTCTTCCTCACCACGAGTAGAGCCAATAACCACAACCGGCAATCCTGACTTCAGCCCGAGCTCCGCGCGCCACTTCATCGGGTCCGCATCCACTCCCTCAAGCGCTTGGTCGAACTTGCAGTTGCCAAACACCTCAGCCGACGGCGCCCCGAGGATGGAGATCCGCTCGGCGTCGACCGCAGATTGCATCAGGCATCGGTCGACGTTTCCCAAAAGCGCCCGATAGAAAAATCGGATCTTCATCGAACGGGGGAAACTTCGGTCGGAGATGCGACCATTGATCATCATCGTCCGGGCATTGAGACTCTTGGCAATCTCAAGGAAGTTCATCCAGAGTTCGGTCTCAAAAACCGCCACAACTTTGGGCTTGACCCTCAAAAGGGCGCCCAGCTGAAACCGCGCGACGTCGATCGGGAAATAGGTCAGGTAGTCGTACAGTCCCGGCTCTTGCTCTTGAGCCGTTCGATAACCGCTGCTCGTGGTGGTGCTCAGAACGATCTCATGGTCGGGGAGCAGTTTTCGAACTTCACGCAGGATGGGCGCTGATGCGACGACTTCGCCCACGCTCACCGCATGGAACCAGATCCTGCGCTTCGACTTATCGAGCGGAATGGAAAAGTTTCCGGTTCGCTCCTTCCAGTTGGGACGTTCTCGTCGACGACGAGCCTTCACGTAGACCCACGGCGCCCACAAAGGCGCCAATAGGGACAGCAGAATGTTGTAGAGAAATATCACCGTTACATCGAGGGGGAGTGCGGGATTGTGAACTAGGCGAAGCGCTCGCCAGAGATGCGCTCATACGCCTCGACGTATTTCGTTCGTGTTTTGTCGACGATCTCTTCGGGCAATTGAGGACCTGGAGGCGTCTTATCCCAGCCAGTGGTTTCCAAATAGTCTCGGACGAACTGCTTGTCAAAGCTGGGCTGAGACTTGCCTGGGACATAGGATTCGGCAACCCAGAATCGCGAACTATCAGGAGTCAGCGCTTCATCGATCCAGATGATCCCGTCCTCGGTCTCCCCAAATTCGAACTTGGTGTCGGCAAGAATCAGGCCCACTGTCGCACAGTGGATCGAAGCCTGTAAGTAGAGCTCCAGCGTCCAGTCACGGACCAACTCGGCGGTCTCAAGCCCTACGATATCGGCCGCCTGTTTAAAGCTGATGTTCTCGTCGTGGCCCGTTTGAGCTTTCGTCGCCGGAGTAAAGATCGGACGAACGAGTTGCGCTGACTCCACGAGTCCGGCCTGCATGTTCAGGTCGTGAACGTCCTCGCCCTTAGCCAAGTACTCCTTGTAGAGCGATCCCGAGATGTAGCCGCGTGCCACACACTCGATCGCGAGGGGCTTTGCCTTTTTCGCAATGGTGGAGCGACCGGCAAGTTCTGGCTGAGGCTGGCCCAGCCGCGCCTGGACTTCGGCATTGTCGACGCTGAGGACATGGTTCGGGCAGACGCCGCTCAGTTTATCAAACCAAAAGGAACTCAGCTGAGTGAGGATTCGCCCTTTGTCCGGAATCCCGTTGGCCATGACAGCGTCAAAGGCTGAAATGCGGTCTGTGGCAACGATGAGCAGTTCGTCACCCAGATCGTAGACCTCTCGAACCTTTCCGATTCGAGCAGGCGGCAGACCAGGGATCGCGGTGTGAAGCAACGCGGGCATAGATAGATTATGGCGTCCGGCCAACGCTTCAAACCGGAGGCCATAATCTTTGGCATATGCTCCCGAAGGACGCTCACGCCGAGGTGCTGAACCAGGCACTTCCCTACATTCAAGAATTTCGAGGAGCGACCTTCGTCGTGAAGTACGGCGGAAGCGCGATGAAGGACCCCTCTCTCGTGGAGGGAGTCGTCCGCAATGTCCTTTTGCTTCAGCTCGTCGGTATTCGCCCCATCCTTGTTCACGGGGGCGGGCCCGAGATAGACATCTGGCTGAATCGACTCGGCATTGAGAAAAAGACGCTTGACGGGCTCCGAGTCACCGACGATGCGACCATGGAAGTCGTCGAGATGGCGCTCAACAAGGCCAATCGGGCACTCGTGGCCGAGATTCAGCGCGCGGGTGGCCGAGCGATCGGGCTTTCTGGGCGCGATGCCGACCTCCTGCAGGCTCGACGGATCTCGGAGAAGTTGGGGCGAGTTGGCGAAGTTTGTTCCGTGGCGCCCGATGTGCTCAACGCGGTGCAAGAGGCTGGTTTCATTCCCGTCGTTTGTTCGGTTGCCACCGATGAGGACCGCCACCCTCTGAATGTGAATGCAGATAGCGCCGCGGGATCCATCGCCGCCGCAGTGGGCGCGAACAAGCTGATCCTTCTGACTGACACCAACGGAGTGCTGAGCGATCGGAACGATCCCAACTCAGCCATCTCTCTCTTGGCTCGAGAGGAAGCGAGAGCCATGCTCGCAGATGGGCGGGCAGACCGCGGCATGATTCCGAAGCTTGAGTCGGCCCTATTCGCCTTAGAGAGTGGGGTGAAGCGGGTGCACATGATCAATGGCAGCACGCCGAACTCGCTCCTCGTCGAAATCTTCACCCACGAAGGCGTCGGGACCATGATGGAGTAGAGCGGCGAGAGTGAAGTTTGTAGGAACGCGGCGCGTAGGCGAAGAATGATTGCGAGGGGTTAGCGGTAAGCGGTTCCGGAGGAGGTAGGTCCTAACCTCTGCAAACGGCTAACTCAGTGAAACGAGTTCGCCAGTCAGTTCACCTTCGTCCCAATGGTAAAGTCCCGCAAACTTGCTGTGCGATCCACCCTGGCAAATCCAGGTTTGACCAACTCGCTCGGGCGTCGTCATCAGGGTGTGAGAATGCCCGCCAAGGATGATGTCGATGGCGGGAACGGCGGCCGCCAGACGCTGGTCTTCCCGATGCCCAATGTGGGTCAGCGCAATCAGAAGGTCAACATCGTTGCGCAGTTCCTTCGCCATTTGATGGGCGACCTCAATGGGCTGGTCCCAGAGGTAGGCACTTGCCGCCCGTGTCTTCATTCGCTCGGTCACCATCGGCACCATCACGCCGAACACTCCGACTCTTAGCCCCTTGCACTCGTAGACCCGCGACGCAGGGAGGGGTCGCGTACCATCCTTTCTTCGCAAGTTTGCCACCAAAATTGGGTGGGTAGCGCCGGACAGCTTGGCCTTAAATACGGATTCCAGGACGTGCGTTTCTCGGTTGCCGAGGACACTGGCGTGGCAGCGCAGATCGTCAAGAATTCTCCAGACTGGCTCCTCACGCAATGGGATCCCAAGGTTGCCGGTCTTGATCGCGTCGCCGGTATCGAAGTAGAGATCGGCCCGCTCGCGTAACTCTCTGAGAGCTTGGACACGACTACCAGAGAGGGTGCCGTGAGTGTCGTTCGTGTGGAGAATTGCGATGGACATGGGAGAGTAGTTGCGATACGAGTACGTATACTGTTATGGCACCCCGGCCTTGTGGAGGGGAAAAGACGTCATGAAAGCTATCACAATCTTCTCGATCGCCGCGTTGTCCATCGTTGGAACCGCGTTCGCCCAAGCGCCTAAGCCCAGCAGCAAGGCCCCCAAGACTATCCCGTGCGCCGTTATGGCGACCAACAGCGTAAACATTGCCAAGGCCACCGCCAGCAAGTCGTACGCGGACTATAAGGGACGACGCTACTTCTTCTGCTGCGGCGACTGCCCAGCCGCTTTCAAAGCTGATCCTGCGAAGTACGCCAAATCGCCCAGCATCCCAACTCCGAAGCCAGCCAAAAAGTAATTCGAACCCGACAAATAGAATCGGCCCGTGGCAAACTCGCCACGGGCCGACTTTTTATATCTGGAAGACTATTTGGAAGTGTTCATGTAGTTGACGAGAACGTCAACTAAAAGCACCAGCGCCATCAAGGCGATGCCGAGTCGCAGTGTCCATTTCGACATAAAGTCGTCGAAACTGGCTTTGCCCTTGAAAGTCGTGCGGACGCTTCCGCCCCCCGACATAGCGTCTCCCTTACCCGTGATCAGGACCAGGGCGGAGAAGAGGACAGCGGCGATGATTCCGCCCCCATAGGCAATGTTGTAAAACGCGAGCACTAGGGAATTATTTTACCCCAGTCAACCAGGGCAGGTGAAAAACGGTCCCTATGACCCAGAGCAAACCTCCGCAGAGACTGCTACCAGCAATCACTTGGAGCAATCCACTTGACCATATCCACATGGGAACGGAGGCACGACTTCTACGTGCCTTGCTGTATTCGGCCAAGAGTTGCTCTCCCGCGCGAATGCCCGACTCCAACTGCTTTTTCGTCGGAGGCCTTGTCGTGACGTACAACTGGGCAAGGCTGCCCAGTCTTCGCCAGAAAAGCCAGGCCATAACAACCCCAATCAAGGCTCGGGCATCCGGGTCCGGAATCCAGGTCATCGAGAAGATTCCCAAGAAGATTCCGATCCCGGTCGCGAGATTTGTCCCACATCGAGGATGCACACGAGGCATCCTTCTCACGATCTCGTAATCCAACTCCTCGCCCCGTTCGATTGCGTTGACGACTTGGTGCTCCGCCGCGTGAATGCCCGACATAGGAATCACCCTCATCCACAACCCGAACAGACCTACGGTCATGAAGGTCTGCACGTAGTCGGAAGTGAGCCAGGCAGGAACATGAGGCGAAATCGCGTTCATGAAGAACACCGTCGCAATGGCCCCTGACTGTAATTGGAGACACATCACGGCTCCGGTACCCATGAGAGCCCACTTGCTGACTCCGCCCGACGCGGTTCCGGTAGTCAAATACACCCCGAATGGACTCGCCATGCCGCCGATGGTGACTGGTCGGATGGGAGGACGAGTCCTGGGAACCAGATCGGAGGCGCTCAAGATTCCCAGCACACGCTGGTTATCATCGATCACGACAAGGGTCGCCAAACTCAACTCGGACAGACGTCTCAGGGCTTCAGCGCCGGTGTCGTAGGGAGCGACGGCGCCCCAAGGGATCATCAAGTCGGACACCGCATCGGATAAATCTCGACCGTCGCCAAGGGCCTTCGCCAATTGGGCTTCTGTGATGACCCCATGGAAACGCTCGTCAGAAACGATAGGCAACAACCCGACGCCGTTCTCTCGCAGGTATCGGGTGGCAGTAGCGAGAGAATCTTCGGGCGCAATGAGGAGAGACGGCCTCATTAATTGGCCTACTGGCTGACTAAAGATGTTTTGCGACATTCGTGTGGCCACCGGGCCAGGTGCTTCCTACGTCCGAGATCGACGTTCGTCATAATCATGCCTCGGATTCGGGAATTCAAGTTCTCAGGATAGCGGAGACCATTTGAAGAAGATTGGAGTAATCACGAGCGGCGGAGATGCGCCCGGCATGAATGCAGCCGTTCGCGCGGTCGTTCGAGCGGCCTTGAGCCGCGGAGCGGAAGTCGTCGGCTTCAGCCATGGCTACGAGGGCATTATCCATAATGAATCTCAACCACTGGAATCCGCCCAAGTCGGGGGAATTATCGATCGCGGAGGCACTTTCCTGCGAACGGCTCGAAGTCGAACATTCATGACTCCGGAAGGTCGAGAACAGGCTTATAACGTCCTGTTACAGAATGGATGCGAAGGCCTGGTGGTTATCGGCGGAGATGGGTCGCTTACCGGCGCGCTGAAACTGCTGGAAGAGTTTGACTATCCCGTCATGGGAGTCCCCGGGTCCATTGACAACGATATTTCTGGCACCGACTTTTCGATTGGCTTCGATACGGCCGTCAATACAGCGGTTCAAGCGATCGACCGAGTACGCGACACCGCCTATTCTCATGAGCGCGTGTTTGTCATCGAAGTGATGGGACGCCGTAACGGTTTCATTGCGTTAGAGGCAGGCTTAGCGGGAGGGGCAGAGGCGATCCTCATTCCCGAAGTGCCGTTCTCGATCCCCGATGTTTGCGCTCTCCTAAGATCTGCCGCCGAGCGCGGAAAGCGAAGTTCGATCGTGGTAGTCGCAGAGGGCGCCGCCCGAGCCGAGGACATCAAAGACTTTATTGAGCACAACACAAAGTTCGAGACGCGACACGTCGTTCTCGGGCATATGCAGCGAGGCGGCAGTCCCTCAGCGTTTGACCGAGTCCTCGCGCTCCGACTTGGGGCCATGGCCACGAACCGACTGCTGAGCGGATACCGAGGCGAAATGGCGGGTGTGGATGGAAACAAGCTTGTGTCACATCCTTTGAGCTACGTGTTGAGCACCGAGCGCCAGATCGACCCCGAGCGGTTGATTCTCTCCGACTCGATGTCGATCTAGGCTATAAGTTCTTAGCGACCCTGCGAGGAGGTCTTCACGCCTCCTTGCTGATCCAGCTTCTGGATCTCCTTGAGCGCCTTCTCGGCGTATTGAGACTGGGGATCGTTTTGAACGATCTTTTCGAACGCCCTTCGGGCCTTCGTCCGGTCACCGAGTTTGGCGTAGGCTACTCCCAACTCTCCGTAGGTTTCTCCGCGTACATGAACCGAAACTTGCCCAATTCTCGGTCCAAGCGCACGAATAAGCTTTTCGCAGTCGTCTCGGAGCGTTTCCCAATTACTGGCAGGCAGATACTTGTCCGGCCAATACTGACCCTGAACGTACAATGTCGCCGCTTCCATCATGTAGACCCCGTAGTCGTCTGGATGGAGGGCCACCGCGCGGCGCATGGTCTGTCGACTCGTCTTGAGGAGAGCAACCCCTTCCGCCGTCTTGCCGCCAGCCAGGAGTAATCCCGCCTGGATCGTTTGGCCATTTCCGAGCCAAACGAGAGCCCGAGCGTCGCGTGGGTCCCGGGCAACCATGCCCTGGATCTCCTTGTAGGCATCTTCAAAGGTTTTGAAGTCGCCGTGAAACACCGCGAAGAACTTCGCTCGGTATTTAGTGATGAAAGGATCTTCCCGATAAACGCCGGGATCGTGTCGGTGATACTCTGGTTTTGGCCAGACAAATTGGCCTCTTGCGTAGCCAGCACCCAACAGGGCAAGCATCGCAACCGCTCGAATGTTCATCATGAAGGTTCTACGCACAAGTTGGTCGAAGATATCGTACGATTTTTTGAAACGCAACAAAGGGTTCGTACGTTTAGCGATCTGATAGTGAATGCGGCGCTTTGGGGCCGCATGTCACAATCAGAGCTGGTTTCGACCACCGCAGGAGCAATCACTTTGGCGATCGACACAAGCGATTTTAAAAACGGAATGCACTTTTACATGGACGGCGACGTCTGGACTATCGTTGAGTTCCAGCACGTTAAGCCCGGGAAGGGAGGCGCGTTCGTGCGCACCCGGCTCCGCAAGGTCCGCTCTGGACAGGTTATTGAGAAAACCTTCCGCTCAGGCGAGCGCGTTGAGCCCGCCTTTGTCGAAAAGGAAAAAATGCAATACCTGTACCGTCAAGGCGGACAAGCCATCGTAATGGATCTCGACACTTATGAGCAGATACCTATCCCAGAGGCCGATCTCGGTCCTCAAGGAAAGTATCTGAAGGAAGACATGGAAATCACCGCTCTCCGAGCCGGCGAAGAAACGTTAGGTTATGAACTACCAAACTTCGTCGAGCTTGAGGTGGTGGAAACGGATCCCGGATTCAAGGGCGACACGGTCAGCGGAAGCAACAAACCGGCGAAGCTTGAGAGCGGGGCCACAGTTCTCGTGCCGTTCCATATCAACACCGGTGACGTGGTGAAAGTGGACACGCGATCTGACTCTTATCTTGAGCGCGTTAAGAAGTAGGTAAACATGAGCAACAGCAGTGGGTCCAGGAGAGATCTTTCCGAAACTTTCTCGGACTTGTTGAACGGTGTCGCCAAATGCGTCTTGTACGCGGGCGCGGGCCTGTCGCTGATCGCGATCGGCCTTTTGGTATTCACTTGCTTTGCTGTCCCAACGGACGCCGCATCCAAAACGGCGGACGCCCTTAAGAACGTTGAGATCTTCCAAAAGATGCTCAGCGTCGGCGTGTTCGGAGTCGGCGTCGGCTCCGGCTACCTCTTTTGGGGAGAAGATCTGCTCGGGGCCCTTCAGCTCATGCTGGCGGCAGCCCTCTACTTCGCTCCGCTCTATCTCCCAATGGTTTTGGGAGGCAAGACCGGCGAAACTGTCGACAAATCGCTTCAGGCCCTTCAAACCGGTGGAACTGTTCTCGGCATGGTCGCCGTGCCTATTCTCGTTTTCGACATTTACACTCGAACTCGGGAAAGATTCAAGGTTGGCGTCAAGGCCGATCAACTCAAATACGGCAAAGGGATCAAAGAAGAAACCACGAAGCAGAACGTCTTCATGGGCAAGTGCTGGCAACTTCCCTTTTGCCGCAAGTTCGTACGAGAGCGATGCCCGATCTATCACTCCAAGCGAACCTGCTGGAAAGAGCAGGTTGGATGCATGTGCGAGGAACAGGTCATCCGCAACGCCATGGAGAACAAACCCATCCCCAAGGATGCGTTGCTCGCTGGCCGCATGATCCCCCAAAACCACAAGCTCACTCTCGCCCAGAAGCAAGAGCGATGCCGCAACTGCGTCATCTACAATGAGCATCAGCGGCACAAGTACAAGCTCGCCGTTCCCGCGGTGGTCATCAGCTTCATCACGGTTTATGGCGCCGGTCATGGCCCACTGATCGTCATGACTCGAGGACTGATGGATGGCGTGAACAACGCCGTGAACCACGCAACGGTCGGTCAACTGGCCATGAAGACTCCCGACGTTTTTGTCGAAATGATCCTCGCCACGTTTCTGATCATCTCGCTCAGCTACTCGATGAAGATTCTGGAGTACCTCATCTTCAAGCTTAAGATTTAACGAATGCCCAAAGCGAGCGCACTGGTCGTCATCGACGGCTCCTTTGGAGAAGGGGGCGGAGCCCTGATCCGAACGGCCCTGTGTATGGCCGCTATCACCCAACAGGGGGTGCGTATCGAAAATCTCCGTGCCGGCACCCGATTTGCGGGCCTCGATTCAGAAGATCTCATCCTTCTGAACGCCTTGACCAGCATGACCTCGGGTGAGTCGGCCGGTGCCACTCTCGGCTCGACTTGGATCAGTTTTCTTCCCGGCAAGTGGCCGAAAGGAATTTCGGGGACTTTGCCGTCGGTCAAGACGGACTCAAATCGCGTCCCCAACGCTCCAGTGATTCTCTCCGCGCTGATGCCCGTGCTCGCCAAGACGCAGATGTATTCCTCGCTCCTCGCCGAGGGAGAGACCTACGGCGTGCACTCCCTGAGCTACGACTATTTTGCCAACGTCACCATGCACGCTCAGCGGGCGTTCGGACTCTATGCCTACCCAACACTTGAGGCAGCCGGGTTTGGTCGAGAGTCGTCAGGAGAAGTCAGCATTGACGTAGAACCCAGCGTGCTGAACGGTATCCAGTGGAGCGATCGGGGAGGACTGAAGACGGTACAAGCGGTCGTCGCCTCCAGTGGCGTGAGCCCAAACATGGCAGACCGGGCAACGAGCCACCTGAAAAAGCTGGCTCAGACCGCGAACCTCCCGATCGAGGTCGTACACAATGAGGTCGCCAGCAAGACCTCTGGAATATTTATCACCACATGGGCCACCTACGAACGAGGGGTTGGTGGTGGAGGAGCCATGGGGGGGCGGGGCATCCGGGTGGAGATGCTCGCCCAAAACGCGTTCACCCAGACTTTCGAGTGGATGTCGTCCAACGCGACCGTCGATCCATTCGTCGCCGACCAGATCTTGCTTACCGCGGTGCTTGCCGAAGGGGAGACGACTTTCAAAGTCTCACGGCTGACGCAGCGGTTTCTCACCACCGTTTGGGTCGTCAAGCAGTTCACTCCGATCCACATCACCGTTCGTGGCAGCGAAGGCAACCCCGGAACCGTCACCGTCCGGAGGTAGCGATGAAGGTCGCAATTGTCGGCGGGGGCATTCACGGGACCAGCGCGGCCAAGTCTCTCGCTTTGCGTGGACATGAAGTTTCTCTCTTCGAGCAGTTTCCGATCAATCACGTTCGGGGCAGTTCTCATGGCGAGTCCAGAATCGTTCGAAAGGCTTATCCGGATCCGTTTTATACAAGCTTAATGGCTGAAGCCTATCCTTTGTGGCGCGACTTAGAGGCCCTGGCCGAGACGGACCTGCTTCATGAAGTCGGTCTCCTGTACCTCGGCAGCGACTCGTCAGCCAATCTCCAGTCAGTCGACGCAGGATTGAGCCAGGTCGAAGAGCCTCACACGATCTTCCATTTTCAGGACGTGAAAGCGGTGTCTCCCCAGGTCAGTCTCGGCGAGCACGAGATCGCGATCTTCACACCTAGGGCCGGATGGGTCGATGCCCATCAATCGGTTACCGTCACAAGACACGTTGCCGAGCGATTTGGAGCTAAGTTTCACCACTCTCAACCAGTCGAGAGAAAATGGCTAGAAAAAAACTTCGATGCCTTTGTGGTGGCTCCGGGCGCCTGGATTCTCGATTGGGCGCCCGAACTAAACGTGAAAGTGACACTTCAAACCGTCGCCTTTCTAAATGCGGCCATCGAGGGTCCAGTTTGGATCGAGGATTCCGAAAAACTCGCTTACGGCTTTCCAACTCACGACCCCGACCTGGGAGCAAAAGTCGCCTTTCACGCGATGGGAGGACCCATCGACCCGTCGACCCAAGACAGGACGCCCGATCCAGCGCAAGTTTCTGAATTGGGCCGAGTGCTTGAGCGGAGGTTTGCCCTTCCACCACTAGATCCGATCAGATCGTACGGTTGCCTGTACACGAACACCCCTGACGAAGACTTTCGACTCGGAACCCTGGGGGAATCGGGATTCTACGTTTCGGCGTGTAGCGGCCACGGATTCAAATTCGGGCCCTGGATCGGCCAACTGATGGCCGATTTCGTCGAGCAACGCCGCTCTCCCCGTGACTTCCCTCGCTTCTGTTCTGGCGACGCCCGGTAATATCCGATACATGATCCTCGGTCTTCTCGTCGCATCGCTCAGCTTTCAAAGTCCGGTGCGAATAGTAGAGGTGAGCCGAGGAGCGATCGTGTCCGGTGTGGTCGGTTCTGATCCTTCTTTCGCCTACTGGGATTGCGAGGATACGACGCTAGACGCGACCGACCCCGATGCAAGTCGCGGAGGGGAGGCAACGCTAGTGGGTGGCCCCAGCACCACCGTCCTAGTTCGTTTTGGCGATCTCGGACGAGTGCTTGGCCGCACTCGACACATTCGAAAGGCCACTCTCCACTTCACGCTTGCCTCGGGCGACCACGCGGGGCTGACCAGCGTCACGAGGCTGTTGCAGCCATGGGGTGAAGGCCCTTATCAGACGATCAACGCAACGCTTTCCCTGCTGGGACAAGCGACCGCAGATGGCAAGCAGGGAAAGCCGCTCGTACCCAAAATGGCCGCTACCTGGAAGAGTCGCCTGTACGGATCTGATGGCGGTGCGTGGCAGCAACCCGGCGCTAAGGGCCCCTTGGACGGACTTAAGGTCCCCGACGCATCGGTTGTCGCGGCAGAAAAAGAGGTTCAGATCCAAGGTCTTGCAAGCACGTTCCAGTGGCTCGCCGACCATCCAACGAACAACCACGGAATCGCGCTCAACTTTAGCACCCCAGTTGAGTTCTACAGCGCCCAGGCCCCACTAGGGCGCCCGCGGCTCGAACTCGAATTGGATGGCGGCCAAGCCGGTT
This sequence comes from uncultured Armatimonadota bacterium, assembly GCA_903904815.1. Lineage (GTDB taxonomy): Bacteria > Armatimonadota > Fimbriimonadia > Fimbriimonadales > Fimbriimonadaceae > Fimbriimonas. Next base: position 145,028 of record CAIVDU010000005.1, read on the forward strand.
CAGGACCGGACCTTAGCGTCATTTCAATTGAGAAGCTGCCCACCGGCGGCTTCCAGGCTCACGTCAAGAACGTCGGGGATGCCCCCGCGTCCGGATTTGAATCGACATGGTCTTTCAACGGCCGAGTCGGATCGAGTGTTGGACATTCGGAAGTCCTTCAACCGGGTCAAGAAATTCCGGTAGAAACCTCGGAGTCAATTCGGGGCGAATCGGGCGATCACCGCGGGGCCATTGTGCAGTTCGACCTTAAGCCCACCGGCCCCGACGCGAATCCCGCGAATAACGGTCTTTTGGTCTTTTCCCAGGGACGAGGAATCTCATTCGTCTTCGACTCTAAAGTGGCTGACCTTGCCAAGACCCAAACAAACCTAGATGGCTCCCGATCTGCGGAAGATTGGATCCAGGCCCAGCTCCGAGTATTCAACGAGACCTACCTCGCCCAGAGCCACTTCTCGTTTGCGCCGGACGGTTGCAAGGAACGCGTTTTCGCGTCGTCCGTCACTGAGTCAAAGGCGGGAGGAAGCGCGGCAAACTCGGAGCCTGTCGTACACATCACGGCAGAGATGTTCGCCGATGGCGGATTCAGCCGTTCTCTCGCGAAGGCGGTGGGAGCGGCGATCGGGCTGCCAAATTACGATCCGATGGAAGTTGTCGCGCGCTCTGGACGAGTCACGGTGACGGGAGCTTCGGATCGAGGGACAGAAGATCTATATTCGGGGCTAATGGGAGGAGGCGACACTCGCTTCGATGGTCAAATCCCGGGAGCGATTTCGTTAGCTTACGAACCAAGTCTTACACCGGACGATGCTGCCCCCTTGGCCGAACCAAGCGGCCTTCTGTCGATGACCGACGTGTACGTTCTGAATTCGAGGCTCGAGAAACCTGTTGGGGGTGGAATTCCCTCTGTTGCGCCCCATGCGGTGCTCTTGAGGGCCCGAGACATCCTTCAGCGACCGCTGGGCGGAATGGCGCTGTCTTTCTATCAGTCAGTTGGCTCTAAGATTCCGGACGGTCCTCCCACGTTCAAGCTCACTCTGAATGACAGCGGATTGATTCTCATTCCTAACCGAGATTCAGGTGGCATCTTTGGCAAGCTCGAACCTGACGCCAGCAACGGTCTTCTTCTTGTGAAAGCGGACTATCACGGAATCTCCGAATGGGGTTGGATCAAGGCTTGGCAAGTGGTGGATGCGTTCGCTCGTGGCAACGTGGGGGCGGGAATCATCGATCTGAGCTTCAATGTCCCGGGGTCCGAGCTTGAGATGGACCGCGATCTGGCTAGCCAAAAGTTTGTGAGCGATTCCACGGGTCAAGCCGCCGATCATCTCGCTGCGGTCGTGGATGGTGACGGAGTTAAGACGATTTCCCTGGGAACGAAGATCGGAGATTGGATTGAGGTGGACTTGGGCCGAGATCGAACGCTGGCCGATATCCGAATCTCGGCCCCCGCCGACCGGTTTTGGCAGTCGTTCGACGTTCTTTTGTACGGAACTGGCCAACGACCGCAAGACGCCCTCGTCTTTGCCCGGGAACGCGACTGGTCTCACAGCCGTAAGAACCGTAGCGATGGTCCTGAAGCCTCGGCGACCGTCTCCTACCGAGGACTTCCGGTTCAGATGCGTTACATTCGCATTCAGAGTCGGTCCGGAGGAGTGGGTGAAATTGGCAAGATTTCTGTCGTGCCGGCGAAATTGTCTCACTAATCAAGAAAAAGTGGGAGAATGTCCCCGGAGGCCACAGTGCATCGACACGCGACGTCATGGGAATCTCAAAGCTGTCTTAGATGGGCGGATTTTCCCTGGTCGGCGAAAGACCGTGTCGAGACTCAAGGATGAGATGTTGTTAGCTCCCCAATATAGAGATTTTCGTGATCACGAGCATTGCCTCGGGAGCGTCCTTTGAAAGCCGTCGTGATGGCAGGAGGCGAAGGCTCTCGGCTTCGCCCAGTCACCTCGAATCGCCCCAAACCGCTTGTGCCGATCTGCAATCAGCCGATCATGGAGCACATCCTTTCGCTCCTGAAGCGACACGGTTTCCATGAAGTCGTTGCCACCCTCCACTATTTGGCGGAGGAAATCCAGGGATATTTTGGCGATGGCTCGGACTTCGGCATCCCCATCCGGTACAGCATTGAAGATAGCCCGCTGGGTACCGCTGGCAGCGTAAAGCAAGCCGAGGCTTATCTCAAAGACGAAACGTTTGTGATCGTCTCCGGCGACGCTCTCACCGACTGCAATCTCACCAAAGCCCTCGAATTCCATCGAAGCAAGGGAGCGCTCGCAACGCTCATCTTGTATCGGGTCCCCTCTCCCCTCGAGTTCGGAGTGGTGATCACCGACGACGAAGGACGCATTCAACGGTTCCTTGAAAAGCCCAGTTGGTCAGAGGTTTTCTCGGACACGGTCAACACGGGAATGTACATCCTTGAGCCCGAAATCTTCGACACAATGGAGCACGGCCAGTCTTACGACTGGAGTGGGGACATCTTCCCTAAGCTGTTAGAGGCAGGCAAGCCCCTCTACGGCTACGTCATGGAGGAGTATTGGACGGACGTCGGATCGCTAAGCCAATACCGAGACGCCCAAGAGGACCTTCTCTCGGGACGAGTCGATCTTCCCGTACAGGGAGTCCGTGAGCGGTCCGGAGTCTCCATTGGCGCCAACTGCACGATTGACGACACGGCCGAGCTAATTCCTCCAATCTGCATTGGACGCAACGTCAAGGTGAAAAAAGGGGCGAAGATTGGACCTCATACGGTCCTCGGCGACAATGTTTTTGTCGAAGAGGGGGCCAAGGTCGAAAGGTCTGTCCTTTGGGACGGCGTCTACGTGGGTCCGAACGTCTCAATCCAGTCTTCGATCGTGTGCTCCCGAGCCACGATCAAGCGCGATAGCGTGCTCAATGAAGACTCGGTAGTGGGTGATCGGTGCTTCATCGACGTGGGATGTACGGTTCGCCCACGCGTCAAGATTTGGCCGGACAAGATCGTCGAGCGGGGCTCGACGGTGACTATGTCCCTCGTTTGGGGTAGCAAGTGGAGGGGCTCGCTCTTTCGCGACCTCGGGGTTGCTGGCCTCAGCAATCTTGAGATCACCCCGGACTTCGCCTGCCGCCTCGGTTCTGCGTTTGGATCTTGCTTTGGGCCCGGCAGCCGCATCGTTACGTCCCGCGACAGCACGCGAAGTTCTCGGATGATCAAGCGCGCGCTTATCGCGTCGCTGATGAGCGTTGGCTGTGAAGTTCTCGACCTCAGAAGCGCTGCTCTGCCGATCGCCCGACATTTCATCAAGACGAGCGGGGCCAACGGGGCGATCAGCGTTCGCAAGCTCCCAGGCAACGCGCGCGTCACGCTGGTGGAGATGTTCGATTCTCGTGGCGCCTATCTGGACAGGGCGCGCGAACGAAAAATTGAGACTGCATTCTTCCGCGAAGATTTCAAGCGAATTGATCCCGACGAACTGGGCCAAATCGAGTTTGCGAGTCGCGCGATCGAAGAGTATCAGTCGGATTTCTTCCGACTCCTCCAACGACCGACCAGGGCGAGACGACTCCGAGTGGTCTGTGACTACGGATATTCCGCGCTCGGAGCGATCTATCCGGCGATGTTGGAGAAGATCGGCGTCGAATCCATCAGCCTGAACTCCTTTAACGACGCCAAACTCGCGCCGAGAGCCTCCGATGAAGTCGAGCGTCACGTCCAAAACCTCTCGCAGATCGTGAGCACACTGAGCTATGACATGGGCATTCTGTTCACCGACGAAGGCGAGCGGCTTACCTTGGTTGATCGAAACGGAGAGCGCATTGAGGGCAACCTTCTCTTGGCAACCATCGGGTCATTGCTGGCGAGGACGGAGCCAGGAGTCCGAATTGCCCTGAGCGTGACTGCTCCGACGTTGCTCGAAGAAGCTCTCAAGAAGCAGGGAGCCGAAATCATTCGGACAAAGGCTGACTCTCGTTCGCTCATGCAAACGAGCTTGGATGAGAACGTTCGATTCGCTGGCGACGAGCGAGGGGGATTCATATTCCCCTCGCTTCACCCCGGATTCGACGCGGCCTTCACCTTTGGGAATCTGCTGTCGATGCTTCAACTCACTGGCGACGACCTCGTCGACGTGACCCACGAATTGCCCCCATTCCGCATGGCTTATGAACAGGTTCGGGTGCCTTGGGAGGCTAAAGGCGCGGTTATGCGGCGTCTTGCCGAGGATCAACCTACCGGGAGTCATATGGACCTCCTCGACGGCATCAAAATCGTCGAAGACGGCTCATGGGTACTGGTATTGCCAGACTCTGTGGATCCATCCTTCCATATCTACGCGGAGTCGACTGAGCAGAATCATTCTCAGGCCCTGGTCGATTCATACACCGAGAAGATCAAATCGCTCGCCTCGCCCCACTAGTTCATGAGTCAGTTCCCCTCGCCTGTTGCCGCCACGATCTTCGACCCGGCGTCGTTTACGACTCAGCCATCTATCGCTAGTTCGGTTGTCGACTTGTCCCAGCCGACCCGATCGGAACTGATAGACACCCTTCGCTTTATCGACCTCACCACCTTGGCGGGGGATGACAGTTCCGAGAGGGTCCTTTCCTTGGCCAAGAAAGCTCTGGACGGATTCGCCGGCGAGCATGTTGCCGCCGTATGTGTCTATCCCGTGTTCGTTCCCGATGCAAAGTCGGTTTTGAATAGGTCCGGCGTCGCGGTCGCTACGGTGGCGGCGGCGTTTCCCCATGGGCTGAGTCCGCTTTCCACACGTATTGCTGAGGTTTCCGCAAGCCGCGAATTAGGCGCGGACGAGATCGACATCGTCATTCGCAGATCGCACGCTTTGGAGGGCAACTGGGAAGCCTTATTTGACGAGGTTGCCGCCTTTAAGCAAGCAGCCGGATCATCCCACTTAAAATCGATTCTAGCCACCGGCGAATTAGGGGATCCAACGACGATCTACCGAGCGTCCATTGCGGCGATCATGGCCGGCTCAGACTTTATCAAGACGTCTACCGGCAAAGAGTCGGTAAACGCAACTCTCGAAGCCGCCGCGGCCATGCTGAGCGCGATTCGGGACTGGAGAGAAGGGACCGGGCACACTGTCGGCTTTAAGGCCGCCGGAGGGATTCGCTCGGCCAGTCAGGCCGTGGCCTACCAGCGGCTCGCCGCGGAGATTCTGGGAGAGGCTTATTTGACTCCGCTGACATTCCGCCTTGGAGCAAGTTCGCTGCTTGACGATGTTTGCTCTATCCTTGGTTAGGAGCCCGCAATTGCCTCTCGGTTTCACTTACTGGATCGATCACAGACAGATTACGAGTCCGTCTGCGAGTTGGGGATTGAGATATCGCTATTCTTGTGAATCACACCGGATTCGTCGGAAATCATCCTCGCGAAGGCGGGATACTTCGGATCTTCGAATCCCTCAATCCAGCCATCGGCAAGCCACACCTCCAGGATCTGAAACACGAACGGCAATGGGTCGCGAGACCCTTGGGTGCGATTCACGACATGCACTAGAATTCCCTTGAGGGAACGCTCGGCCTGTATGGCATCGAGAACGATTCCATACAGGCCGATGCAGGGCAGGACCTTACCGTCTCGCTCAAAGGTACGGATTCTTTCGATACGACCTCCCTTGTATGAAGGGCGATGACGCTTTAGGATCGCCCCGGTCGTACTACCGGCAGGTCCCCCTCCCACGATCGCGACGTCGAGCGAATTCTTGGCTTTTTTCACGTTGTCCCTTGTCATATGAAGCAGTTCATATTACAATACGAATCGGTTCATATAAGCATATGAACCGATCCATACAGAACGACTATGAGAACGAGACTGAAAGACGTTGCCGCCAAGTTGAACCTTTCCCCCGCGCTCGTTTCCGGCGTTCTAAACAATCGGAACAACGTCTGGGCCTCAGAAGAGACGCGAGCCAGGATCGTCGAAGCGGCCGCCGCATTGAACTATCACCCAAGTGCGGCGGCCCAAGCCCTGAGCAAAGGCAAAACCGACACGATCGTCTTCGTCTACCGTCGTTTGAACGATCCCGCTTACCGTCTTGCCTATGGAGGACTCGTAGATGCCCTCTCTGCCGAGTTGCAGGGAGCTGGGTACGACCTCGTGGTCACCAACTTTGCCACCCAGGAAGAGGTGCTCGAGCATCTCCAAAAGCTCGCAAGCTCGAGAGCCTGCGACGCCGTCGTCCTGTGGGGGAGAGAGGCGGACACCGAGCCGCAGGCTAAGTTGCTCGACTCACTCAAAATGCCGTTTCTCGTCAAGGGCCGGCACGAGAGCTCCCACCCTGCATGGCACCAGATTGACTTTGATCATGAGTGGATGATGGAACAGGTCGTCGAACGCCTGGTAGGGCTAGGCCACACTAAAATCGCCTACCTAGGGTTCCCCCACGATGAGGGATTTGTTCACGGGCTTCGTCGAGGATTCTTCGACACTCACCGCAAGCTGCTTGGCTCCGACCCCGACATGTCGCTGATCGGTGAGTTTGAAGACGAGGTAGCACCGAATCTCAATTGCGTCTCAAAGTGGCTGGCACTTTCCGAAGATAGACGCCCAAGCGCCTTTGCCATCGGCGCTGGTAACCGGGCTTGGCAAGCATTGGAATGCAGCCTGGCTCATTTGGGGGAGCAGTTAGACAATCGGGCCACCGGATACGCCGCGGCCGGCATCACTTCCTCTCCTTTTAGCCTGATGTTCGGCCGTGCGAACGTTTTTCAGGGCATCGAGATCGACAACTTGGCCCGGTACGTCACCCCAGGCCTCATTCGGGCGCTGAGTGAAAAAGAGCCGCTTCAGTTCGTCCATCGCTTTCGCCCCGCGCTTTCAGAGTCACCCACCCTTGCGATCCCCTTGGGAGGACAGAAACTTTCATGACTCTAACCTCGGTTTTTCAAACACTCTGTGTATCTGTTTGAAAAGGGCCAGAACGACGGCAACGACAGTTGGCTCACCTTCGAGGCCGGCGAGTGGAACTGGACCGATACGGTTGGGAATCCTGCTGGTTCTCACGATGGAATCCACTACGATATCGACCACACACTCAATCACGACTGTGACTTCGCCTACAGCGCCAACCCGACGGCCTGGAACAACTATGGCCAGTGCGGCGACATGCCACGCTACCGACACAACAACGTCAGCGACATGGTGTTCATCGACTCCCATGCCAAGGCGATGGTCCGGGGAAGTGTCAACTGGTACAAGAACATCTACGTCGCAGGAGTGATGTCCACCCCTTACTAATGATGAGACTCGATCGCTACACCGGTCTCGCTTCGATCGTCGGTCTTTTCGCAGCTGTCGTCATGGTCGGCTGCTCAGAACCGACGATCGATTCGACAAAGTCTTCTGCAAGTGTGTCGGAAACGGCTATCAAGCAGATAGAGAGTAATCCTAACATACCTGCAGACCAGAAGGCCGCGGCGATCGCCCGCCTCAAGAGCAGGCCAGTCCCTGGCCAAGTCGCGACCCAATAGGGTCTTGGCTTGACCGAAACCGGAAGGTGGTTTCAACATGGAAACAAATCCAAGGTTGAAACCACCCTTCTTTTTAAGCAATCACGTATGCCGTAAGAGGCCGGAGAACCAACCGGACCACCAAATTGCGGTTGTTCGGGTTCGACTAATAAACGAGTTCTCCGCCAAAGTAGCCAGCGGCGCTCACGAGGGCTGCGGTTATGAAGAGTAGAGCCCAGTACCCTGCCCCACTCGGACGAGCTCGCTTTTGCCAAATCGCGCTGGCGATAATGCCAATCGATGCGCTGCTTGCCACCAGGAAGTGGGTGAACACCGGTTTGCCCAGTGACAACTGCAGGCCAAGTCGGAAGCTGGCGATTAATCCGGTAGGTATTACCACCGCAAGCGAAGCTGCTGCCGCCAGCAGATTCCAGAAGGCAGCGTCTCGCAGTTTCTCATCGCGCTTCCAAATACCGACGACTTCCAGAAGGAATCCAAGGAGGTAAAGGGCGATCGGAAAGTGAACCAGCGCCGGGTGGAAGGTGTGATTGGGAATCAGCGGATTCTCTTCTGGCGAATTTGAAGCGGAGGCCCCGGACTTTTTCGGACCAGTTGCGGCTGGAGAGACTTGAGTGGCTGGGTGACTCGCCGGATCAGCGGGCAGGAATCCCGCCTTTAGTTCATCACCGTTCTTATAGCCATCGCTATCGGTGTCGAGCATCTCGACCTTGCTAAGGACTTCGGGCGTGACGTCGAGGGCGTTTGCGTCAGCGAGAGCTTTTTCGATCGCTTTTCCAAAGGAATTTCGAATAGGTGGCCCCGCATGACAGACGTTGCACCTTGCCTTGTCGGCTTCGGAGCCAGCAGGGATATTGAAGTAAGATTTCAATACAGGAAGGAATTTGGGCTCTGCCTGGGCGCCGACGCCAAGTGAAAGCAAAACAACAAGGCAAAGGGCTAATCGCTTCATATTTTCTTCGCTATGCTACTCCTGAAGGAAACGCGAGCATTCCCTCCCTTGGTTCCAGGCACGGAGGTTTCTTCAGTCTTTGACGTGAGACAAGGAGTTTAGCCTTCCCCTTGACTACAATCTGCTTAGAAATCCTTGGTCTTTGATCAGTTCTGCTGAGGATTCGATTTAGCCGACCCAAACGGCTAAGCGCCGGTCATGTTGAGCTCGCGAAACACCCCCTCCTCTGGTGGTAACTTTCGATTGCGTTCTCGTGAGTTTCCAATAGAGGAGCAGGTTCTTCGTTTCACTCAGGATGACGTGGTGAACAGTGGAAGCTACGTCAATTCCAACGCGGCGTGATCGCAGCCCTCGAGGCGGACCAGGTCCAACTCCAACCGCCGAGCGGTTGCGGATCGTAGCCCACAGTCGGACCGTTCTTTGCGGTCCTACTGTGGGTAGCGCATCGGTAGGAAGAACAAACCGGGACTCTTGCGGCCCTATCGGCGCTGAGAAAGTCCGATTTAATAACAGCATTTCGCATTCCCCAAATTTCTGCGCGGCGCTGCTCCGATTTGGTAGGCGGACCTGCGACACCACGAATCACAGACCATCGCAAAAGTCGCCCAAGTCGTCATAGGCCCCCTCGCCCGCAGCGAAGCGGTCCGCGGGAAAGGTTCACCTCGAACCAGTGAGCGAAGCGAAATCCGCTCATTTCAGGGCATTTTGAGTGACCCCCGACCTTTGCGGACACTCTGATCATTCTCCGCCGGTTGCTTGTGTTCACAAGGTAACCGTTACGGTACGGCCAATCGCCAGCCCCGAGGAACCATTCTCCGCCTACCCAGACAATCTTAAAACCCAGAGCAAGCCACCAAATACGGCACCAAACAATTTGATTTCGGGGTGTCGCTTCGCGACGCAGGTTTAAATTGACCCTCTCCCCACCCTCTCCCGCGTGCGCTTCGCTGCAGGAGAGGGGGCAGTGAGACTACGTCTGGGGTTTTGAAATTGTCTCTACCGGCCTCCGTGCCTCCACGAGGCAGAGCGAACTCATGAAGCCCACGCTCAGGGCCTCGCTAATAAAACAAATGGGGCCGCTCGCATCTATGCGAACGACCCCATCTGCATTCGGCCTTAGTGCCTACTGCTCGAGAGGCGGGAGCCCGACGAGGTTTCGGAGGTTGTCGACCTCTTTCTTTCCGAGGAGGCGAGCCTCTCCCGCGCGCAGTCCCTTGAGAACGAGCGGGCCGATGCGGACGCGTTTCAGCGTTCGAACGGGGTAGCCGACCGAGTCACACATCTGACGAACCTGACGCTTGCGTCCTTCGTGGATGGTGATTCGGAGTCCCGTAGTGTTCGTTTTCGCCTCAGCGTGGATCAACTCCACCTTTGCCGGTGAGGTCTTTCCACCTTCGATGTAAACGCCGTCTCGCAGCTTCTCGATGGTGCGATCATCGACAATTCCGTCGACGATGACCGTGTACTCCTTCTCCACGCCGTAACGCGGGTGAGTGAGTCGAGCGGCAAGGTCGCCATCGTTGGAACACAGGAGCAGTCCTTCAGTGTCCATATCGAGCCTTCCAACCGGCTTCAGCTGGACGCCGTAGTCGGGAAGGAAGGGAACGATGGTGGGTCTTCGCTGAGGGTCGAGCAGCGTCGTGACCACTCCAGTCGGCTTGTTCAGCAGAACGGTGTAGATTCGAGCAACCGAGATGGCCATGCCATCCACCTTGATCGAATCTTCCGGTCCGACCTTGGCGCCGAGAATTCGGACGAATTCTCCGTTGACCTGAACTCTGCCGTCAAGAATTAGCTTCTCGGCTGCTCGTCGGGAACAGAGGCCGGAGTGAGCGATGCGAACGTGCAGTCGGACGCTTTCGCCGAACTCTTCGTCGGCATTGGCCTTGAGCACACGTGGTTTTCGTTCTCTTGGCGCATCGAGCGGTTCGGAATCCCGGCCTCGCGGTCGATCTCCTTCCCCTCTTTCAGCTCTCTCACGAATCCCCGGTCGAGGGTTCGCATCCTTCGCCGGACCTTTCTGGAAGTTCGGAAACTCCAATGGGCCATCGAGCTTGGGAGCCTGAGGCTCTTCTCGTCGGTCATCCTGTCGGCGTGGCGATCGCTCACCCCGGTTATCCCGATTGAAAGGACGGGGGCCGCGTGAGTCTCTATTGAACGGCCTCGGACCACTGCTGTCTCCACCAGGACGGGGACCGTGTTGGTCGCCATCGAACGGGCGAGGACCTCGGTCGTCTCCCTCTGGGCGAGGTCCGCGATTGTCTCGGTCAAAGCCAGGGCGAGGGCCACGGTCATCGCGATTGAACGGACGCGGTCCGCGATCATCGCCGCCCGGTCGGGGGCCGCGATTGTCTCGGTCGAAGCCGGGGCGAGGGCCACGGTCATCTCGGTTGAACGGACGTGGACCGCGATCGTCACCACCCGGTCGAGGGCCGCGATTGTCTCGGTCGAAGCCGGGACGTGGTCCACGATCGTCACGATTGAACGGACGTGGTCCGCGATCGTCGCCGCCAGGGCGAGGTCCGCGATTGTCTCGGTCGAAGCCGGGACGTGGTCCACGGTCGTCGCGATTAAACGGTCTAGGACCGCGATCGTCACCACCCGGTCGAGGGCCGCGATTGTCTCGGTCGAAACCGGGGCGAGGGCCACGGTCGTCGCGATTGAACGGTCGAGGACCGCGATCGTCGCCACCCGGTCGAGGGCCGCGATTGTCTCGGTCGAATCCGCCAGGGCGGGGACCTCGGTCATCGCGATTGAACGGACGTGGTCCACGGTCATCACCACCCGGTCGAGGGCCGCGATTGTCTCGGTCGAAGCCGGGACGAGGGCCACGATCGTCGCGACGGTCGGAATTGAATCCGTCGGGACGTGGGGCTCGCTCGTCACGGTTGAACGGTCGAGGTGCTCCAGGACGATCGTTCCCATAAGCTGGGCGATCATTGTTGGGTCGCTGATCCCGTCCACGGACGCCGTTGTCTCTGCCTCCGGATGGGCTCGCGCCACGGTTCGGACCAGAGTTTCGGTCTACGAACGGTCGGGAGGGACGGTCCCCTCGGTTGCTGTTGTTCCCATAGCCTCCCGGCCGGGGTTGGTTACCGCGGCTCTCGCCGGGGTTATTGCGGTCGTTTCGGTTAAAACGACCTCGATCTTGGTCTGCCATATAATTTTGCGATCCTGCGGCTTTTGCCGCGAATAAAGAACACGCCCAAAAAGAGGACGGCTCCCATAACTCCGTACGAACCCTTGGGGCCCGAACTTCTCAATGCGACGAAACTGGTTGCCGGAACGGCCTCGTTCGCCACGACCGGGACCCGCTGCGTATAGCCGTCGGCATCCCGAATCACGTAATCACCCAGCCTCTGTCCCTTTTCGACAGGGGCCATCAGTTGCGATACAGGCTCGAATGTCTTCGTCGCTACGACGGCAGCGCCTTTGGGCACTACGACGTCCGCATCGGACTCCAACACTCCGGTCACCTGATCTTTCGTTCCTCCATTCACGGCGACGGTTCCAACCGTCTGCCCAGAGGACTCTCGATCTTTGACTTCGAACTTCCCAAACGCCCAGTGAAGGAGCGTCTGATGGTCCAGTTGCCAGTGGTCGCTTTTCATCACGACCGTAATCACACGAAAGCCATCTCGCGTGCAACTTCCGACAAAGCAGTGGCCTGCTGGAACAGTGTATCCGGTTTTGATACCGTCCGCGCTCGGGTCCTTTAGCAGGTATTTGTCGTGATTGACCATGAGAAGGTCCCGACTATCGCTACTGCGTTGGATCTGATGCTTATACGTCCGAACCACTTGGCGGAATTCCGGGTACTTCATGGCCTCGCGAGCCATGAGCGCAAGGTCGTGAGCCGTCGTGTAGTGAATGGGATCGTTGAGGCCGTTTGGATTGTCGAAATGGGTGTGGGTGCAGCCGATCTGCTTCGCCCGTTCGTTCATCAGTTTGGCGAACGCCTCGACCGATCCCGAGATATGTTTGGCGACCGCGTAACAGCCGTCATTGGCACTCCTCAGCATCAAAGCGTAGAGCATGTCCTTAGCCGCCACCTTTTCGCCAGGCTTCAGGTGCATGCTGGCTTCCTTGATCTTGGTGACATCGTCCGGAGCTACGATCACGTCATCGGGCTTGCAATGCTCCAACAGAAGCATTCCGGTCATGATCTTCGTGGTGCTGGCGGGGTATCGGATGGCGTCTGCATCCTTCGACCAAAGAATCTTGCCGCTGCCCGCGTCAATCACGATGGCGCTCTTTGCCGACACGTCAACCGAGTATCCGGTGCAGGTGAGAAGGAAGGCCAGCGGGGCAAGGAGTCTTTTCATACGGCGCCACGAGCGTCCGAGCAGGATACCGACACTTTTACAGTGTAGGGCAAGCAAACCCAGAATGAATGTGCTTAACGAAGCAATGATCGCGAGATGCGATACCGAATGAAGTCTTCCGTCGAGGATTCGTATTCAAAGCCCGCTTTTTCGAGCACCTTCACCGACGATGGATTGTCGAGCGAAACCCGCCCAATCACGTCCTTGATATCTGGGTGTTGGAATCCCCAGCGCAGAAAAGCCCCAACTGCCTCAGTGGCATACCCTTGGCTCCGAAATCTCGGGACAACGCTGTAGCCAATTTCCACTTGGCCGTCTACGGGCGATGAGTGAAATCCTACGTCCCCGATGACGACATCCGGGTCCTTCTTTACGATGACGCCCCCCCAATGGGCGGTACCCGCCTTTCCACCGAGCTGAGTGCGGACAAAGCCCAAAAGATCTCTCATATCTGGCAATGGCCATTCTGGATCGACTGCGCTGCTGAGAATCCTCTCAAACAGGGCGCGATCTTCGAGCGCGGCAACCACCGCGTCGAAGTCGAGTCGAACGATGCGAATGCGGTCTGTTTCGATGAGAGGAGACGTCATTCGGGACTCGGGAGGGCAGGCATTTCTGTTTCGAGCGGAGGCAGCTCTTTCAGATCGTTCAGCTTAAACTGGTGCAAGAATTGGGCGGACGTTCCATACAATACCGGTCGTCCGGGTACCGTTTTGCGTCCGACTTCCTGGAGGAGCCTTCTTTCCATGAGGGCTTTCACCGCATAGTCGCTTTGAACGCCGCGAACTTCCTCGACTTCGGCCATCGTGATCGGTTGACGGTAAGCCACGATTGCCAGGACTTCCATGAGACTTCGCGAAAGACGCTGCCGCTGCGGTTTCAGAAAGTTGGCGATGAGCTCGGCGTACTCCGCTCGCGTCGAAAGCTGATACCCGCCGGCCAATTTAACCAACTGAAGGGGCCCAGCCTTCCTCAGACGCTTGGTCAGCACATCAACCGCTTGTTCGACTTGACCCACGGTAAAGCCAAGGGCACTGGCGAGCGTTTCCGCCGAAGAGGGAGTGTCCGCCACGAATAGCAGGGCAAACACAAGATCGACCGCTTCTAGGTGCTGATTAGGGGTAACTGCTTCTTCCATTGAGGCTATCGTGGAGGTCACCAAGGCAAGTCTACGGAGAGGGAACGACGAATTCTCTTAATGGTAGCCGTTAGCCAGAGTAGCTTGTTGACGTCGATCGCTGAGCCGGAGGACGGCTAGATTCTTGGGAAGCCTCTTCGCCTGCCTAGTGGCCGGGGTCGAACTCACCATGCGGGGTCGTTTGGTCGGCAAGGTCTTCTCGCCCAAACTCCACATCATCGCCTACGACTCGGGCGGATACCTTTCCAAGCCGGACAAGTTCTAGCAGGGCCAGAAACCAATAGACCGCCTCGGTACGGGTGAAAGGCTCGGTAACGAGCTGAGTGAGTGTCTTCCACTCGGTTCCGACCGCCAAGAGCACCGCCTGCATCTGATCTTGCAGGGAGCGTTTCGGCTTGCTCAGCGGCTCCATCGGCTCCGGGGAAGCTCGCTTCAACAGTCGCTCAAACGCTCGTGCCAGATCTCCTACCGAAACGTTCGCCAGGGTGTAAGGCAGTTCGTAAGGGTCGGGGCCGGCCTCGGGAGAACGGAAGAAGAGCATCGAGCGCTCCTCGTACCACAACCGCAATGAATCAATGGCATAAGAGAACTCCTGGATGCTCGGCTCAATCGCATCCATCGGCTCGTCGAAATCGGGTTCAGGATCGGGGACCGGCAGCAAGAGCCATGCCTTACGCTCTAACAGATAGGAAAGGGCGACGAGTGCGGCGGCGGCCTCATCGAGATCCCGCATCTCCGTGTTGAGCATGTAGGAAAAATAGGCCTCACAGATCGGGAAAAGCGGAACGCCCAGCAGATCAACCTTGTGGTCGCGAACGCAGGAGAACAGGGTTGCCAAAGAGCCGTCAAAGGTTGGCGTCGTGATGTGGATCGGCGGCGGGGCGACAACGCCGAGCGCCGTGATACGGTCTCTTCGTTCGGCTAGGTCTACTCTTGGCGCCATGACTCAAGGGGGAAAGACGGAACAGGAGCCTCATTTGTGGCGCTCCAAGAGAGATTATTCATCACCGAGCGCGAAGAGCCGAATTTACGTGCGCAGGAATTGACGACGGGAAGAACTTCTTCGCGATTTCCCAAACACTCACCGTAAAACAGGCCAACGATTCGGAAAAAAGCGATTTGTCTCGTTGGCGTAATCGGCGGAGCGCCTGAAGAGATTTGGAGGTGCCGGCCGGATTCGAACCGGCGAATAACGGTTTTGCAGACCGTCCCCTTGGGCCACTTGGGCACGGCACCTTTCGAGACAAGAAATAGTTTAGCACGCGAAAAAGTTCTTCGCTGGCCTAAAAGGCTGTAGAGCGCCAACTCCTTACGATCTGAGTTCGAGTTCCCCGTAGCTCGCGAACCTGTTAGGTCGCGAAGAACAAACCTATTCCGATCGGCTAGCGGCGCGGGCATACACGGCTTCAAACCGGGTCGCCATTTCAGTAAGTGTGAATTTCTGCTCGACGAGGATTCGGCCGCGATGCCCCATCGCCTCTCGCTCATCCTCGTTCTCGAGGAGATAGCCCACGGCTTCTCCGATCGCTTCCGGTCTCAAATCAACCAGAAGACCGGTCTGCTTGTGTCGGACGACTTCGGGAAGCGCGCCGACGCGGGTCGCCACCACCGCTTTGGCCCTCGCCATCGCCTCGATTGCGGCAACCCCGAAGGTCTCCATATGTGAAGGAAGCGTGCTGAGCGTCATCGCATCCAAGAGCCGGGGGATATCGTGTCGAACGCCGGTCATGGTCACGCAGTCGTGGAGCCCTGCCGAATGCAGGGCATCGGTGACTTCGGGACGAAACCCTTCTTCGACTAAGCCCACGAACATCATGTGGACCTTCGGGTGACGTGCGCGCACGTCTTTCATACCTGTGATCAACTCCAGGTGGCCCTTGTCGCGACAAACACGTCCCACGAGACCGACGATCTTTCGATCGTAAGGGATTTGAAATTCGTCGAGAACCGATTCTCGCGAGGAAGGCGCGATCTCAATGAAATCCGTGCCGTTATAAACCGTGTCGATGTAGCGCTCCGGCACACCTTTGCCATGGAGCATTCCCGCGACAAAATTGGAAACCGCAACCAGACGATTGTGACCGCGGGCAAGTCGGCGATAGATCTGGTCGTTGTTGGCGATGTGAACGCTGGTGACGATCGGAACCTTAGTGACCAGCCCGAGAGCGTGACCGATGTAAGCGGCCCGCGTAAGGTGGGTGTGGACGACGTCGATCTTGTTTCGACGCACCTCTTTTATGAGGTAGCCCATCGTGTGGTACCAGCCGGCACCCTTCATAAAGCTGTTGTGGACGGGAATCCCCGCGTCCTGCAAGATCGTCGGCAACCAGCCAGGAGCAGGCGTGACAACCTGAACATGGTGGCCGCGTTGCTTAAGCAGTTGCGACAACGAGTAGACGTGTCTTTCGGCACCACTTGTGGCGCTACTCGAGCACATCTGTAGGACCCTCAAGTGTCTATCTGCGGCCAAACGTTTCCCTGCCTACTACTCCCGAACGCATGATACCCGAGGGGTCATACTAGGTCTATGGAACCGTCTTCGATGTCAGCAGAAGAACGGAACCCCGGACTTGTGAGATGGCTTCTCTCTACGAAGCTCGGTCAGGTCCTAAGTTACCGCGATTTTCGGCTCCTCTGGATCGGAGCCTTCATTAGCTTCTCAGGAAGTTGGGTCAGCCAAGTCGCGCGGGGCTATTTTGTGTACCGCTTGACCGGCGATGAGTCGAAACTCGGCCTGATTAACTTCGCGTGGAGCATCCCGGTTTGCGTCTTTGGACTGTTTGCCGGTTCGGCCACCGACATGTTCAACAAGCGGACGGTCTTGGTGATCTCTCAGTTCATCCTAGGAACGACCGCTATCTTTCTGGCGGTGGCGATCTGGATGAGGTTCATCGAGTACTGGATGATCCTGGTGGTTGCGCTCATCAACGGATTCGTCTCCTGCATCGAAATGCCTACCCGTCAGTCGATCGTCAGCAGCGTTGTCCCTCCAGAGGTTCTACCCGCCGCAGTCCCCGTAAACGCGATGACGTTCAATGTCGCCCGCGTTCTGGGGCCAGCGATCGGCGCGGTGATGCTGGCAAAAATGGGAGTCGCAAGCTGCTTCCTGATCGACGGCCTCACCTACTTGGCGATCATTTACTCTGTGCTTGCGATCAAAGCAAATCTCAAAGCGAAGGCTCGAGAGCCCCAGCCACTTGGGGACCTGATCACGGAAGGGGCAATCTATACCTGGCGTGACCGACGACTGAGATCTCTGTTTCTCCTTGAAAACTTGACCGCTACCTTCGGATTGGCGTTTTTGCCCCTGCTTCCCGCGTTCGTGCAAGACGTCATGCACCAAGGGGTGATCCTTGTTCATGGCGAGAGGGTTGACCTCTTGAAATCGGGAATCGGGTGGGCCTATACATCGGTCGGACTCGGTTCAATTTCCGCGCTCTTGATCATCACTTCCATGTCGGACTCGGATCGCAAGGCGCTTATCGTGCGCGGCTCGATGTTGGCCCTGGGGGTCTCTCTTCCGTTGTTGAGCTTTAGCCAGAGTCCCTGGATGGCTTATCCGTTGTTGGCGATCGCCGGAGGAGCGATCATCATGCAGCTGAATACCACGAACACGCTCTTCCAAATACTCGCGCCTGAACGGCTGCGCGGTCGGGTGCTGGCGATGCACATCTGGGCGGTCAACGGAATCTCACCCTTTGGAGTGCTGCTGTTCGGCTGGCTCGCGAAGCAGAGTCGAATCAATCCCGACGTGCGTATTGGCCCTTGGTTGGTGCACTTCCCGGATACCGGCGTCTCGCTCGTCCTTAAGATCTGTGGGGGCGTGATGCTGCTCGGCGGAATCGCCGCCTGTTTCACTCGGCGGGGACTCTCGGATCTTCACTCAAGACCCGCCGTTTAACGATCGACTTTAAGTAGAATCTTCAGATGGCCCGCCGTGAGATCGATGAATGGTTCTGGCAGGTCGGCAGCGATCTAGAGAGGATCGGCGAAGAGCTGATGAACAGCCGCCCCAAGGTTGCTACCGGCAAGTGCTGGGTTCCCAAGGTGGACGTGATCGAGGAGTCGCGTCGGCTCATCGTCAAGGCCGAGTTGGCCGGCGTGCGGGGGGATGACATCAGCTTGCTGTACGTTCCCGAACGGCACGCCATCCTACTCCGCGGCCAGCGACCAGAACAGGATTTCAGCGACGGCAGCCGAACAGGAATCCACCAGTTGGAAATTCTCTACGGAGAATTTGAGCGCGAAATCGCTCTTCCCAACGTGACTATCGACTCAGAAGGGATCAAGGCGCAGTTCCGAAACGGCATTTTGCTCGTAATGATCCCGAAGCGCGATCGAGTCGTCGTAACAAGAACTGCGCAGGTGAAAGGAAACTAAATGGCAGAGGTAAAGCTACCCATCGAGGCTGAAGAGATCGCGGAGCCCGAAGCAAGCGAACCCCAACTTGGAGAACCGATTGAGGAAGAGCATAAGCCGGATATCCCGGAAATTATCAACATCCTTCCGCTGAGAGACAGCGTCATCTACCCGATGCTCATTGCTCCTCTGAGCGTCTCCCGAGAGTCGGGCGTACAACTCATCGATGAAAGTATTGTCGGCAGCAATCGAGTAATTGGCGTCATCGCTCAGCGACGCCCCCAAGAGGAGTCGCCGAATTTCGACGATGTATACGAGTACGGCTGCGCCGTGATTATCCGAACCCTGGTAAAGATGCCAGACGCGGTTCGGCTTATCGTTCAGGGCGTGTCTCGATTCCGAATCGTCGAACGAATTCACGACCAGCCTTATCTACGGGCAAAAATTGAGGTCATCGACGAACCGGAAGTCGCCGATGAGATGACGGAAGAGATTGAGGCGCTGCGGCGCTCGGTTGCCGCCCTCTTTGATCAGGCAATCCGACTATCTCCCCAACTCCCTGATGAAATTCGAACGTTGACTCAGGCGGTTCAAGAGACGCATGTGATGACCGACCTGGTGGCGGCCCACATGTCGCTGAGCGTCGAAGATAAACAGACGATTCTGGAAACGGCTGACCTGCCGACTCGGCTTCGTAAGCTGCTTGAAATGTTGGGCCGTGAAGTTCGTGTGCTGGAACTGAGCAGCAAGGTTCAGAGCGAGGTCAATACCGAACTGAGCAAGACTCAGCGTGAGTACTACCTTCGTGAGCAGCTGAAGGCGATTCAGCGAGAACTCGGCGATGCCGATGAGCGTGGGGAAGAGCTTGACGAACTGCGCGCGCGGATCGATGAGGCCGCCCTGACCGCCGAAGCTCTCAAGGAAGTCAACCGAGAATTTGATCGCTTGCGCCGGATGAACCCGGGGGCTCCGGAATACACGGTCGCTCGCACCTACATCGATTGGATCGTGTCGATGCCATGGGACAAGTCGACCCTCGACAACCTCGACCTGAAGCACGTCAAAGAGGTGCTCGACACCGACCATTACGGCCTAGAGAAGATCAAGGACCGCATTATCGAGTTCCTGGCCGTGCGAAAGGTCAAGACGACCGGTACCGTGCGGCAGCCCATCCTATGCTTCTCCGGCCCTCCTGGCGTCGGCAAGACGTCGCTCGGAAGGTCGATTGCGACAGCTTTAGGCCGAAAATATGGACGAATCTCGCTGGGTGGCATGCGAGACGAAGCGGAGATTCGTGGACATCGCCGGACCTACATCGGCGCGCTCCCCGGACAGGTGATCCAGAACCTTCGGCGAGTTGAGTCTAACAATCCGGTGTTCATCTTAGACGAAATCGACAAACTCGGTTCCGATTTTCGAGGCGACCCCTCGTCAGCTCTCCTAGAAGTTCTCGATCCCGAACAGAACTCTACTTTCCGAGACCACTACCTCGATCTCCCGTTTGACCTCTCGAAGGTCTTCTTTATCACGACGGCAAACCGGTTGGACACCATCCCTGGTCCACTTCGAGATCGAATGGAAGTCATCGAACTTGGAGGCTACACCGAGGAAGAGAAAGTCGAAATCGCCGAGCGGCACCTCGTGCCCAAGCAGATCGAAGAGCATGGCCTTCGGCCGTCCCAGATTACGTTCAAGCGCGAATCAATTCAAAAGCTTGTCCGGCACTACACCCGAGAGGCAGGCGTCCGCAGTTTAGAGCGCGAAGTCGGAGCGGTGGTCCGCAAAGCGACCCGAATGGTCGCCGAGGGGCACACCGCCAAGATCACCGTGAATCCCAAGTTCGTTGAAATGGCTCTCGGAGCTCCCCGTTTCCTGCACGAAGAGGTTCTGGAGCGGGACATGGCGGCCGGAACGGCAGTTGGTCTGGCGTGGACTCCGGTGGGAGGCGACATCCTGTTCATCGAAACCACCAAAATGAGCGGCCACAAGGGTCTGATCGTGACGGGCCAACTTGGCGATGTCATGAAAGAATCGGTGACCGCTGCTCTGAGTTACGTTCGAAGCCACGCGGAACAGTTAAAGATCAACCCGGATTTCTATGACAAAACCGAAATTCACGTCCACGTCCCCGCCGGGGCGGTACCGAAGGACGGCCCCAGCGCAGGTGTGACGATGCTGACCGCGCTGACTTCCCTGCTCACCAATCGGAAGGTTCGTCCAAGGCTGGCGATGACGGGCGAGATCACACTCAGCGGTCAGGTCCTGCCAGTCGGAGGAATCAAAGAAAAGGTGCTGGCGGCAAATCGCGCTGGCGTCGAGATCGTGATCCTGCCTCAGCAGAACGAAAAAGACTACTTGGAGGACGTGCCGCTCGAAATCCGCCAGAAGCTCAAGGCGCATTTCGTAACTCACGCCGACCAAGTGCTCAAGATCGCTCTGGAGAAGCCAGTTCGTTCCTAGCCGGAATTCCGGCGCTTTGGCTAAAATTCGCTCATGCTCGAGACTCCGCTTTACGGCCGTTTTGGAAAGGAAAATCGGCGTCTCGTGTTTGGACCCACCCAGGCGTACGACGTCCTCGTCAATGGTACGGCTATTGCTGGGGCTGGCTTGATCCTCGCCGGATTCAGCGGCGGACTCCCGGCCCTGTTTCCCATCAACCTTGACGGCGGATGGTGTCTATTTACCGGTGCCATGGTGGCTGGCGCGAGTGCATGGGCGTATCTGTCGCTCGTTCGAATCTCTTTCGATCTGAAGAACGGAACGTATTGGCGGCGGCAAGGCCCGGGTTTTCTCCCGAGAATGACGACGGGCAAGGTCAGTGATCTTGACGCGCTCGTTTTGCTAGCCGAACCGAATTCCGGCATCAATGGCGGCGTAACCTACCACCTCGTTCTCCACTGGAAACAGGGACGTCAACCCCTTATGGTGGTCCAGCAAGATACGCGATCCATGCGACCCGGAGAACCTTTGCAAGCGGGCGGAGTTCAGTTGATGAACTTGGGTGTTCAGTACGCGAAGGCGCTCGGCATCCCCTTTTACGACAACAGCCATTTCCCAAGCCGCTGCCCGGTCCCGATTTTCTAGCCTCGAATATCCGGGAGATACCGCCTTAAGACTTCGAAACTTTTCGCATAGTCTGACTCACCCCAACCGAACTCGCGGGCTAGGTCAAGCGCCAGTTGTCGGGGACTTGCTTGAAAGTCGCGCTTGGCTTGATGAAAAGCGCAAGCAAACCCGCATCCAACATAGGGGTTCAGCGTGTAGTCGCACCCCACATAATTCGCTCCTGCCGAGGACAAAACACTCGACTTGTCTCGAATACCGACCCTTGCTCGTCCTATGGAACTGGGAATGACCGGCCCAATGAACTCTTCGAATAACTTAAGCTGACCGTTCATGGTTTGATTATAGTGTGTATTTGTCTACATTTTCTTTGGGTCTCACCAAGTGACCAGCTAAGCCGTCCTACATACGGGGCTCATTCGAGCCTTACGCGCCGAGCCGGTATCCTTTTGAGGTGACGGAACGGTTTCTGCGACATCTGGAGAACTCTGGTCTGATCCCTCCAGACGCGCGGGTCATGGTTGGGTATTCGGGAGGAGCAGACAGCACTTGCCTTCTCCACCTGCTGCATGACTTGGGAGTGGACGTTGTGGCAGGACATCTGCACCACGGACAGCGTCCAGAAGCGGAGATTGAGCTCAAGCTTTGCGAAGCGTTCTGTGGCGAACTCGGGATTCCCTTTCTCAGCGGTCGCGCCGACGTCCCTTTGATGGCAAGCGAAATGCAAATCGGCTTGGAAGAGGCGGGACGTCATGCGCGCTACGCCTTCTTTTCCCAGGCAGCCTTCCGGTTGGAGTGTTCACTCATTGCCACGGCTCACACCCGGAGCGACCACATCGAGACGGTTCTGCTCAACTTGACTCGTGGCGCCGGGCTACAGGGGCTTGGAGGCATTCCTGAACGAAGAGACAACATCGTGCGCCCCTTGCTTCCTTTCTCGCGAGAGGAGACACGAGCGTATTGCGAAGAAAGGGGCTTCTGGTTCCACGACGATCCCGCCAACTCCGACCTGAGTTTCTCGCGCGCGAGGATTCGTCATCGGGTGATTCCAGACTTGAGGATTATCAACCCCAACGCCGACTCGGCGATTGCGCGATGCGCCGAAATCGCCCGGGAAGAAGACCACTTCCTAAATGGAATGGCGGCATCCGCACTGGAGCAGAGTGAAATTCTTCTTAACGGAGAACTTTCTTTTTTAACCGCGGATGTTGAGGTCGCATTCGATCGAGCGAAGTTGACCTCGGTCCCCGACGTGCTCTTTCGCCGCTGCATGCGCCTCGCGTTTGGAGCCCTTGGCGCGCCCATTGAGCACGAGCAGTCTTTAGCCATTTCCGAGGGCGTTCAACAAAAACCGAAGGGCTCAGTCACCGCGGACGGTGGTGAGGTGGTGGCCGAGTGGGACGACGACCGCATTGGCCTCCGAAAACTGCTTCCGACAGTGCCCTTCCGGTACGGGCTCACTCTCCCTGGCGAGACTGAAAGTGAGGAGTTTGGATGGAAGTTCACTGCCTTCGAAGCCTCCCCCTCGGAAGACCCAAGCGAACGCTCCAGTTTTCGTGTGGAACTCGATTCGCGAAAGATTCAGGGCTCTCTTTACTTCAGAACTGCAAATGATGGCGATCTGATGCAACCACTTGGCTTCGCGGGGCGTCGTAAGCTTGCCGATATCTTGTCGGAATCAGGATTGACAGTCGCGGCTCGCCGCCGATTGCCCATCGTTTGTGACATGATCGGACCAGTTTGGGCCCCGGGTGTGTGCCTTAGCGAACGCGTCAGGAAAGACCCGGAGACCCAATTTGTGGTCGTCGTGGAGTTCGGGCGCAACGTAGCGTGATGAAGCCGTTGTCAAAGCGGGGTCATAATGAAGGAAACATGCTCGCGTACCTGAACGTAGCGTAAACAAAGGGACTCGCGTTCCTTTCGGTGAAGCTTTGACAAATAAACCCGCCAAGACACTCCTGTTCCTTATCGTGTCGGTACTCGTTCTCGTGGTATTGACACAATTCATCAGCCCGACGACATTCGGCAACAAGACGGCGCCCAAATCGGTCGTCGAGTCCGAAGTGTTCACTTACGCCCAGAAAAAGCAACTCAAGAGCGTAGAGTGGCAGCAGGACCAACTCCACGCTGTGCTAACTGATGGTGGGGAAATATTCGCCCACGTGGAGAATGCCGACTCAGCTGGAGCACAGGACCTCAAAAAGGCCATCCAGGACAGCGGCGCAAAGTTCGATATTCAGGGCCCTCCGGCAATTTCTACGGTAGTAAGCATCCTTTCCGTCATCGCATTTCCGTTGATGATCCTGGCGCTGATCTACTTCCTGGTTCTAAGACCGGCCCAGATGGGCGGCAACCAGGCGCTAAGCTTCGGACGCAGTCGAGCCAAGCGCGTCGGAGAGACCGGACCCAAGATCACGTTTGACGACGTTGCCGGCATCGAAGAGGCAAAACAGGAACTTTTCGAAATCGTCGACTTCCTAAAGAACACCAAGAAGTACGCGGCCCTCGGGGCGAAGATTCCTAAGGGCATCCTCCTCACTGGCCCTCCAGGCGTCGGTAAGACCTACCTTGCTCGAGCCATTGCTGGAGAGGCAGGCGTTCCCTTCTTCCACATCAGCGGTTCCGACTTCGTTGAAATGTTCGTCGGCGTAGGCGCTGCCCGTGTGCGCGATCTCTTCGAAACGGCCAAGGCTCACCGACCTTCGCTGATCTTCGTCGACGAGATCGACGCGGTGGGGCGCCAGCGCGGAGCGGGACTCGGCGGCGGACACGACGAGCGTGAGCAGACGCTCAACCAATTGCTCGTCGAAATGGACGGATTTGACCCCAACTCGGGCGTCATCCTGATCGCCGCTACCAACCGACCCGATGTTTTGGACCCGGCACTGCTTCGACCGGGCCGCTTCGACCGACAGATCGTCGTGGACGCCCCCGATCAAAACGGTCGACTGGCCATCCTGAAGGTTCACTCGAAGGGCAAGCCGCTCGACACCGACATCGACCTCGACGTTCTCTCCAAGCGAACGCCTGGTTTCACCGGAGCCGACCTGGCCAACATGCTGAACGAGGGCGCACTTTTGGCCGCTCGACGCGGTCACTCGAAGATCTCGCAGTCGGATCTGGAAGAGGCTTTGGATCGAACGATGGCCGGCCCTCAGAGAAAGAGCCGAATAATCGACGCGAAAGAGCGAGAGGTTCTGGCTTATCACGAGGCAGGTCACGCCGTCATTGGCGAACTGCTTGAGCACAGCGACCCTGTGCACAAGGTCACGATTCTTCCGCGCGGAATGAGCCTCGGCTCGACCATGACGGTTCCGGAGACCGACAAGTATCTCATCAGCGAGCAGCAGCTATTGGACCTGATCGCAACAATGCTTGGTGGACGAGTAGCTGAAGAGACCGTGTTTGGAGAAGTCTACACGGGTGCCTCCAACGACCTTGAGCGAGTCACGAGAATCACTCGAGCAATGGTTTGCGAGTACGGTATGAGCCCCAAGCTCGGCACACTAGCCCTCGGACGACGAAGCCACAACCCGTTCCTCGGGCGTGACTTCTCTGACGAGAGAAACTACAGCGAGGACATCGCTCGACAGATCGACGAAGAGGTCCGCGCGATTGTCGATCGCTGCCATCAGAGAGCCACCGAGACCCTGATCATGCACCGAGACAAACTCGATGCCGTCGTCAGAGCCCTCCTCGAGCGAGAAACCCTTTCGAGAGACGAATTTCTTGCCGTAATGGCCGGAGACACCCTCCCCGAGCGCGTGTCGGCAGAAAGCACTCAAAACGAGCCGATGTCGGGTGAAAAGTCTGCAGAAAAGCAGTCAAAAACCAGCATTGCCCCTCCAAGACTCGAACCAGGGCCAGCTTAGACCCGTCTTAAACACATATTGTTCCAAAGCCCGGAAGAACCCAGTAATTCTTCCGGGCTTTTGCTGTACGCCAAGCTGTGATATACTGCCTCGTCAGATGGCCACAGCGATGGGGATCGATGAGCTGTTTCAGCAGGGTTATCAAGCTCGCTGTAACGGACAATACGGAGAGGCAAGGCTTTATCTGCAGCGAGTGCTGCAGTTGGATCCTGGTCACGTAAAAGCCCTTCACCAGATGGGCTTGATACAAGGCTTCGAGGGAGACTTCGACGGATCGTTGGCGACTCTCGCCAGCCTCAGCAACCGTTTCCCAGGAAATCTTGAGATCATCTACGATCTTGCCATGACTCAGATGATGCTGGGCATGTACGACGAAGCTTGCGGAAACCTCCGACGAATTCTCGCCGTGGACCCAACCCACGAAAAAGCCCTCCAACAGTCTGCGTACTGCTAGTCTCGGAGCGCGGAAGGTTCTAATAAGGGGAAAATGGTGGAGATGCGTCCTTGGCGTCGGCTCCTTCCAGTCATCATCCTCGCCCTCGTAGCCGTGGTTCCGCTTTGGCGTGCTGTTTTCCTTGGGCAAGCGATCGGTCCGTTCGATCAGATCCGCCACATGGCGCCTTGGAACGGCCCCGCTCCCACTCAACCTTGGGATGTCCTCATGGCGGACGGAGCAATCCAGTTCTATCCGTGGCGACATATGGTTTTCGATGCCTGGGGCAAGGGGCAACTTCCGCTCTGGAACCCCTATGAGTTAGCCGGGACTCCGCTACTCGCGAATTCCCAGTCGGCCGGCTTCTACCCACTACATGTTCTTGTAGGAATCCTGCACATCCCAACCGCACTGGGAATGACGCTCCTCGCCTGGTTCCACCTCACCTGGGCAGGTCTCGGAGTGTTTGCCCTTTCGAGGCGCTTGGGGGCGAGCCGCCTCGGCGCACTTATTGGTGGTAGCAGCTTCGCGTTGACTCCGTTCATGTTGGACTGGACCGCACTTCCCAGCGTGATCACGACGGTCGCATGGATCCCGTGGGTCCTTCACTCGATTGTCGGCATTATGCGCCCCGGCCCGACCGGACGATTTAGCGGAAAGCCAGTTGTTTTTCTGGGAATCACGTTTGCCATGATGGCGCTTGCCGGGCATCTTCAGTTTTTTGCCTACGGCACGATGGCAGCCATTATCCTGATCTTGGGCTTGGCAATCACAAAATCTGAACCCGGAGTCGAGGCATCCAGTCCTCAGATACGTCGATGGATAGGCCCCCTTGCCTGCGTCGCTGGAATCGCCCTTGGAATAGCCCTGGCGGCCCCTCAACTCTTTCCGGTTCTGCAGTACGGCAAGTTTTCTCATCGACAAGGCGCGGCGACCGCAGAAGGGTATGCGACGTACGCCGCCGAAGCCATCAAACCATTCGAACTCGCCAATATCACGGTAGCCAATGCTCTGGGCTCTCCGCGTGAGGGCATCCCCACCCAAGATGGGATCATCTCCTCTTATTGGCCCTCACTCGTTAAGCAAGGAGGAAACCTTGCTGAGTCGGCCATCACGCTCAGTCCCTTCATCTTAGGGTTGATGCTCCTTGCTCCCTGGAAGCGGCGCGATCTTTGGCCGATAGCCGCAATCGGGGTCTTTGCCCTCCTGCTCGCCCTTGGAACCCCTCTGAACGCGGTTCTGTACTTCGGAGTGCCAAACTGGTCGGCGACCGGGTCTCCGGCCCGAGTCATCGTTCTGTTTCTTCTTGCCGTCAATGTGATCGGGGCGCTCGGAGTCGATCGAGTCTTGAGCCTCGACAACCGAATGAAGATCGCCGTGCTTGCAACGCCCCTCGCGATCGGATTACTGTTTGGGCTGGTTTGTCCCGGCCTGGCGCCGGACGCAGGAGCAGCCGAGCCCACGATTTCGGCCTTGCGGGGAGCGGCTACCAGCACCGCGATGGTCACCATCCTGATTTCGTCGCTCCTCGCCGCTCTGGCCCTGGCTTTGCTCACGATGCCGGAAGCAGCGAAATTTCGACGTGCCGCCCTCGTCTTTCCGGTCGTGATCGCTTGGCTTGGCTATGCTTCTAACCTCGTTCCTACGGGAGAGCCATTGCCAATCGGCGACGCGAGTACGGGAACATCTCGTGTGGCCATCGTCAATCAGAACTGGAGCATGTTTCAGATCCCGAAGGCGATATTTCCTCCGAACACCGCCTCGCTTTCTCAGATCCATGAGTTAGGTGGCTACGATTCGCTCCTTCACAGGGATACCGTCGCCATGCTCCAGGACATCGATGGCGGAGGCGCGGCTCCAAACGAAAACGGGAACATGATGTTCGTGAAGCCAAAGCTTGACGTTCAGAAGCTTGCCGCCGCCGGAGTAAGTCAGGTCTACAGTGCAATTCCGATGCCAGGTTTGGGCGTCGGTCAAGAACAGTCAGGATATTGGATCTATGAGGTTCCTGGTCCCGGAAGGCTCTCCGCCAAAGGCGGAGAAGCAACCCTGAGTTTTGAGGGATATGATCGCCAGACCATAGACGTCACTGCCGGAACGACCCAAGTCATCGAACGCGACCGGATGATGCCAGGCTGGACAGATACTTCGAGCCGTAAGGAACTACCGGACTCGCTTTGGAGAACGATCGATGTCGCTCCCGGCCAGACCAAGATCGAGCTTCGCTACCGCCCCCCAGGTCTCAGAACAGGACTGGTGCTTTCGGCACTGGGCTGGATTTTCGTCCTGATCGTATTATTTCTTGCCAAAGAGAAGCGCAAACCGACGATCCAAGCCACTTAGGTGTTGTGGACTTCTAAACAGCCTGCCAAAATAGAAGCCATAGGAAAACTTCCGCGATGAGCACGATGCAAAGCCTTCCCGTCATCGAGCAAGAAATCTCCGACGCTTCCAGCAAGCTAGGGCGCTGGATGGTGGTCATCTTTAATAACGACTACTGCTCCCAAGTCGAAGTAGTCGATGTTTTGATGCGGGCGACCGAGTGCGACATGCAGGAAGCCATCATCGAAATGTGGGAAGCCCACACGTTTGGTAAGGCATCCGTGCATTTTTCGACGAAGCAAGAGTGCCAAGCCGCCGCCGAAATCATCAATACGATCGGCGTTAAAACGGAAGTTTGCCCGGAGTGGAACGATTGATGGCCTTTCCGACCACGATCGAGCAGACGGACGTCTCGGCGGGCGACACAAGCACCGGCGACGGTTGGATTGTCACCGTTTTTGACAACGACACGAACACGGTCGAAGAAGTGGTCGAAATTCTGATCAAGGCCACCTCGTGTACTTTGGCCGAGGCCGAAATGGAAACCTGGGAAGTCCATCATCTTGGAAAATCCGTAGTGCACTACGGGCAAGAAACGGAATGCAAACGAACGGCGACCGTCATCTCCGAGATTGGAATCCGAGTCGAAGTGTCGCAAGAATAGCGAAACCGCATCTCGTGTTCTCCGAGACGGCCGAACAATTGGCAGAAGCAGCGCAATTCGCGTGACGAGAGTGATCCCTCAAGGCACCGTCAGCGTCGACTCTAACGTATTCAAATTACGCCTATGATTTTCCACTCCTCCTGTTGGCGCTTCCGATCTTGTCTGCTACTTGGGGCCCTTGCGTTCTTGGCGACGATGGCGTCAGCCCAAACCGTCGATGGAAAGCCCGAAATCAAGGCGGAGGTCATCTCCCGAGTGACCGATGAAATCTCTCGTCGCGCTTTTGTTCCGGGGATCGATTTCACAAGACTGCCCAGTTTTTTGGAGTTGGAGAAGGCTAAGCTCGACTCGGCCGCCAATGACGAAGAGTTCGCGAAGGCGATGAATGAAGCTCTGAGCAAATTCGGAGCCAGCCATATCGTCCTGTGGACCCCCAGAACCAGTGAGTCGCGCTCAACCGCATCTGCGGTGGGAGTGGGGATCTCTTCACGATCGGTTCCCGAGGGCTTGATGATCGTACGTGTGGTGCCGGGAACGTCGGCGTCCGACGCCGGACTTGTACCGGGCGACATGATCACCGAAGTCGAGGGCAAGAAGGTCGAAGGGATTCATGGCTTTACCGGCCCCGAGGGCACAACCGTCCAACTCACGGTCAAACGATCGGACGGGAACACGATGAAGCTGACCCTCACCCGCCAGAAGTTCTCGACGGTTCGAGAGGCCGAGTTCAGTTGGGTCGACCGCGACACCGCGAAGATCGCGCTTTACACGTTCGACAACACCTACAGCCGCCCAGCGATCGACGATTACATGCAAAAGGCCATGTTCTCCAAGAACCTGATCATCGATCTACGCGACAACGGCGGCGGCGTGATCGCCAACCTTCAGCACTTCATCAGCTACCTTGTGCCCAGCAAGCAAGGCATTGGCACCTTCATCTCCCGGATCGCCCTCAAACGGTACGAGGACGCGACGCACGGTGACCCGAAGGACTTGGCGGCTGTTGCCAGCTTCACCACTTCCAAACTAACGCCGTTTTCGAATACCGGTGAGGTCTATAAGGGGCATGTCGTGGTCCTCATCAACGGCGCCTCCGGAAGCGCCTCCGAAATCGTGGCCGCGGGGCTGAAAGACACGATTGGAGCGGAAATCATCGGCTCAAAATCGGCCGGCGCAGTGCTCGTATCGATCCTGGTCCCGGCTGCGGATGGCTTTCTAATTCAATTCCCCCTGATGGATTACATCACCATCAAGGGCAAGCGGCTCGAAGGCAATGGAGTCATTCCAGACGTCGAGGCGAAGGACCCTCAGTTCCGGTTGCCGAATTCACCGGATGCATCCTTAGAGAAGGCGTTGGCTTACATCGATGAGCTTCGGCACACGGAAGAGCGCCTGGCCTCAATCAAGGGCTAGAGCTTTTCGACCTTGAGAACGGGAAAGTGGCCGGTCTTCTCATAGGGCTGCTTCGCGAAGCTAAATCGTGAGTGCTTTAGGGGGCCATATGAGAAGCTCTTGCTGAAGGTCGATACGATCTTGCCCCCCACCAACGATTCGGAGGTGACGCTCTGAGGCAGATGGTCTGACTTTCGGAGAAAGATGGTGGTGTGGAGCGAGGGCGTGTCGGCCCGCACGATATCACAGGGCACTCCATTGGGGGCTACAAAGCCGTCTAGTCTCACCGTGGCGTCGACGAAAGCCTCCTCAAGGGGAACACGGCGAAACAGAAGCGCTCGGGTCACTACGTCGACTCGCCTTCCGGTCACCGTGGAAACCACTTCCACTGCGCGGTGCCTTCGAATGGGTCCAGAAACGAACACGTGCTTCGCCCGATCTCGAACGTAGATGGTTTTGCCGTCGAATGCCCACAGCAAGGTTGGCTGATCTTCTCGAACTTTTTTGCCCAAGAGCTCTACGGTCGTGATGCCCTCGTCGGACTTGATCGTCATAACCCGCTTGTCCAGTGTAGAAAGCGCCGTTTCCATAGCCGCGATGACCGCTTGGCTCTTCCCCACGTAAGTAGGAGCTTTATGGGCGGGGGAACCCGTTTGAGTCACGAACAAAAACGCCAAGAAGGGCATGCCAGAGAAGGTACCCACCGAGCGGGCCAAACATCAAACGGCCCGTCGCGCATCGCGCGACGGGCCGTCTAAAAGGCTTCCCAACTTAGCGGAGGAGATTAATCCTTGAAGCCGGGGAGGCGGCGACCTTTAAAGTAGCCGTCGGGAGTTGCGCAATGGCGCAGGAAATAGGGCTCACCACCGACCTGTCGGTTGCGCTGAATCTCAGGCATCTCGGCAGTGTAATGGGTTCGGCGGAGGGCCGTTCGCTGGTGACTGTGGCGTCTCTTAGGATTCGGCATGGTGTCTCGGTTACTTCTTCTCTCGGTGGAGGGTGTGCTTACGAAGATTCTTGTTGTACTTCATAAGCTCAAGTCGCCCCTGGGTGTTGCGCTTGTTCTTCGTGGTCGTGTAGTAATTCTTTCCGTCTTCCGTGCACACGACACGAATGATCTCTCGGGCTTCTGATTTCTTCGCCATGGGGGCCTTCGCTGAAAACGGGGAATCCGCTCTAAACAGCCTAACGATTATGAACTAACGGAGTTCCGTTGCGCAACCCCTAGTTCGTCAGGATGTCCTGCTTGTTACCAAGGGGCAAACATGGTTTGCGTCTTCTCCCCTCAGTTCCGTCCCTCGTTTGTACCCTAAACGGCCCGCCTGCAGTCGGCGGGACTGGAATCTCTCTTCAGAGGCTGTATAATCGATCCATTCGCCCGGGTGGTGAAATGGTAGACACAGAGGACTTAAAATCCTTTGACTTCGGTCGTGCGGGTTCGAGTCCCGCCCCGGGCACTCCCCACCAACTGGTTCAGCCAATGCTCAATGACCGATACTCGAACATCTTCGTGACGGGTTTCGGTCCGTTTGGCAATGTCGTCGAAAATCCCTCCAGCAAGCTGGCTAGCACCTCCGGGGCTCGATTCCAAATATTGGAGGTTTCCTTCGAGGCAGTTGACCGGTTTCTGAATGAACTCGATCCGAACAGCTTTGAAATCCTCTTTTTGATGGGAGTTGCCGCGGACCGCGACAACCTCTCGACGGAAATGTTTGGCAGGAACTTCTCCGGACGCCATCCCGACGTGACCGGAAACGTAAGGTTCGGACCGATTGATTCATCGGGGATTCTTCTGTTACCCACCACGCTCTGGACAGCCCATGAGGTCGCAGACTGGATCGTTGAGCTTCCGGTAAGAACGAGCTACGATGCGGGGGAGTACCTCTGCAACTACATCTACTACCGCGCTTTGGAAAAATTCCCGAGTAAGCGCGTCGGATTTCTTCACGTTCCGTCGGAACA
Source organism: uncultured Armatimonadota bacterium (assembly GCA_903904815.1). Classification (GTDB taxonomy): domain Bacteria; phylum Armatimonadota; class Fimbriimonadia; order Fimbriimonadales; family Fimbriimonadaceae; genus Fimbriimonas. Next base: position 176,983 of record CAIVDU010000005.1, read on the forward strand.
GAAACTCGCGCTATCGGCGCAAGCCATGGCCCTGACGCGAATTCTTGACGACATTACGAGCTGAGCGGCTTGCCTAGCGCCCGCGAGGTTCAGGGAAGATCTTCAGAGATGTCTCGATGGGTGCTTTCGGGAAGAGCCAACGGCTGAGCATCCAAATCCAACTCTTGCTCATGCTCTAAGGGCCATAGTTCAAAAGGCCCCTTATCCGAGTCCGTGACGACTCCTTCTTCCGAGACGTACAGAACCGAGTAGGACCAGTAACCCGCAACGAGTTGCCCGTCCCACCGCCCGTCGTAGTGGGTCACCAGGGCCTTGTAGCGCTTCTCTACCATGAATCGGTGGAACTCTGGGAAATACTCCCCATCGATAGAGAAAGCGCCGTCTACGTCCGTTCCACGGCCTGCAATGGCGTTCCCTACGAACGAGAGCGAGACCGACATCGTTCCACGACGGCGGCCTTGCACGAAGAAGCCTTTCCACGGCCCAGAGAGGGTGCGAATGTCGCGCACGAGAGAAGGATAACAGACCTAGTGATCAAAGGTTCTTCGCAGCCCTGCTTCCGGGCTGCAAGCCGCCCTAAAGGAAGGCCCTTGCGTTTGTGAGGCTGCGGGGTACCGCCGTGAATGGATCTTCCTCACCTTCGTATTCAAGGCTGAGCCACCCATCAAACGCCGCTTCTTTCAGGGCTTTGATGCAAGCGCCCAGATTTACGTCACCCTCCCCAAGCGCAATTCCGACGTACCGACTGCCGTCAAGCGCCGTATAGGCAAATCCTTCGTGTCCCTCAGGCTCCTTCTTAAAGTCCTTGAAATGAACCATATTTGCCAAGGACGCCACCTGCTGGATCGCCTCGTGGCTGGGTTGGTTGACCAGGATAAAGTTTCCGGTATCGGGATTTGCTCCCAGAACATCGGTTTCGCTACGCGCCCGCACGTCGTCGATGAGGCCCCTGACCTGATCGCCGCGTCCGGCCAAGGTTCCGTGATTCTCGAGGGCCAGCCTGATACCCCGAGCCGCCGCGTATTCGCTAGCCAGAGCCAAGCCTTCCACGATCCACTCTCGGGCCTGGTCGAACGTGATCCCTTCCGCCACATCGCCAGCAAAAACTCGTACGACTCCCGCACCATAGTCGAGGGCCTCGTCGACTCCAAACGTGATCTTTGCGAACTCGGCTTCGCGCGCGGCGGGTTCCACCTTGGCAAAGTTCTGAGCAATGCTGAAGATGGGAACCGGTAACCCCGTCTCGGCCAGAGCCGCCTTGATCGCCGACTTGCGGGGAGCCAGATATTCCGGTTCGAACGACATCAGTCGATCGGTGTTCGGCTCGTTGTAGAAAAAATCGAGGAGTTCGACGCCCTCTGCTCCCGCGCGCTTCGCTTCACGAATGAACGCGGCAACGTCGAAATTGCCATTGCGCCAGGTGTGGAAGTACGACCACATGCTGACGGCGAGGTGCACTAGTGCGCCCCACCAATCACTGATAGCACGGGACCGGCAAAGATTCCCACAAAAAGGACGCCAATCGCGCATGCCGCGCAAGCAACCGCCACTCCGCCTTTCAACGGCGACAGTCGTAACTCGGACGCTTCATCTCCAGCGGCAAATACCGCCTTGACGAGTCCGAGATAGTAATACACGCTAATCACCGAATTCACGGCAAGACAGACCACCAGGAGGGTGAGGCCAGATTGCAGACCATCCTTGACGATGAACAGCTTTCCAAGGAATCCTGCCGTGCCAGGGAATCCCATGAGCGAGGCGGCCAGGAGCGTGAGGATGATCGCTGCTGCCGGAGAACGCTGGTACAAGCCGCGCAGGTCCGAGAACTTTGTGCCTTCTGAGCCGTTCCTCGTTGCCAGCGTGAGAACAGCGAACGCTCCGATCGTGGTCAGCGAGTACCCAAGCAGATAGAACACGATCGTCGTCGTCGATGTTTCCGCTGGGTGGGCGCCCCGAGCGATCACCGCGACAAGGAGATAGCCAGCGTTCGCAATGGACGAGTAACCGAGCATCCGCTTCACGTCCGTCTGACGGAGCGCGACCAAATTTCCGTAGGTCATGGTCAACACGCCGATGGCGGTGAGAGCCGGTATCCACATTTCGTGAATCGCCGCATAAGCAATGAGGATTCGGGAGAGGGCGGCAAACGCGGCAATCTTGCTCACGGATGCCATATACGCGGTGACGTTCGTCGGGGCTCCCTGATAGACGTCCGGCGTCCAGAGATGGAACGGAACCAGGCTCAGCTTGAATCCGAGGCCGATGAGCATCAATCCAAGTCCGAACAACAAGAGTTGCGTCGAGGAGCCATGGCTGTGGGCGAGCGCGCTGTTGACGTAAACCAGATTGAGACTGCCAGTCGCTCCGTAGACGAATGCGATGCCGTAGAGGAGGAACCCGCTCGCAAATCCGCCCAAGAGGAAGTACTTCAGAGCGGACTCTTCTGACTTCTCTTCCGCCCGGCTAAGTCCAGCGAGCACGTACAGCGAGATCGAAAGGATCTCAAGCCCTACAAACATCACCAACAGGCTCTCGGTGGATGACATGATCATCGCGCCGGTCGCCGACCAGAGAATCAGCGGATAGAACTCACCATGGGCAATACGCTTGTCGCGCATGTACCCTTCGCTAAACAAGATCGTGAGCGCGGTGGCCAGGATGATGACGATGTGAATACCGGAGGCGAAGGCGTCTCTCTCGACCATCTTGTTGAAGGTCGTGTACTCGGAGAGCCCGAGTTGGTAAACGCAGGTGACGAGGGCAATGCCGAGACCAATCAGGGAAACCCAGATAGTGGTCCGCTTGTCTCGCCCGTTCCCGAACATCTCGGTAACCAAGGCAACGATCCCCGCAAGGGCGACGAACACGACTGGAGCAATCGTCGCGAAATCGATCTCGGGGACAGGAAATTGAAAAGCTTGATGCAAGGGCTTAGGTTCTCCGGAAGATTAGGAATTCACTCCGAGGCTGAGGCGGTTGCCGTCGACACTTGGTGGTCCAGGACAAATCGGATGTTCGAAGGGGCCACGACGGAAAGGGCTTTGATCGGCTGACCGATCTCTCTCTTTTCGTCGACTTTAACCAGCGCACCACGATCCGGTTGCGATCCCTCCACGTCGATTTCGAGCGACGGGTCACCCCAAACGGGACGAGATCCGACCGGGTTGATCGCCATGAGTCTGGCCGCCTGGGCACTTGCCTCCATCGGCTTGGTAAAGGTGGAAGGATAGAGACCACCCCAAAGAATCAGTACGACGAGGAGTGAGACCACTGAAACTTCCCAAGGCTTCAAATCCTTGAGTCTTAGGTTTAGAGGGTTGGCGTTCGGACCGTAGAAAATCTGCTGGAACATGTACAGCAAATAAGCGGCGGCTAGGATCACGCCTACGCCCGCGGCGGCCGCGTAACCTGCGTTGAGTCCGAACTGACCGGCATAGCCTGATTCGAACGTGCCGAGCAGAGCCATGAATTCGCCGACAAAGCCGTTCGTACCGGGCAAGCCGACGCTTGCCAGCATCGAAAGCAGGAACAGCGCGGCGAACACCGGCATTTGGCTCTTGAGGCCCCCAAGGGCTGAGAACTCCGTGGTTCCTCTACGAACGAACAGGAATCCGACGAGCAAGAAGAGCGCGGAAGTCGTGACGCCGTGATTGATCTGCTGGTAGCTGCCGCCGACGATTCCCGTGAAACTCAAAGAGAAGATCCCGAGCAGGATGAAACCCATGTGCGAAAGCGACGAATAGGCGAGGAGACGACGCAGATCGGTTTGCACCGCCGCCACGATCGCACCATAGAGAATGCTGACCACGGCAAGCCCCATCAGGATCGGGGCTTGAGTCTGGACCACCTCAGGAAAGAGCGGAAGCACGAACCTGAGAAGACCAAAGGTTCCGAGCTTGACCATCGCGCTTGAGAGGATCGGACCCACGATCGGAGCCTCGGCGTAGGTGTCGGCGATCCAGGTGTGGAACGGGAACGCCGGAGTCTTCACGAGGAACGCAATCGCGAACGCCCAGAACACCCACGTTTCTAGTTGCAGGTTCCCTTTCCAAAGGGTTCCCGCCGCCGCCACGTTTTGAAGATCTACCAAGTCGTAGTCGCTGACGTTGACCAGATGATGCATCTGAGCCGAGATCGCGACCATGCCAACGAGCATGAAGATCGAACCACCAAACGTGTAGATCAGAAACTTGTTAGCCGCAGCGTTTCGTTTTTCTCCACCCCAGTTATTGACCAGCAACCACATCGGGATAAGGGTGGCCTCGAAGAACGTAAAGAACGAGATAAGGTCCAACGAAAGAAAGCTGCCCAACATCGCCGCTTCGAGAACCAAGATGAGCGCGAGGAACGACTTGGTTCGTACGTTGACATAGAAGCCGTACGCCAACGAGATCAAGGTCAACAGCGTCGTGAGAACTACGAGCCAAATCGACAGTCCATCGACGCCGACGTGGTACCGAATGCCGAGGTCGGCGACCCAGACGAATCTCTCTTGAAGTTGGAGGTGGAACGTGTTGCTCTTAAACTGGGCCAGAACGGCAAGGCTAAGGGCGAAAGCGACCCCGGCAAAGCCGAAGCTGACTCTCCGGGCCAACTGATTGTCGGCGGGCAACAGCGCCAGGACGATCGCGCCGAGGATGGGGACCAGGATGAGGATGGAGAGAATTCCCATTAGCGAATCACTCCCTGATTAATCACCACGACGATGTACCCAAGGAGACAGATCACACCACCGACGAACACCAAGGCATAAAACCGAACGTAACCGGTTTGAAGTTTTCCAAGGACGGCGCCCACCGTACTCGCCAGCCAACTCACGCCCTTGACGGCTCCATCGACCACCCAGACGTCGATACCGCGCCAAGCGCCGAGAGCGAGGTCTCGCCCCCCATCTACGCCAGCCGCAGTTGCCAGCTGGTCAAATCCAAACTGGTTCGCGGCGCCTCGACGGAATGGACTCCACTTTGAAAGGTCCCAACCCTCTCGAGCGGGCAACCCGCGGAAGTAGAGAAGGAAGCCAAGGATGAGTCCAGCCGCCGCCGCGCCCATCGCGTAGGTTGAAACCGGAAGTTTGTCCGCAGCTTCAAGCGATTGATGCAAGACCGGCAATCCTGAAGGATAGAGCCATTTTTCGAAGGCATCGTCCTTGGCCATCAGGAATCCGCCACCAATGGACAGGACGGCGAGAACCACGAGCGGGGCCAGCATCGAAGCCGGGACCTCTTTGGGAGTGTGATGCGCGTCCAAGTCGTGATGCACTTCAATCGGCGCCTCCAGGGGCGCGGGGTAATAGAAACCGTAGGGATCTTCGACTGGTTCTAGCGCCAAAGGCTCAGAGTGAACGGCCTCATGGTGCTCATCGTGATGGACGGCTTCGATCTCGCGCCAACGTTCCTTGTCTCCGTGGAATGTCAGCATCATCAGCCGGGTCATGTACCAAGCGGTCAGACCAGCGGTCAGCAATCCAATCCAACCCGCGATTTGCCCAACCTGAACCCCTTCAACCGTGGCGTGGGTCGAACCGAAAGCAGCATGCAGGATGGCTTCCTTGGAGTAGTAGCCCGAGAGGCCAGGAACACCTGCGATAGCGAGAGTGGCAATCCACATCGTCGCCATCGTCACCTTCAAATACTTTGAAAGCTTTCCATAGTTCCGCATGTCCTGGTTGTGCGACATCGCGTGAATCACCGCGCCAGCGCCGAGGAACAACAGGGCCTTGAAGAAAGCATGGGTGGTGACATGGAACATGCCTGCCCAATACTCTCCGGCGCCGCAAGCAATAAACATGTAGCCGAGCTGCGAGACCGTCGAAAAGGCAAGAACCTTCTTGATGTCGGACTGACCGAAGGCGATCAGAGCAGCAAAAACCGCAGTGAACGCGCCGATTCCACAGACAATCGCGCTTGCCAGCGGGGCAAACTCAAAAATCACGTGTACGCGGTTCAACAAGACGACGCCGCTCGTAACCATCGTGGCGGCATGGATCAACGCCGAAACCGGAGTTGGACCAGCCATGGCGTCCGGAAGCCAGAAGTACAGCGGGAACTGAGCCGACTTTCCAGCCGCGCCCACGAAAAGCAGAAGCGCGATGGCATTGGCCATCGTTGGGTTCGCGGCAAGTGCCTTCTGGATCGCCGGCAACATCGTGTCGTAGCTGAAGTAGCGTCCGTCCGGGATGTCCGCGTGGCTTGACACCAGCACGGCGAACAGCAGGAACAACCCCAGCGTCAGTCCCCAGTCACCAATGCGGTTTACGATGAACGCCTTGTTAGCCGCTTTCGCATTCGCGAGATCCTTGTACCAGAAGCCGATCAGCAGGTAGGAGCAGAGGCCTACGCCTTCCCATCCCACGAAGAGCAACACCAAGTTGTTCCCGAGCACGAGAATCAGCATCGAGGCAACGAAAAGGCTCAGATAGGAGAAGAAGCGGGAGTAGTCCTTCTCTTCCGACATATAGCCGGTCGAGTAGATAAAGATCAGCGAGCCGATTCCGGTAACGATCAGCGCCATCGTTAGAGACAGCGGATCGATGATCAATTCGAAAGGGACTCGGAAACTGAGAATGCTAATCCAGTCCGGTCCGATGACTGCAGGCACGCTCGCACCGAGACCACTCAGCTTAAGCGTAAGGAGCGCCGCAACCACGAACGAACCAATCAACGGCAGAATCGCGGCGGCATTGACGGCTGTCTTGGACAATCGCTTGCCACCGAAAACCAGGATCAGGAACCCGACGATGGGAAGGAGCGGGATGGCCCACGCAAAGTTAAAATCCATCAGTCTGTAGCTCCTGTCTTGAGTGAATGCTTCATCGTAAGTTTCTGGGTCATCCGCGCAGCAGGTTGAGTTCGTCGATGTCGATGTTGTCTCGGAGCCGGAAGATCGCCATGATGATTCCCAATCCGACCGCGACTTCGGCAGCCGCGACCGCCATTACGAAGATGACCATCATTTGGCCAGCCATCATGCTCGCCTGCTGATCACCAGGGATCGGCATCTTGACCGCTTGGTACCGGGCGAAAGTCAAGAAAGTGAGGTTCACGGCGTTGAGCATGAGCTCGATACACATGAAAATCACGATCGGGTTTCGGCGAATCATGACTCCGACCACTCCAGCGGTGAACATGAAGAGCCCGAGACCTAAATAGACGGCAAGAGGAACTCCGTTCATAGAAATCTCCCATCGAGGGGGCAGCCTAAGGGATTGAGCTGGCTCATATTCGCCTCTTGGCAAGAAGGATGGAACCGACTAAGCCGACCAAAAGGAGAATGCTTACCGCTTCAAACGGGTAGGCATACGCCGAAAAGAGGGTTCGACCAATCGCGTGGGGCCCACCGAAGTCATCAAGGGCCTGCGGAGTCGAAACCCCGTTGAATGCCGGTAGCAGCTGAGATCCTACCAATCCAAAGAGCACCACGCCGAATCCGATCGCCGCGAACCGCTTCGGATCCTTTTTCTCAACCAGCAACTGAGGAGCTCCAAGGTTGAGAAGCATGATCACGAAAAGGAACAAGACCATGATCGCGCCGGTGTACACCGCGATCTGAGTAATTCCGAGCATTTCCGCATTGAGCGAGAAGTAGAGAACCGCCAGCAACACGAAGTTGAGCACGAGGCACATGGCGCTGCGGATGGCGTTATTAAACAGAACCACTCCGACTGCAGCCACCGCCGCCAACCCGGCGATTCCGCCAACGACGATGAGATTCGGGCTCACGGGAAGGTTATTCATGCGCTCGGCACCTGAGCGGGCTCAACCAACTCCACCGTTCGGCGTGGTGAGGGATCGACAAGTTCGATCGTCCGACTGGCCAACTGCGTCGACTCCGCGTTTTTGTTCAAGCTTCGATATAGGCCGATAAGGATCAGCACGGCAAGGAACGATGTTGCCCACCCTACGAGGGGACCAAAGGTGTCGGTGGCGAAGATCCAGAAAGCGATGACGATTAAGTTCGACACGGCGAGGGGCAGGAGAGACTTCCAACCCAGGCTCATTAACTGGTCGTACCGGAGTCGAGGCAATGTCGCCCGGATCCAGATGTATCCGGTGATGACCATGGCGCACTTCAGGATGAACCAGATCGGCGCTAAGAACGAATTGCCATTCAGCATGTCCAGGACGTGCCAGATGTCACCCGCAGCCGGATAGTGCGCGGCCAGGTAGTCGAATCGGAAAGGCAGCAAATGCCAGCCACCGAAGAACACGGTGACCAGGATCGCGCTGTACACGAACATCGAAGCGTATTCACCCATGAAGAACACGGCGAACTTCATCGATGAATATTCAGTGTGGTAGCCCGCCACCAGCTCGTTCTCAGCTTCCGGAAGATCGAAAGGAGCGCGGTTCGTCTCTGCGATCATACAGATAAAGAAGATGAGGGCAGCGACCGCGCCGAATGGGGTGAGGATGTTCCAGTTCGCTAAGATGTCGCCGATGGCGCTTTCCTTGAATCCCCAGAACGCGCCTCCTTGGTAAGCGAGCATGTCGCTTGGCTTCAGAGAACCAGTCGCCATTACAATGCAGCCAAGGGACACACCCATGGCCAGTTCGTAGCTGATCAACTGCGCCGAAGAGCGGAGTCCGCCCAAAAGCGAAAACTTATTGTTTCCTGCGTAGCCGGCGAGAACGATTCCGTATACACCCAGCGAAGAAATCGCCAGGATGTATAGGACGCCGATGTTCACGTCGGCAACCGGCGTGATCAATGGAAAAGGACCCCAAGGGATCGTGGCTCCGAGCGCAAACGGCGGAAAGAGCGCGATCGCGGGTGCGATGAAGTAGATCGCGCGATCCACCGCGGAAGGTGTGATGTCCTCTTTGAGAAAGAGTTTGATTCCGTCGGCCATCGGCTGGGCTAAGCCCTGCAGATGAAATTTCTTTCCCTTAAGGAAGAACGGAACGAAACGACTCGTGCGAGAAAATTGGATGTTTCCCGTACGGTTTGGCCCCAGTCGGTCTTGAAACCAACCGAGGAGCCTTCGTTCGAACCAAATAATTGGAACTACGAAGAGTAGCACCGGCAAAACCAGCAGAACAACCCGCAGGAGTGCGTGCCAAAAGGGATGATTGATCAGCCAGTCGCCCATCGTGCGGCTTGAAAGTTACCCGAAGTCCTACTTGCTGTGCCGTCAGGAAAACTCCTGACGCTGGTAAAGGTTTCGAGGAATGGCAGTTTGCTACTATCTGGGCGTGAGTGCACTCGTCGTCTTACTGGGTCTCGCTAACGCCCAACAGTCGGTTTGGCTATCTGACCTGGACCTTTCGAAGGCGATTCAGGGTTGGGGCAAGCCCGGAATCAATCGGTCGGTTGAGGGCCACCCGTTGGAACTCAAGGATCGGGTGTTTGAGCATGGGTTTGGCACTCATTCGCCAGGCAGGCTCGTTGTCCAGCTTGATGGAAAGACCTCTCGTTTCCATGCCGTGGTGGGAATCGACGATGAAGTACCGACGTCTCGGGGCAGCGCAGAATTCTTAATCCTTTCGACGAGCCACCGTGTCCTCTGGCGAAGTGGCGTGCTCCGACGAGGGGACGATCCGAAGACCGCAGATGTGTCGCTCAACGGCGAACGCGAAATAACCTTAGTGGTATCAGACGGCGGTGATGGATTCGAATACGACCATGCCGACTGGGCCGATGCCCAATTCAGCGTCGACGGCCGCGCCCCTGTCGTAGTTGAGCACAAGACGACCGAACCGGTGATCGCACCCTCCCAGATCAGTAAGAAACCACAGATTCACGGTCCTCAGTGGCTAGGTGCTTTCACAAGCACGCCATTCCTCTGGCGAGTGCCAGTCGACGGCGCTGGCCCCTTTCAGTTCAGCTCCAAATCTCTCCCAGCGGGTCTTCGCCTCGATGCAGGCAAAGGAATCCTCTCAGGATCGCTTAGAAACGCCTCCCATTACCGAACGGTCATAACCGTAAAAGGGGCTCAGGGTTCCTCATCCAGCGTAATCGACATTGCCTCCGGAAGTCGAATTTCGCCGACACCCGCCATGGGCTGGAACAGCTACGACGCCTATGGGGATAGCGTCACCGAACAGGAAGTCCTCGCTAACGCAGAGGTCGTCGCGGAAAAGCTGCAACCTTTCGGCTGGGACACGATTGTCGTCGACTACCGCTGGTACGATCCGGGCGCTCACAACAATGACCCTAACTCTCGAGCGGATGCCCCGCTAACCATCGACAAGTTCGGACGCCTCCTGCCATCCCTCAACCGCTTCCCTTCTGCGCTCGATGGAAATGGATTCAAAGCGCTAGCGGATCGGTTCCACAAGCAGGGACTCAAGTTCGGCGTTCACATCATGCGGGGAATCCCGCGAATTGCCGTCAAACTCGATCTGCCCATCGAGGGGAGCAAGTTTCGGGCTTCAGAGGCGGCCAACGTCAAAGATAACTGCGGTTGGTGCCCTGACATGTATGGCGTTCGAGGGGACACTCCGGCAGGTCAGGCGTACTACGATTCAATTTTCCGTTTGTATGCATCGTGGGGACTGGACTTCGTGAAGATGGACGATGCCTCCACGCCCTATCACACCGACGAGATCCGTGCCGCCCATCAAGCGATCCTCGCAAGCGGTCGATCGATCGTTTTGAGTCTCTCTCCCGGCGAGACTCCGACGAGTTCCGGCGACCATGCGGCCGAGAATTCGAATCAGTGGCGCGTCTCGGGCGACTTCTGGGACAACTGGGGTTCTCTCGACCATGAATTCACGCTCGCCGAGCGCTGGCAAAAGTGGGTTGGCCCCGGTCACTGGCCCGACGCCGACATGCTTCCCGTCGGCCACTTGTCAGTAGAGAACCGAAGCGTGGACCGGGAAAGGTTCACGCGATTCACGCGAGCAGAACAGACAACGCTGATCGCCTTATGGTGCCTGCTTCCCTCACCCCTCATGTTGGGAGCCGATGTGACAAAGCTCGACTCCTGGACCCTTGCACTCCTTACCAACCCGGAGGTCCTGGCGTTGAATCAGGACACAGTCACCCACGGCGCAAAGCTCTCTTTTCGTAAAGACGGAGTCGATGTCTGGACCAGAAAACTATCCGACGGGTCTTACGCCCTTGGGATATTCAATCGAGGAGATTACGACATTCGGGAACCGCTAGACTGGAGGGCTTTTGGAGTGAAACCACCTGTCCGATTGAGGGATCTGTGGCGACGCTCGGACTTCCGGGGTAACTCTATACTCATTCCCTCACACGGCGTGGCTCTCTTCCGGTCGCTTTAGGACCGAGGAATCCACATATTCGAATTGCCAGTAACACGGAGATTCAGCGAAGGCGTCAAAAAGGCACTAAATGGAGAACTACTCATGATCTTCGGCCCAATTCCCGTCCAGTTCGGCGCCACGGACGGTCTCGATCGCATTTCACTTTCGCGCGCCCTGAGCTTCGCCAAGCTCGAGAATGTCAGCGTCAAGGTCCGGGTAGTCACCGACAGCAGTGGAACCGACTACGTGCTGGATGTTCTGAGTCACGCCAAATCCGTCCAGGACATCAATGCCGATCCAATGACGATGACGAGTTACCATCCAGATCCAGAGGCGATAAAGCTCCAAGACCGAACCTATCACGACGAAGATCTCGCATCTTATGTGACATTTCTCTATCCCTACTGTTCTCAGCCCAACTGGTTTACTCTGGGCTCTCCTGCGATCTACTAAAGCGATGGACAATTTCAGGGAATCACGAAGCCCTGGCAGTTGAACTTCTGTAAGCGAATGGTCCAACTGCTCAAATCAAGAAAGGATTGCCGGCTTCCCAACAGCTCAGTCCTGCAGATCTCTTTCCGCTCGCCTGAGTTTCGAAGCCCAAAGGTCGCAGCCGACCTGTTCGTCGTGAACCACGGCCACACCCACCGCTGGCAGTGGATAGACGGAAAGATCTACGATGTCGGACCCACTCAGTATCCACCGAGAGTCCGGAGCAAGGGCGTTCTCCTTGACGTGGGTTAGCTCGTTGCTGTCTCCGCTAGGACCGCAACGTACCACCCTATTCTGATAGTTCAAGGAACGCCATTATAAGGCATGACAAACAGCGTAGTCCCGTCGATTCGTTGTCCAACGTCGGAGACGTTGCATCTTTTGGCCCACAGTGCGACCGCATGGAACGGTCCAACCATCGGCTCTGGTCCGCAACCGCGATTGGCGAGGGATTCCCAGTGCATAGGAGGAGTATTTCGTCCCGATTCGCTCTGTTCATTGCCCGCTGGCGGGATCCGGAGACAAGCCCAACATTACTGGAGCTTAACAGTCAGGTTTGCTAACTTACAACCTGGTCACAACAAAACACGCCCTGCTCGGAACGTAACGGAGTCCCAAAGGTGAAGGATTCACGCATTGCATTTCACGCGCAAGTAAGCCTCGCCAAGGCTTACTTGCTGTTTATTGCAATCTGTCGACTTCATAAAGGTCTTAGTGACCGTCGCCCGACTTCAGGGCTTCCGCCGCGTTACGGACCGTGCTGCTAGGATCGCGGGACATCGATTCCACCTTTTCGGGAAGGTTATCTGCTCCCAGTTCCTTCAAATTCTTAAGCGCCCAGGCCCGCACCGTCGCGCTCGCGTCTTCGGTCGCCTTCTCGGAGATCGCGATTGCTTTGTCCCGATAGGGTGTGTCTTTCAGAAATCCAAGAAGTTGGATGTTCTTTGATCTCAGGGTGTCATCGGCGGACGAGCATAGTCCTTTGAGATGGTCCCAATCCTCAAGGGTCAGATCGGGAATGTGACCAGATTGGATTTGAGAAACAACGGTCGACCAGTGCTTCCAGTCTTTGTCCTTGATTCCCAGCCGACTCGGGGCTTGGGCCATCAATTCGTCGGTCTTGACTTCTTTGGCCCAACTGGCCAGATAGTAGAAGCAGGCAACGGCAAGAAGCAGGGGAATCCATCGAAGGAGTCGCATCACTTTCGTGAGTATTGTGCGCGAGTTTGCCAAGCATCGACGGAAGGGCACCTTCGAATGAGCCCTTTGTCGTGCTGCGCGCGGAGCAGGTTCACATACAGAAAGGCGGCGTCCCGATGAATCGGGACGCCGCCTTAGGCCGTTCTCGGGAGAGATCAGCGTCGCGGTCGGAACCGTGCGTTCGTCGTCTCGTCGTCATCACCGCCGCGGTCTCGCTTAGGGAATGCCGAGGGAACGGCTGGGGCTACGGGAGCGGCCGGGGCCTGCTCTACGACTGCCTCTGGCTCTCGAGGTCGATCTTCTCGTGGTCCACGATCAGGTCGTGGTCCTCGGTCTCGATCTCCGCCTCGGTCGTTTCGGGGACCACGATCGCCACCGCGATCGAATCCACCACGTCCGCCACGGTCTCCGCCTCGATCTCCGCCACGTCCTCGGTCACGGTCGCCACCTCGGCCACCGCGATCTCCGCCCTGTCCGGGAGGAGGAGGAGTTGCGTTCTCGTTGCCTTCCAGGGCAGGAAGAGTCTGCTTGATTCCAAGAGCGGTCAGGTTGATTCGGCCCATGCCATCGATCTCGTGGACCTTGACATTGAGTTCGTCACCGACGTTGACTACTTCTTCGATCCGACCGATCTGGTTGGTGGTGATTTGCTCCTTCGGTACGAGACCCTCTCGTCCTGGGATGTACTCCACCATCGCGCCTCGGCCCATGATTCGGGTTACCGGTCCGCGGAACTCGGTTCCAACGGCGACCTCGTCGGTCAGGCCCTTGATTCGAGCAATCGCGTCGGCCACCATTTGACCGTTGCTTCCGCCGACGAGCACTCGGCCATCCTGCTGGATGTCGATGCTTGCGCCGGTTTCGCCGGTGATCTTCTTGATAACCGATCCGCCTGGTCCGATGACGGCGCCGATCTTTTCGGGGTTAATCTGAATCGCGGTGACGGTCGGGGCGGTTGCTCCAACGGTAGCGCGAGGCTCAGAGATCGCCTCTTGGATGACGTCGAGGATCTGGAAGCGAGCGACCTTCGCCTGGTTAAGGGCTTGGGCGAGCACTTCGTCGGGGATACCGTCGAGCTTCGTGTCGAGTTGGAGCGCCGTGATACCGTCTCGAGTACCAGCGACCTTGAAGTCCATGTCTCCACAGAAGTCTTCCATTCCCTGAATGTCGGTGAGGACCTTGAAGACCTTACCGTCGGACATCAAGCCCATTGCGATTCCGGCCACCGGAGCCTTGATCTGGATCCCTGCGTCCATAAGGGCGAGGGTTGAACCGCAGACCGAAGCCATCGAAGTGGAGCCGTTGGACTCGAGAACTTCGGAGGTGAGCAGAAGCGTGTAAGGGAAATCGGGATCGTCGAGGGGAACCACCGATCGTAGCGCTCGCTCTGCGAGGGCGCCGTGACCGATTTCTCGTCGACCTGGACCGCGGTTCGGTCGGACTTCTCCAACCGAGTAGGCCGGGAAGTTGTAGAAGTGCATGTAGCGCTTCGGCTCTTCTTCCTCAAGACCGTCGAGCGTCTGAGCTTCGTTCGGAAGCCCTAGCGTCGCGATGGTCATGACCTGAGTCTGGCCACGAGTGAACAGACCGGATCCGTGGACCTTCGGCAAAATGCCGGCGACTGCTTCCAGCGGACGAATTTCGTCCAGCTTTCGACCGTCGGGCCGAGCATCTTTCTTGATAATGTTGTCTCGAACGACCGACTTGACCACGCTATCCGCAGCTTCTGGAAGCTGGGCGGCGAGTTCAGGCTTGTCTTCGTACTCTGGCTTCATCTTGGCAACGATGTCCTTGATCAGGTCATCGAGAGCGCTCTCGCGCATTGCCTTGTCTTTGGAGCCGAGGAGAGTCTTGGAGATCTCCTTTCCGTACTTCTTGTCGATTGCCTTCTTAAGGCCCTCGTCGACGCTGTGAAGGTCAACTTCTCTCTTGGCCTTTGCGACCGTCTTTCCAAACTTCTCGAATTCGGCGCAGATGACCTTAATGGCATCGTGGGCGAACTTGAGGGCTTGGATCATCACCTCTTCGGTGACTTCGCTCGCTCCGGCTTCCACCATCGAAATGGCGCCCTTGTGACCTGCGACCACGAGGTCGAGATCGCCGTCCTTGATCTGTTGGACGGAGGGGAAAAGCACGAACTCTCCATCAAGGCGGGCGACGCGAACGCCGGCAACCGGATACTTGAAGGGGATGTCGCTTACCGTGAGAGCTGCGCCGGCTGCGTTGATGGCGAGAACGTCCGGAGGACACTCTTGATCAACCGCGAAAGGCATCGCCATGACCTGAATGTCATGTCGCAGTCCCTTGGGGAACATGGGGCGCAGCGGTCGGTCCATGAGGCGGCTCGTGAGAACAGCCTTTTCCGACGGACGTCCACCGCGCTTGATGAAGCCGCCCGGGATCTTACCGACAGCGTATTTCCGCTCCTCGTAATCACAGGTGAGCGGAAGAAAATCGATCCCTGGTCGGGGATTTTCCGACATAGTAGCGACACCGAGTATTACGGTTTCGCCCATGCCTAAAAGAACAGCGCCGCCAGCTTGCTTGGCGACGCGTCCGGTTTCGAGGGAGAGGGTCTTGCCCCCCACCTCGAACTCGTGGGAATGAATCATTCAGTTGCCTCCGTTACCGGGGCTTAACTTCGCGAATGCCGAGTTGCTTGATGAGCGTTCTGTAGCGCTCAATGTCGTTCTTGCGGAGATACCCCTCAAGACGTCTCCTCTTGCCCACCAGGAGCAGGAGGCCACGTCGCGAGTGGAAATCCTTCTTGTGGGTCCGGAGGTGGTCCGTAATCTGAAGAATACGGGCCTGCATAATCGCGATCTGCACTTCGGTCGACCCAGTGTCGCCTTCTTTAGTTGCGAATTGTGCGACTGTGCTTTGTTTGAGTTCTGGTTTCAGCGGCATGCTATCGTAGTTTTAGCCTCGGTAGACTTGAGACCGTGGGCGTCAGCCGCTCAGAGCAGGGTCCTCTTCCTCCACCTTAGTGGTAGGGCCCTCCAGTCAACGGCAAACGAGCCACGTTGGTCTCAAGCGATAGTTATACCCGCTGGGCATTCAGATTGCGCGGGTCAGAACGGAAAGTTTGAACCTATGGTGAAAATTCCACCCGGGAAGAAATCCTTTCCTTTCTTCGAAATCGGCTTGTCCTGTTCCTGAATCTGTTTTCCGCGGATTCGCGCGTTCCCCATTGGAGCGCAGACTCCCTATGCCCTGTCTCGGTAGGATAACGATATCACGTCACTCGCCGACGTTGATGACGGCCATGACGCTACTCCTTTCCCTCCTTATGAGCTTTGCAATGAAGCAACCAGCAATCGGTCCAATCAATCTCAGCGGACACAGCCCCTTGGTGAACGCTTTGGGGATTCAAGCTGCGGTAGGCACAAACCATCGGGCAACGCCAGCGACTTGGCTGCCAAATTCAAACTGGATATGGCGTAACGATCGCGGGTCAAAGCCAACCGTGACTCGGTTCAGAAAGACGTTCACTTTGACCCATTCGCCAAAAGGAGGGCAGATTTTTGCCTCCGCCGACGTGCGCTATCGGCTGTGGGTCAATGGCCGATTGGTGGCTAGGGGTCCGGCCGACACCGGGCGCGATTACGACACAGGAGCGCCTGGTCCGTGGTTTGACGATGCCCGCGACATCTCTCTTTTCCTCCATGTCGGCGAGAACGTCATCGCGGCGGAAGTGTTCCCCGAAAGTCTGGTCAGCAGTGAAGGGACGACCGGGCATCCTGGCTTCAAAGTTGCCTTGAACATCGAAAACTCCGATGGGACCAGGACCCGTTTGTTTACGGACGAAACTTGGAAGTCGAGCATAGCGGGCGATCTTGCCCAACACAACGGCCCGAACGGGTTTAGGGTCGACGCTTCCTTGGAGCCGGTCGGCTGGCAGAATCTCAGTTACAACGATTCGGGTTGGGACCGATCCGTGATCACCACCGATCAGCGCAAGGCCAACTTGCTGAGCGAGCTAGCTCCACCACTAGAAGCAGTCGTGCCAAGTTCGGGGACCACACGGGTTACGCCCGGAGTGCATGTTCTCGATAACAATGGTTCCGCCACATTCACCCAGGATGGCGGCTACGCCGTCCGCTACCCTCGGATTTTGAGCGCCTATATCGCTCTCAGGGTGAACGGCACAAAGGGAGGTCGACTCCTCATTATGCCGAACGAAGCAGATGCTCCAGGATTCAACCGGCGCGCGGAGATCCTGCTTCGAGATGGAGAGCAAACCATCGAAATTCCCTACTTCGACAGCTTCTCCACCATCAACATTGAGGCCAAAGACGTCACAAATCCCATCACGATCCAAGAAGTCCAAGCCATCTTCACTTCTTACCCTGTTCGGTACCTGGGGGCTTTTGAGTGTGATCGGCCAGAGCTAAACAGGATCTGGGCTGTCTGCCGCTGGGTGACTCAGATCTGCATGCAGACTCACCACCTCGACTCCCCACATCATCAAGAGCCGATCTCTGATCCAGGCGACTATCTGATCGAAGCTCTTAATAGCTATCACGCCTTTGGAGAGAGCGCCCTCGCCCGCCAGGACCTCAGGAAATATGCCCGCACACTAAAGCAGCGGGAGTATCAGAGCTTCCACACGAGCTATTCGCTTCTTTGGCTCCAGATGCTCACTCAATACTACGAATACACCGGAGACGCAGACCTGGTGCGGGAATTGGCTCCCGACGTTCATCACCTTGTCGATCGATTCGAATCGTACGTCGGCCCCAACGGCTTGATCTCAAACGCCCCCAACTATATGTTTATGGATTGGGTCGAGATCGGCGGATTCAATGCCCATCACCCTCCTGCCGTTGTAGGGCAGGGATACATGACTGCGCTTTTCTATCGAGCCCTTGAAGACGACCGGCGGGTCGCTGAGCTTGAGGGTGACACCACTCGTAGCGCTCACGACGAAAACCTCCGGGAGCGAATACGGGCGGCCTTTGACCGAGAACTCTGGAGTGATACAGAAGGACTGTATCGAGACGGGAAGCCGCATCAGTCGCAGGTCAAGCCCAACGAATGGCTCCCGGCCGACACCGATATCGAGACCTTCTCGACTCAAGTGAACACTCTCGCCGTGACTTGCGGGCTCACCGACCACGGCCGATCGCAGTCCGTGATGCGAAAGATTTTGTCCCGTCCCGACATGAACTGCCAGCCCTACTTCATGCACTTCGTGTTCGAGGCGCTTTCGGACTCGGGACTGTTCAACGAGCTTGCACTCGCCCAGCTTGAGCGTTGGCACATCTTGACCGACTCCCAATCGTTCCTTGAGATGTGGAACACCGGGGACCGAAGCCACGCCTGGAATGCCACTCCCATGTTTCAGATGTCTGGAAGAATGCTCGGAGTTCGCCCCACGAAGCCAGGCTTCAAGAGATTCGAATTGCGACCGCAAACGGCAGGACTGAATTGGGCAAAAGGCAATGTCCCCACGCCTCACGGCGACATTCACGTTGAATGGCGCGTCCAAGGCGCTCACCTATCCGTCAGCGTCGAAGTCCCGGAGGGAACTGTCGCCGAGTGCGACGGACACCAATACCCGCCGGGACGACACCAACTGACGTTGGCTATTCCGAGCCCGTAGACTTGGCAACGGCAAGAAGTGATATCGCCCTCTCTTTCTGCGTCGCATGGTCGACGATCGGCTTCGGATAGTTCTTCCCAAGTTCGACGTTGGCGGTTAAGAGTTCAAACTCGGAGGCCCGAGCCGGAAAATGCAACGCCTCTCCTTCGAGGTGGCTCAACTCGGGACACCACTCCCGGATGAACTTCCCCTCGGGATCGAACTTGACGCTTTGAAGGATTGGATTGAAAATTCGGAAGTACGGCTGCGGATCGGCGCCTACCGAGGAGGCCCACTGCCAGCCACCGTTGTTTGAGGCCAAGTCGAAATCGAGCAGACCAGCCGCGAAGTAGGCCTCGCCCTGCCGGTAGTCGATCAGAAGATCCTTGGTCAGAAACGAGGCAACGACCATGCGGAGTCGGTTATGCATCCATCCGGTGGCATTGAAACACCGCATGGCGGCGTCGACCAGCGGGTAGCCGGTTTTGCCCTCACACCAGGCCGAAAAGTGATCTTGCTCACCCGGATATTCCAGATCGTCGTAGATTCGTTGAAAGGGGCGCTCCACGACGTCCGGAAAATGAAAGAGGATGTCTTGGTAGAAATCTCTCCAAATGATTTCCCGAAGCCATGTTTCGGCCCCCTCCGAAGTTTGGGACAGGGCCAAGCGCACCATTTTCCTTACTGAGATCGTCCCGAATCGGAGATGCACTGAGAGCCCACTGGTGGCATGCGCTGCCGGAAAATCCCGGAGCTCTCGATACCGATGCATCTGAGGTGCAAACTGTCCCAACTTTTCGAGGGCGGCGTCCTCTCCGGGACTCAGCCATAGGTCGACTTCCTCGAATCCAAGATCGTTGAGTGATGGCAGCGACGTTTTGTACTGCTCCGGAATTTCCTTGGCTTGGACCAAGTGGGCAAGGGTCACCTGATGTTCGGCCGCATCTCGCTCCGGCTCGAACGATCGCTCCCACGACTTTCGGTAAGGCGTGTAGACCCGCAACGGATTTCTTTCCTGGCTAAGGACCTCCCCGCCCTCTCTGACAACCGAATCCTTGACCGCCACAAAATCGATTCCGCTTTCGAACAGTGATTGAGCGACTTTGGCATCGCGAGTTCTTGCGTAGGGCTCGTAGTCCTTCCCCGTGTACACACACTTAGCCCCCAACTCTTGAGCCAGTTGCGGAATCTCTTCCGCGGGATCGCCCGTTCTCACAATGAGCATCGATCCGTGGGCTCGGAGCTTTGAGTCCAACTCGCACAGAGAGCGATGAATGAATGTGAGTCTGCGGTCACGGCTGTTTTCGAGTGCGTCTAGAATCACCCGGTCGAGAATAAATACGACGGCGACGGCTTGGCTTTCCGCTGTCGCGAGGGCGAGGGGCGCATGGTCGTGCAGCCGAAGGTCTCGGCGGAGCCAGCAGATCGAAAGTGGTCGCGACGTAGGCATCAATGGAGTTACTACGAGGATAATCTTTACTTATGCTCACCGCCGCGCTCCTTTTGACTCTCACCCAGACCGACGCCATCAATATTTCGGCGGCGGATCCCCACATTCGGTATGTGGGCCGCTGGGATTTCCGCGACTCGAAAGGACCGCGCGCGCAGTGGTCGGCAAGCACAGTTGAGATTCGATTCAAAGGCAAGAGCCTGGGTGTCTCCTTCGCCGGATCGCCTGACTACTGGGTGGAAGAGCTCGACGGAAAGCCGGTTGGCAAGCTCCAGTTCTCCGATTCCACTCCCCAGGTGCTCGTCGATTCACCCAAAGCGGCAGTTCATACGGTTCGACTCATTAAAGCAACCGAAGCGTTTGTCGGCATTGGCCAACTCCTGAAATTCACCGCATCTCCCGGCTCCCAACTACTGTCGATCACCCCGCCAAAGCATGCGATCGAGGTCATCGGAGACTCGATCAGCTGCGGCTACGGGAACGAGGGGAAGAACGAAAAGGAACACTTCGCCAAGGAGACAGAAAACGCCTATCTCAGCTACGGCGCCATCGCGGCGCGGGCGTTGAGTGCCGATTTCACCGACATCGCTTGGTCCGGTCGCAAGATGTGGCCCGACAACACAATCCCTTCCATTTACAACTTGACTCTGCCGACTGACACTCGAGCGCTCTGGGGCATCGGAGGCAACGTTCCCATGGCGATCGTGATCAATCTCGCCACCAACGATTTCGGCAAAGGCGCTCCCGACGAAAAGGGCTGGACCTCCGCCTACTCGGATTTCGTAGGGGAACTTCGCTTTCGCAACCCGTACGCAAGAATCTACTTCGCAGTAGGCACCATGATGAGCGATAGTTACCCACCCAACACGAACGCTCTTACCACCCTCCGACGCTATCTGAAAGAGATCGTCGCCCTTCGAGAAGCCGCTGGTGACAAGAATGTCTCCATCGTAGACTTCGGCGTCCAAGACGCGGCTGCCGACGGCCTCGGCTCCGACTGGCACCCAAGCGTAAAGACTCACGAGAAGATGGCCGCGAAGCTAGCCCAGACGATTAAGGCAGATCTGAAATGGTAGAAGGCGAAATCAAAAAGTAGCCACCAATCAACTTATGAGTTGTGGCTCTTCCGGGGTCTCGGCGGGCGTTGCCGCCTGAAGCTTATCCAGCTTTGCCTGGAATGCTTCCAATGGCTTGCCTTCCAAGGCGTGAGGCTGACCGGCGAGCATTGCAGAAAGGGCTTCGCATTCCGCACGGGAGAACTGCACCGAACCCAAAATGTGCTCTTCAAAGGCTTCGTAGGCAAGGGGAGCGACCGCCTTCGCGCACTGAGCCATCGCCTCGGCGTAGACGCGAATCTCGTATTGGGCGTGCGCGTCCATTCGTAGACGAAGGAAATGAAAAAGGTTGTGGAGATCGATCTGCCAATACCACTCGGTGTACAGGCTCAGCGGGAGGTTGTTTCGGGCGAGTTCTCTGGCTAGGTTCTTCTCCAGTAGCTTCTCATAGTTGCCGTAGATCGTGCGCTGTTCGTCTTCGAACATTTGGATGATCTCTTGCTCAGCCTCTGGGGTGTAGCGCTCTTCGCTTCTTCCCTGCTTGTTATTGGTGCTCTGGGGGCGAATGTTCTCGGGCGAAGGCACATAGAATTCGTCCTTCATCACCGAATACCGACCGCTGATCTCGTTGAGGCGAGCGGTGCGGTGCCTGACCCACTGTCGAGCGACAAATACGGGCATCTTCGTGTGGAAGGTCAACTGCACCTGTTCGAAGGGGCTGGTGTGCCAGTTCTTCATCAGGTAGTGAATCAAGCCGCGATCCTGGCGTACCGTCTTCGTGCCGGCGCCGTAGCTGACACGGGCTGACTGGACGATTCGCGCGTCCCCGCCCATGTAGTCCACCAAACGCACAAACCCCTTGTCGAGTACAGGAATCTCTTGGTCGAGGAGGGCTTCGGCTTCGGCTACGATGACACGGGACATGGCGAGAAGATTACCGTCTTGCCCCGGTTACGTGCGGCTGGCTCGATCGCATCGAATACGCTCAATTGACTTCAAAATCGCATGTCGGTTTCTCGCCAATTTCATCCAGGTGGGGAGCCGATTGAGGTAGCTGCCGTTGCGCCATTGGGGAACCCCATCGCTACCCATGAATCCTCGATTGGGCCTCAAATCTGCCCGGATATAGCTTTCCAGGCAATCCAATTGAGCCCAGTTCAGCGCCCAGACGGTTTGCCCACCGCAAGGACACTGCAGCCATAGGCGAAGTCCCGTTCGCGGATCGACCGGGTCTGCTTTGGGAGTGCTGTATCCCGCCGAGTCTGGATATTCCCGCTGAGGGCCACATCCAAGACAGCTGAGATTGCGGATGCGGTTGTCGGCCACTAATCTAGCCTGGCTGGCACATTTCGGACATTCCACTAGGACTTCGCCAACGAATGCTTCCATCCCCCGTCCGTCGTCTTTGTAAATCACCCTGCTGTCCGCCATCGATCCGTTTTACCGCTCTCAGACGCCGCTAGCGGGCCAATTGCCCGGGGTACGAAATCGGAACCGATTGGTTCCTTATTGCGTCTTTAATGTTGTGTCTGCGGGTCGCCCCAAGAAAATGGAGACGTGCGAAGCGGTCGAAGGGGCAATGGCTGCCTTCTGGCGCTCCGGCTACAACGCGACTTCTCTCTCCGACCTAGAGACCGCCACTGGACTCAAAAAGGGCAGCCTGTACAAGGCATTCGAGGACAAACATGACCTGTTCCTCCAAGCCCTGGAGATGTATCTCGAGAAAGCCCGAGTGGTTCTCAAGGAAACCCTCATGGGTTCTGGGACAGCGATGGAATGTCTTGAACGATGGGCGGATCTTGCCGTCCAAGGCTGTTCTCAAGGTGGCTGTCTTGCGGTCAAGACGTCCGACGAACTTGCCGAAAAGGATCCAGAGGTCCGTCAGAAACTTCTTCACCACTGGAACTACGTCGAAAGGTTGGTGCTCAGCGTGGTCGAACGCGGGCAGTCTGAAGGATCCATTCGCAAAGACGTTCCGAGCGAGTTCATCGTCCGCATGTTGATTCGAGTCACGATGGGTTCCGCAGTGGCTGCGCCGCTCACGACGCCAGAACACAATTCCTGCGCCTTTTCGACCGCCTTGAAGCTCATCAAGCCTTAATCGAAAATTCCAAAATAATTTGGAACCGATCAGTTCCATATCGCGTCATTTATATTTGGAACTGATCGGTTCCAAATAGGAGATACAGTTGGGAACTCTCGAAAACAAAATCGCACTCATTACCGGCGGCAGCAGTGGAATCGGTCGGGCAACCGCAAAACAGTTTGTGGCGGAAGGCGCCAAGGTGGTCATTGCCGGTAGGAACCTGGAGACCCTAGCAAGCATTCAGGCGGAGCTTGGAGGCTCGGTCAAGACCGTCCAGGGCGACGTCCGCGACCCCGCTCACCGGAAAGACTTGCTTGCGACCGTGGGCCAGTTTGGAGATCATCTGGATGTGCTCTTCGCGAACGCCGGCGTTGGAAAGCCGGTTCCCGCGAACCTGGTGGATGAGGCATCGGCCAAGGAACTGTTTGACATTAACTTTTGGAGTGTGTTCTTCCTGATTCAGGAGTCACTCCCGCTACTCCGTACCGGATCGTCGGTCATCGTGACTTCGTCCGTTGCGGGACAGTTCGCACTCCCCGGAATGAGCATTTACTCGGCTTCGAAAGCCGCCCTCTCTAGCATTGCTCGTTCCTATGCGATTGAACTCGCCCCACAGGGAATCCGCGTCAATGCCATCTCTCCCGGCCCCATCGCAACGCCCATCATGGACCGCATGGGCTTGAGCGCGGAAGAGCTGGACGGTTTCTCAGCCCTCATCAAGAGCCGGGTCCCGCTCGGTCGATTCGGCACTTCGGACGAAGTCGCCAGTCTCGCCGTATATTTGGCAGGAGACTCATCCACCTACATCACCGGAGCGGACTTTGCGGTCGACGGTGGCTTCATCGCGGGCTGATCCTCAGAACCCAGGGGGCGAACGGACTCGCCCCTTGAGGAGACTGGAGTCGCTTCGCGGCGCAGTTTCGACCGGAAGCCATCCCGCCCCACCCGCCCCGCCGAGCGGAGAGGGACCGCGTTAAGCACTTGGATGCTGATCTGCAGGCTGCCCCCCCCAACAGTGAGATATTCGCTCCAGGTGTCGAGGCAAAGGCGCGCACTCAACTCACCAAACGAGCTACTTCACCGCGAAGAAGGCGTAGCTGCCCGATCCAACCTCAAGCACCGTAACCGCCTTGATCTTGCGCACTGCACTCACGCCGTTCGCCTGCGAAACAGGTTTGCCGCTCTCCAATAACGCGCCTGCGGTCGGGACGGTGATGGTTGCGGTTGTGTTTGCCGGGACTGTCACGTCCAGGTGGAATCCAAGGGCATCCGTCTTCCACGCCGACACAATGGGGCCGTGGGGGCTGTCGTAGGTTGCTGAGGCCCAGGTGAGATCGCCGACGACCTGGGGATGAATCTCGAAGTGGCTGAAACCTGGAGAAGCGGGATCGATCGCGATGCCGGCAATCCACTGGTAGAACCAGTTGCTCACGTCGCCAAACATGATGTGGTTGAGCGAGGACTCACCTTTCCAATCTTCCCAGAGGGTCGTTGCCCCCTGACCGATCCAAGCCGCCCAGCTGGGGACCTCCTTTCGGGTCACGAGCTTGTAAGCGAGATCGGTTCGACCGCCTTGTGAAAGCACACGAAGGATGTACTTTGCGCCGAGGATGCCGGTGTCGATATGACCCTGGGTTTCGACGTTCTTGACCAGCGAACTGAACACGCCAGCTCTCGACGCCTTCGGGACCATGTTGAAGAAGAGGGCCATCGAGTTCGCGGTCTGCGAATTGTTGGAGTAACCCTGGTTGGGCGCGTCGTAATAGGCTTTATTAAAGGCCTCATAGACGGTGTTCGCCATGTCTTCGTACTTCTTGGCGAGATCCTTCTTGCCGAGCACGGTCGCCGCCTTGGCGAGAATCTTCGCGTCCTCGTGAAGATAGATGGTGGAGCTGAATTGACTGGGAGTGACGGTGGACCACGGTAGCCAGTCGCCTAGGCTGTCAAACGGGATGACGCCATCTTTGGTCTCTCGGTAGAGCGCATCAACATATCGGGCAAGGTGGTCAAAGTGATTCGATAAGACTCGCCTATCGGCACAATACCTATACAGATCATCGGCAACGATGAGGTAGGCGCTGTCCCAGGCGGGATTGAAGCTCCCATGTCCCCAACCATTGCTAGGAACGATCAAACTCACGAGTCCGTTGGCATCCTGGTCGTCCGCGAGGTCGTCCAGCCACTTCGTGTAGAGCGTCGGCGACTGGAAGTTCATCAGTCCCGCCTCACAAGCAAGCTGGGCATCTCCCGTCCAACCGTTCTTCTCACGTTGCGGGCAGTCGGTGACGATGCTTTGAGCGTTGCTGAGATAGGAGTACAGGGTCGCGCATTGAATCTTGTTGATCGTTGAGTCAGAGGAACTGAATCGACCGGCCGACTTCAGGTCAGTATGAGCAAAGACTCCCTGGACCATATCCGCATCCGGGGCGTGAGGAACTCCCCTCATCTCAACGAATCGAAATCCACTGTACGAGAACCGCTGTTCGAAGGTCTCTACTCCGCCGCCTTTGCAGATGTAGGTGTCGGTCTGGAACGGCTGCGGTGGTGTCTGCTTCGCCATGAATGTGTCGATCTCGGACCGCTGGATCATGCCGTCGCGGTCAAGTCGCTCGCTGTACCGCATGGTGATCTTCTGCCCGGGTCGGGACTTCACCTTGAGGCGAACGTGGCCGGCAAAGTTCTGTCCGAAGTCGACGACGTAGATTCCCGGCACCGGCTCGGTGACAACCTTGGGGGTGATGACCTCTCCGGTTGCTACCGGGGGACATCGTCGAGCGGCCAAGACGCCCTTAGGAGCTTCCATCAAGGAAGCGGATTTCCAATTCTGGGAAGCAAATCCGGGGCGATCCCAGCCTGGCATCTCGCGCCTCGCATCGTAAAGTTCGCCGGTGTAGATTCCGTCCGTCCGGATCGGTCCGTCTGTGACTCGCCATGTGGCGTCGGAGGGCGCCAGTTCCCTTCGGCCATCTTGGTAATCGATGGCTAGGAGAAGTCTGAGACGCGGCCTCCCCCGCCAAGGGGCTCGCTCGAAGTGCCAGGTAGCCACGTCGTGGACGTCATACCATCCCGTACCTAGGATTGCCCCGAGGGCATTGGCTCCTGGCTTCAGATTTTGAGTGACGTCGTACGAAACGTATAAGATGCGTTTGTTGAAATTCGTATAGCCGGGGTCACGCTCGGTAGCTGCGACCAGGTTTCCGTTAAGATGGATGTCGGCGTAGCCGATGCCGGCTGCATAGATTCGGGCTCTCTTTATTTTCCCGTTGACCGTGAATTCCTTGCGTAGATAGGGCGCCGGATTTTCACCGGCGGGTCCGGGCTGACCGATCCATTGGCTGTTACCCCAGTCAGAGTCTTTGAAAAGACCAGTTTCCCACCACTGCGCCGGACTCCATCGGGAGACCGTGCCGGAAGCATCCCATACCCGCACTTGCCAGAAGTATCGCGTTGCCGAGCGCAGCGGCTTCCCGTGATATTCGATCTGAGTCGACTCGGCGGAAGCCACCTTACCGCTATCCCACGCGTCCGGAAGACCACTCTTGAGAAGAGCCTCACTCGATGCGACCCTTACCTGATACGCGCGCTGGGTCCAGCCTCGAGCCAACGCTTGGTCTACCCAGCTAAGCCGCGGGATCGCCTCGCCGACGTTGGAGGGGTTCACGAGATACTCGCAGCGAAGATCGGCGGCGGTGGCGGAACTACCGCCAGATTGGCCCAGCGAAACCAGAAAAAGGAGGGATGACGCGATCAAAGAACTCACGTCCTTGTCGATACCCTAATCTCGAAGCTCTACGCGCCGACCAACTCGTACAACTCAGCATAGCGCCCGTTATTTCGAATCAGCTCTGCGTGGGTTCCGATCTCGGTCACGCGCCCATGATCCAGGACGGCAATCTGGTGGGCGTTCTGGACGGTGGAGAGTCGATGCGCGATCACCAAGGTCGTTCGCCCTTCCATGAGTCGATCAAGAGCCTCCCGAACCAGCGATTCGGACTTCGTATCGAGAGCCGAGGTTGCTTCGTCAAGAACGAGGATCCGAGGGTTCTTTAGCAATGCTCGGGCGATCGCAACCCGCTGGCGCTGACCGCCGGAAAGGGTGATGCCCCGTTCACCGACCACGGTGTCGTACTGGTCCGGGAAACCCATGACGAACTCGTGAACGTTCGCACTGCCTGCCGCCTGCTCGACTTCGGCATCGGTAGCATCAAGGCGTCCGTAGCGAATGTTCTCCCGGATCGTCCCGTTAAACAGGATCGTATCTTGTGGCACGATTCCGATGTGGGTCCGCAGCGACGAGCGCTGCATATCTTTCACGTTGACGCCATCGATGAAGATTCCACCGGACTGCGGCTCATAGAACCGGTAGAGAAGTGCCGAGAGAGTCGTCTTCCCCGCGCCACTCTGACCGACAATGGCCGTCACTTTTCCAGCCGGCAGGAGGAGATTCAGACCAATAAGGACAGGTGAATCCTGCACATATCCGAAATTGACCCCTTCGTAAGCGACCTCTCCTTCGCCATGCTCGGGAAAGGGCAACGCGCCGGGAAGGTCTGCTTCCTCGGCTGGCTCATCGAGAATTCCAAAGATGCGGTCCGCCGCCCCAATTGCTCTTTGTAGCCGAGTGTAGAGTGATGCGATCTGGGCCATCGGAGTGGTGATGATGAACATCCCAAAGAGGAATCCCAACACGTCACCAATACCAAATGTGCCTTGAAGCACTCCGCGTCCGCCGTACCAGGCGCAGACGACGAACATCATGCTCACGCCACCGAGGCCAACCGCACCCATCAGACCTTCCCACTTGGAGCCCTTGATTGCGAGGCGATACACTTCGCTCAGTCGTGACCCGGCCCGCCCCTCTTCGTGAGTTTCTCGAGCGAATGCTTTAACCAGTCGGATGTTCGCGAGGGCTTCGGAGATCATTCCCATCGAGTCGCCAAGCGCCTCTAGTCCAGCTCGATTGATTCTCCTGAGTCCGCGGCCGGTCACCACGAAGAACGTCATCACCGCGATCAGCAGGACGACGACGACGACGGTAAGACGCCAGTTGATATAGACCGAGACCGCCATTCCGCCGGTCAGCAAAATGATGTTTCCGGCGAGCTTTACGATGTCGTCGGTCAGTGTCAACTGAAGCTGACTCACGTCGTTGGACAGATGAGAAGTCAGATCCCCCGACCTTGTACGATCGAAGAACGCGATAGGAAGGCGCTGCAGATGAGAGAACAGCTGGTTCCGCAGGTCCATGACGATGCGATTGCCAGCGTAGGCCGACATCACGTATTGGACATAGCCGATAAGCGTGCTGAGAAACACCAAGGCGACAAGCCCGGCGGCGGCACGGTCGAGCGAAGCGATGCTGCGAGTCGTCTGAAGCGAATTGAACGAGGTCCGAACCAAGAGGGGGATGACGAGTTGCAGGCCAGCACTGAGAAGTGCCAGCAGGCCGGCCATCGCCAGGCGAAACCGATAAGGAATGGCTAGGCGAAGCAGCCGGGTAACGGCCGACCACTCTATCTTCCGTTTAAGATCTTCGTCGTGGGTTTGGGAGGAGCTGGTCGACCTTCTCATGCGTAAAGAATCCGGTGGTTCCTACGCCACTCCCGGGACCGGAAGCTTCGTTTCACCCCTAAGCCTTTGATTAAACCTCAGGGTGCTGCGAGGACAGAGCGATAAATCACGACAACAATCATCAAATGCGGCAAAAACCGAATGGTTCTGTAGATTCAATCTGGATCTTAAGTAAGCGGCTCGCGGCTTATTTCGGCGTTCGGAGAAATCGGTTGGATTTTGCCTTTATGCGGTTCAGGTTCGAGGTCGCTTGGCCCCAGATCAAGAACCCGACGCCAACGAATCGGGTCATATCGAGAGAATGTTCGGGAACCATTGCGATGGGAAACCATTACGCATCTGATTGCAGCACGTTTTTGGCAAGCAGTCTTAATGGTGGGTAGGTAACCACGGAATGTGGCGAGGATGGGGAGAGGTTATGGATGATCGATTTAGGTTCGTCGAGGTCAGCGCCTCTGCGCCGCAAAAGATGTGTGAGGCAGTCCGAGAGGGGTTGAAGAGAGACGAACGGACGCTGCCAACTCGTTTTCTTTACGATCGAACTGGGTCGGAGCTTTTCGAGCAGATTACCGAGCTTCCTGAGTACTACTTAACCCGAACTGAACAGTCCATTCTCGAAGACCGCAGCGACGAGATTGCGGGTGCGGCGGGTGAAAACGCAATGCTCATCGAATTCGGGAGCGGCAGTTCAATGAAGACTCGGCTTCTGATCAGCGCACTGCTTCGGCGGCAGTCGGTTCTGCATTACGTGCCAATCGACATCTCCCACGATTTTCTCTGCCACAGCTCGGATGGCCTCCTGTCCGACTTTCCCCAGTTGATCATCCACGCGTTAGGCTCAGAGTATTTCGATGCGATCGAGCACCTTCCGGTGCATGAGGGTCCCCGCTTAGTCCTGTTTCTGGGGAGCAACATCGGAAATTTCACCCATGAGCAGTCACTTGAATTCTTGACTCGACTGAGGCGTCAGATGAGAACCCATGACCGATTGCTGATCGGAATCGATCTGGCCAAATCCCGGTCGATTGTTGAGCCCGCCTATGATGATTCTCAACGGGTCACGGCAGCATTCAACCTCAACCTGTTGGCCCGAATCAATCGCGAGTTGGACGCCGATTTCGATCTCAACAACTTTGAGCACCGAGCGCCTTACGACGAAGATCAGACGCGAATCGAGATGCAGCTCATTAGCCGGGTTGAACAGGTTGTGACGATCGACGCCATTGGCGAGAGTTTCGCGATCCTTGAAGGCGAGAAGATCCACACCGAGTGGTCCCACAAATACACCTTGGATGGCTTCGCCCGGTTAGCCCAACAGGCAGACCTCAAAGTCTCACGTTACTGGACCGACTGCAACGAGTGGTTTGCGACCGTCATGTTGGCGCCCTGAAGCGGTTCTCTACCATTCCACCTCATTCGCTTGTACATCCCCATTTGCTCGTACTCTTCGAACCCTAGGCGTTCATAGAGTCGCCGGGCCGGATTGAAGACTTCGACGCTCAGGATAACGGATTTGCCCGCGAGTCGCGCCGTTTCAAGAAGATGGTTCATTCGGCTCGTGCCGATACCCTGATTACGTTGATTTTCTCGGAGGGCGATGTCGATCAGGTGGATCTCTTCTCCCTCTCGAACCGCCTCGTAGCCAATGGGCGTGCCGTCCCTTTCAAGAATCTGATAGACCGCGTCTGGAAAAGCCCGGCTATAGTGGTCCCGCATTGCGTCGTACTGCTGGGCTAGGAGCGTCCGGAGCTGAGCCTCCGGTAGATTTGCCGGCTCGAACTCCGGAAACCGTACCTCGAAAAAGAGATCCTTGAGGAACTCTTCATCTTGGTCCGTGGCGACCCGAGCGAGAACCGGCACTTCGATCATGCTTCGGTGATTCGGATGAGAACCGACCACGCCTGCGTGGGCGACCCATCATGATGCAGCAAGGGTGACTCGGAGCCTTGCCCAAGGTGGACAGTGGAGATGTCAACGCCGGAACCCACAATGAGATACTCGCCCACCAAAATCGGAATTCCCCCAAGAACTGAGTTCACGAGGTCGAAGGACGTCGAAGTTCCATTAGCGGTGACGGTGAATCCGAGACCGCTCAAGGATGTCGCAGGAGCATTGAACGCCGCCCTTCCAGCGCCATGGGGTCCGCTGGTGAAAGCGTGGAATGGACCTCCTGGCAATCGGACGTCGACGGATCGACCTGATTCTCGGGCGCCGAGTTCACTCAGCTCGACCCGGACGGTGTCCGCCTTAGGGGTTGTGCCCTTCGCGGAAGTCGCCGCTACAAACTGGGCCCCATCCCAGAAGTACATCGAAAAAGCATGGCTCTCGGAAGACTTAATAGCATGATGGCCGCCAATTGCCCCTTCTGCGAATTGGGGGGCAATTCCCACCGTCGCCACTCCAATTAAGGAAGCGGCGCCGGTGAGGAAGCTACGGCGAGGTAAGCGATCGCTCGTGATACTCATGTTGTTTAGTTCCTGGACGGGAAGATTCCCGACATAGCAATCGCGTAGTTCAGCACGGTGTACGGCTGCATGTTGTTGTGAGGCTGGCTCTGCCCCGTGGCCGCAACAGCTGCGGGTGACGCGCTGGCGCCGCCGGTCGACGAATACATCTCTCCCAAGCGCGTGTTCACTCCGGGCGTGGCAAACAATCCACCGGTTGGATCGGTGGTCGTCGCTGCGCCACCCACGGCAAGCGTGTGGGAGTGGACAGGAATTTCATTGGCGTTCAGGATATGGCCTGCTTCGCCCCCAGCTTGTCCAATCACATAGTTGTTTCCCTGGTGGATCGCCACCCGGCCCTGGAGGTTAGGAAGGGCGAAGTTTTGGACTCCGTTTCCGCCGTAGAACGTGCCCATGAGGGAGAAGAGAGCCTGGTTCTGACTGATCGGGAGTAGCTGCCCGTCACAGAAAGCCCACCCGTGGGGAGCATAACCAAAGGAAAAAAGTCGAATTTCGGATAGAAAAGGTTCTGCCATGGTGTTCTGCTCCTTAACTCCTTGAGGGGAATATGCCGTTGAGGGCAATGATGAAACTCAGGGTGAGGTACGGCTGCAAGTTGTTGTGGGCCTGATTGCCACCGCCTGCTTCAATCGCGCTGGGGGCAGCGGTAGCTACCGGCGAAGTGGCGTAGGCAGTTCTGACCGATTTTGCTGCGTACCCACTGACTGGGCTGTGGGTAGTAGCCGCTTGGGAAGATGCGGCAATGGCGTGGGTGTGGGCTGGTATCTGGACGCCGGTAAGAGTCACCGATGCCGCACCTCCCGACTCTCCGATAGTCCGGGTTGTGAGCCCTGGCCCCTGTCCAAATCCAATGGGGACTCTGCCTTGGAGATCGGGAAGAGCAAAGTTGCTGGTTCCGTTGCCTCCGTAAAAGGTTCCAATCAGCGAGAACACGGCTGAGTTCTGACTAATGGGAAGGATCTGGCCGTTACAAAATGCCCAGCCAGTAGGAGGAAAATTGAAAGGGACGACGCGAATTTCCGCGAGAAAAGGTTCAGCCATGAGTTGCTCCTTCAGTTCTGAGACGGGAAGACCCCATAAAGGGAAATGACATAGTTGAGCGTCAAGAACGGCTGCATATTTTCGTGCGGTTGACCTGAACCGCTAGAACCCACCGAGTTGGAACTCATTTGAACATTCGGGACGGAGCCATACGTGAATCCAAGCCCGCTCGCTGAGACTGCTGGATAGTGGCTGGTGGGAGACGCTTGTGAGCCGACCGCATTGCTCACTTGGAGAAAGTGCGAGTGAGAAGCAAGGCTATCAATGCCAATCGTCGCCACCTCTGAACCGCCTTCCGTCCCGATCAAGTAGCCTGGGCCTTGATTGACAACGGCTCGTCCACGGAGATCAGGAACGGCAAAGGTGGTGGTGCCGTTGCCGCCATAGGTAGTGCCGATCAAGATGAACAGCACCTCGAAATCCGAGATGGAAAGCAAGCTACCGTCGCAGAACTGCCACCCAACGGGTGCAAAATTGAACGGCACAAGCCGTATTTCTCCTACATAGGGATCCATTTATGAAGCTCCTCGTTAATTAAAAATCGCCTGGTATCGGCGAACGAATTGGTCTTGTGAGACCGGAACAATGAAGATTGGCGGTGTACCAATCTCAGGGTGGGTGAATAGGTAGGTGCCCTGGTTCAAAGGCATTTCTGCGGCGCCCTCAAAGATCAGCGAAAACGGCTCCAGCCTCCCTGGATGTCCCCGGGGAGACCGAACTGCTTCCACAAGAGTCAGTTCAATTCGGTCTTCTGACTCGTGATCGTTTCCCACCAGAAACCGCTCGCCAATTATCGATTCGAACACGTTTGGAGTGAGTTCTACCGATTCGGCAATCACTTGCGTCTCCGACGAAGGACCACTCCCATCCCGAGGAGCCCCAAACCGAGGAAGGAGGCTGGCTCAGGAACTGCCGCAACTTTGAAGTCGTCGACCAGAAGTCCAGAGTTCACGCCGTTGTCAGGCGCGCCGCCTGCTGTGACGTGGGCTACTCCTGCGCCTACCAGGTAGTCACCTGTTACAGATACTGTAATCGAGAACGACTGGTATTTTGTTTCAGAAATGAAAGGATTTGATGGGTCCGTAAGTACAAGTCCCGAATCAAACCCGGCCGCTGATGACGGATCATTGCTGTAACCGTAGAAAGTGTCCGCTAGTTTGAAGATCTGGGAAGAACCGCCGGGGGCTTCGTTCACCAAATTGAAGAACGAAAAATCGTTATTCGTCGCCGATGGCGCGATCGACATATTCGTTCCGTCGTTGTACGTTTGGTTCGTGAGGAAGTCCCATTTGAAACTCAGCTTTTCGCCAGCGACCAAATGAACCGTTTGTGAAATTCCGGAGCCGGCCAAAATCGTCGACCCGGAGAATGTGGATAGTGAGCCGTAACTTAACCCCAATCCAGATTCAAGTGTGCCTTCTGCAACCCCAGCGCCCGGCACGACGACCGGATTGATACTGCCGTCGGTGTATGTGGCCAGGAGAGCGTGAGACAGTCCCTCCGTGGGAGATACGCCCATCAAGGAGCCCTGAATTTGGGTGTCACCGACCGTTCCCCAAAAATGGAACGGTGTGGGGTCCTCAAACCCGCCATTTAGAATTGGGTCGGCTTTCGCCTGAGAACCCCATAGTCCGGCCACCAACAGAACGGCCGAAGCCATCCATGGGCGGCAATGCCCTCTCACTCTACTCATAGAAAAGAACCTCATGCAACTTGCGATCCAGGGCGCAATAATACGCGTCCTGGTGGTTTCGTTACGCAAAGATTATTCATCAGCAAGCGTTACAAGTACCGTTACATTTTGAGAAATCGAAAAAAAATTTACAAATTGCCAGTTACGTTTCATCGGTTCTCCGAACCACGGGTGCTGGCATCTCGTGATATCCTGCGGTGCGGGGAAGCACGTGGCATGATCGAACAGGAAGAGCACAGGTCAGGTAGTGACCGAAAAGACCAACTCCTCTCGTCAATGGAGGAATGTCGTTCAGACACACTTCAACTCCTTGAGCTCGTTCCGGAAGAGTTCCTCAAGCGAAGAGTTCACTCTTTCTACTCGCCGATAGGCTGGCATTTCGGACACGTCGGCCGAACGGAAGAGTTTTGGGTGATGAGCGAGGCCCTCCATCGACCTCTCCTAGACGATCGACTGACTTTTCTTTTCGCCGACTTGCCCGACAATCCCAAGGACAATCGAGTCCACATTCCTGACCGGGACGGAATTATCGACTATCTTGCGCGAACTCGCGTGCGAGTCATCGACGCTCTAGCGCGAACTAATCTCGAAACGCCGAACCCGCTCACGAGGGACGGATACGCCTGGGAGTTCGCCCTTCAACACGAATATCAGCATCAGGAAACAATCCTCGAGATGCTTCAGCTGATCCAGAAGGAGTTGGCTGACTCCGCGAGCGATTTGCCGACTTGGCAGGCAGGCAGTGATGGCGGTTGGGTTGAAATCTCGGGAGGCGCCTTCGAAATCGGATCATCCAATTCCCACTATTACGACAATGAAAAGGACCCTCACCGAGTGAGCCTCCCGCGATTCCGCCTTGCGGTCAATCCGGTTACGGCGTTCGAGTGGACTACGTTCATAGGCGATGGTGGCTACACAAGACCTGAGTTGTGGAGCGAGGCTGGATGGGCCTGGCGAGAACGTGAGACGATTGCACATCCCGAATACTGGGTGCGCGCGGACGAGGGGTGGAGCATCTACAGTCCCTATGGAACTCGATCCATTGACCCCAACGAACCGGCCGGCTCGTTGAGTTGGTTCGAGGCAGACGCCTTTGCCCGATGGGCAGGCAAGCGACTCCCCTCAGAGGCAGAGTGGGAGGTGGCCCGCAAGCTCGGTGGCGATGTGCATTCTCCCGCATCGATCTCGCGAACTCGGGGATACCCTTTACCGATGACGGACGTGGCTGCCGACGCAGTTGGCTTACGCGGAATGGCAGGAAGTCTCTGGCAATGGACCGCTAGCCCATTCCTGCCCTATCCGGGATTCGTTCCCTATCCTTACGATGGATATTCGTGGGATCACATGGAGGGAGAGCACTTCGTGTGCCGCGGGGGATCGTGGGCGACCGCGAAGCCGATACGTCGGCCTAGTTTTCGGAATTGGTATCTTCCGACCTACCGGCAAGGATTCCTGGGTATGCGACTGGCCGAGTCTATGTAGAATCGGCTAGTGGTCCCGGTTTTTATGGGGACACTCAAGAAAATCTCCGAGAAATCCGTCAACGAATTGCTTGGCTGACTCAACGTCAGTACAACCATTGGCTCCTCTATCGCCCGTATGATTGGGATTTGGAGGTCTCACCGTATCGGTTGGGACACGCGAGAGAGTAAAAGTCCAAGATGATTGAGTTTAAGTCCGTCGAGAAATCGTATGGGGCCGCCTCGGCGATCTCCAATTTAAGCCTCTCGATCCCTTCGGGCAAAGTCACCGCGCTCATCGGACCCAGCGGATGTGGCAAATCGACGCTGCTTAGACTCATTTTGGGGCTTATCGAACCTACATCTGGCGAGGTGGTCGTCGATGGTCACCCGGTGAATCGGGATTCGGCCCAAGCGATCAGGCGCAAGTCTGGCTACGTGATTCAAGACGGTGGACTCTTCCCTCACCTCACTACGGCTCAGAACATCGAGCTGATGGGCAAGCACCTGGACCGCGCGGTAGACATCAACAAGCTGACCCAACTGGCTCACTTTCCTAACGACGCGCTCGGTAGATTCCCCGGTGAACTCAGTGGCGGACAAAAGCAGCGAGTTGGACTCATGAGAGCCTTGGCCCTCGACCCGTCGCTTCTGCTTCTAGACGAACCGCTAGGCGCCCTCGATCCTCTGGTTAGGTCGTCGCTTCAAAAGGATCTCAAGCAGATCTTTGGGGAGATTGGCCAGACGGTCGTGCTTGTAACTCACGATATGGCGGAAGCCGCTTACCTTGCCGACCTCATCGTGCTGCTTCGAGCCGGAAAGGTAGTCCAAGTTGGCACGTTGGAGGACTTCCAGAAGCGCCCGGCCGAACCGTTTGTGACTGAGTTCCTTAACGCTCAGCGCCAGATGGTGACGCTATGAGAAAGGTGTACGCCCTCTTGATCCTGATGAGCATGGTTCTCGGGCAGGTGGCTCTTGCCCAAACGGTCGTGGTTGGCTCAAAGAAGTTCACGGAGTCGTACGTCCTCGGCGAAATCGCCAAACAGGTTCTGACCGACGCGGGCCTCAAGGTTGAGCACAAGAAGGGGATGGGGGCAACCGGCATTGTTTGGACCGCCCTCAAAGACGGCGGGATCACCCTGTATCCGGAATACACCGGGACGGTTTCGGAAGAGATCTTGAAGCAACCCGGCATCGACCGCCCGACCATGGAGAAGGAGTTGGCGAAGGACGGGGTAGGCATGAGCCCAGATCTGGGCTTCAACGACGCCTACGGCCTGGTCATGACCAAGTCCCAGGCGACGAAACTCGGCATCGTCAAGATCAGCGACCTGAAGGTCCATCCGGAACTCACGGCGGGTATCACCCCGGAACTGTTGAAGCGAAAGGACGGCTGGGGACCGCTCACGGCGAAATACGGGCTCAAGCTTAAAGACGTCCGGGGCATCGACCACGCACTCGGGTACGCCGCCCTCTTCGCGGGCCAAGTTGACATCAAGGATTGCTACACCACCGACGCCGAGATCAAGAAATACGACCTTGTGGTGCTCCAAGACGATCTTCATTTCTTCCCGCTCTACCGAGCGGTGTTCCTCTATCGCTTGAACGCCCCTCCCCAAGCTATCAAGGCCATCGCTTCCCTGGCCGGAAAGATTGACGAGGCGCACATGATTGCCATGAACGCGGTCGGGGGTGAGTCGGCAGACTACGCGAAGGCGGCATCTCTGTTCTTTGCGAAGCCAAACCAGAAGTCCGTGCCAAGTGTTGCCGAGGAGTCTCTGGTGGCGCAGACGATACGACTCACCGAGAAGCACCTGGAACTGGTCGGTATCTCGCTGCTCCTTGCGATCCTGGTCGGGATTCCGTTGGGCATCGTGGCCTCAAAGCCCGGGGCGCTTAGTAGTGTCGTTCTCGGTACTGCGGGGGTCATTCAGACGATCCCTTCGCTTGCCCTTCTTAGCCTGCTGGTTCCCATCGCATTCTTCGGGATCTCTGAGCGCACTGCCATCGCGGCGCTGTTCCTGTACAGCCTGCTCCCGATTGTTAGGAATACTGCCGTAGGCATCTCGACCATTCCCGCCGGGTTGAAGGAGTCGGCAGAGGCACTTGGTTTAGAACCTTCCGCCCGACTTCGAAAGATCTATCTCCCGATGGCCCTTCCGACGATCCTCGCCGGCATCAAGACGAGCGCAGTGATCAACGTGGGCACTGCGACTCTGGCCGCACTGATCGGCGCGGGCGGGTTAGGCGAGCCGATCGTGAGCGGACTCAGCATCAACAACAATCAGATCATCCTCCAAGGCGCGATCCCCGCGGCGGTGCTGGCCATCTTGGTTCAGTTGGCATTCGATGGGATCGACCGCCTTTTGGTTCCTCGGGGACTGAGAGCGAAGTAAGGGGGCGGCGGTTGGAGGGGGTTGTG
This sequence comes from uncultured Armatimonadota bacterium, assembly GCA_903904815.1. Taxonomy (GTDB): domain Bacteria; phylum Armatimonadota; class Fimbriimonadia; order Fimbriimonadales; family Fimbriimonadaceae; genus Fimbriimonas. The sequence goes on from CAIVDU010000005.1 coordinate 214,712, forward strand.
GCGTTTGGGATGAACGCGCGGACTTTGACACAACCGCCTCCGGGGTAGGACAATCGGGTGGGCTCAACCCCGGGTAGCCTGCCGGAGCAGGCAACCGCAGGGCTAACCGACATTACGCCCCCAGCGTACCGGAGACTTCTGACCTTGCCCGGGTCCGCCAACTCATCTACTCATCGATCCCCTTCTACGGTCCAAAACAGATGTCCAGTTAAGGCCTGACCATCTCCCACATCACGGCTCGGTAACGGTGAACACATGCCTTCCCGCCGATATCGGCTGCGGCTTGGCATCTTTGCCGGGCAAAAACACCGTCGCGACTGCGCCCTTCGGAATCGTGAGTTCCAGTGTCAGCTTGCCACCTGATCGCGACCATGAGCTCTTGATCAAACCGAGCGACGAGCGGAAGTCCGCGCGGACGTGATTTAGACCGGGCAAGAAGGCGGGGCGGATGAGGATGGCTTGGGCGTCTCCTCGGGAGCGATCGAAGTCGATTCCGGCGAGTCCTCGGTAGAACCATTCATCGGCATGACCGAGCATGAAATGGTTCTGGGACGACTCTGGGTTGGTGTCCCAGGCCTCGGTCAGGGTCGTTGCGCCTCGAGCGAGTTGGTATCCGTAACTGGGGGAGTCGGTGCGAGACAACATGTCGTAAAGCACGTCCGAACGGCCTCCGTCGGTCAAGGCACGCACGACGTAGTGAAAGCCCACGTCTCCGGCTGTGACGTGGTCGTGGTGGGCGCGGATGTCTGCCACGAGACTTTCCAAGACGAGCGATCGCTCGCCGTCGGGAACAAGATCCAAGACGAGCGCCATCGCGTTCGCAGTTTGACTACCCCGATCGTACCGATGGGCGTCGGCATGGAAGAAGCGAGCATTGAAGGCGGCTTTGACGGCTTCGCGCTCGATTTCGAATGCCTTCGCTGCTTCCGCTTTCCCGAGAAGGGAGGACACCTTAGCGAGCACGCTGAGATCCTCCAAGTAGATCGCGGTGGGGGTGAAACCTTGGCCGGTCAACTGGGAGTATCCAGGCGCTCCGGGGCCGATGTCGTACCAGTCACCCAGACCGTACATGAGGAGATGATCGATGGATCTCCCCTTCAGGTAGGCGGCGTACCGCGTCATCGTCGGGTAGGCGCTTTCGAGGATGCCCCTGTCTCCGGAAAACTGGTAGGCGCGCCAGGGGCTAAGGATGGAGGCGCTTCCCCACTCGGGGCTGTCTCGAAAGTCCGTGCTGACTCCGTTGGAGTGCACGAAGGCGACAAACTCGGGAGCAATGGCGGGAACTAAACCCGTGTCAAGCTGACTGTCCGCCATATCGCTGGCCACCTTTTCATACAACTTACTGAGATCAAAGTTATACATCAGAGACGAGCCGGCGAGGTGAGTCTGCTCAAGCCAGCCCAGTTTCTCCCGGGTGGGACAGTCAGTGAGAACACTCGCGGTGTTGCTCTGCATGGCCATCACGATTAACCGATGGATGCGATTGAACAGGTCCGATGAGCTCTCGAAGCGGCCCACGACCGGCGCATCGGCATGCACAAACTCTCCGGCAACCGCATGAACCTTCACCCCCGGAGCGGTAACCAGTTGGAGATAGCGGAAGCCATGGTACGAGAACTGCGGACGCCAAGTTTCGACGCCTGAGCCCTTCAACGTGTAGTTAAACTCGTTCTGGTAACCCGGCCCACCGCCGACGCTTCTCTGAGTGACGAAACCCTTGTCGTCGAGCAACTCCCCCGGGAGGATTTTTACCATTGCACCTGCCGGACCCGAAACGCGGATCACCGGCCAACCGGAGAAGTTCTGTCCGAGGTCGTATACGGTTTGGCTCGGCGACTTTGTCTGGCTGGACAGCGCCGGATAGGTATGAAGCGGCTTCATCGGGGGATTGGTCGCCAGGGCAAGTTTCCCTCCGGGACCGTCGACGACGTGAACGGGCGCCCATTTTTCCGAATCTCCGCCCGGAAGATCCCATTTAGGAAGCTCGCGCCGGGCGTCGTAGTCCTCGCCTCCGTAGATCGACGAGAATACGATGGGTCCAGACGCCGCGCCCCAATGCGTGTCGGAGGAAATCACCTGCTTTGTCCCGTCTTCGAGTTCAATGTGAAGCTCGAGGATGAACTTGGGTTGACCGAAGGAACCCGTGAACTTCGTGTATCGCCCGGGAGCATTGGGGACGTGATACATTCCGTTGCCGAGCATGACTCCCAGCGCGTTTGGCCCCTGTCTCAGAAGCTTGGTGACATCAAATCGATTGTAGAGGACCGTTTTCTCGTAGTTCGTCCAACCCGGATTCAGCACGGTGTCGGTCACATTTTGTCCATTGACGTGAAGTTCGTAGTGGCCAAGCCCAGTCACCAGGACCTCGGCCCGCTTTACCCCCTGGGTCAGGCCAAATTCCCGCCGAAAGATCGGCAGGGGCTGGACGGAATCCGTTCCAATCGAGACGCCTTCGCGTCCTCTGGGAAAGCGATGTCCATCTGCTTCGGCGGCGATCCATTTCGTGGACGGGGCAAACCCTTCCTGCGCGAATACCTGGGGGGAGATGCTCATCAGAGTCACGGTGGCAATTGTAACGGTCAAACTCGGCAGGGGTATGCGATTGCTCCCTCCAAAGGGCACTGCAATTCTCTGCAATAGTTGCGTCATGATTTTGGCGGACCGATGATTGAGAGGGGTGGATAGTGACATGGAATATCGTTGTTGACCGATAACTATTCTGCTCCAATCGAAGACGGCGCAAACGGTAGTTTTGATCTCCTTTGATTCGGTAGAACGAAGCCCATGATCAAGAAGAAGCCCTCTCGAGCGGAACCGGTTACCGAATTGAAGCGGGTTCCGATCGTAGAGTGCGGCGAGCCACTTGTGAATTACTTGGAAGTGGCGCCGGAGATCTTGTTTGATCGACCGCGGTTCACCTACCGGAGGGAGCTCTTCGCCCGGAAGTCGTTGGCCGAGAGACTTAGCCAGGCCGCACGCAATCTGCCCGAGGGCTACAAGCTGGCGGTGATCGAGTGCTGGCGGGCTCCGATCATCCAACAGCGCATGTATAAGGCGGTCTGGAAGCGGTTTCAAGAGCGGAATCCGCACTGGAACGAAGCCCACCTCAAGCGGGTGGTGAACCAGTTCACGGCCCCGATGGACCCACGGGTTCCGCCTCCCCACACCACCGGTGGCGCGGTAGACCTCACTCTCATCGGTCCGGGAGGGGAAAGGTGCGATCTCCACGGCCCTTTCGATGCTCACGATCCCAAGGGGTTCTTCTTCGATGCGCCGGGTCTGAGCGACGCGGCCCGGGAAAACCGCGCGATCCTGGCCAAAGCGCTCTTGAGTGCCGGAGTCACCAACTATCCGAGCGAGTATTGGCACTGGAGTTATGGTGACCAGGGTTGGGCCTATCGAGGCGAGGAGCCGAATGCTCTCTACGGAGCGATCACTCCAGAAGGCTGGACGGCGGAGCCTGACGACGTTTCCGAGCATCCTCTCGAACTGGTCGAATATGCCGACTAAATGGGACTTATCCACATTTTTCTGTGGATAAGTATGTGGATAACTTGACAGCCTAAGCTTGTACTTTTAACCGATATTCCTCTCAATAAAAAGTAAAATCAAATCGCGACGCTTTTTGCGCATCTCTCCCGTCTTGAGGCTATAAGGCGGGCCGAGCACGGAGGCCCGGCAGTGCTTTTTTTGGAACACAGCATGCGACCAGACAACCTTTTTGAGAACCAAGCGACCATCAAAGTCATCGGTATCGGCGGCGCCGGCGGAAACGCGGTCAACCGCATGATCCATGAGGGGGTGATGGGAGTCCAGTTCGTTGCCATGAACACGGACGCTCAGGCGTTGGGTCAGAGCCACGCTCCCAAGAAGATCCAGATCGGTGACGTGCTGACGCGCGGACTCGGCGCAGGCGGAGATCCTAATGTGGGTGAGCACGCCGCACGGGAAAGCGAGAAGCTGATCGCTCAGGAACTTGAAGGCTGCGACATGGTCTTCATCACCGCCGGTATGGGCGGCGGAACCGGAACGGGCGCGGCTCCGATCGTGGCCGACATGGCACGAAAGCTCGGCATCCTGACGGTCGGCGTCGTGACGAAGCCGTTCCTTTTCGAGGGACCGAAGCGACGACGACTGGCAGAGGAAGGCGCGAACCGACTCAAAGAGTATGTCGACACCCTGATCACGGTTCCCAACGATCGATTGATCGGGTTCGTTGAGAAGAAGACCACGATGCAGCAGGCATTCGCGGCCGCAGACGATGTTCTTCGGCAAGGCGTCCAGGGTATTTCCGACATCATTTTGCTCCCAGGAATCATCAACGTCGACTTCGCTGACGTTCGCTCGGTCATGAGCAACGCCGGCGTGGCTCTTATGGGTCTCGGCAAGGGCGTTGGCGATCAGCGAGCGCGAATGGCGGCCCAGCATGCGGCCACTTCCCCGCTGCTTGAGACGAATATCAACGGCGCCAAGCGGTTGCTGGTCAACGTTACGGCTGGTCCCGACTTCAGCATCGGCGAAGCCCACGAGGCGATGGAGTACATCTTGCAATTCACGGACCAAGAGGATGCCGACATCATCATGGGCCACGTCATGCGAGACAACCCAGACGGCGAGGTCCAGATCACGCTGCTCGCGGCAGGCATGGAGCCCGGCGCGGCCGCTCCTGCGCCTCGGCAGGACAAGGAAGTGTTCTTCACAAAGCCAGCGGCTCCGACGAGTTTCATCAGCGCTCCTGGAATCACGCCTTCAACCCCCACGCAGGAAGTCCGGCCGGTCAACCCGCCCGCACCCACGCCGATTCAGCTTGACGAGATCGATCTCGACATTCCGACGTTCCTGCGCCGCCAACGACTCGGTGGCTAAACCGCCGAGTCCTCACGCTTTACTTACCTAAAGGAAACCCGAAATTATCGGGAGGTGACTGGTCCAACGATCGGCCCGCGCTCCGCGCGGGCCATTTTTTTCGCGTGGCCTGCGTGCGCGGAGTGTTGGAGTAGCGGAGTGATGGGTCCGGACCGGGATGGTCCTTGGACTGAGACCGGAGCCGCCTTCGGCGCTTGGATGTTGGGCACCGGAACCGGGGATTCTGGGTTCGTTTCGCAGTAAGGATGTTGCAATGCTATTCGGTTTTCAAGGTGCTGAGTGGCGTTTTGGGTGTATTGGCTTTCGGATGGCGCGATCCTGTTGACAATTGTCTGTATATTCAACACCTGGACCGTGCATTACGTTACAGGGCGAGGCAGAGTTGCGGGTATATCCGCAATTACTGCGGCTATGTTACGGCACTTCGCTTTGGGCCTCGGGCACGGTTTCGAAGGGATCAAACCTTGCTGGGCCAGGAGTTGGAACTTTCTCTATTGCCCCGCCCGTGCGCATGACGCGGTCGGTGTATTTCTTCGACCCCCTTCGGGGGTCGGGATGGTTTTGAGATGACTCGTCCGGTGGTCGACCGGAGTCGACGCACCGGCTAAAATCTGCGATCCCTCCGGGATCGGCGGAGCATGGGTATCTGCCTCGCGGCCCTCGGCGGCGCCCAGGTGCTGGGGCGATCTGGATGGTCTCGAGTCTAGACTCACGAATCCATCGGTTGCATTGAATCTCCACACGCATGTCGACGCACCGGCTCATGTCTGCGGCACGGGTATTTGCCTAGCGGCCCTCGGCGACGCCCAGGTGTTGGGGGCGATGGTCTAGAGTCTAAAGTCACGAATCCATCGGTTGCATTGAATCTCCACCTGCATGAGGTCTTCACGGCGGTCTCGTGCCAGAGATTGAAATGCACTGGCGTCGGCCGATAGGCGTGCGATCACGTCTTTCAAACCCGGGATGCATGATTTGGCTTCGTCAGCCGTGCGCAGACGATCGAACGATCCGTGTTCGGTCAACACGATGCAGTCGTCTGTGTTCTCTCGACCTAGCGTTTTCTCGATCCATGTGCAGGTCAGGACGCAGTACAACCCAAGCGCTTCGAGGGGACTCTTACTACTTTGAATGTCGATGTAGGAAAGCGGTACGTCCCCGGTTATCACCCAGACCTGTGGATCGATCGCGCGCCTGGTAGAACTGATGTCGGCGAGAATGACGACTGCGTCGTAATCTGCCGCTAAATATAGGTCTAGGACGCCATCGCATCCTGGCTGGCCAAGAAGATAGCGGCGCACCTCTCGGGCGAGTTCGCCGCGAGGTCCGCTTGCCTTGAAATCGAGACGCTCGAAATCCGAACTATCGATTGGCCCCGTCGTTTCCTGAAGTGGAAAGTCTGCGGTAGCATTCTCTTCACTCCACCTCTTTCCCTGATCTAGAACCCTTGCGAGACCCTTTTGACTGGAGGACGAGAGCGAATCGAACGCAAGCTTATCGGAAATCAGGCGATCGACAATGCTCCCGATGATTGGGATGCAAGCATGGGCCTCGTCCAACGATCGCAACTCTCTGAGACTTCGGTGATGGCACACCCGGAACTGACTCGACGAATCGCGATCGAGCATGACGTCGCTGATCCACATTGACGTCTTTAGGCAGTAGGTGGCGAGGGCTTCAATCGGCGTTTGGTAGTTTCGAACGTGGAGATACGATATCGGCGCACCTCCCGTCACCACCCACACTTGAGATTCCAAGTGGCTCGGTGTGACCACTTCGATAAGAAACACAAGCGCGCCAAACTCGGCGGCGAAGAAGACTCGGTCAACGCCGTCACACCATGCTTGCTTCAGTAAGTACTTACGAGCCTCATCGGCAAATTCGGGGATTGCCCCGTGGTCAAGAAAATCGATTTCCTGAAATGAGGTCGTATCAATGGGTCGTCTCTTTTCAGCATCGAGTGGAGGAGCCGAAGTTTTCAGGAGCGGAATTGGAGGAGCCGTCGCTACCTTCACTTTGGCAACCGCATTTAGGATTTCCGGTTCAACGGCTACCGCAACCGCCTCCGTTTCGATCAACCGAGTAGCTAACCCATACAACAGAGGAAGACACTGCTTGGCATCAAGATCCGATGTCAACAGGCGGAGACTACCGTGCTCCTTGAGCTGGATGGAATTCGAAGTATCACGACGCTTGAGGGTGTAACGAACCCAAGCTTCGGCAAGAATGCAGTACTCACAAAGCGCGTCGAGGGGATGCGTGCAGATCTGAATGTCGATGTAGGAAAGCGGTACGTCCCCGGTTATCACCCAGACCTGTGGATCGACTCCGGGAGTCCGGGAACCGATCTCTGCCAGAAACACCACCTCGACGCAATCTGCTGCGAGATAAATATTCATTACGCGGTCGCACCACTTGTGGCTCAAGAGGTAGCGACGCACCTCGCTTGACAGTTCGGCAATCCGATCTATCCGGTTGGTTTCGATCAATTCATATCGTGACGGGTCGATCAGCGTTGTTCTCCTGATATGGCTTCTAGAGTCATCTCCCCACCTATTCTAGAGATAGTCACTCCGAAACCAACTCCAGTGTCTCTCATCCGTTATCAAAACTCCGACGAATCATCACCCGATCTGGATCGTCGGGATCGCGTTCGAAGCGGAAGCCTTGCCGCAGGTTCAACTCAGGGATCGGTGTTCCCAGAGCGTGAGCCAGATCCCGGTGGTCGACGTAGTGGCGAAGTGCTTTCTGAATCTCGATCTCACCGGTTTGGGGTTGTGCGTTGGAGGGGGTAACGCAGAACGCAGCAAGCACTGCATCTGTCGCAGCGAGGAATCCTTCACGGTCGAAGATAACGTCTGCTTTTAGCAGCCTCGCGGCGATTGCCCGAAAGGCAATCCTGAATTGCTCGGAAATATACTGCTTTACGTCTTCCAGTGGTTTGTCCCGCCAGTCGTCATCGGTTAGATGAACGTTCACAGAAATCGACTGTTGCGCCTTGAGGTAGCGAACTCCATTCACCCCATGCTTGGCCGGCCACCGATAGGCGGCTCCATCCACGTAGAAGGAGATGCCATAAAAAGTAATCGCCGGACAAAACTCAATCCCGTCCAAAGACCTGAACAGTCTGACGAGTTGGGAATGATAAACGTGAAATGAACCCAAATCCGGCCCACCCAAGAATGCCCCGATTCCAATTTCGCCCATTGCTATTCAGCTAAGCCATAAACATGTTGGGTGTTAAAGAGCTTATGAATGAATGACTCCAATCGGTCTTTTCGCACGCGGCTCTGGAATAGGAACATTAAACCACTCCATGATAGTGCGAGAGACAGACGCAATCCTATTAGGATTACATTTTCGCGCAACCATCTCCACCTTCTCAATCGTGTCTACCTGCTCAAAGAACTCTTCAAGGCTTGGGAGCAATTCGTGCTCGAGAATACGATATGCATCTCGATCTGAAAAAGCACTCGGAGTTTCCAACAACCGCATGTCTAGATCCTCTCTGAACTCTAAGCCTTTCCTGTAGATGCGCATGGTTCCAGATAGGCGGGTCCGTTCCTAGACAAGCAGTCACAAAAATTCCACACTCTGGATATAGAAGCTCGCTATAGCTCGATCGATCAAGCGAGAAAACTTGGAGAGTTTCGTCCTTTGTTCGAATCCATGCATTGTTCTTGTAGGAAAAGCCGACAGTATGAAGAACTCGCGTTACGGTTGGTCGAAAACCTGTTTTCATCTAGCGACGCTATCCGCCCTTCCGACTATCATTCGGTTACCCAGTTAATTCAGCAATGTCAATTGTTCGTGTGGTCGATCAGCTCAAAGCTATTGTGCCGTTAACGGTAATTTGTGCTATTTCCGGAGAATCTGGAATCGGAACCTTAAACCACTTTATGATCGTGCGTGTAACGGTGGCTATCTCATTAGGGTTGCGCTTTCGTGCGACGGCTTCCACTTTTTCGATCGTATCCAGGTGCGCAAAGAATGCCTCGATCTTCGGAAGCAGTTCGAGAGTTAGAATCTCGTAAGCATCTGCATCTGAAATTGAACTCGGACTCTCAAGAAGCTGATCCAATCTAGAACCTTGTTCAACCTTGGTTCTTCGTCTAAGGTGCGCATGGTTCCAAATCGGGGGATCAGTGCCGGGACAAGCGATGACAAACACGCCACACTCTGGTTGTAATAGTTCGCCGTAAGGTGATCGATCAAGGGAGAAAACCTGTAGGACTTCACCCTTGCTCCGCATCCAAGCCTTATGCTTATATGCTAAGCCAGCAGTTTCAAGCACTCGTGTGACCGATGGCTGCACGTTCCAGCGCAAATCGAACAGTGATTCCAATCGAAATCGAACAGTGATTCCAATCCAAATCGAACACCCATTCCAATTCAATTCGAACACTCGTTCCAATTGAATCCGAACGCTTTGTAGATAGTGGTTTTTCGGGTTTGGCGGCTTTCTCTAGACCGTCCCTTTCTCCTGGCTTTGCCAAGGAGGACCAGGGGTGCCAAGGAGTCGCATAGACATGAAAAAGATCAGAGAGGTGCTCCGGCTCAAGCTGGGCAAAGGAGCAAGTACGAGGCAGATCGCCTCCAGTTGCAAGCTGTCGGTCTCGACGGTTTCCGAGTATCTGTACCGCGCGGGCGCGGCTGGCTACAGTTGGCCGCTGCCGGAGGATCTGTCCGACGAGGATCTTGAGCGCTCGTTATTTCCGCCACGGCCCAAGACCGGCGAGCCACCTCGTCCCCTGCCGGACTGGAATGACGTTCGAAAAGATCTCTCGCGCAAGGGCGTAACGCTTCTGCTACTGTGGCGAGAATACAAGGCCAAACATCCCGCAGGTTACGGCTACGCTCGCTTTGCGGATCTGTATTCGGCTTGGGAGAAGAAGACTGACCTTCGGATGCTTCAGCGGCACAAGGCAGGAGAGAAGCTGTTCGTGGACTACTCGGGGCTCACGGCCCGCGTCATCGACCCACAAACGGGCGAGGTCCGAGAAGTGCAGGTCTTCGTATCGGCCATGGGCTCCAGCCAAAAGCTGTTCGCCAAAGCTTACGAGGGGCAAGATCTTAAGAATTGGCTACTCGCTCACGTGGAAGCTTTTGAGTTCTACGGCGCGCTTCCGGAAGTGCTCGTGCCTGACAACCTAAAGTCTGGCGTGACGTCGCCCTGCTACTACGAGCCGGGGCTGACCAAGGCCTATGCGGACCTGGCTCACTTCTACGACCTCACGGTGCTGCCGGCTCGGGTCGCCACCCCGAGGGACAAAGCCAAGGTTGAAAACGGTGTTCAGCAAGTCGAACGCTGGGTGCTGGCGCCCATCAGAGACCGCGAGTTCTTCAGCCTCTCCGAGCTCAACGAGGAACTGCGGCGTCTCGTGGACGCCCTCAACTCCCGGCTCATGAAGGGGCCGAACGCATCGCGCGACGAACTGTTCAAAGAAGAGGACCTCCCCGCGATGAGGCCACTGCCTGCTTCGCGGTACTCGTTTGCCGAATGGAAGAGCGCCAAGGTCGCTCCCGACTACCACGTCGAGTTCGAAGGACACCGCTACAGCGTTCCCTACCGCCTCGTCGGGAACAAAGTCGACATCCGGATTTCCACAAACGTGGTCGAGGTCTTCCAAGGCTCTAAGAAGCTCGCTTCTCATGCCCGCGCCGTTCGCCGCCGAGGATTCACGACCCAGGACGCCCACATGCCCGAAAACCACAAAGCGGGCCAATGGACTCCTGAGCGCCTCACTAAGTGGGCCGAGAAGACCGGTCCTGAGGCGAGCCTGTTTGTATCACGCGTTTTGGCTTCCAAGGCTCACAAGGAACACGGCCACCGCACCATCCTCGGAGTTCTTAGACTCGAAAAGAGCTTCGGCAAAGATCGCCTGGAGGCCGCTTGCCAGCGCGCGAACACCATCGGCGCGCTCAGCTATTCCAGCGTGAAGTCCATCCTGGACAAGAAGCTCGAAAAGGTCGAACCCCAGCCGGAACCTCCGGCTCTGCCGCTCCACGGCAACGTGCGTGGAGCAGCCCACTTTCAAGGAGACGTCCCATGCGCCAATTGACCCTCGACCAACTGGGCGAACTCAGGCTTGAAGGCCTGAAGCGAGCACTCAAAGAGCAGCTCGCGCAGCCATCGTTTCAGGACATGAGCTTCGAGGAGCGCTTCGAACTGCTCATCGACGCCGAAGCCGCCTACCGCGACGAACGCAGGCTCGCAACCCGCATCCAAAAGGCAGGCCTTCGCCAAAACGCAAGGCTCGAAGATGCCGACCAGCGAGCAGTGCGCTCGCTGGACCGAGCGCTTCTGGATGCGCTTTCCTCATGCCGTTGGTTAAGAGAAAAAAGAAATGTCCTGCTCGTGGGACCGACAGGAGTCGGCAAGACCTTTCTGGCTTCAGCGCTCACGCTTAAGGGTTGCCAGCAAGGCTTCTCGGCCCGCTTCCACCGGGCGCCCAGACTCCTTCACGACCTAGAGATCGGCAGAGCCGACGGAACCTACAAAAACAAGCTCGCCTCCATCGCAAGAGTCGACCTCGTCATCCTCGACGACTGGCTCATCACGCCGCTTACAAGCCTTCAAAGAAGAGATCTGCTCGAAATCCTAGACGATCGCTACGACAGAAGGTCGACAATGATCTGCTCCCAACTGCCCGTCGAGCATTGGCACGAAGCCATCGGTGACCCCACCTTGGCAGACGCCATTCTCGACAGGCTCATCCACAACGCATACCGGCTCGACATCCAAGGAGAATCCCTCAGGAAAACCAAAGGGCTAGACGGTATCCTCGACCACAACAAGAAAGACTAAGCCAGACCCCAAAGACCGCCACCGCAAAATGTTCGATTTCAATTGGAATCAGTGTTCGCTTACAGTTGGAATCACCGTTCGGAATGAGTTGGAATTGCTGTTCGCTTTCGACTGGAATCGGTGTTCGATTTCACTGGAATACGCAATGGCCGAATTCCTGATTTCATCCTTACTTAAATTCTATTCCGATTTTAGCGTGCGGATCGAATTTATTTGAGAAATTTATCAGTAGCGCATGAGCCTGCTAGATAGTCTTGGATTTTGATTCGAGCGTGGCCACGTCAACACAGCAGTGCACTAGCCATTGCTCTACACCCTTCAACAAAGCAGTAAATCTTCGCCATGGCAAATCCGAGGGGCACAGTGACTCGAACAAGGTCTGATTTTTTACCAAATTAACGAGCAATTCGCTACCACTCTTGGAAACGCGCTGACTCTGATTTTCTTCACTGACTCTCCTTATGTGAGGCATGCTGCCACTCCCAAAGAACTCACAGAGCATTGGTGGGTCTTCGGGTGTCTCAGGATCCCGATTGTCGCCCAGAAGATCCTTGGTCGTCGTAAATAACGGCGATTCCATGTTCGCAAAGCATCTCATCTTCGACGATTCCGCCGGGGCGGACATAGTCTCTTAGCATTGCAAATTTGGCTTTGACGGGGAGATACGCAAAACTTTCGATTGGAGCGTCGGGCCATCCACCCCTTAAGATGAAGCAATCTATGGGGACGGTTTCGCCCTTAGATTGATCCGACATAATCCTTGAATCACGTTCTGCGATAAAAAGTGCTAGCGGCCACCCCATTGAAGACGTTCCGAATCCGTACATCATCGCTTCAATGCGGAGAGGAGTCCCATCCAGTTCTATCCAGTATGTCTTTCCTTCAACTAAATTTAAGAGAATGGCCGGTTTTGGGTGGTCGTTCGGTCTGAATCGAGATGCCTTGTCGCCCAAGTTGCTAACCCATTCCCCTCCGGCATTAAACCAATCAAGAGCGCCCTGAGAATAGTGCGTTCCTCGGTAAATGTGCGAAGTTGCCAGATTTGCCGAGTTGAATGCCTCGTAGGGCCTAAAATGCATGATCTTAAGAAGTCGCCTCCTTAGTCGATCGAATCTGGGCACGACTTCACGATCGATATGGGCCGCCCCGTCCTCCCACCAATCGATTCGAGCCCCCATGTGTAATTTGGTAAGTCTGTTTCCCTGCGGAAACGGTAACTCGATGCAGATGGCCCTGCTTGGTCCTGGTTTATCCAAAGCGATTTTGGGGCGTGACCGCCGCTATTGCAGGGTAAATGGCTATGTCTGTCCCGGGTCGAATGCTTTCGCGATCTAGACCTTCACGAGCTACTTTCCACTCGCGAGATGCCAACAGTAGGGACTCATCGCCCATGAACTTATCTAGTACTGGCATGAGCTCTTCGTCAAGAATGTATCCGTCAAGTTCTTTGCATCCAGGCAATTTCGTTCCTTCTAGTCTCTGCTACCCAAAAGGTGGGAATATTTGTGATGTCAGAAATAGCCCACTAGTTCAATCGCTTTGCGGGCGATAGCGAATGTTTCTATTGTTCGAATTGAACCATTCACCTCCTTCGTTGAACCAGTCTAACGCACCTTGGGAGTAGTGAGAGCCACGGCATACATCGTATGTAACGTTCGTTTTGAAATCATAAGTCTCGTATGGTCCTAAGCACATTATCTTGAGCAAGCGCCGCTTAAGGCGATCGAATCGTGGAACAACTTCGCGGTCAACGTGAGATCTGCCTCCCTCCCACCATTCATAGACGCAAGTGATATAGAACTCGGGGAGTTGGTTCTCACTTGGAAGCGGCAAATAGGCGACGATAGCCCTACTTGGTCCAGAGCTGTCCATGGCTATTCGAGCCGACACGTTCGGCAAGCGAGGATACATTACTATACTGGTGCGTGGTTGAACATCCTCCCGGTTCATTCCCTCCGTCACGATATTCCTGAGGGAAGACGCCACTGATAGGCACTCTTCAGCCATAAATGCGTCTAGAACCGGCAGCACCTCTTCTAAACGTGCGAACCCTTGTAGCGTCTTCCCCCCAGCCATTTACGTCTTCCTGCCACAAATTAAGCCTCCACTGACAAAACGGTGGGGGATTAAACGATGATGGACCTATTTTAACGCAGTCCGGCACCAACTCATTTTGCTGGAGTCAGTCTACAAAAACGCCCTCAAATTCAATTTTATCCTGTGGAACTAGGGCACAAGGATGGAGCTCCGCTGCGACAATTAGCTCCATAACCCGCTCGGTCACAAGGATGTGCAGAGGATATTCTCTGACTACTAGAAAGTCAAGATCACTACTTTCAGCCAACCAAATACCCTGTCGCGTCTTCTTAACTTGAGTCCAACCGCAGATATCACATGCGGGTTCCTCGAGGACATAACCCGAAGATTCCCTGTCAATGGCTACCCAATTTGTGACTCGCAACTCCCACAATCTTGGAAGCGGCGTTGATGCCCTTGACTCGCCTTTATATCCAAGTACGTTAGACTCAACAAAATCACACCCTGTTAACTTATTGTTTACGAAGATTTTCAATGACTCTTCGGTCAAGAAAAGTGTCGAAGTTCCCTCTTCCGACCAAATAAGCGTCTGGCCAAACTTTATTGGCGAACTTAGTTCAACATCCACGGGAACGGTCCTTGGTTGTATTTGGAGATGCCCATTTTGGCATGTCGCGTAATTCCAAGCTGTTCTGTTGATACACCGACAGGTCGGGTAACTGTACCATTCGGAGAGTCCATAAACTCGATTTCTTGAATAGTATTTGGAATCCAGCAGAAATCTTCCCATGACTAAATTCGAGGAAGGTTGAACCATTCGGCCATGTCCCTCATATGTCTCAATATCTCATCTTTACTTGCGTTAGGATTATCCCTAATCCATCGCGCCCACTGACCGTTCCAATCTTCCATTAGCACTTTAGAGTATGGACCAAGATCATACCCCTGGATCCATTTGCCGTGGATTATCCGGTGGATCTCGGCATTGATTTCCTGTGTATATTCTTCAATATCGATGCCACGATTGGCAAAGAAATCCTCAAATTCCTGCGACAAATAGTGGTGGGTTTGCGTGAGAAGGACGCCGAGGCGTACCTGCCACATTCTCCGATATATTACGGCTTGAACTCTAGCCGGGATCCCCGAGGTATTCAGAAGATCTTTTAGGGCTTCGTAAGCTCCTCTAGGATCCGTACTTGCTTGCCTCATGGCCTGGCTAATGCTAGCGTTAATTGAGTCAAGGTCAACAGCCAACCCACTAGGATCAATGTTTGAAACTGGATTGTTTCTTGCATATGAGTACCAGTTGGTTCCGTCGTGCGCAGGGTCTCTGGTTATGAATCGTCCAGCCCCCGAATCGTAATACCGATGCCCCAGAAGAACGAGTCCGCTTTCGGAGTCGGTTTGGTAGTTCCAGTTGCCGGCGAAGCCGGACTGGCTACCGGGCGCCAAACCACCTGCCCCTGGATTGCCGAACGAGTCGGAGGAGAAGGTGTTTGTCTTGGTTCCGGCAGAATTGGTTTGCGCTGTGGCGGTGCCCAAGCGGTCGTAGTGGAGAGTCCGGGTGACTCCGCCAGCTCGTTCGGAGATGCCAGGAACGTAGGTCGTGCTGTTGGTCCAGAGCAGATCGTCGGACGAACCAGCGCCGTCTCGCATGTACTGCTGCAGAACCGAGGTTCCGCTTAGCTTCTCGATACGGGTGTCGAGGGCGTTGTAGAGGTAGCCGGTAGTGGTGACGTTGCCGAAAGTCGGGTAGGTGGTTACCGCAGAAACGCGGTCTTGGTAATCGTAGGAGAATCCAGTTGCACCCTGGGGATAGGTGACTCGGGTGGTTCTCCCGGCGGCATCGTAGGAGTACGTCCAAGTTCCGGCTGGACTCGTGCGGGACAAGAGTTTGTCACCGGCGTCGTACGAGTAGGTCTCGACCATCGAGCCGTACGTCTTGTGAAGCCGGTTTCCGTTATGGTCATAGTCGTAAGTGAAGTAGACACTGGGGCCGATTTCAGACAGAAGCTGGCCGATGGCGTCGTATTGATACGTTGTGGTCCCTCCGTCCACCGTCTTGGAGGTTAGGTTTCCATTGAAATCGTAGGAGTAAGTCTCGGCGGTCAGCGTCGCTCCACTGGGCGATTGGTGGGTGATTCCCTGCAGTCGGTCCAGGCTGTCGTACGAAAAGTTCGTCAGTGTGCCGTTGGCATTTACCTGTTGAGAAAGCAAGGCGCTTGTTGGGTCGTAAACGTACTGAGTGACTTCGTTTTGAGGTGAGGTCACCTTGGTGAGCCGTGCCCCGGTATAGCCGTAGCTGATCTTGCCGACCGACGAAGTAACGGACGTGCGTCGTCCCCACTGGTCGTAGCCATAGGTCACGAGCCCGAGGGGCTGAGCGAGTTGGGTCAGACGGTCGGCCTTATCGTAGGTCCACGTGGTGGTTCCCGACGCATCGGTCATGCTAATCGGTCGGCCGTCGTCATCGTATCCGTTGGTCACGCCAGTGCCGGTGGGATAGGTCACGTTCGTGAGCCGATCGTCGTTGTCTAGGGTGTACTTGATGGCCTGAGCAAGCGCGTTCGTCCGCTGTTTCTGGTTTCCGTTCGCGTCGTACTGGTAAGTCTCCACGGAGCCATCGCCGAGAGTCAAAGCGGCAATTTCTCCTCGTGGAGAGTAGTTGAACGTCTTCACGTTTGAGTTACCGTCGGTAACCGTCTGAACGGTATCACGGTCTCGCCAACGGTAGGAGGTCACGTCGCCTCTCGCGTTGGTGGCAGTGCTCAGCCGGCCCGCAGCGTCGTAGACGAACTGACTCGAGTTCCCGAGGTAATCCGTCACCTGAACGACGCGATTCATGGAATCCAGATTTACGGACGCAATATGCCCGTCTGATCGCGCCACACTTGTCACGCGTCCCCACTCGTCCGTGAAAGGGTACGAAGTTCGCGACATCGTTGAGTCGGTCACGCTCACGGGCACATCAGGCAGCGCCGAAGATCCTGCGCCGTACGAGATCGTATAGTTCCTGTCGGGGGTAGTTATCGAAGTCGGTCGTCCTGCGTTGTCCACGCCAATCGTGGTGGTGACGCCTTCCGATGTGGAAGTCGCGATATCTCCAAACTGGTTATAGGTGTTCGATACCAGCGTGTTGCCAAGTCCGTCTACCACCGACAGTACTTCCCCAGCTCTGCTTCCATCCAGGTTGTATGTCGTGACCGCTCCCCGGCAGTCGGTCGTCGAGGTGACGTGGTTGTAGTTATCGTAAGCGATCTGCTCTTTGAGGCCCTTAGCCGCTTGAAGTGGAGTCTGAGACCAGAGTTGATTCCCCATCAAGTCATAACCAAAATTGCTGGTGTTCTTCCTCAAATCTCGGTAGCTGACGAGGTTGTAGTTGGAGTCCCACGTGTAGAGGTCTGAGAAGCCAGCCTCGTCGACGTGAGAGTGGAGAAGACCCGAATTGTAGTTGTCGGTTCGGGTGTAGCTATAAGGATCAGTTCTCGTCGCAGATGAACCGCCGTAAGCGTACGTGTAAGTCCCGAAAGAAATGGTGTTCCCGCCGCTCACGATCATCGGCGCGGGAAAAGTGAAAGACTTGAGTTCGTTTGACGAATCGTAAGTAAAGCTGAATACCGATCCATCCTTGGCCGTCTCTTTGAGAATCGCCATTCCCGAGTTGTAGGTAAATGCCTCTGAAGGGCTAACGCCCGACAAGGCGGGATAGTGAATTGAGTCGAGGCGTACCCCAGCCCCGTATGGAAGATAGCCAGACGTCTGGAGAGTCCAAGTTCGCTGGCCGGGCGCCGAAATCGAGCTGTATCCGGAATAGGCTAGGGACCCGTTCGCACCCAAGATTCCATACTCTCCGAGCGTGATTGAGCCTGCCGGTGAAGTGATCGTTCCTATTCCGCCTGAGTTGGAAATTCGGATCGTGTTCCCAAATCGATCAGCGACCAACATCAATCGATAGGCATAGAAAGAGTTGACGGGACCGGCCTTCAGCCCGGCAGAAGCCAAGGACGAAAAAACATAGGTTGTCATGTCCTTAGTGCGCAAGCTGAAATTGCTTGGACCGATCTGGGTTAGAGCGTCGTGGAATCCCGGGGGCGGTGTGTAAAGGTTCGCCACGTGAGCGCTGGTGCTGCGAGTGAAAACCAGACGCTGACCGGAGGGGTAAACGACCACAACCTGATTCTTTCCACTCGTGGAGTTCTGGCCGAGATTTACGATATACGCGTCGTAATTGCTTCTCCAGTTGGCTCCCCAGCCTAAATCTAGGTCATCCTGGGAGTTGTGGATCAGTTGGAGGCCGCAACTACCTCCAGCCGGCATCTTCCAACTTACGATCGGAACGACCGTCATGAGGTTGCCAGTGGCCGTGTTCAAGTATGCGGGAGCCGCCGAAGAACCTCCGGCAGGATCCATTCCTTCCCAAGGAAATGCTGTCCCAATTCCGCTCTTGGGATTGCCGCCGGATCCTAGGGGCGACGGCAGAACGGAGATCAGAGAGGCGATCTGGTTCAGGGTCGCCCGCCAAACCCCAAGTGCTGACGGCTTAGCCCGTTTGGCTACCATCGGGATGCCGAGGGTAAAGAACGAATTGTCTCCGGGGTCGGAACCTTGCGTCGGGTCGTATGGAGGGTCCGGCAGTCCTGCAGTCGCTCCAGTCTCGACGGAGTCGAGGAAGGCAAGACCGTTGAGATCGTCAGAGGAGTACAGACCTCGACCAACTGGATCTCGCAAGGGATTGGAACCAAGATCGGGGCTAGTGGGAGAATCGGTGTATACCGCGGAGCCAGTAATGTCGTCCGTTGACGTACCGGAAGTGATCTTCGACGAAGTCAGACTTTTTCGGGACTTCGTCGCTAGTGGAACCGTCACTCCAGCAATAGCAGGGGACGACGTAGTGATGAAGATAGAGATCGCGAGTGTCAACGAAACGACTTTAGACGACCATTGATGAGACCTTTTTGACATGGTTTTGATCACCTCGATACTTCGTGAATGGGAATACTATCAATTGCAAAAATTGACACTTGTTGTATATCAAGGTTTTCAATATGCCAAGAGACACGTACCTAACTATTGCAAATACTAGCAATTATACGGGGTCATTAGGGCACTTCTTTGGTGGCGTTTAGTTCCAGATTTTCGAGGCGGATGCCGAATCTGCGACCACCCTTCGGGGGTCGTTCTGGTTTGGGGCGGCTATTCCGGTGGTCGACCGGAGTCGACGCACCGGCTCCCATCTGCGATCCCTCCGGGATCGGGGGAGCGGCCTATGGCCGCGGAGTGATGGGGTGGCGGAGTGACCTGCGGGGACGATTTGACGAAGCGATCCTCCGCATATTCTTGGCCTCAACGTCTCGCAACGCGCGGTGACGGCATGAGGGCTGGCCGATCCTGACCCCGGCGGAGTTAACGACGCGAGCGCGGGGTTGAAGACCCCTGGGATTGATCGACAGAATGCGGTTCGACCCCTGAAAGGGGGTCGCAGATCGGGAAGAGCTTTACATCTTAATCGGACCGTATTCTTTCTGCGACCACCCTTCGGGGGTCGTGCTGGTTTCGGGCGGCCGATCCGGTGGTCGACGGGAGTCGACGCACCGGCTCCCATCTGCGATCCCTTCGGGATCGGGGGAGCACGGGTATCTGCCTCGCGGCCCTCGGCGGCGCCCAGGTGCTGGGACGATCTGGATGGTCTGGAGTCTAGACTCACGAATCCATCGGTTGCATTTAGTGTCCACCTGCATGTCGACGCACCGGCTCATATCTGCGATCCCTTCGGGATCGGGGGAGCGGCCTTTGGGCGCGGAGTGATGGGGTGGCGGAGTGACCTGCGGGGACGATTTGACGAAGTGATCCTCCGCATATTCTTGGCCTCGACGTCTCGCAACGCCCGGGGACGGCATGATTTGGCTTCGTCCGCCGTGCGCAGGCGATCGAACGATCCGTGTTCGGTCATCACGAGTCGAATCTCCAATCCCCGAGGCAGCCCGCAGAGGACCCACTCTGCGGTCTACCTTGGTGAGTCGAAAGCGTTCGTCCACACGGTGAAACCGACGGTTCTTGCCGTCAACCTCGGGAAGTCTTTCTCTCCCGGACGAGGCAGGAGGTCGTGGCTCCTTTTGGGGTGCGGTTATGAGTGAGGGGTGGCAATCATGGCGGCGATGGCGTCGTCGCAGGCTTGTTTGGCTTTGGGGCCGCCTTGGTTGCTGACGGCGATGTAGGCTACCGAAGCAACCGGATCTAGCCAGACCTCCGCACAGTTGTACGAGTTGTCCCAGAGGTTGTGGAGGACGGGTTGCTTCGCCCACGGTCGGGTCGTCTTTGTCCAGCCAAGGCAGAAGCCGTTTGGAACGGCGTTGAGTTCGGATGCGTAGGCGGCGGGCACATACGTCGATGAGCTGGTGAAGCTCTTCATGACCTCGCGAAGGAATACACCCCAGTTCCGCATGGACATCCGGGCGCGAGAGGCTCCATCAAGGAGGACGGGGTCGTCTTGGCCGGGCTGGCTCTTACCGTCTGCGTCGTGCCCGCACGGCTCGTTATCGGCGTTCGGCCCCCATGCGGCAGCGTCCAGCGGGAGTGGGTACCAGATTCCTCGTTGCATCGCATCTTCGAGGGCCAGGTCATTCAGCCTTTCTACAATGTGGCCGAGCAATACGTAAGAAGAGTTGGAGTAGGTGAACTGACCGACAGCGGCTTTCTCTGGCCTGGAGGTCAGCTGATCAATCGCGGCTGTATGCCGACTTTTCGTGAGATCGGAGTTCGCGTAGCTTGCCCACCCTTTGGTAGGGTTCTCGTCGAGCCCGCCGGTCATCTTCACAAGGTTCTCGATGGTGACCGCACTGTAGGCCGGATCTATCTTTGCGAGTCCTAACGGCTTAGCGATGGGTTGATTCCACTTCAGCGTTCCCTTCTGTATTTCGGTGGCGACCAGGGCGCCGGTCATCGCCTGCACGCCGGTGCCGATAAGCCAAGTGTCTTCCTTTTTGACTGCGTCGGGTTGCCCCGCCATGCGAACGCCACTCACCCAAGTGCTCGTTCGTCCAGTCAGCGTGACGACTCCGCAACCGATCCCCACCACGCTGTACTTCTGCCGAATCTGATCGAGACTGGCCTGCATGTCCGAGGTTTGGGAGTGGAGGATGGCGGCGGCGGCAAGGTGAAGCATAAGATTGGTTCTCATTATATAGAACTGGAATCTCTTGACCACAAGCAGTCAAGTATCATGAGCGCCGCCTCGGCGAAGTTTTGTGCTGTGGGCTGCCCAGCTCCCTTCGTTGCTCCGCGAGCGCGGGGCCGCAGGACAGGAAATCGGTGGTACGCCGTCTGCCCCCTAAGGGTCTTCGCTTGTTTCAGGTCGAGGGCATGCTCGCGATCTCTATGCGACCGCCCTTCGGGGGTCGTGCTGGTTTGGGGCGGCCGATCCGGTGGTCGACCGGAGTCGACGCACCGGCTCCCATCTGCGATCCCTTCGGGATCGGGGTAGCGGCCTTTGGCCGCGGAGTGGTGGAGTGATGGAGTTACGGAGTGACCTGCGGGGACGATTTGACGAAGTGATCCTTCGCATATTGTTGGCCTCGACGTCTCGCAACGCGCGGTGACGGCATGAGGGCTGGCCGAACCTAATCGGCCAACGGATCGTACAGGTAGTCGCCGCGGTAGACCTCGTGGGCGATGCCTTCTATTTCGATGGGGGCGTCCCAGCGGTTCATTCGGATTACGACGGAGCCGCCGGGGTTTTGGACTTCGACGGTTCCGCCGCGGCCTTTGCGCCTTAGATAGTCGGCGGCGGCGGCGGAGCTTCCGGTGCCGCAGCCCTGGGTCTCGCCGACTCCGCGTTCCCAGATGCGGATCTTCAAGACGTTCTCGGAGACTTCTTGCCGCCAGATGACGCTGGTTCTCATCGGGAATATGGGGTCCACCTCGATCTTGGCGCTGACGGACTCGAAGGACTCATCGTCGGGAAGGCTGTAGGTCGGGATGACGGTGTGGGTGCTGCCGGTCGTGAGGACGCTGCCACTCAAACTCAATGGCGTTCCGCTGTCCATTCCAGACCAGATCGTGGTGTTGAACCGCTCGGGTCCCAGCAAGGGAATGCGTTCGGGCGTGTAGTCGGCTGCCCCAATGACGGTGAAGACTCGACCGTTCTGAATTCGGACGGGGACTTCACGGTCTAGGTGCCGAATCGTGAAAGAATCGGGGACCCAGCCCTCTCGGTGGACGTGCTGCGCGGCGCAGCGGATTCCATTTCCACAGAAGTCCTCGGTGCCGTCAGGATTGAACATCCTCAAGCGGACAGCGTCGTCCTCGGGTTCTACAGTCAACAGGCCATCTCCCCCGACTGCGAACCGACGATCGCAAATCACGGCCGCTAGCCGAGAAAGCGCAAAGTCGAGGCTCGACGCGGTCGAGGTTGCTTCGGGCTGCGGCGTTAGTAAGGCTCGTAGATCGGCGAGGTGAATCAATGGGAAATCGTTTCCGATCGATTGGACCTTCCAGAAGGGTAGCTTGCTCATGGTTCGATTTGACCTCTCCCCTCCCCAATACGGTTTGGCGAGTGTTCCATTTCTATTTTGATGGACTTCTTTGGGTTCGATTTGACCCTCCCCTCCCCAATACGGTTTGGCGAATGTTCCATTTCTATTTTGATGGACTTCGTTAGGTTCGATTTGACCTCTCCCTCCCCAATACGGTTTAGCTGGAGTTCCATTTCTATTTTGATGGACTTCTTTAGGTTCGATCTGACCCTCTCCCCTGTGCCCCTCTCCCGCGTACGCTCCTGCGTCGCTGCGGGCGAGGGGTCCAACTCGTACGGCACTGGCTTAACTGAACAGCATTACTCCCCGCTCTCCCGCGTACGTCCCGCTTCGCTTCCCTACTACGCACGCGCTTCGCACTCGGGATCCGGAGACTTCGCTGCGGCCGAGAGGGCCAAGGCGTACGGCACTGGCTTAACTGAACAGCATTACTCCCCGCTCTCCCGCG
>CAIVDU010000006.1 GCA_903904815.1 uncultured Armatimonadota bacterium
AGCAGTCGGTTTGCGTAATAGAGGATGTCGTCGAAGTCGAGCGCGTTTGCCTTGATCAGCAGCGCGTTGTACGACTTGTAAACGTCGGCGCAGATCCGCTCGAAGAACCCGGTGGCCTTGTCCGAGTACGCCTCCGGCGTCAGGAGCTTTTCCTTTGCCGAGGAGATGCCGCTCAGGACCGCGCGTGGCTGAATCGACTTGTCGTCGATGTTCTTGGCCTTGAAGATCTCGCGGATAAGGCTAAGCTGATCGGAGTCGTCGTAAATGACGAAGTTGGAATCGAGGCCGATCGCCTTGCCGTCGATTCGGAGGATTCGCGCGCACAGGGAGTGGAACGTGCCGATCCACATGTTCTTGGCGACATCTCCCACCAGGCTCTCCACCCGCTCGCGCATCTCCTTCGCCGCCTTGTTTGTAAAGGTGACGGCAAGGATTCGGTGGGCGGGGACTCCTTGCAACATGAGTCGCGCGATACGGTGAGTAATGACGCGCGTCTTCCCCGAACCGGCTCCCGCGAAAATGAGGAGCGGGCCGCCCGGATAGGTCACGGCCTCGCGCTGTTCGGGGTTTAGGGAGTCGAGGTCGAGAGTCGCGAGCATCTCAATCTATTGTGGCGCGTCCCTGTATGCGACGAGCGCACGGCTCGTCTTTGCCGCAAACGTATATGAAAGTTTCTATAAGAGTGGCCGGTGGTCGGTGAGCAGTCGTTACTGACCGCTGATTCACTGTTTACCAGCCCCTCGCCACCGGCAACCCGCCACCAGACACTAGCCACCGGTCACCGGTCACTAGCCTCCAATCACTGCAAACAGCTCACTGCAAACCCCCCGCTATCGATTTCTCACAGTTGACACTTTCCCCTGTGACGTTCTCCATAGATTCCGCGTCATACTCGTTGTTTACGGTGGAGAAGTTCCGGCGTATATGCCGTGGTCACTTGCCGGGAGTATTTGAGAATGAAGCGATGGATCGGTAGTTTAGCGTTTGCTCTCGTAGCGGGAGCGGCGATTGCCCAAGCCCCATTCACGATCGTGAGGCCCCTTGATGGCGCTCATGTCCGTGAAACCGTACACATCCTGATTCCCAAGGGGAGCATCCCCGAGAATGGGTACATCGGCGTGTTCCTTGATGGCAAGTTCATTGAGGCGGTTCGACCTCCAGTAAAGGGCAAGTATTTCGAATACGACCTCGATACAAAGGCCCGAGGAATCGCCGACTCGGATCTCACCAAGCCGTACAAGCTGGAGCTCGTTCTCTTTACCGAGTTCAACGACCAGCCTCGAATCGTTGACCGATCCTCGGTTGACGTCTACGTTGCTAACAAGACCAGCATTCGAATTCCTAACGAAGGTCTGTCTCTCCGCTACAAGTGGACCCCAGGAACCGAGCACATCTACAAAGTGACCGAGAAGGTTGTTCGAGAGGCCATCACCGAGGATCAAGAAAAACTGGGTGGTAGAGCCGCTGAGCTTGAGAACGTCGTTCCGCTCAGCACTCGTTTGATGTACGCGGTAGACCGAACCTTCCCCGACGCTGACGGTAAGACCCGATCGGATAGCGACGGACTGGTACGAATTCAAGTCGTTCCCGACAAGGGCAAGGACTACGTCGTGGTCCCCGTGAACGGCGCCGATGTCGCTACCAAGCACTTCGATGTAGAACTCGCTCCCATCTTCATGCGGCTTTCGACGACCGGTCACCAAGTTTGGGGAACCGTTCCTGAACTTTCCGGCTCCGAATTGATCACCGGACGAGGCGTCACCAGTTCGCTTTTCGCGAACCTGCCTCTTCCTTCACTTCCGGCACGAAATGTTCGCCCTGGAGATAGCTGGAGATCCCGCTTCCAAGAGGGCGTCGACAACTTCCTCAACGACATTGCTAATCGAAATTCCCTGGTCGAGACCTACCCGGCTCGCGGTGAGTTCGTAGGCGTCGAATGGGAGATGGGCCATCCGTGCGCCGTGATCAAGAACACGATCTCTGCTAGCGAGTCGAGTGCGGAAGCCAAGGCGCTCCAGGACAAGACTCCCGGAATTCAGCCTCGTAAGATTAAAGAAGAGGAGACGATCTGGTTCTCCCTCGACACTCGACTGCTGCTCAAACTTGAGCGAAATATCGAGATCGAGACTCAGGGCAGCAGCGCTGCCTACGGATTTACTTCCGGCGGTGGTGAGGCTGGCGGCGGCGCCCAAGGCGGATACCCAGGTGGACCTGGCGGTCCTGGTGGCTACCCTGGAGCAGCTGGCCCCGGCGGTTTCCCTGGCCGTGGAAAAGGCGGCGGTGGTGGAGCTGCCGGCAGTGGCGAAGGAGATAACTTCCATGCACCGATGGCCATCAATCAAAGAGGTCGAGGCGGCAAAGGTGGCCCTCCTGGCGGCGGCGGCTATCCGGGTGGTGGCTATCCAGGTGGCGGCGGATTCCCAGGTGGACCGGGCCGTGGTGGATTCGGACAGGGTGGAAACCCGTTCAACGGTCGCGGTGGAGCCCCGGGCAACACGGCGGCAAGCACCAACGCAATCGTGAGACTGATCGTCACTGAAACGCGCGTGTTGGAGCAGTAAGAGGCGTATTAGTAGGGGATGCCATTGCTTCTCCCTAGTCCAAAGCAGAAGCGGTCCTCGCCGGAAGATCCCGACGAGTACCGCTTAACTCTGTTTGAGCACCTCGAAGAGTTGCGCGATCGCATCGTGCGGTCCATCGTGGCAGTCGTTGTCGGCACGATCGCCGGTTGGTTTCTTCAACCAACTGTCTATGCGGCGATCGAAGGCATGGCCTATGAAGCAATTCGGGCAGCTCTGAAGACGAAGAAAGTCGAATTCCATATCGTCTTTCACAGCGCAACCGACCCCTTCATGCTGAAGATGAGGCTGGCAGTCCTCATTGGACTCGTGATGGTGGTGCCATTCCTGATAGTTCAGATTTGGGGTTTCGTCGCCCCTGGTCTCAAGCCCAGTGAACGACGCCCGTTTAAGCTTCTGGCCCCATACAGCATGCTCCTGTTCTTCATCGGAGCTGGATTCTGCTGGATGATCATGCCGAAGGCCCTGACCTGGTTCGTCTCCTACTTTGACGACTTCCAAGGCACCGTTCTTAATCAAGAGGCGGGGACGATGACCTTCTTTGTGTTGAAGATGGTCGCTGCGTTCGGCATCGGTTTCCAACTTCCGCTCGTCGTGTATGGACTTGCCCTTGCTGGCCTTCTTACCGGCGAAGCGCTAATGCAAAACTGGCGTCAGGCAGCAACTGGCATCTTCGTCGCCGCGATGGTCATTACCCCCAGCAATGACCTGTTCTCGATGCTGGCGATGGCGATTCCTCTGGTAGTGCTGTTCGGCATCAGCGTCGTAGCCGTGAGATTCTTAGAGAAGAAGCGCGGAAAGCTCGCCAAGACGGACGACTACACGATTGACTGAAAACGAACTCCTCGGTGAGCTGGGCGACATTCTCGCCGCCCAGGTGGCCCACATCGAGGAGATTCCCCCGAAGACCGCCCAGTTCGCCACGCCTGCCCGGCGCATGCATGCTCAGTTGACGGAGAAGCTGGAGAAGCAGGGCCTTTCCAAACTCTATTCTCATCAAGCCCAAGCGTATGACGCGGCGATGAGTGGGAAGGACGTCGTGGTCGTCACCGGCACTAACTCGGGCAAAACTCTCTGCTACAACCTGCCCGCCATCCAAACGTGCCTCACCGAACCAGCTGGGCGATGCCTCTATCTGTTTCCTACCAAGGCGCTTGCCCAGGACCAGTTAAAGCGACTGGAGAAACTGACCGGACCGGAGGTCCGGGTTGGCGCGTATGACGGGGACACCTCACAGGCCCAGCGAGGTTCGATTCGACGTCTGGCTCACATCGTGCTCACGAACCCCGACATGCTCCACATCGGAATCCTCCCCGGCCACGAGAACTGGGCGAAGTTTCTGAAATCGCTGCGAATGATCGTCATCGACGAGATGCACGTCTACCGCGGTGTATTCGGATCTCATGTTGGAAATGTGGTGCGACGTCTGCTCCGCCTTTGCGAGTGGCATAAGAATCGTCCTCAGATCATCGCGTGCAGCGCCACTATCGGAAACCCCAACGAACTGTTTCACTCGCTTACCGGCCGTAATGCCACTCTCATCGAAGCCGACGGCGCTCCTAGCGGTAAGCGCACCTTCATCTTCTGGAACCCTCCCGAGACACCGTCGGGCGGGCGACTCTCAGCGAACGTTTGCACCTCCGAGATCCTGGGCGCCCTCGCCGAAGCGAACCTCAGAACCCTTGCGTTCAGCCGCGCTCGGGTCTCGGCGGAGTTGGTGCTTCGATATACGCGCAAGAAGGTCGAGCAAGACCAGATCATCCCGACCAGCAAGATCGAGAGCTACCGTGCGGGCTACACGCCCAAAGAACGACGGGAGATCGAGGGCGCCCTTTTCCGTGGAGAGATCCTGGGACTGTCTGCCACGAATGCCCTTGAACTGGGGGTCGACGTCGGTGGCCTCGATGCGGTGATCCTCAACGGCTATCCGGGGACTTCCAGCTCGTTCTGGCAACAGGCAGGTCGAGCCGGACGGGGGACGAAAGACGGACTCGCGATCTTTGTCGCCCACGACGATCCACTTGAGCAGTTCTTCATGCGCGAGCCACGCATGCTGCTCGATGCTCGGAACGAGAGCGTCAGCGCCAATCCATCGAACCCGCAGATCGTTTCCCAACACCTCCTTTGCGCGGCTCACGAACGCCCGATTGCTCCTTCGGAGTTGGACCGGTTCGGCATGCGCGCCATCGAAGTCGCTGAGAGTCTGGACCGAAGCGGTGAGCTTCAGTTCCGGGCTGGCCTGTTCTTCTACCCTTCCATGGAACCCCCCGCTCCGAGTGTCAACATTCGGAATGGTGGTGGCGAGCAAGTGAGGCTCTACCTCGACGGGGAGGAACTGGGGACGATGGAGCGAGCCCGAGCCATGACTACCGCTCATACCGGGGCCGTCTATCTCCATCGGGGGGCATCATTCGTAGTTCAGGAACTCGACCTCCAGAACATGCGGGCCGATGTGACCGCAAAAGACGTCGACTACTACACTCAAAGCATCGTCGAGTCGTCGTTGGAAGTCAGCGTGGACGTCCGATCAAAGCCGATCTACCAGGATCGGGACGAGACCTACCTTTCTGGAGTCACCGTCACCGATATGGTGACGGGCTACCGGCGAAAGTCGCTCGATGGAGACACCGTTCTGTCCAACGAACTTCTCGACCTGCCGCCGATCACTTACGACACGATCAGCGTCTGGTTCGATCTTCCGGAGATCGACTACTCGGCCATGGAACCACGCGACATCGGGGCATTCCACGGCATGGAGCATGCCCTCATGGCGGTGGCGCCCCTCATTTGTGGCTGCGACCGTAGCGATCTGGGCAGCACCTGGTTCTCGGTCTTTCACCGGACAATGCGTCCTGCGCTCTTTGTCTATGACAAAACCCCTGGCGGAGTCGGACTGTGCGAGACCCTGTTCGACTCCACCACCGGGTGGCTACGCGCCGCCCTTCAACTCCTGACGAGTTGCCAGTGCACCGAGGGCTGCCCCGCCTGTCTGCTGAGCTCTCGATGCGAGAGCAACAACGAGATGCTCGACAAGCAGGCCACGATCGCGCTGATCGAGAGAGTGATGAATACCCCCCGGAACGCGTAGGGTCTCGCGAGATAAATGAGTCTGGTTCGACCGCATCGTAATTTAGCCGACCCCACCCATAAATACCTGTCATGTTGAGCGACGCGAAACACCCGCTCCTGTGGGCAGAGCTTCCAATCAATGAATACGATAGGTTGACACGGTGGAGGAGATCCCTCGCAGGCTCGGGATGACGGGAACCTATGAACTGGGTCGGCCGACTTGCGATCGAGTCACAAGGGGTCAAACTAAGCCTGACAATCTACAACTTCGGAGAAGCTTTACTCGCCTGCACGATCTGAGCGATCACCGACTCGCTAAGCGGGTTCGCGCCATCCAGCGGGAACCCCTGCCAGCGCACGATGCCGTCGGGTGAGACCACGAGGACGTGCGGAATGCCCTTGACTCCAACGATCTGGCTCATGCGCTTTTGGCCGTCGATACCGACAAAGTAGTCCATCTTGGTTCCCTTCATGAAGTTGGCCACGACGTCGGCCTTCTCGTCACTGATACCAATGACGACCACGTCCTTAGCGAACTTCTTGGCGTAGCCGTTCAGTTCAGGAATGGTGGCTCGGCAAGGAGGGCACCAGGTGGCCCAAAAATCGATGATGAGAACTTTGCCTTTCGTTTCGGGAGCCGCGCCCGTCAGCCACTGGTCCACGACCAGTTTGGGAGCCGTCTTGCCTCTTAGGTCCGACGAAGCATAGAGTTCTTTCTTGGTCGTGGTCGAGGGGTAACCGGTCTGCCCGCCCTGGAGCACGAGTGCATTGATCAGGAGAAGCTGTAGCATGCTTCACGATACCGCGCCCTGGAGCTATTCCAATCCAGCGGGCGGGGTATCGATCCTCTTTTCGATCTGCGACGCGCGTTCGGTGGCGTCCCTGGCCTCCGCGTCCATTCCGCTCAATTCATAGGCGTCGGCAAGCCAGCCCCAGCCGGAAAGACTTCCCGGGGCCTCGCTGACGACCCGTTGCAGTTCAACGATGGCCGAGGAAAAGTCACCGACCTCGATGTAGGCGATCCCCAGATTGAGCCTCAGGTCGGTGTCTTCGGGGCACAGGGAAAGTCCACGCTCCAGTACCTCTAGGGCCTCCCGGTGGGAACCCATGTCGTTGAGGGTCAGGCCCAGATTGTTGAGAGCCCACATGTAGTTCGGCTCGAGGAGCAGTGAGTGACGGTAGCAGTCGATTGCCTCTGGAAGGAGTTCGAGACTACGGTGAACGTTACCAAGGCTGTACCAAATCTCGTGGCTACTTGGTTCAAGTTCGCATGCCTTCATCAGACCCACACGAGCCTCTTCGAATGCGCCAGCCTTTCGAGCGAGCACTCCAAAATTGAACCAGGTTCCCGCATGATCCGGGCAGAGTTGAGTCGCCTGTCGACCGATTTCGAGGGCTCTCTCAACATCACCCCGTTCCAGGCTCAGGTCTGCGCGATCCAGAAGAAAATCAGACGCGGAAGACGCCCAGTCTTGCGCCTCACGATATAAATCCTCTTCGGGTCGCGCCCGTTTATAGGCTTCCAGAACGGCGGTCATCGCCTCGCTGATTCGGCCCATCCGGACATAGGAGCAACCGATGCAGCATAGGGCGCGGACAGATGCCGGGACATCTTCTCCGATCGCCTTCTTCAGCGCCTCGATCGACGGCTCATACTCCCCTAACTCAGTCAAAACGGACCCGTAGGCAACCCAGTTGGCCGGATCGTCGGGGTCGAGTTCCACCGCCCTTAACATCGCGGAGCGTGCCTCCTCGAAAAGTCCCATCTCGGATGCAAACCAACCGTAGCTTTGGAGCACTCGATCGTCGTCCGGGGAAAGTTGGGCGGCACGGCGACAAAGCTCTATGGCTTGCTGGGGTTCACCCAACTCCATAAGATCTTCTGCTTTCCTGAGAAGATGGTACGCCTCTGGCCATTCGGGATCGAGTTCCGGTCTATCCAATATATCCCTCTGGGTTGAGTCATTCGGAGCCCGCACCCGTTGCATGTCCATGCGGCTCACCCATAGCGTACTTGAGATCGCAATGTGGGCTTCTCGCTTAGGCGCATGAAACCTAACCCGACTCCACGGTGAACCCCTCGAACTCACTATGAGAATTAATTCAGGAGGTCGTCGGAGGTCGTCGAAGGTCAGCCTGGCTCGCTCCAACCGTATTTCACCTAGCTCAACAAGAGGTATAGGGGAAGGGTCTGCCCCGCTCGCGCGCGCTGACGAATCGACGCACACGATTTCGGTCTTCAAATCTAAGTCAAATAGCGGGGATTGGCCAGACCGGTACTTAATTTTATGTTGGCTCCGTGATTTTACGAGAAACTCATGGTGACTAACGATTTGAATCGGAGGTTCCATCTGAGCTAATCGCCCTGACATCACAACAAAGCGATCTTCAGCTATTTAAATCTCGATCCGTGACGATGCGTGTGCCTAACTACTTGGATACGTCCGTAATAACACGTTTTAGTGACACACTAATCCAGACTGCCTCTGATTTACCGAGGCAAGCATAATCGTTACGGTCGTGGATAGACATGGCGGTCTAGTCGGAATTTAACCGAGTCCATGGCTCGTTTTGCGGGCACGCCATCGGGTGTAGCGATGCACAACCTCTTGCACGATCGTTTGGTTTGGGTCTTCAGTGAATTCTTGCTGCTTCATTGAGATTGTGAAAGAGGCCATTTGATTTGCTTTCCCATAGGCGACCAGGCCATTTCTTATCGATATGAAAAAATTCAGTCTGATTTCAATCCTCGCAGTCGGAGTGTCAACGGTGGCTCATGCTAGTGGCCCCCTCGGCGACGCTTCGAGTTTTAACGCGTTCATCTTTGGAAACTACTCGGCAGCGAGCGACTCCGAGGGCGCCATTGCCGCCGGGGGTAGCATCACCGGCAGCCAAAACACCAACATGCACCAGTTCCAGGGCACCCTGGGAACTACCGGCAACATCGGTGTCTACGGTGGACTCGGTTCCAACCTCGGTGGCAACCTTCAGAAGGGCAATGTCTACCTTCAGGGTGGAAGTTACACTGGCAACAATAACGGCCACGGCAGCATCAACATCGGCGCAAACGCCACCCTTTCTGGGGCGTTTGCAGCGGACGAGACCTATCTAAAGGGCGTGTCGAAGGCAATCAAGAATTTGGCTGGATACGACTTTAATGTCGACTACACGCACAACAATGGTAACGACGCCTTGTTCCACTATGGAGCTGGCCAGACGCTCGATCTCCACACCCACAACAACCTTCAGTTCAACGTCAGCGCGCTGACCGCGAACCTGGTAACCCATGGCGTGGACATCTATGTCCTAAACATCTCTGCGTCGGAGCTGTCGACCCTGAACGCGAACGCGAACAACATCGAGTTCGATGGCCTCGACGCCACTCACAACCTGTACATCAACGTCATCGGCGATGGTACGCACGGCGTGACTTGGAGTCCACAACAGCAGACGAACAGCGGAAACCAGTACACGCTCTACAACTTCGTAAACACCCCTACGGTCACCACCAATCAGCTGTTTACCGGTTCGATTCTGGCGACAGGTTCGAAGGTCATCCAAGGCAATGGAGACATTCAGGGCAACGTGATCGCGAACGGCCTAGAGCAGCACAACGAACTGCACTTCGATGCTGGCAACGGCGTTTACCACGGCTACGTTCCCCCTGCTGCGGTCCCGGAACCGGCTCCGATTGCGGCTCTCGGAATGGGCGCTCTGCTCGTTCTTCGACGACGCAAGAAGTCCTGAAACCGTCAGGAGTGGAAATGAAGCGAGCCCAGTCGAGAAAGCGACTGGGCTCTTTCTCGTTAAACGAGTCGACTCAGCCTTTGATCCTGCCGTCCGGCGCCACGTGCGGAAGCTCCGTACGTGGCTTCTTAGGCGGTTCGTTCTTCAGCTTTTCCAGCAAGTAGTTTACGGCGGCCGTGAGCTGGGGATCCTCGCCCTTGGCGACGAGATCGGGACGATTGTCCACGTCGATATCTGGATCAACTCCGTGATTCTCGGCGATGATCTCCATCGTGGACGGATCGAAGATGCTGAATGCAGGGGAACTGATTCCTCCCCCGTCCACCAAGTTGACGCCGGCATTGATTCCCACCAGGCCACCCCAGGTGCGCTTGCCGATGAGGGGACCGAGCTTGGCGTGTCGGAACATCCATGGGAAGAAATCTCCGCCCGAACCGGCATAGCCATTGATCAGCATCGCTTTGGGACCGTCGATGGCAGGCTCCTCGTGGACGTCGCCGCCCACCCGACTCTGAATCGAAGCCTTGACCTTTCTGGCGAGGGTATCTACGAACCACGGCTGGATGTAGCCGCCTCCGTTCCAGCGCTCGTCGACAATCAAGGCGTCCTTGTCGGTCTGAGGGTAGAAGCCACGGACGAAGTCGATCGAGCCCTGGGCAGCCGTATCCGACACATGCATGTAGCCGATTCGTCCCCCGCTCAGCTTCTCGACCTTGAGCCGATTCGACTCAACAAAGTCGGTGTATCGAAGCTGCGCTTCTGAGCCCACTGGCCGAACACGCACCGTTCGCGAGCCGGCTAGCGATGGGCTCGAGTTGATCGTAAGGGTGACAAACTTGCCGACCGTGTTCTGAAGCAGGGCATCGGGCGGCGTGTTCGCGTCAACTGTCTTGCCGTTGATCTCAAGAAGATAGTCGCCCTCGTGTACTTCGACTCCAGGCTCCGCGAGAGGACCGCGGCGAACCTCCTCGAAGTTATGTCCCTGATAGATCTTGGCAAATTTGACGTGAGAGCCTTCGACGGCATAGTCGGCCCCGAGCCGGCCGACCGGAATAGGCCTCGGCACCGGACCCAGATCGCCGGGGGCCAATACGTATGCATGGCTGGTACCAAGCTCGCCAAGCATCAACCCGATCACATAGTTAAGATCGGACCGGCTATTGACGTATTGAAGGTAGTCGGCGTAGTGCTTGCCCACCGCATTCCAATCCTGCCCACCAAACTTAGAGTCGTAGAAATTGTCTCGCTCGTATCTCCACGCCTCCCAGAAGATCTCCTTCCACTCGTCCCGGGGATTGATGACTGCTTCCACTCCCTGAAGGTCGACGCGACCGGCGGCTACGTTGGCTCCTGGTCGGGCGTCAATCACGCTCAAACCGCCGGGGCCCGCCACGACAAGTTTGGTCCTGGAGGCATTCATGGTGAACCCACCAATTCCCTGCACGATCGGTGTGGATTCTCGACTTCCCAAGTCGTACTTCGAAAGGCCGCCCTTCGAAAACACAAACACCCCGTTGTTCGATCCGGTGATGTTGTAGGTGCTTGGCGGCAACGGCAGAGGGAGCAGTCGTTGCCCAAGACCATCCCAATCGATTTTGACCGTCGCGGGCCCAGAGGGAGGAGGAGTTGGCGGTTTTGGCGCCCCGGAGGCCCCGGCGACCGCCTCCTCATCGTCAGGAGACAAGAGCGGGTTGCCCAGGTCCTTCGTGAGCGGGAACACGTAAACCCGTTGGGCATCTTCCACTTTAAGGCTGAACTCGTAAGCGCCGTAAGTCGGCGCAAAGGTTCGAGCCGAGGCAAGGTACAGATACTTCCCGTTCAGGTCCCACGAGACGTCGGTGTCGGTGTAGTAGCCGTCGGTGACTTGATGCGACTCTCCCGAACTTGTGTCGAGGATGAATAGTCGGCTGAAACCGTTGGAACGATTTTCCAGGTAAGCGAGATAACGACTATCGGGTGACCAATCGGCATTGGCTACCCCATATTGACTCTCCACCAGCTTCGTCAGCTTCTTCGACGCCACATCGAGTTGCCAAAGCGTGTTTTGCAACGTCGTGATCAGGATCTTCTTCGAGTCTGGGGACCACGTGAGCCCGGTAATCGACAATGCGGCTGTGGTGAGCTGAGTGGGCTTCCCGCCGAGTTGCGGTTGGGTATAGACCTCAGTCTCTCCGGTGGCATCGCTCACATAGGCGATCGTTTGGCCATCGGGCGACCATTGGGGATTCTCTTCGCGAGGGCCCGAGGTGTTTGTGATGTTTCGGGTGTCCCCTTGCTTGACTGGCACCGAGAACAACTCACCACGAGCTTCGACCGCCAACCTCACTCCGCTGGGAGAGAGCGATACGTTCGAGACGCTTCCCGCGAGAGAATGGAGAACGGGACGAGTGTTGATGTTCTCGCTCAGAATCTTCGGCGCGAGGCGATGAGCCTTCGCGGAAGCGATGTCGAACTGATAGAGGTAGCCATCTCGCTCGAAGACGATGCTCTTGCCATCAGTGGAGGGTGTCTTGATGTCGGCATCCGTGTATTGAGTGAGCTGGACGTCCGACTTACGATCGAGATCGTACTTGAACAGATTGAGAGTGCCGGTCCCTCGGTCGCTAATGTAGTAGATCGTCCGACCCACAACCATCGGATAGTAGGATTGCTCCCGCTTGCTCGGCAACTCCGAGTAAGCGTTCTTCTCAAAGTCGTAGATAGAGATCTTGCCTTGACTTCCGCCTCGGTACCGACGCCAGTTGAAGTTCTGGGAGTTGAATCGAGTGTAGGCGATCGTTTGTCCGTCTGAAAAATAGGACAGTTCCGAGATTTCGTTTATCGCAGTGCGAACGGGGAGTCCACCGTTCGGGCTCACCAGATTCAGTCTCAGCTGGCGGTTGATGAAGTTCCCGCCGTTCGTGGCGTAGGCAATGTACTTCCCGTCCGGAGTCCAGCCGAGGGCGCTGTCCGCCTCCAGGTCATAGGTCAGCCGTTTTGGCTCTCCCCCTTCCACCGGGATGGTGTAGATATTGGGGCTGCCTTCATACGATCCCGTGAAGGCGATCGTCGAGCCATCAGGCGAGAATTTCGGACGAACTTCGTTTCCGGGTGCGCTAGTCAGGCGGCGAGCGACGGCGCCGTCATGAATATCAGTGACCCAGAGGTCGCCCGCGTAGTTGAAAACGATCGTATCGCCATGGATGGCAGGCGTATGAAGCAATCGAGGCTCGAAGGTCGGCGCGAGCGTGGCATGGCCGACGGCTAAAGCGAATAGCAGTGTCGTCAAATGAATTGGTCTCCTTTGTGGTGTCAAACAATACGGCTTCGGTGGCCCCTTTCAGTGCCAATCGGCCTATGAAATTCGAGATGAAGGTTCTAGTTGACCGCTTTTTCGTGACCGAACTGAAGACCGCCGCCTCGGGCTTTTCTCCAAGCATCGCGCCAGCGATGCACCTCCACCACGCCGATCTCCGGCAAAGGCTTGCGCTGCTCAGGGGTTGGAAGCGGCGGGAAAGGCTTGCTCGGCGTCGTTTGGTACCAGTAGGCCACACTTGCCAATTCGAGCGTCAAGCAGTTGGCATGCCCGTGCTCGATACTCGCCCGCAAGCTCTTCTTGAACCGAATCGGATCCTCCAAGTGGAATCGATAGACGTGCGTTCTGCCCAGCCATCCGAATCGGGGTGAATCGTTCAGTCGCCCAGGCGCCCGGGCCGTTCCGAAATACGGATGGCAGTAGTGCTCATCCGGACACCAAGACTGGTTGAAGTAGTCCTCCGTCCCCGTGCCATGCGCGCTTCCCGGCCAAGGTTCACCGTCGACCAAAAACATGTCATCGCCTTCGCCGTACCAGACTGGCGTGGGGCAGTTGATGTAGTAGTTGACTCCTACAAAGTGGCCAGTTCCTTCCGGTGAGCAGAACAGATAGTTGTGGGCGTCGGTGGGATTGTTCGCGAACTTATCGAAGATCTCCCACTCGTTCTCCACATCGCCGGTGTCGCTTTCCGGGGTGGTGATTTCCTGGTGATACCAGGCGTGGAACCTACCCATCGTGGCCGGGATGCTTTGATGTTCTTCGTAGTCCACGTAGTAGTAAAACGCTTCGACAGGAGTGTCGCTCTGGTTCTCCAAAGTGATCCTCGCCCCGTCGCCGAACGGCATCGGGAAGTAGCAAACCAGTGCATGACCCTCTTTTGGGGCGACCGCAAGTGGCATGGAGATGAAGTTGTACTTGATGCCCCAACCGTTCCCGAAGAAATCCCCGATGGGAGACTCGACGCTCGCATGCTCCTGGCCGTCCCAATAGGCTCTTAGGACGAGATTCTTTCGTGACAGTTCGTCTTTAGATGACAGGGTGATCCAGATGTGTTTGATGATCCCGGCGCCCTTGATGTCAGCGAGAACCGCCGTATCCCGAGCGCCAATCTGGATGTTGTCCCCGTTTCCCCCAGTCCGGTCGTAACTGGATATTCGCTTGCTGGTTGCGTCGACGATCTGTGCGATTTGGGAGAGCGGGCCGTTGCTCATGTTGAGGCGACGTTACCCCGACTACTGGACCCAGCGCTTGAAATCATCGCGGGGTAGATTCGTGGTCCTATGAACCCTGCTCAGCAAAGTCTGCTGCCCTATGTGCAGTACCGCTGCGTCGTGGGTTCGAAGGCCTACGGCCTGAATCGAAGCTCGAGCGACACCGATCGAAGGGGTTTCTATCTCCCACCGCCCGAGCGCGACTGGTCGTTGTTCCCGCCACCGGAGCAGTTAGAGGATCGAGAAACCGACGAGTGCTACTGGGAGGTCGGCAAATTTGTTCGGATCGCCCTCAAGGGCAATCCGAACCTGCTGGAAGCGATGCACTCACCCATCGTCGAACTCAGCACCCCGATCGCGGAAGAGTTGCTCTCGATTCGGTCAAGCTTCTTCTCGCAAAAGGTCCACGACACCTATCGCGGGTACGCGGACGCCCAGTTCAGAAAGCTCATCAACGGTGTTGCCAATCACGGACAACCTAATTGGAAGCATGCCATGCATCTGCTCCGGCTCCTCATTCAGGGTGAGCAACTTGTCAGAACGGGCATCCTCGTGACCGAAGTCGGCGAACACCGCGAACTTCTCCTCAGCGTGCGTGATGGGCTGCTCACCATGGAGCAATTCACCATGCACAAGGAACGGCTCGAAAGCCTCTTTGATGCGTCGATTAGGCGCAGTGTTCTGCCTGAAGAGCCGGACTACGGCATGGCCGATGCCTTCCTGATAAACGCCCGACGAACTGCGTTAGCCATGGAATGATTCGCCGTATCTCGCCAAAGCGCCACGCGTCTGATCCTCGATTTGCCCGTCCGAACCCTAGTCTCTGGTCATGCCACAGGACTTCTGGCAGTCGAGGCAATTCCTCGACCCAGATTGAGTACATGATAGCGAGGCGATCGCGGAACGACCGATGCAAACGCACGAAGCCACTCAGCAGCCCCCAACGGATGGGGTGAATCGCCCAAAGCGCGTAACTCGGTGGCTAGTGACCGTCGCCGTTCTCGCGACCGTAATCACTGGACTCGGAGCAAGGAGACTGCTCATCGCGAATCAGGATTCTGGTCCGGACCGAGCATTGCTCGAAGCGCTTCATCGGGTCGCCACCGACTATTCGAACATTCAATACGCGGAGAGAGGTTTCGCAATCGCCGGCTCCTCGGGTTATCGCATCAACTTCCGCGACGCAATTCACAGCGGGGCAACCGACATTGATCAGGTTGTGGAACTCTCCCATAAGGTAGGAACTCTTCAAGGAGAGGCGAGGGACCTCCAACAGAGCTTTCAACAGCGGTGCGCTGAAATGACGCTGGCCGTGGACGCCCGTGAGAAGCACGGCAAGACGATGGCCATGCGCATGATTGCCTCTCCCCACCAGAGGGAGCTCCAAGGCGACCTCGGAGAACAAATCTCCAATATGCTCGACATCGAAACTCAATCATTGTCATTGATTCGAGAGCGAGAACGGTGGAGTGTGCTCATGACCGGATTCGGCTTGTTTGGGCTGCTCGCAACGGCGATATCCTCCGCGCGCACATTCATCCGAAAGGGCTAGTTCACCAGAGAATCGCAAAAAGTCGGCGGGCACTCAAATGTTTGGAAATGAGTGGCCGTCACTCCTCTGCCTCATCTTCGAATTCTCGCCGCTCGCCCTGCAGAGCCTGAAACGCGACCACCGCGGCCGCCACGTGAACGTTGAGACTGCGTCCCTTGCCCGACATCGGGATCAACACGGCGCCATCGCAAAGCTGGAGCACTTTGCCGTACACCCCGTTCTGTTCGTTCCCAAGCACGAGGCATGTCTTCTCCGGATACTCGAACTCGACGTAATGTTCAGCATCCTCCGCGATCTCCACCGCAATCAGGGACCACCCTTCCTCTTTCAGCTTACGAGCCGCCTCTTCGTAACGCTCGATGTGCCGCCACTTCACCCGGCGATGATTTCCGAGTGAAGTGACACTGATCATCGGATCGGGAGGAGCCGGTGTTCTGCCCGCAAGCACGACCTCAGCGGCGCCACAGGCATCAGCTACCCGGAAGAGCCCGCCCACGTTGTAGGCATCCGTCCAATCCTGAAGCAGAAACGCCAATTCGACTCGGGGTGGCCGCTCTTCGCGCAGCCGCTTCTGTAGCTGCCGGGCCCCAGTCTTTGATCGAATCGTTTTCACTCCGATGAGAGTAGCAGCTTAGTACTCTTCGAATTGAGGGATCGGATTAGGATCGACTCCTCGGAGCATGGCTCCCTGCCCCCTGGAACGGTGAGTTTGGACAGTGGGAGGATCGGATGGGTCGCGCATCTGAACGAGTAGGGTCGTACGCGCTTCCGAACTTGTATTGATTCCCGAACCGTGAATGGTCAAGTAACTGAAGAAGAGGACGTCTCCCGCCTTCGCCGGAAGTGGAGTGGCCGACTCGATCGGGTACTTGTCGAATGGCAGGTGCCAGGCGCCATCTCCGTCATGGGGAAGATCGCCCAGTTTATGACTGCCCGGTACAACCCTCAGGCAGCCCTTTTCAAGAGGAGCATCGTCGAAATGGATGATCGCAGCGATCATCGAGTCGCGCTCATGGGGAAAGAACGGCTTGTCCTGATGCATCGGAAAGGGCGAACCCTTCTCGGGCGGCTTGATGAACATCTTGTTGTGGTGTAACTGGACGTTCTCGGTACCGATGATGGCCGCCGCGTATTCGGTAAGCCTCGGATCACTCATCAGTCGTCCCAGCGCCGCCGAATAGAACTGAACGTTGTGGCAGTGGAGAATCTTAGTCGTCTTCGCTTCCGCCACTGCGGCTCGAGCGCTGCCCCAAGTGGCATCGAGATCCTCGTTCCGACTCAAACGAACCGCAAGATCGTGACACTCTTTTCGAAGCGACGCCGCCTCCTCGGCAAACAGCCCCGGCACCAGAACATAACCGTTCTCTCGGTAAAACTCGATCAACCCTCGATCCATATAAAAACTCCTCTGTCAGATCATTTAGGCGCCGAACCGACACCAGCAAATCTCCTCTAGAGGGTAACTCGCCAGAAGGAGGTACCTCCTAGATCAGGGTGCCAACCGATTGGACAATCAGGCCATCGCCTCGTGTGGAACGGTAAGCGATGGGCGAAACGCCTCTCAGTTTTCGAAAGCAGCGAGAGAAGTACGCCTCATCCGTGAACCCAACCTGTTCGGCAATGGCCTTAATCGGAAGGCTTGTCTTGAGCAGCAATGCACTTGCACGATCTAGCCGTGCCCTCAACACATACCGAATGGGAGACTCACCGGTGAACTCTCGAAACAATCTGGTGAGATGCCTTGGCGAAACGTTTGCAAAGTGAGCAATCTCCTGCAGAGTTAACGGACGGATAAGGTTGTCTTCCACGTACCGAACTGCCAACCTTGCCACCGCATGTTCGTAATTCTTCACGTCATCTGGCTCGGACTCCGAAACCAACGCAATCGCGATCGAAAGGACGAGTGAGGACGCGAGGTGAACGAGGCGCTCTCGATTCCCGAGCGCAGGACCACTCGCCGCCGACCTCAGGACAGACCATGAGGCGATCACCGAACCATCGTCTTCCGCCACCATCGCGTCGGAAGAAAGGAAGGCGGTCGCAAGACGGGATTTTTCGGCGGAGGGATCGTCCACTTTCCAACCAAACGAGACCCAGTAAAGCTCCATTTCGGGGCCTGGATCATTGACGATCTGGTGGATCACGCCAGGTCTTGCCACGAACAGAGTTCCGACTCCAATCTTATGGGGTCGCCCCTCAATATAGAAGGTTCCGCTCCCGTGATCGCCGACTAGGCAGGCTTCAAAGTAGGTGTGACGGTGGGGCCGATTGTCTGGCAGGTGCTCTTGGTGGGACCAGTGGAGAAACTCCACGCGTCCACCCCCAAGAGGGTGTCTTCCCAACTCAGAATTTAGTCGTGCAATCCAGTCCATATCGCCAGGAGTCGATCATGGCAAAGCCGCCAGTCTCTCTTTACACTACGGCCGGGGACGAAGAATTTCCTCCGCCCGTGGATTTATTGGGGGGCGTCTTGTCGGGCGGGGTCTTATCCGGGGGCGTCTTACCTCCCGTCTTGTCGGGAGGGTTCTTATCGGGCGGAGTTTTGTCGGGAGGTGTATTGGTCGCCGACGATTGATCTGGCTTGGCGTCTGGGGCAGTTCCAGTCGCCGATGGATCGTCCACAGGAGAACTCGTAGGTTGTTGATTCGGGTCAAGAGGAACTGTCACGTCCGGTCCGGGAACCGCGCTAGGATCTTTCTTCTTTCGATGGTGTCGAGAGACCTTCTCGGCGACGATGGGATCGGTCGCGGGAATCGCCGCCGCCGCTGCGGCAATTGATCCTGGATCGAGGTTGCCCTTGAGCACGATTGCGTGGGGGACCGGTCGAGAAGGCTTATCAGCGGTGCTGTGTCCGCTTGCCATGATCTTTTCGCCATAAACCAACGATGTCGAGAAACCGGAGTCGAGGAGCACCGCCTCTTGAATGCCAGCCGCCGCGATCGCGTCGGCCAGTTTCTCCGACGTCGCTGAGTCCTTCGAAGCGCCGATCACGATCTGGCCATCCGGCATCTGACCGATGAAGGCCCGGCGGCGGGGGTCCATGATGTCCTTCGAGGCAAAGACCTTCATGTCTTCCGCCATTCGAGCGACACCGCTATGGACAAGCCAAACGCCTCCGAGAAAGACGTCGGTGACGTCGGGCATGAAGATCAGGAATTCGTCGGGGTTGACCGTCTGCTCAGGAATGTACGGAGCAATGGCGAATCCAGACGGGCCCCACATCACCATCGGACGATTGCGAAGTTTGTCCCATCGAGTGCTGTCGGTATCAACCGTCACAGTCGGTTGGTCGGAGGTCTTGCACGGACCAACCATGCGATTGTCGGTCGACTGGATTGCCGCCATCGCGAAGAAGCCGCCGTTGATTCCCGCCACGGCTCCCGGAGTGCGCCGAATGAAATCGAGGACCCCTTCTCGAGTGTCGGACATCA
Source organism: uncultured Armatimonadota bacterium (assembly GCA_903904815.1). GTDB lineage: Bacteria > Armatimonadota > Fimbriimonadia > Fimbriimonadales > Fimbriimonadaceae > Fimbriimonas. Next base: position 18,885 of record CAIVDU010000006.1, read on the forward strand.
GCGAGACGGGCGATCCACCCGTCACGAGGACGAGATTGACTCCAGCGAAGCTCCCTTCCTTGAAGGCCACTGGGGCGTTCGTCAAGGCATGTTGGTACACGCCCAGAACACCACCGGTAAGTGCCCGATCTCGATCATCCCACGACTTTTCGAGACGAGAGTTGATGTACCGTCCAACGCACATGATGTTCGGCGACTCTTCAGCAAGCTGGTTGTGAATGCTAAAGGCCATCTTATAGCCGCAAGCCTTGGACAAATCCTGCACGACCTGATTGTTCTTGCCGTCCGGGTAGGCAAGGAACGGCACCGGCTTTCCAAGTTGCTTCTCTAGCTCTGCCTTGGAGTCGGTCAACTCCTTCTGCATCTCATCCGGGCTCAAAAGCGTGATATCGTTCGGATGGGTCACCGTATGGGATCCAATTGTCACGAGCGGGTCGGCGGACAACTCTTTCAACTCGTCCCAACTCATCTTGGCTCGGCCGTGTTTGGTGTCTCCCACGAAACCGGTGTGAACAAACATTACCGAGGGGTATTTGAACTTCCGCAGGATCGGAATTGCCCGATCGTAGTAGCCCTGATAGTTGTCGTCAAACGTGAGGACGATTGCCTTGTCTGGTACCGGCTTTCCGGTGGTCAAATGATCGTAGAGATCTTGGAGAGAGATCGGCACTGCGCCGTGAGTCTGGATCCAATCCATCTCCCGCTGAAACTCCTCGACAGTGCAGTCGAAAGACACCGAACCACGCCCACGCCGCGCGATGACATCGTGATACATGATCACCGGCACTCGCTGTGCCTGACTCGCGATCACGATGTCATGGAAGGCGTTCGGGTCGGGAAGTCGGCGTGCCGTCACTTCGGCGTCGGGAGGGGGCGCCTTGCTCGGCGCCGGACCGTTATGGCCGCAGCCGGCGAGCGCAAGGATGAAGACAATCGAGGACGCGAGGTGAGAGTATCTCAAGACCAACTCTAGTTTACTGGACAGGCGCAAATACAACGGCGCTGCCCCATGTGTGGAACAGCGCCGTGGTTTGCATGGGATCCCGTCCGGCTAGTTCTTGGTGACCCGAATCGTGTTCCAGGCCATCCAGTTCCCGTAGTAGGCAATGATCACGCCGGTGGTGGATCGTCTCACGGCATCCGTCGCGACGGTGACTACGCCCGAAGTTTGCCCTGCCGCAATGACCAGACTGGCGGGTCGATGAAGCGGGGGAGAAACGTCAAACGTGACCGTAGCGCCACCGGTCGGCGCAGGGCCGGAGATCGTAACGGTAGCCTGAATTGAGGCGCCTCCCACGACCGAGTTTGCCGCAAAGTTAATCGACGACACGTGGGGCGTAGGAATGTTTATCGTGACCGAACCGGTGGCCGTGAGTTGGGGCGATCCGTTGTCGGACGCGGCTAACGCGACAGTGTAGTTGCCCGGCGCGACGGTGATTGGCGGTGACAGCGTCAGCTTTTGTCCATCCCAAGTCGCCCACGTCGGCCCGGAGGTGATGAGGGACGTGACGGTCCGAGCGGGAGTTGCCGTGTCTATCGGGACGAGCTTGTAAGAAACGGTCGAACCGGGCGTCGCCGAAACGACTCCGAGCGAAGGAATCGTAAGCGTAGGCGGAGGCGCCGTCACCGTCGAGGCTAGCAGGCTGCCACTGCCCGTCGTGAAGTCCCACCCGCTCGTCGCCCGGAATCGGCCCGCCCGGCCGCTCGTAATGTCCCTGAATCTCCCGGTGCCGAGTTCGGAGTAGAGCAGAGTCAACTCATTCACGGAGGAGCTCTGGAATGAACCGAGCCCATTGACGATGGCCGCCACCACCGGGCTGGCAACGCTGGTTCCGCCAACGACAAACCATCCATCGAACGAGTCATAGACGGCCACTCCGGTGTAGGGGTCCGCGACTGAGCTTAAATCGGGGGATCCGCGATGAGTACCGACAGTGGAGGCGATCGACGCTTGGTAGCTTGAAATCGGCTCATAGCTGCTCGTTCCGCCGCCGGATCCTCGCCAAGCGGTCTCACTTAGGACCTTGCCTTTCGAGTAGACGAGGGACGTTCCACCGACGCCAACCACATTTGGGGAGACGGCTGGATACTCCGTGATGCCGCCAGTGTCACCGGATGAGGCGAAATAGACGACGCCTGGCGCGGCAAAGGTGGAGTCGTAGGTCAACTCGTCGGAGGCTTCGTCGCCGCCCCAGCTGTTCGAGACCTCTTGGACTCCCGGAAGAGTCGCGGCGAGCTGCTCTGCAGCGTAGAGATCTGCGGTGGAGTCGCTCGCTGCTTCGACGAGGTAGATCTTGGCGTTGGGGGCGATCGCATGTGCCCATTCGATGTCAAGAGCCGCTTCCTCGTTCCATCCTTTGTTCTGGGTTGGCTTCGCGCCAGAGGCATAAACGACTTGAAACACCGGGTTTGAACTCAGCGTGGAAGTCGCCGAGGACTCGGTTGGCAGACCAAACTGGGTCGAAAAGTGATTAAAATCGGCGAGGGCAGTGGGATAGTCAAACGCGTCAACGATCGCAATCGCATTTGAACCCTGCAGCGCTGGAACGCCATAGGCGCCCAGGATGTCGCTTGGGTAGTAGCCAGGAGGCGAGGCGAGGACTAGCGGCCCATACAGGCTTGGGGAAGGTGTTTCAAATCCTTCGTGGCGTATCTGAGGCGAGCCGTTCCAAACGAGGATGTGGGTCTTTGCCGACTTAGTGGAGGCAAACCACTTTGGAATCGACGACTCAGGAACTCTGATATTCGAATCCTGCAGCGCGGCCGGACCATGCGAAAAAGCGTACGCGGCTTGTAACGAAAACGCGATGAATGCGAGCAATTTGAGACCCTCCAATTACGGAAGAACAGTCGCAAATATCGACTGTTCGTCGCCGGATCTTCCGTCCGGCGCGCTTTGCAACATGTCAAGCACCGGACGTCCCCATCGGGATCCAGTTACTAGTATATCGACCAGTTAGAGCCCCTGGCACAGGGCTTAACGGAACTGAAGTCGGCATTTCACGAATTCTTCATCTCGAAGAGAGGAAGAACGACCATTCCTGCCCTATTGGGGATTGACTCGGATGGTGGCCGGAACCGTTTTGCCGTTGTAGGAAACGTCTACCGTGACCAGGGTCGGCTTCGCCACCGCCGACGTGGGAATGCTCACCGAAATCGTAGAGACACCTTCGCTGAAGTTTTGTGGCGAGGTGATCGTTACGAAACTAGACTTACTTGCCAGCTTCACAGAGATACCGCCGTGTGGAGCGGGCGCAGTCAACGAAATCAGCAAAGTCGCGTTACCGCCACCGGTTACCGCCGTAGAGTTCCACTTGGCTGTCGACAGGGCGGGCGCCGCCACTCGAATCAAGAGACTTCTCTGCAACGAGTTTTCGGGATGACCAGGCTGGGAAGCGGTCAGAGAGAGGGGATAGTCACCAGCCCGAAGGTTTGCCGGAGGCGAAACGGTGAGTGTCGAGCCGTCCCAAGTCACCCAACTTGGACCGGAGGACCTCACGGCAGTGATCGTTCGAGAGGGATGGTACCGATCCGAAACGACGAAAGGATAACTCACGGTGCCGTTTTGAGTTGCCGGCAGTGCCCCGGGATTCGGAGCCGCAATTGTCGGGGGAAGGGGCGTGGGTGCGACCACCAAAGTGCCGCATCCACTCGCGAAGTCCCATCCTGGCTTCGCTGAGAAGGATCCCACTTTTCCGCTCACGACGTCGCGTAGCATTTCGGTCCCGATACCGCCGTAGACCGTGGCGAGGAATGCGGAAGATGATGGATAGAACGCAGACTGCGCATTTGCGGTAGCTGCGGCAATGGAAGCAGACAAACTCGTGCCCCCAATTACCATCCAACCGGTGGCTCCATCTAAGGGCGTGGAATCGTATACCGGGACGCTCGTCGCCGGGTCCGCCACCGCAACCAAATCGGGCGTACCACGCACTGACTGGACGATCGATGCGACTCCGGTCTGGAAACTCGGGCGAGCTTCGTAAGCGCTTGGCCCACCACCAGACTCAGACCATGCGATCTCCTTCGTGATCGCTCCATTCTTGATATCGATCGACGTCCCGCCAACTGAAACCACGTTCGGCGACGTTGAAGGGTATTCAGGGCTTCCCGCGACATCGCCTGCACTCACGAAAAATACGACGCCCGCTGCGACGAAGGCATTGTCAAACGTCTGCTCACCCGAGAACTCTTGCCCCCCCAACTGCTTGAAACCTCTTTCACATTGGGAAGGGTCCCTGCGAGCGACTCTGTTCGGAACAGGTCAACGTAAGCGCTGCTCTGAGCTTCGACTAAGTAGATCTTGGCGTTAGGAGCGATCGAATGAGCCCACTCGATTTGCATCGCCTGCTCACTACTCCAATATTCGTCTTCTGGAGGTTGAGCATTTCCCTGGTAAACCATCTGGAACACCTGGTTCGACGAGGCGGTTGGGTCCGTTGAGGTCTCCACTGGCAAGCCAAATTGGCTGGAAAAGACGTTAAAGTCATTGAGTGCAGTCGGATAGAAGTAGGCGCTCACGATCGCAATCGCTTGCGACCCGCTCAGGTCCGGAACTCCATACGCTCCGCGCACGTCTTCCGGTGAAAAGCCCTCAATCGTGGGGCCCGGCAGGAGGGGCCCTCGAAGGTTCAGATCAAGCGGACCCAACGAACGAGATCGTCGATCACCTCGCCAGATCAGATGATGCGTATGAGCGACGCGTCCTCGGTCGAACCATCTTGGGACCGAAGATACAGGCACCTCTACGTTCGGATTTCGAGACGCATTTAGCCCGTGGTTGAGCGCATAGGCGGCCTGAATCGAAAACGCGATGAGAGCAATCATGGGACGAGTCCTTACTGTTCTTGGCGAATATCAAGGCGATGCTTAGTCCAAAATAAGAACAAGCAACTGGCGAGACTCGCCGCTCCTACCCTTCTGCGTTCGGAAGCTGCACGAAAACCACACCTTATTAAGACGTTAATATAACTTACTTGACGAAGGATATCTACCAAACGTTCAAAGTACCCAGTAAGTCGGAGCGGTACACGACTTGCCCCGATAGAACGAAGCCCTGTCCGGAGTGTACGGACAGGGCTTCGCGCATCGGACCACCGTCGCCGGGCCTATGAAGATGCAGGCAGGACGAGGATAGGAGCAGACAACTTGACTCCATTGTAGGTCACGTTGACAAGCACGGCAGTCGGTTTGGTCACGACGGCTGTCGTGACGTTGACTAAGATCGTACTGACTCCTTCACTAAACGTGGCCGTGCTAGATAGAGGAACTGCCGCAGATTTACTCGACAGCCCCACGGATAGTCCGCCGGAAGCAGCCGGATTCGAAAGGCTGATCTTTAACGTCGCCGTGGTTCCTCCAACGACTCCGCCGTTTACCCAGGCGGCGGACGTGAGCACCGGAGGGGCCACCTTTATCGACAGATTCTCGATCATCGTGTTCGCCGGAAAGCCCGCTTCGGATGAGTAGAGGGTCATCGGATAAAGACCCGTCTTCGTCCCTGCCGGAGGGCTTGCCACCAGATTCACTCCATCCCAAGTGACCCAAGTTGGGCCTGGAGAGATGGTGGAATTGATCGTTCTTCCCGGATGATCAGGGTCGGTAGCCAAGAAGGGGTAGCTGACGCGCCCATTGGCGGTCGCCGTAAGCTGGCCAGGATTCGGGGCGATAATCGTTACCGGCGCGACCAGGGGCGCTCCGAACCCAGACATCGTGTCCCAACCTAGCCCGGCTCTCAAGCCAGAAGAGGTCGCGCCACTCGTGATGTCTCGAATATGGACGGTATTGTTCCACTGGGCGATGTGGTTCTCTTCCGCCGCTGTCGAAGTCTGGAAGAAGCCCATGTCATTGGTCATTGCAGCGACCAGCGGGCTCGACAAACTGGTTCCTCCCACCACTAACCATCCGCCAGCGCCACTGTTATACACCGCAACTCCAGTGGCGGGATCTGCCACGGCGACGACGTCGGGCACGACTCGATTCGTGAATCGACTTTGAAGGAACGATTGGTAGCTGGGGAGCGGCGAGTATTGACTCATGCCTCCGCCCTCGCTCGACCACCCCTTCTCAGACAAAACGTGTCCGGTGTTCACCACGAGAGTTGTTCCACCCACTCCCACGACGCTGTCCGAGACCGAAGGGAAGAGGATGTCGCCCGACGCATCTCCGGTGGAGGCGAAGAAGACAACTCCCGACTGCTGGAACACTGACTCGTAGGATGCCTCGTACGATCCGTCGAGAGCGCCAAAGCTCATCGAAACCTCTTTGACGGTATCGAGTCCCGAGGCGACCGAGATCGCATTGAAAAGATTGAATCCGTTGTCAGCGCTCTCCACGAGATAGATCTTCGCGTTTGGGGCAATGGCATGGACCCACTGGATGTCAAGCGCCTGTTCGACCGACCAGCCTGAATCGGCTACCGGCTGAGTTCCATCGGCGTACACGACCTGCAGAACTTGGTTCGTGCTAGCGGTGGGATCGGTAGAGGTCTCTACTGGGAGTCCGAATTGCCGGGAAAAGACGTTAAAGTCGGCGAGTGCCGTTGGATAGTTGTAGGCATCGACGATGGCGATCGCGTTAGCCCCCTGAAGGAGCGGAACGTCGTACGCGGCGCGAATGTCGGCGGGCGAATATCCGTAGGGGGAGAAGGTCAGGGGACCGAACAAACTCGGATGGATCGTCTCGAAATCATTCTCCGGGCCGTTGGCAGAACGTCCCTTCCAAATCAGGTACTGGGTGTGGCCCGTGCCCGGTTTGTCGAACCACTGCGGTTGCGATGAACTCGGAACAACAATGTTCGGATCGTGTGATCGATTAAGGCCGTGTGCAGCGACGTACGCAGCCTGGAGAGAGAAAGCAATCAGTGACAGCATGGAGGCGACTTCCCGAAGGCAACGTGGCTTAGGCGCTAGATGCCTGATGTCTGAGTTCGAAGGACAAGTCGACTCTCAATCGTCTCAATCGATCAGTCCCCAGAATAAGACAAATCTCCTAAATTCACTTTTACCAGTCTAAATGATATTGATGGTTCTTGGAAGCCGGTCAGTCTCTGGAAGCGCGGGCAAGTCGAAACTCGCCCGCAATTCGCAATTTGACACCGGTGATGGACTACGCGCCAGGCATGACTCGAATTGGTACCGCCAGACGGGTCCCGTTGTAGGTGACATATACGATCGCCGAGGTTGGTTTGGTGACCGAACCGGCGACCACGCTTAGCGTCGCAATGGTTGCGCCTTCCGCAAATCTCGCGGAACTGGCGATAGGTATCGCACTCGAGTTACTTGACAACGTCACCGACAGACCGCCAGAGGGCGCTGGATTCGTGAGATTGATCGTGAGCCGGGCGGTCCCGCCCGATACCACCGAAGGAACGCTCCAGGTCGCGTTGAGCAGATTAGCCGGGGCGACTCGGATCGACACGTTGTGAATTACCGTGTTGATCGCGTAGTTCGGTTCGGTGGATTCCAGGCCCATCGGATAGATTCCCGTCTTGGTCCCGGCCGGAGGATTCACGGTGAGGGTCGTGCCATCCCAAGTCGCCCAGGATGGGCCGCCCACGATATGGGACACGATCGCATTCCCGGGGTGAACGGTGTCGACGGCGGCGAATGGAAAAGTCATGCGACCATTTGGCGTCGCGGCCAACTGGCCGGGATCGGGGAGAGTCAGTGTTATTGGCCAAACAAACAGGGGAGCGCCGCAACCACTCATGGTGTCCCAGCCATAACGAGCGCGAAGCCCCGAAGAGTTGGACCCTTGCACGATGTCACGGAAGTGAGAAGTTCCTAGCCAACCATAAAACTGTGCCAACTGATCGGCGCTCGAAGCCTGGTAGATCCCTGCCGCAGAGCTCTGCGCATTGGTGATGCCTGCCACGACGGGACTGGCTACGCTCGTACCTCCCACGACAAGCCATCCGCCGACCGCCGAGTCATAGATAGCGACGCCAGTTCCGGGGTCGGCAACCGCCGCTAAGTCGGGGACGACCCGCTTCGTGAATCCTTTGGGTTGGAGAAACCTTTGATAGCTCGGGAGTGGTGAGTAGGCGCTCATGCCGCCGCCCTCGTTGGTCCATCCCGTTTCGGACGTCACGTGTCCCGAGTTCATCCTCAGGCTCGTCCCGCCAACTCCCACGACGTAGTCCGAGACCGAAGGAAACAGAATTGCGCCATCGCTGTCCCCCGTCGAAGCGAAGAAGACGACGCCTGGCTGCTGGAAATTGTTTACGTAGTTCGATTCGTACGACCCATCACCGGCGCCGAAGCTCATCGAGACCTCGTGAACGTCCTGAAGGCTCGCTCCAAAAGTGATGGCATCGAACAGTGTCTGGCCGTTATCGAGAGATTCGACGAGGATGATTTTGGCGTTGGGGGCCATGGCATGCGCCCACTCGATGTCGAGCGCCTGCTCGACATCCCAACCCGCGTCGACGGGCGGCGTCCAAGGTCCCGAGGAGATCACTTGAAGCACCTGGTTGTTCCCACTCGTGATGTCGCTAGACGTTTCTACCGGAAGGCCGAACTGGGTGGAGAACGTGTTGAAGTCGCTTTGCGCGGTTGGATAGGAGTACGCGTCGACGATTACGATTGTCTTCGCTCCCTGAAGTGCGGGCACGTTGTAGGCGGCTCGGATATCGTCCGGATGGAACCCGGCGGGACTCGAAACGAGTGGGCCGAACAGGTTGGAAGGCGAAGGACTTGGGTTGGCGGCAAAATCGCTCGCGGTGGACCCGGTGTAAATCAAATAGTTCGTGTGGTTCGTTCCCGGGCGGTCGAACCACTGCGGCATCGAGGAGCTTGGAACGACCACATTGGGGTCATGAGAACGATTAGGACCGTGCGCCATCGCGAACGCAGCCTGAAGTGAAAAGGCGATAAGTGAAAGCATCCGAAAGTCACAATCCTCGATTCCCGGCAGAGGCCTAGCCGGCGCCACCGGTTTGAGACCATCGGCAAAACTCTAGGGACGGGAAGAATTGCAACCCGACTCATCTCATCCGGAAACTACGTTTCGGATTATAGAGTCTTCGTCATATTTGCGGGAAGATTATTTGTTAAGTGAGCGTTTGGCCATCTAAGGAGAGGACGCGGCTCCCGCACCCGTGCTCATGCGCAGTGAGGTTGACGGGGTATGTGCCGCCGGGTGGACCGGGTGGGAGTTGCCTCAGCCTACGCGGTAACGGGGGGACCGTGGAGGGACGAACCGTTCTTGGCCCAGCAGTTCGCCACCGTTGCCAGCGAGGATTGGTAGCACAGATTCTTTCCGGACTACCAACGCAGAACTACTTTTCGACGGACTGAGTCTTGACCGCCTGCTGAATCTCTTTCACGAGCTTTGCCGTATTGGCCGGGTCAAATCCTGACCAGAGATTAGTGATCTTGCCCGTTCCGTTAATCAGAACGAATAAGGGGGTTGAAGTCTCGCCGACCGCGACACTTGCCTTTCCGGTCGAGTCGTAAGGAAGTCCGTGCGATCCGGAAGCGTTCCGGGCCAGGCTCACGGCGCTGAACGCGCCCTGTGGAACGGCACTCTTGAGTTCACTGACTGCATTAAGGGCCCGTTGACTTGGTTCGCAATCGGGAGCGGTGATCAAGATCAGAGCCGGTTTGCCCGCATTGGCGAGTTTGAGATCAAGCATTCTGCCCTTGTCGTTCCAGGGAGTCGCAGGAAATATAGTGTCAACCGCGAGGTTCACTGCGCTCGAAACGGGGATCGCATAAGGGACAAACCCCTTTGGGAGAGGTGTGTAGTAGGTTGAAAGACCGGCGCTCTTGTCAGAACGGTAATTGGAGAAGTTCCAAACCATCGCGTGAGTCTGGTCGACACTTCCTTGAGCAGCCTTTTTGGGGGCGCCTGGGACACCGGGCATCTCATCGCCCATCACGACCCTCGTGAGCCGGAGAACCTTGCCAACACCGTCGATCGAAACCTTGAAGTAGATCAGCGCGCCCTGCGCGTGAATGGACCAGGAAACCTCGTCCACGTTGACGCCGCCGACCAAGGAACTGCCCTCAAACTTGTACTGCATTCCCTGTTGGAACAGCATCGGACGCAGGAAGGCGTTGGGAATGTACTCGTCCGCGCTGCTAATGCGTGATCGCGGCATCACCACCATTGGCTGGGCCGGAAACTCATCGTAGACTCCGTCTGCTCCCGAGAGTTCAATTCCTCCTAGCTCCGTTTCGGAAAGACTGTAGGTGTTCTGCCCCTCATTCATCTTGAAAAGCAGGCGTTTCGCCCCCTGAACGCTGACCGTTCCGGTGGCGACTTCACGCCCCGAGTAGGTCGCCGTCCAGTCTGCGCTCACCGCTGGATTAGCGGTCCGGTACGCCGCGTACCGCTCGAGGACAGCCTTCGGTGAAGCGGATTGGCTTAGGACGAGAAACGCGATTACGATCATGGCTTGGCCTCATTATGTGATTGATCCGTAAAAACAACAGGGTCGATCTCTCGAAGTCGCAAATTCCTGTGAATTTGTGGGGCTTTTTCTCCGATTCATTTATGGAAAGACAATCTGGGAGAGAGGGTTGAGATGAGCGAAACGAAATACGTAGTTTTTCAGTTGGACAAAGAACGATACGGCCTACCGATCGACAGTGTGGAGAGGATTCTGCCTTCGCAGGCAGTCACCAAGATTCCAAAGACACCCAAGATGATGTTGGGAGTTTTCGACATGCGCGGCGAGACGATTCCCGTACTGGATGCACGTCAACGATTCGGCATGAAAGAGTACGAAGACGGGCGAAACTTCGTCGTCGTGCTTTCCGAATCGGGTCGATGCGCTCTTAAAGTAGACGTTGTGGTAGGCATCAACACCTACGCCGAAGAGCAGATCGATAAGAGCCATGCGCTGCTCGACTCAGACGACGACTTCATGAATGCCATCGGCAAGGAAGGCGACACTCTGACCGTTTTGCTTGATCCTGCCGCCATCGTTCCGAAGGCCCTTCGCAAGAAGGTCACCGCACTCGCGGCCTGATTCCGAGAACGTTTCGCACGGGTGCAACCTGCTTCGGTGGGGTGCACCCGCTCGTATTTTGGGGGTCTAAACCCCGTGGGCGAGAATAGCCTGCCGCGTCAATTCCAAGGCGTGCCACTCATCGGCAGGCCCTCCATTCACGAGCACGTATGGCCCCGAGAATCCAGCCCCGCTCGCAATGCTCAAGCATGCGGAATAGTCCTCGATATCGATCGTGTTCGCATCTAGGAACTCGCACTTGGCGTGACATGTCTCCGCCCGCGCAAAGATCTTAGGGAGATCGTGATACTTCCGTGGAGAGTCCCAATTGCCGAAATCGGCGCACAGCCCGACGCGCCCCTCCATTCGGTCCAGCATCTCGTTGACCGACTCAGGAGTTGTCATCAGGGGGAACCAATTCTCGATGGTCAACCTAAGGCCGAGCGCAATCGCCTGATCAGCGAGCGCTGAAACATGTTTGGCGGAACGCTCAAAGGCTTCCCGCGAAAAGGCTGATTTTCCGGCAATGACTCTCGCCCTCTGCGCCCCCAGAATGGCCGCAGCATCCACCCATTTGGCGATCCACTCGGCGTCGCGATCCCCATTGTCGACATCTGAAATGTCACCATCGTCGATGAGGAGCGATTGAATCTTCACGCCTTCGGACTCGAAGGCCTGTCGCAGTTGCCCCAGGCGGAGTCGGTCGACTCCCGGAACGTGAAAGTGGCACAGTTCAGCCGTTTCAAAACCGTGTGCACGCAGAGCCGTTGGCAACTTCTCCAGATCTAGGCAAGATTCAGAATGGGTCGTTTCTCCGATTGGTCCCGTGGACGGCCTATCGGGATAAGACCGCCCCAGAGTCCGATGCAGTGCCCAAGAGGAGACAACGATGTTCACGAGGTTATGGTACTTGGGGTTGGCCGCCTTCGGTCTCCGGCTGAGGGATATAGGAGTGGAGGAGTGTCGGATTGATGGGCTGGGGACTGGTTGGACTGGGTCGGTTCTGCTTCCTCCAGACCTCGATTCAAGATTTGAGCGTCACCTGCCGACAATGAGGCACGGAGCACGGCAAAGTTGCCAGCCCTAAAAATATGGTCATGGACAACCAATACCGGACGCATCTTCGCGAACTTAGTCAGGGTGGCGACGGAATGATCACCCAGTACGAGGCGCTTCGACACGGGTACGCCTATGTCGACCTCTCAAAGGTGACGTTGGAACCAGAGGCCATCGAAACCATTTCTGCGACCACCGCGAGGCAACTGAATGTGATTCCGGTCAAGAAAGACGGACTCAACCTTTGGGTTTGCATGGAAATGCCACCTGCCCCAAAGACGATCGAGAAACTCGCAGTTGAAACCGGCTGCCGAATCATCCCAGTCGCGGTGATCTCAAAGGCGCTTGAAATCTCTGTCGAGCACTACTATCCCGTTCAAACTCACTTATGAGTTGGGTTCGTTCGTGATATGCGAAGGTCTTGCTGGATTCAGAAGGACGTGCGGTCAGGGTTTGGAACTGGCGAGAGACGTTTGATTTGGGTGAGAGTCGACAGAGCCTGATACATTCCGCGCTCTATCATCGACTCATAGCGGGTGAGGGTAATGAACCTTTGCTCATTGCCTCGGTAGGTAAACGCTCGGTGGAAACCTTCGCCCTCTTGCGTGTTCTCCATCAACATAACGGACTCCATTGAGACGACTCGGCGTAGCCTCCATGCACAGGTCGCAATTCTGTCGACAAGGGCGCATTGGATCTGGCCCACCGGATTAAGGTCTTCTCGGACTCCGTCGAGAAACTTCTCGAATTCCTCGCGCTCGTCCTCGGGCACGGCGAGATCCTTCGATGCTCGAAAGCCGTGCTTCATGGCGTTCATGCTGGATCTCGCCTTACCTTCCTCCGAGATGGGTCCATGGCTTTTTGCGCCATTGATGCGGTTCGTAAAGGTCCTTGTCGAAACGGGTTCAAAGTCGCGAGACGGTTCATGGTGCATCATAGATTTTCCGCAAGTTATTGCGACTTGCTATTGCTTCAACACCAAAATTGGCCATGGCGCTACAGTATCCGTATTTTTTGCGCAAATTTCCGCGATTTATGCAGCCCGCTGGTTGCCAGGATCAAGGAGGTTAGGGGCTGGAGGTCTGTGCTGCCGAACCCGCTTTCATTGCTTGGCAAGAGTACAAACCCGAGGTTCATCATCGGAACTGTCTTGTTCAAGCCTCCTCGGTTAGCAGTGGCATTTCGGTTAACGGCCGACTTCCAGATGGGTTCGGCGAAACTCTTCATCGAAGAATGTCAGCTTGCAGCGATGGGTCAGGGCAAACGCTCGAACGAGCGGTTCAAGTTTGGTCTCTTGTCCTAGAGGAACGCAAAGTGTCTCCGTGAAGTGAGCACCATCCAGCGTATGGACTCCGTAGCGCCCTAGTTCCCGCTCAACGGTATTGGAATCAACGGGTGAAATGAAGCCAATTGGTTCCCAGGTTCCGTATCCGCGGGGGGGTGGTCTAGAGCAACCATCGCAAATGGATACGAGGAAGCACAGAATAACCGGCCAATTGAATTTCCTGCGACAGTGCGGTTGCATAAAGTTTAGGATACTGAGCGGGTGGGATTTAGCCTAGGCCGAGTCGACAGGACGAACAAATTCCGGCGCGGTGAGGCTTTGTCGTCGCCATTCCGAGTATGTTGAAGGCGTCGTTTTTGCGGCCTTAACATGAGTAGCATTCCTTACGGAGACGGACCCATTTGCGTGGCGGTGGTGATTTGCAGCGATGTGATCGAGGATGTGCGGACGCGCAACAAGTCGCTCATCAATTCTTTCAACACGATCACCACCAACCAACTGCCTTCCATTCAGAACCGGATTTGCGTTTTGATATCGGTTACCAATGCCCTAGGAGAGCGTGAGTTCCTGGTCACGCTTCGAGATCCGAACGGAGACGTCGTGCTCGCAGTGCCTTTGCCGCTGGCAAGTACGGATCCACTCGCGACCCATGATCTCGTCCTAGAACTGATGTTGGTTCCTCTCAATCGCCCCGGCGTCTATTCGGTGGATATCTCTTCCGACCTTCGACATCTTGGCAGTCGACGGTTTGGGCTTGAGTATAAGCCGGATTAGCCCGGAACGAGGGTAAGAATTGCGACTTCAGGCGGGCACAGGAATCGGCTGGGTGGCCCGGTGGTGCCTACGCCTCGCGTTACAAACAAGGGCGTTGGAGCATCGGGATAAAAACCCCGGGGGTATCTCTTGCCAAGCTCGGAATGCATCGGAGTGAACCCAAAGGGCAATCGAAACTGTCCCCCGTGACTGTGACCACTAATCTGGATTACGCACCCTGAAGGCAGGCGATCGACGACGTCTGGCTCGTGCCACAGGGCGACTCGCGGAGTTCCGTCGTGAGCCAAGTTCTTGAACGCCAGATCAACATTATCGTTCCCTACCCGCGCGCTGTCGATGCCTACCCACGTAATGCCTCCGAGGGAAACCGACTGGTTCCTCAGGAAGTGGATATTGAGTTCGGTGAGGATGGGGGCAAGCAGATCGGGATCGCCGAGATCATAGTCGTGATTTCCTGCGACGGCGATGACGTCCCCTTGAAGCAACCGTAACGGCTCAAGGGCCTCCCCGATCCGAAAGGCGCTATGTGATTGCCAGTAGTTGACGAAGTCCCCGACCAGAACCACCATATCCGGGGTTTCGGCGACTGCAGAAGCGACTGCCCGCTTGGCGAGCGCGAAGGACCATGGGGTGCCGATGTGGAAGTCTCCGAGAACGGCAATCCGATACCCTTCTAGTTCGTCCGGCCAGCCGGGCAACGGAAGCGTGTAATTCTCGACGACGAGTCGATTGGATTCGACAAGCGCGCCGTACACTAGCACCCCGGCTCCAGCCGCGGTGATCGTGCCTAGCACGGTTGCTAGAGTCTTCCAACCTCGGTCGTTCATGAACAGAAGTGTGTACCTCATTCTCGGCCTCCCCTCAGCTACCTTCGGCTGCAGAAGGTGGGCAGAACTTGCCCTCGGCTAGGGAGTGCTGAAGTGATGTCGCCTGGAGTGGCGACCTAACTGTCTTATGCCGCTGTGTTATGGGCCCGAGCGGTCTTACTGCAATGTGCTTTCAGCCCAATCCACCGGAATCAGGTTCCCCCATAGCACGGGTAAGTGTGCGGACGACTAACGCGAAATGAAGTCGAGTGCGACCTAAAAATCCCCTATTCACGCTGTCAGAATTGTCAGTGTAAAGGCTCATTAACGGTTTCTTAACAATTCCTTAACGCACCGTCGGTACGTTTTAGTTGCCTTTGGGCAGATGAGAACATGATGAATACCACCCTTAAGATCGGGTCTCTTGCGATTGCAACTGTCAGTGCATTGTTGATGGCTGGTGGCTGTGGCTCCAGCTCGACGGCTCCGTCAGATTCCACCAAACCGGCAGCGCCAGCCGCCGGAGCAACGCTCTCAGGGACTGTAAAAATCGACGGTAGCAGCACCGTTTTCCCGATCGTGGATGCGATGGGCGAAGACTTTGGCAAGGCCAATAGCGGTGTGAAGGTTGTGGTGAATAAGTCTGGAACCGGTAGTGGCTTCCAAAAGTTCATCCGCGGCGATATCGACATCGCGACCGCTTCCCGACCGATCAAGGCTACTGAAGAGGCCGATCTTAAGAAAGCAAACATCGACTTCATTGAGATTCCCGTTGCCTACGACGGAGTTTGCGTGGTGGTCAACCCGGCAAACGCCGCCTTCGCTTCGCTGACTCCGGCCGACCTCAAGAAGGCTTGGGCTGATGGCAGCAAGGTCAAGACCTGGGCTGACTGGCACGCTGGTTGGCCTGCCGAGGCGATCAACTTCTACGGTCCAACCGACAACCACGGCACGTACGAGTACTTCACGGAAGCCATCGACGGGAAGAAGGGCAACATCCGAAAGGACTACCAACCGAACCAAGACTACAACGTCGTCATTCAAGACGTCGCCAAGGACAAGAACGGAATCGGATACTGTGGGCTGAACTACTACGTTCAGAACAAGGACAAGGTCAAGGCGATCGCAATCGACAACGGTAAGGGACCGGTTGCTCCGAGCGAGCAGACCGTCGATGACGGCACTTACGCTCCCCTTTCCCGACCACTCTTTATCTACGTTAATCTCAAAGCCTATTCAAGACCAGAGGTCAAAGCGTTTGTAGACTATGCTTTAGGCGACAAGGGCGCAGACGCAGTGAAGGAAGCGAGCTACGTCGTTCTTCCAAAAGATGTGCTGGATATGGTCGTAAAGCGTGTTCAGGCAGGCACTCCAGGAAGTATCTTCGATAAGGCCAAGCCAGGAACTCCGACGGCTCAGATTCTATCCGGCGCCAAGTAATTCATGTCCGATCCCACAGCTGAGTCACCCGGTGCCTCGAATAAGGTCGCGGTTCGACGTATGTCGATCCGCGACCTGCGTCGTATTCAACAGTCAGGCGTCCGAGGAATCACGCTCCTTTGCGCTCTGATCTCGGTCGTTACCACCCTCGGAATCATCTACGAGTTGGCAAGTCAGGCTTTCCCCTTCTTCCGAGAAGTGCCCCTTTTCCGATTTCTGTCGGGGACGGAGTGGCGTCCCACCTCCGACCCTCCCAGCTTTGGAGTGCTCCCCCTCATCTCGGGAACTCTCCTGATCACGGTTGGGGCGGGGCTCATCGCCATACCACTTGGGCTGCTGAATGCCATTTTCCTCGCCGAATACGCACCCAAGCGACTTCGAAAGGTTCTTAAACCGAGTCTTGAGTTGTTGGCGGGAATTCCGACCGTAGTCTACGGCTACCTAGGCCTCTTCTTTGTCACCCCGCTGCTGAAGCACCTGATGCCCGACATCCAAGCCTCCAACGCGGCGGCAGGCGCAATCGTCGTAGGGATCATGATCCTGCCGTTGGTCTCTTCGCTGTGCGAGGATGCGATCCGCGCTGTGCCCCGCGCCATGCGCGAAGGCGCTTACGGACTTGGTGCGACTAAAGCGGAAGTCACGGTGCATGTCGTTGTTCCCGCTGCACTATCAGGAATCATGGCGTCGTTTATTCTCGCCCTATCCCGCGCGCTAGGCGAAACCATGGCGGTGGCGCTGGCGGCGGGCTCCAACCCCATTCTCACGCTAAATCCGGCCAAGAGTATCCAGACGATGACTGCCTACATCGTTCAAGTCGCCTCTGGCGATGCGGCAGCGGGGACCACCGCGTATAAATCGATTTTCGCAGTGGGTGTGACCCTATTCGCTTTCACCTTCGGCATGAACATGATTGCCATCCGGCTTGTGAAGCGTTTTAGGCAGGTGTACTCTTGAACATCGGCTCGACTGCCAACTCTGCCCGACGTCGCAGGCTGGACATCGGGTTCCGGATCCTCTGTTACGGGGCTGCTGGCATCGGCGTGTTTATTCTCGCTCTGCTGCTGATTCGGATTTTCGCGGATGGCTTGCCCAGAGTGAACTGGAAGTTCATAGTCTCTGACCTTTCTTCCCGCCCGAAGAGGACCGGAATCTGGCCCGCGATTTCCGGAAGTTTGAGCGTGATGTTCCTTACGGCACTCATCGCATGTCCGGTGGGAGTCGCGGCGGCGGTCTACCTTGAGGAGTTCAACTCTCACAAGACGCGGTTTACTAACTTTATCCAACTCAACATCGCGAACCTCGCGGGCGTCCCGTCGATCGTTTATGGACTGCTCGGATTGGCGCTGTTTGTGCGAGCCTGTAACCTGGGATACTCGGTTATAGCGGGCGCACTCACGATGAGCCTATTGATCCTTCCGATGATCATTATTGTGACCCAGGAAGCCTTGCGAGCGGTTCCCAACGTGCTACGTGAAGCCTCCATGGGGTTAGGCTCCACTCAATGGCAAGCAATCCGTTATCAGGTACTGCCGAATGCGTTGCCGGGAATCTTCACTGGCGTCATTCTGGCCGTTGGAAGAGCCCTGGGTGAGACCGCGCCTCTGATCGTGGTGGGGGCTGTTGCCGGCGTTGTCGGCTCACCGAAAAACATGATGGACCAGTACACCGTCCTCCCCATGCGCATCTTTACTTGGTCGACCGACGCCAGAGCAGAAGCTCATCAGGTTGCGGCTGCCGGAATCGTCGTGCTCATGGTCGTCTTGCTCGCTTTGAACTCGGTTGCGATCTTTTTGCGAAATCGAGCCGCGAATCGCTAGGACGATTCTGTAGAATCGGCACATCCGCTCTCTATTAAGTAAAATAGCGTTAGAGATGTATTTGCCAGTTTTATCCGGGCAACTACTCCTTATCGTTCACGAATGCGTGCTGCTGCGCCGCCGTGATAGCGGGACTCGGCATTTCAAATTTACTGGAGCACACTACTTTTAATGCGTTCGGACTCTCTCGACTTCCTCAAGCAAATCGTCAACACACCTTCGCCGTCTGGCTACGAAGAGAGAGCGGCAGAGGTTTATCGAGGATATGCCCAAAGCTTCGCCGATAAGCTGACCACCGATGTACACGGAAACGTCTCGGCGATCCTAAATCCCGACGCGACCATGAAGATCATGCTCGCGGGCCACATGGACGAGATCGGCCTCATCATTCACTACGTAGGGGAGGACGGTCTACTTTATTTCACGGGCATTGGCGGCCACGACAGTGTCGTTCCGGTCGGACAGCGGGTTTGGATCCACACCGAGAAAGGAAGGATCCCCGGCGTCATTGGCCGAAAGGCGATCCACCTTCTCGAAGAAGACGAGCGGAAGAAGAAGCCCGAAATCAAAGATCTTTGGATCGATATCGGAGCGAGCAATCGCTCAGAAGCGGAAGAGTTCGTTTCCCTGGGTGACGTCGCTACGTACCAAGTCGAATTCGAAACGCTCTTGGGAGATCGAGCGGCCGCGAGAGGATTTGACAACAAGGTTGGTTCCTTCATTGTCGCGGAGACGTTGCGGTTGCTCAAGGAAGACGGCGGTCTGGACCCCGGAGTCGGCGTCTACGCCGTTGCGACGGTTCAGGAAGAGATTGGTCTGCGCGGTGCACGAACCTCCAGTTTCAGTATTAACCCCCAGTGCGGACTCGCGGTGGACGTCAACCACGCGATCGACACTCCTGGGCTCAGCAAAACTCGGTATGGCACTCTGGATCTCGGCAAGGGACCGAGTGTGATGCGCGGCGCAAACACAAATCCGATCGTGTTTAGGACGATTCTTGAGGCGGCCAAGCAGGACGAGATCCCGTATCAGGTCGATGTGGCACCCGGGGGCACCGGAACCGACGCTAACGCGATGCAGATCAGTGGCGGAGGAATGGCCACTGGACTCTTGGGTGTTCCTCTCAGATACATGCACACGCCCTGCGAGGTTCTTTCATTGATTGACGTGGAGAACTGTGCGCGACTCATGGCGGCATTCTGCCGACGCATCAAGCCGACCACGGACTTCACCCCCCGAGTCTTCTAGGCAGGCAGTTCGCCTCGGAAAGAGGCCTCGAGAAGCTCGGCCGTGTGGAACACCCTGACCGCGCGGCCGTGCTCCTCCGCTGCCTGGGCGATCCAAGCGTGGCATCCTGGATTTCCGGTTGCCACCACGGCCGCTCCGGTTGCCTCAACGTTCCTCCACTTGCGCTCTAACAGTGCCCGCGCGAGTTCGGGTTGAGTGACGTTGTAAATTCCAGCACTGCCGCAACAAGTGTCCGCCTCGGCCATCTCCTCAAACCGCAGTTGGGGAATAGATCGAATCAGATCTCGAGGGGCTTGCCAGACTTTCTGGGCGTGAGCCAAATGACAGGCGTCATGATAAGTCGCCGCGATTGGCAACCCAAGTGAATACTGGAGGGCTCCCGCGAGACCGTTTTCTAGGAGGAACTCACTGATATCGGTGACTCGATCGCCGAAGGCAGCCCCGCCATCGAAAAGATCACCGTAGTGCCGCATCGTACTGCCGCAACCGGCTGAGTTCACGACCACGGGAAGGTCTCCCGCCATGCTGGACACTAAGTCTCGCGCAAGCCGAACCCCCTCATCGACGTTTCCGTTGTGGATATCCATAGACCCACAACACCCCTGTTTCGCCTCGCGAACGGCAAAGCCGACGCGACGAAGGAGAATTCGAGTCGCCTGATGCACTCTGGGAAAAAGAACCCGCATCGCGCATCCCTCCAGGAGGAACACTTCTCCACGCACCGGCGGCATATCCGCTTCATCCAAAGTTGTATAGGGCGCCAGTTGCTGGGGAATCGGACGGTTGACCTCGGCGGAATGGCCGCTTATCAAATGACTGACCGCGTCAGGAATCCGTTTTCCTGGCAACAGAGATCCTAACTTGAGACTCATGCGGAGAGCGCCCGGGCTGGTCAGGCTCTTTAGCAGTAACCGCTTGGCAATAGGAGGACGCTCCGTGTCGATCCTGTGGCGCGCCATCTCCAGGATGGAGCCGTACTCGACGCCACTGGGGCACGCAGTCTCGCACGCTCTGCACCCCAGGCACCGGTCCAGATGTTCTCGAACGTCCTCCTGCCATCTCAGTTTTCCTTCCACAGCGCTCCGAACCAGGTAGATCCGACCACGGGGTGACTCTAGTTCGCTGGCAGTCTCAGTAAACGTCGGACACGACTCAAGGCAGAATCCGCAACGTATACAGTGCGTGGTCAGTTCGCCGAGGTCCTTCACTCAAACTCTCCTGGATTCAGCTTTCGGCTGGGATCCATGATTGTTTTCGTACGCTCCATCAGTCTCTTCACCGTCGGATCCTCAATCGACAAATTAGCTTCCCCAAGACCCCAACCCAGCTGCCAGTCACCCGGATATCGGAACGATTGATCCGTAACATCGCAGGAAATGTAGAGGGTTGAACCTTTAGAGTTGAATGCAATCAAATGGTCTCCGTACGCGATCCGTGCTGCCTCAAAATCGGTGCTCAGCGTTCGCTGAATACGGCCAGCATGACTCCACAGACCACTACCCAGATTAAAATCGGGCTGAGGCAGACCTCTGATCGGAAAGGTCCGCAGGATCACCTGCGAGATCACCCCCAGCGTCCCCCGGGCGCCGATGAAAAGCTTGGCGACGTCGTAGCCAGCTACGCTCTTGACCGCCTTGCTCCCGCACTTGCATACGGTCCCGTCAGGCCTTACGATGGTTAAGCCCAGCACCCAGTCGCGCCAGCTTCCGCACTCCGCTTGCAAAGAGTGCGGGAGGTTCAAGGAAAGCTGCCCCGCGACGCTTCCCCGCCAATCATCCAAGCGATCTAGGGCGTCTGGCACGTTCGGTCCCAAGGGGATGCATTGGCCTCTTTTGCGCAATGCCTGCTGCACCTCGGCAATGGTCGCACCGGCCGAGACGACCACCACTTGGTCTTCCACATCATGCTCAATCACTCCACACGACTCGATCCCAAGGACAACCGAAGCGTTCACCGGTCGGCGCCAAGTCCCGCAGGAATCGCTTCCAACGAGCTTCACGGTTGGGTGTGCCCGAATTACGTCGACGATCTCCGCTTCAGTTCGGGCTTTGACCCAGTTCACCACGCTGTCCCTCGCCACCGCTTTTTATGTTCAACACAGGACTTTTGATTCGGAAGGACCTTGCAGGGATTGCACAGATCACCGTCGTTAAACACCCGTTTAGCATCAGCCTGGAGCCTCAGGTCCTCAATTGAAAACATCAGTGACATGAGATCGATCTTCTCGACTCCGATACCGTGCTCTCCGGTGACGCTACCGCCGAGTTCGATACACCTGCGAATGATTCTTTCACCGGCTTCCACCACCGCGTGGACCTGAGCTGGGTCACGGTCGTCGAAGTAGAAACAGGGATGCAGGTTGCCATCTCCCGCATGAAAGAGGTTGGCGACGCCGACTTGGTGTTCTTTTGCGACTTGGTAGACGAAGTCGAGCATTTCGGGAAGCTTGCTTCGCGGAATGACGCCGTCGTGGGTGACGATGCTCGGCGCAATCCGTCCCATCGCGCCGACGCCTTTCTTTCTGGCCGTCCACAACTGGGCACGCTCCGCGTCATCGGCGGCGATTCGAATGTCGATCGCTCCATTCCGCTCACAGACTTCTCTCACTTCGGCCATTTCGGCCTCTACGCGTGACATCGCTTCGTGGGAATGGTCCGAGTCGCACTCGATAAGCAAAAGCGCCTCGGTTCCTGGCGCATAGTTGATCTTGAAGGCTTGGGAAACTGCGTTCAGAATTCCGCGATCCATCAACTCGAGGGCAGCCGGAATGGTCCCCGTCGCGATAATATCGGCGACCGACTGGGTCGCCTGACGCACCGTCGAGAAGGACACTAATGCGGTCATAACGGCGGAGGGAATCGGAACCAACTTGACCCATGCTTCAGTCACCACCCCTAAAGTGCCTTCTCCACCTACCACAAGGCCCACGAAGTCGTAGCCAGGCCCTCCGGGCACCCGTCCGCCGAGTTGGATGATCTCACCCGAAGGCTCGACCATGGTGACGCCCAGAATGTGTTGGACTGTAACCCCATACTTCAACGTGTGGGGGCCACCCGCATTCTCGGCAATGTTCCCACCAAGGGTCGATACCGTTTGGGAGGAGGGGTCAGGCGCGAAATGCAGCCCGTAAGGTCGAACGACCTCCGAGAGCTTCCGATTGACAGCCCCCGATTGGGCGAGCAGGCACTGGTTCGCAACATCGATTTCAAGAATCCGATTGAGCCTCTTGGTGGAGATAACCACGCCACCCAGCGCGGGCAGCGCGCCGCCGCTGAGGCCGGTTCCAGCACCTCGAGCGGTATATGGGACGTTCCTTGAGTTGCACCAACGGACAACTGCCGCTACTTGATCGGTGGAGCGCGGAAGCACGACCGCTGACGGCTTGCTGCGATCGACCGTATAGGCATCACAGTCGTATGCCCGCTCGGCAGCTGGCCCACTGAGAACTGCTTCTGGCCCCAATAGCTTTTCGAGCTCTGCGGTTAGCGCGCCTTGCCCCGAAGACATGGGGTCAGTGTACACCTGAGACCGAGTAACCTCTGGCTCAATGTTCGTCACGTTTGAAGGCCCCGAGGGTGCGGGAAAGAGTACGGTGCTGGCTGAGGTCGCGCGGCGATTCCGCGAAGCTGGCCAGGAAGTGGTCACTACGAGAGAGCCAGGGGCAGGAGAGTTCGGAGCACGGATCCGAGAAATTCTTCTCCACGGAGACGATATGACCCCGAGGGCGGAACTCTTCCTTTTTCTAGCTGACCGGGCTCAGCACGTGGCCTCCGTCATCCGACCGGCCCTAGAGAGCGGAAGCTGGGTTCTCTGTGATCGGTATATCGATTCGACCTTCGTTTATCAGGCGGTGACCAGAGGATTGGATGCCGACTTCGTGAACCGAGCCAATGCCTTTGCCACTGAGGCTCTCGTCCCCGATCAAACATTCCTCTTCGATCTAGACCCCGTGGTGGGCCTTGCCCGGGTGACGAAAAAGGATCGGCTCGATGGCCAGCCAATAAACTTTCATCGAAGCGTTCGACAGGGTTTCCTCCAACTCGCACAACAGGGCGCAGATCGATGGAAGATTGTCGATGCGAGCCAGCCGTTGGCCGACGTCGTGGAGGAAGTTTGGGCTCGCATCAGGCCCTGAGCTCGTTTTAAAGGATCAGCAGGATTGCAATCGGACCATTAGCTCCGGGGCAAGCACCAGGCGCCAGCGATTGGAGTTCACGATGAAGATGGTCGGGGTCGTCGAACTCACGGACGTTGGGCACCACCCCATTCAGGAGAAGAAGATATTTCAGCGATCCATTTGCCTCGTGGCAAAAAGCATCCTCTTGGCTGATCCGAGCATCAAGCGCAAACGACTCTTCGCGAACAGACGATTGGCCGGAGCGAAGCGCGAGTTCGTCCGGTACCGTCCCAAGCGGGACGTGAAGCCCTTTTCGTCCAGATCTATAAGGTCGTATCTCCATGTCATCTCTGAAACATCGGAGCGATGTTCTCTTTAAGACTTATCGGTTGTTTATTTGTATCCTTTCAACGCCAAAAAATAGGACTCAATTTCTGATCATTTTCCGATCAATTGCTAAAAGAAAGCTCAAGACCGGTTTAGACACCAGTTTCTTGCTGCCAAAGCATGCCAGTTAGTCGTTCGGTTCCTGATTTTAGGTGGCGTCGAAACGTGGCAATCGAAATATCAAGAACCTCGGCAGCTTGTTCCTGCGAGCGTTTGGGACGGAGATAACCTGCATCAAGCGCCTGGAAAAGCTTCGCATCTTTCGGGCTACTGTTTAGGGTTCTTGCCGACTCCACGATAAGTCCTCTGAGAACCTCCACCTTCGATTTGAGGTCGGCTTCTCCTCGAATCCTACCTATGATGAGACGCGAGCCAAGGAGTGGGTTTTCGGAAAGTCGATTCATATTTGAGAACGACTTGAGGGCATCTTGCACGCTTCGCGAAAACCCTTCTTTGGACAGGACTAACATTTCATTTACTTTTCTAGGTCCTGCGGCTCGCTCTTTGATAGGCGCCTCCTGTTCGCTCAACAGTTCCAACCACTTTTTGGGAGGAACCGAACGCCAGTCCATGCTAAATACCCCGTATTTCTGTTGGCCTACTTGGAAATCCGCCTCGGTAACTCGGCGATGCAGCGCGTAATCGAACATGGGTTCCCAGAAGCCTGGTTGCGAAAACGACAACATCGTAACGCCAAGCGAGGGAACAGTGAAGTTGTGTTGGACGATCGCAATGAAGATAAGGCTCTGGATCGCGCTTACCGACTGGTAGCCTTCCGCCGCCAGCCAGAAGCGAAAGTGAAAACCAACTTCTCCACTACGCAAGGGAGCTGTTTGCAGGGCAGCCAGAGCGGCGAAGATCGCCGGATCGTCATGCTCCATCTCGCTCGCTAAGTCCAAGCGAACTTTGCCTAACAGGCCTACGATGCCCATCTCCCCCTCCGAGTCTCGAATTACGAGGAAGCTTCCGGGCTGATTCCGAAACCAGAACCGCGCGAGTCGGCCCGATTCGGGGCCTTCATGCTTTGAGACGAGATCCACGATGGAGTCCTCGTCGTCAGGGCGCGCAATGTCGATAAAGGCACGCGGACTCGAATTCCAATCGAAAAACGGCTGCATCATCGGGCTATCGCGATGCAAGTAGATGTAGTCGAATAGGATGGCTTGCTGCAGACTGCCGGTCGCTCGCTCCATCCTATCCGCATAGAATGCGCGGGCCTTGTGGTGCAACTCGGAGTAGCGATCTGGATTTCTCCATCGCACCTCGGAAGCGATTGTGTCGCGGGCAAGGTCGTGGGGCATCAAACCAAAGGGCGTTTCCTCCATGAATGAAAGCCCTCTCAACCAACGGAAGAGATCGCTCGCTCCTTCTTCGCCAAAAACCTCCGAAATCAACGATTCCGAAGTAATTCGGACGAGAGCGCACAATTCGAGGAGGTCCCGGTGCTCCGGGCGGACCACGCCCTCAAGAAACCGTTCCAGCAGGACCGACAGCACGTCAGGAGCAGAGTCTCGAACAAAATCAACCTGCCCCCCCTGGGCAAAGGTGTCGGCGACCAAACACATGGCAAGTGGAAATCCATGGGTGAATCGAACGATGGCCTCGTGTGCCACTGGCGGAACGAATTGTCCCGTTAGGTAGGTCCGAATGTCGGTGTCATCCAGGTTGCGAAGAGGCAAAGATCTGGCGAGGGTTTGCCAACCTCCCAGCCTCCACCCGCTAGACGGTCGCTTGCGTCCAAAGATGACGACAAGCGTGTTGGCAGGAAGTTGAGGAATGAACTGATCTCGAATCCAGCCATCGAGCGGCTCGATCGCCTCATATGTGTCAAGAAAAAGCACGTGTCGAGGAGATTCGCCGATTTTCGTGATCGCCTCGTCGAAGTCTGCGGATGCGGTCGCTGCGATCAGTGCCGCCTGAATGCTGACCGGACTGGGCTGAAGAACCCTGGCATCAATGGTAAGAGACGCTACGCCAATTCGCAGGCACACAGACTCGAACTGCCTAAGTAACGTCGTCTTGCCCACTCCACCAGGTCCGTGCACGTGTATTGCCACGACCGAGGAGTCGTCAGCACTGAGGAGTTCCGAAAAGACTCTCAACTCCTCCGACCGGCCGACAAATTGACGATCCCGCTCGGCCCTAATCCGATCTGCTAGCCTGACCGTCATTGGTGTTTCTGCTCTGAGTGTACAACCCACTCCAACTTACGCTAGCAAGAATATCAGCCTTTGCCCGTCATCCTTTCGTGTGATTGCGAGTCCTGATCCGTCAAGCCCCCCCGACTGGGCATGGGGCGCCTCGTCCCTAAAGGAGAGACCAGGATCTGGAGTGTGCGACACGTACCGTTTGGATCCCGCGTCGCTACCGCAATTCTCGTACGCACGAGGCGCCTTTCCCCATAGGACGTGCGAATTGAGAACTCCTTTTCGGTCCACTCACCGTCGGCGAGGGTCTCCGCAAAGGCTTGAAACTCGTCCCATTCAGCCGCGCACTCGCTGTGAGCAACGAAACCGAACAACTTCCAGATCTCGAACGGAGCGTCTTGCGAGGAGATACCCAGAATTCGATTCGAACCGGGGCCGACATAAACAACACGGTTCAGAGTTCGATCGAGGATCAAACTCAGGTCGGGAGATTGCCCCTGTACTTCGTAGGTCCCTCCAAACGTCGCAAATAAGTCGGTTTGCATCTCTCCCAGGAGTTCGAGGTTCTGAAGGAAGCCAGAAACGTCCTGCATTGTCCCTCGGACTCGAACAATCTTCCCATCGCTATCGCGATC
Source organism: uncultured Armatimonadota bacterium (assembly GCA_903904815.1). Classification (GTDB taxonomy): domain Bacteria; phylum Armatimonadota; class Fimbriimonadia; order Fimbriimonadales; family Fimbriimonadaceae; genus Fimbriimonas. The sequence continues at coordinate 45,554 of CAIVDU010000006.1, forward strand.
TGCGTCACCTCGGGAATGAATGATCCGGAAATCTCCCGCTGGTGTTCGGAACCGATAGATTATTTCGTAGGGAGTGCCGTCCTGTATCAAATTGCGCACCGCGCTGCCGCATCGGACCCTGTCCTCTTCATGCACATGGTCGAGATGACCATTGAGATCCCAAGGGACCGTGTCATGGCTCACTGCCAACACCGACCACAAAGTCTCGTTCCAATCGATGAGACCGGTCTCCATATCCCTTTCCCAGCAGCCCATGTTGGCGATCGCATAAGCCTGATTCAGCCGCCGCTCACTGTTCCGACGGAGTTCGATCTCTTCCAGGAGGCGCTTGTTCTCCGAGCTAAACGCTTCGATCTCACTACGAGCGCTAGCTTCCACGTAACTGGCGATCACTTCGGCCCGGGCGCCACCTCCGGCTTTCGCGCGAATTCGCTGCCAATAAGTACGAATGGTGTCAAGCGATAGCCCTAATTCTTCGGCAATCCCCTTGTCACTCAGACCCGCGATAGAACATTCCAGAACACGCACTTCCTGCTTAGAGAGATGAGTCTTTCGAGGGAGACGGCGGCAATCCATATAAAAAGATCCTTCTGCAATTTAAGGCTCCGATAGAAATCATATGCCAGTTCTTGCTTCCAGTGGTTGTTACATTGGCTCATTTTCATTCGAATGGGAGAACACTCTTTCCAGTGGGTCCACTTGCAGGAATGATTTCTTGAGATACGTCCAACGGGTACCCTCCTAGCCGATGAGCTTCACCCTCCAGCTAACCCCGGATCTCGTGTCCGTGGAGCCCGGGGCGTCCGTACCCGTCTCGATCACGGTCCAAAACCGCGGAGGCGCACGTGAGCGCTACGAAATGGAGATCGAGGGAGTCGACCCTGAGTGGAAGGCAGTCCCGGTCCCCGTTTTCGAAGCCGACGCCGGTGAAAACCGGAGTGAGAGGTTCTTCTTTAAACCGCCTCGGGCCAGCGAGAGCGTTGCCGGCGACTATCCGTTTGTCGTGCGCGTCCGATCCTTGGAATCCGGTGAGTCGCAGATCGTTCAAGGCGTTCTGCAAGTCAAGGCATTCCATCACCTGAGCATGGAGGTTTCCCCGAAGAGGGGAGTCGTTTCTCCCGCACGACGTCACTGCAATTTCGAGGTCACTATTGTGAACCTCGGAAACTCCGAACACACGGTACGCCTTCTCGCCGGTGATGCAGAGGAGGAATGCGCCTACGAGTTGGAGTCAGATCAGGTAACGGTCGGACCAGGTGCTCAGCGTCAGGTCGAAATGACCGTCAGCCCCAAGAGCAACCCGTGGTTTACATCCGGTCGACTCGTAGGCATCAGCATCAGCGCCCGTAGCGTGGACACCCCTTCCGTAGTCAGTACGAGCCAGGCCCAATTGGAGCGCAGACCGCTCCTTTCTGTTGCGACATTGGCCGCCGCCGTCGTTGTCGCGATTGTCTTCCTCGCGTGGTTCCTTGCTCGCCCCAAGCCGATCAAGGTAGAGGTCTACTCCGATCATCAGACTGTGGAGGCAGGACAACCAGTGACCATCAATTGGCTTGTCCAAGGCGCTAGCCACATCCTCATCAAAACCCCCACCGACTCCATTTATGGGGGAACCGAAATGAGTGGCCACGCGAGCTACACCCCTTCTACGGAAGGTCAACTTGAGATCGACGCGACCGCCACGCAGGATGGTGGAGACGAGAAAACGACGAAGCTTTTCATCAACGTCATCGCCCCTCCCCAGGTTGAAAAGCCGGTCATCCTTAACCTCTTCACGAAAGAGAAATCCATCCAGAACGGGCAGTCCTTTGTGTTGAACTACAAGTTCAGTGCGTCGGTAACCAAGGCGACACTTGCACCGGATAACAAGGATTTGAACCTTTCACTTTCCGAAATGCAGGTCACCCCGACCCATGTCGGGCGGAACGACTACACCGTAGTCGCCCTTAACAGCAAAGGGGAACAGACTCAGCAGGACTTCAGCGTGAACGTCTACGACAAGCCCGATGCCACGATCCTGTGGTTCGAAGCCTCGCCTAAGGAAGCCACGCCAGATGCTCCGAAGATCACGCTGAGTTGGCAGGTAACCGGAGCGGCGCTTGTCACCCTCCAAGTCAACAACGACCCACCAGTTCAAGTCGCCGCCACCGACAAGCAGGACTTCGCCATCACCGGCAAGACAGTTTTCAAAATCACCGGCATCGACACCCAAAAGCGCGAGGCGGTCCAAACCGTGATCGTGCCTTACACCCAACCCAAAATGATTCCAAATCAACCAGTAGGTTCGACCAGCGGGGATCCCGCCAACCCATCCACCACCACCGGAACGCCTCCCCCAAGTTCGACCACGAGTGGAGCAACCGGTTCGACAACGGGAGGTCGCAGATGAGCAAGCCGCGAGCGCTGCTCTCCGTCACCGATAAGACAGGGATCGTCGAGTTTGGCCGAGGTCTGATTGAACTGGGGTTTGAGCTCTTGAGCACCGGCGGAACCGCCAAAGCGATTCGCGACGCGGGGCTCGCGGTCACCGACGTGGCCGAAGTCACCAGTTTCCCTGAGATGCTCGATGGCCGGGTCAAAACACTGCATCCCTTGATCCATGGTGGGTTGCTTGGGGACGTTCGACTTGAGTCGCACCGAACCCAGATGGAAGAGGCAGGAATGTCTCCCATTTCGGTCGTTGGGGTCAACCTTTACGCCTTCGAAAAGACGGTTACGTCTCCCCACGAGATCGAAGACGCGATCGAATCGATTGACATCGGTGGCCCGTCGATGATTCGCGCAGCAGCGAAGAACTGGGCAAACGTGTCGGTCGTCGTTGACCCGGCCGACTATGAAACCGTTTTGACCGCCATCAAAGTGGGCGACATTCAAGCTAAGCGGCTTGGGCTGAGCGCAAAGGCATTCCGCCACACCGCATTCTATGACTCGATGGTTGCTCGCTACCTTACTGAGGCAGCTGGCGAATCTCCCTATTCGGAAACTCTTACACTCGGTTATCGACGGTCTGCAGCGCTCCGCTACGGTGAGAACCCTCACCAGTCCGGAGCCGTGTATCAAGACCCACTCGGGAAGCCGGGGATTGCCCAGGCCAAGAAGATTTGGGGTTGGGAACTGGGTTACAACAATTACAACGATGCCAACGGCGCGTGGGAACTCGTCGCCGACCTTCCAACGCCCGCTTGCGCGATCACTAAGCATGGAAATCCTTGCGGAGCGGCGATCGCCGAGTCGTACGGCGCCGCCTTCCGGCTCGCGAGAGACGCCGATCCAATTTCCGCGTTCGGTGGTGTGGTTGCGATCAATGGAATCCTCGATGAGGAGGGCGCAGAAGCGCTCAACGAGCGTGGCAACAAACTCGATGTCGTAATCGCCACCGGTTACACCGAAGGCGCACTCGCTCTCTTCCGAGACGGCAAGGGCTGGCGGCAAGAGGTGCGTCTCCTGGAGGCTCCCCTTCCTCAAGCGGCTAAGAGCCTGACCGTCAAATCGATTCGGGGAGGCGTCCTTTCGCAAGATTCCGATGAAGATCCAGGCAGTCCGTGGCAGGTGGTCACGGAGCTTGCGCCAACCGAAGAGCAGATGGAGGCACTAAAGTTCCTTTGGGCAGTGATTCCACACGTAAAATCGAACGCGATCGTGGTCGGAGTCAAGGGGCAACTTCTCGGCGTTGGCGCGGGACAGATGAACCGCGTTCAGTCGGTGCGGCTCTCACTGGAACAGGCCGGTGAGAAGAGTCGGGGCGCGTGTCTGGCCAGCGATGCGTTCTTTCCATTCCCTGACAGCGTAGAAACCGCAGCCGCGGCTGGGATCGCCGCGATCGTGCAGCCGGGAGGCAGCAAGAAGGACCCCGACGTCATCGCCAAAGCGAACGAGTTGGGAATCGCCATGGTGTTCACGGGGGTCCGGCACTTCCTGCACTAGCAACTTGCGGTCGTCTCTCGCCCTGTGCCCAGTCGCCTTTAACCATCAATTCATGAGATGTGCGTAACCTATCGACGGTTCAACCGCGTCGTACCAAATAGAGTCGTCCAAGATGAAGAACCAGACAGATCTCATCGTCATTATCGTTGCCGGCGTTTTCACGCTTGGCGCCGGTCTCGGCATGTGGCTGATGAAGCGCGATCCCGTTGCTCTCACCGCTCCGACACCAGTGACCACCACTGCCGCTCCATTGCCCGCAGGTGATGTCACATTCGCGAACTCTCTGCCCGGTGGCGGCGGTTCAAGCGGTCTGGCGGGCGCTCGCGGTGGCGGCGGCGGACCAATGGGCGGCATGATGGGAATGGGCGGACCAATGTCAGCGGGCGCTGGCGGCGGCGGACTTGGAACACCTGGAATCAATAAAGGCCGCAAGAATTAAAGCTGTGTCCGTCGCTATAATTCAATCGGTAGCCTAATTCAGGTGATCCTGCGTTCCTTCTGTGTAAACTCCATTTCGCTAAGGAGTTTTTGCAGTCCATGCCCGTCGTGTTGAACGCTGGGTTCCCCCATACCTACCAAACTTTTACGACCGCTGTCCAGACGGACATCGGTCGTGTTTATGCGTCTGCACCGCTCGGTCAAAACGATCGAACGGATGCAGTCCTTCGGATCCCCATGTCAGTCATTCCTAACCTCAGCCCCGCGGTTCTCTTCCGTGCCTCCCGCCCTCATTCAAAGGTGTCCCGATGAAGCCGAGGCCGAAAATAGGTTGGGTCCACAAGCTGAGTAATCGATTCGGGCGGGACATCGGGATCGACTTAGGGACGGCGAATACTCTGGTCCACGTAGGCGGGCGAGGAGTCATGCTTCGGGAACCTAGCGTTGTCGCGATCAACAAGGACAGTGGCGAAGTGTTGGCGGTTGGCGAGGAAGCGAAACGAATGTTGGGACGCACGCCGTCGCACATTGTCGCCACCCGTCCCCTCAAGGACGGCGTCATTGCCGACTTTGAACAGACCGAGAAGATGTTGCAATACTTCATCTCCAAGGTCTCAAACCGATTCCTGCTCCGAAGAACCGTCGTGGTCGGCATTCCGAGCGGCGTCACCGAAGTTGAAAGACGGGCAGTTATCGAAGCCTCTCGAAACGCAGGCGCAACCCAGGCGTACGTCATCGAAGAACCGATGGCCGCCGCCTTTGGGGCGGGCCTTCCGGTCGACGAGCCCAGCGGATCGATGATAGTCGATATCGGCGGTGGCACGACCGAAGTCGCTGTGATCTCTTTGGGCGGCATCGTCCATTCTCGTTCGATTCGGGTCGCCGGCGACGAACTCGATGAGGCGATCGCGTCCTACGTTCGCCGTGCCTATAACCTTTACATCGGGGACCGAACTGCCGAGCAGACCAAAATTGAGATTGGAAGCGCCTTTGCCCTGCAGCAAGAGCTCCAGCTCACGATCAAGGGACGCGATTTGGTCACCGGCCTGCCGCGAAGTGCCGTGATCTCCAGCGAGGAAGTGCGCGTCGCGATTTCGGAGCCTCTCAATGCCATCGTCGAGGCGGTCAAGCTCACATTGGAAGCTACGCCTCCCGAACTAGCCGCTGACGCCATGGATCGAGGAATCGTCCTCGCGGGCGGAGGAGCCCTGTTACGCGGCCTCGATCGCCTCATCTCACAGGAAACCGGTATGCCTGTTCATATCGCGAACGATCCGCTTAGCTGCGTTGCCATCGGCACCGGAATGGTGGTCGAGAGCATGCACGACAACCCTCTCATTCGAAAGATGCTGGAGAAGGCGTCACGACCCTAAAGAGGCGATCCAACGGGTCCGACTTCGTCGTGCTTCTGGGCCTATGCGTCTTTGGAATTGTGTATGGTCGCGTTCAGACCGCGCGCCGAGTCAGCGGCTCGTTCGACCCCGTTGCCAGGATCGTGCATGGCGTCTCTGATCCGGTTGCGAAACTCTCGGGAGGCAGCGTCGATTTTCTCGGAGATTTCGCCTACGGCCTGACCCATGCCCGAAGGCTCACCCTCGAAAACGAGCGCATGCGTCAACTGCTTCAGGCAGCGACGCTTTACACCGAAAAGACGGACCAACTGACTCAAGAGATTGATCGGCTTCGCGGTCTTGAGGCGTTGCCTGACCACAAGAAGCAGAAGGTGATCACCGACATAGTCGGCTATTCCCCCTACGAAAACCGAATCACACTTGCCGTTGGCTCGGCGCAAGGCATCGGCGTAGGCATGGCGGTGGTGTGTGACCAGGGTTTGGTAGGGACCGTACAGATCGTCGATAGCCACCGGTGTCAGGTCCAGCTTCTGTCCAGTGCCGGTCTCACACTCGGAGCGCTCGACCTGACGCGAAATCCGCCTCCCGAGGGACTGCTTAACGGCGAGAGCACCTCAAAGCTGGGGTTGGTTTTCCTCGATCCAGAGGCGCCGGTCTCATTAGGAGACCAAATCTTCACCTCCGGACACTCAGAGCATATTCCACCGGGAATCCTCATCGGAAAGGTCATTGCAGTCGACTTCAATCCCGAATTCGGAACTCGACGGGCAACCGTGTTTCCTGCCGTTCAGGTCGGAAGAATTCGCGAGGTGGCGATCCTTAAATGAAAGGTGTTCGCCTCTTTAGCGTCATCCTTATCGGTCTCTGGTTGGCAGGTGGTTGCCAAGAAGGGTTGGCCCCTCGTCTGAATCTTGGCGGAGCGAGTCCCGACTTCCTCTTGATCGTCCTTTCCGTTCTCGGGCTCTACTGCAAGAGAAGACAAGGCGCCTTTCTCGGATTCGCCGCGGGGATGATCGAGGGTTCGCTTGCGGGAGCGAACTTGAGCGCTTATGTTCTGACTCGAACCATCGCCGGTTTTGCCTGTGCCTCGATCAGTCACTTCGAATTTGAACCCAATCCGTTTGTTGCCGGCGCGGTGACGGCGGTGGTCACGGTATTGGCGAATCTCGGGGTGATGTTCGTGTCTCCCCCGGGTGCAATCTTCCCGTTCGTTTTAGCTACAATCGGATCAGCAGTGGTCAATGGAGTCCTTGCGATGCCGCTTCACCTATTGATTCGGCGCCTTTCAGATCCGTATGTTCGTTAACCGAGAATCACACCTATGAGCCAACACACCGACGTATTGGAGATGGCACGCCGCCAGCTCGCGGTTGCCGCCGAATACCTAGAACTTGATGCAGGCCTCCACGAGGTGCTTTCACGCCCTCAGCGCGCCCTCATCGTCCGTTTTCCGGTCGTTCTGGATAGCGGCGAGGTCCAGGTGTTCGAGGGATACCGCGTCCAACACAACAGTGCCCGGGGTCCCACCAAAGGCGGCATTCGCTTCCACCCGGATGTCGATCTCGATGAGACAAGCGCGCTTGCCATGTGGATGACATGGAAGTGTGCGGTCGCCAACATCCCCTACGGCGGAGCAAAGGGTTCTGTTCGTGTCGATACCAAGCAGTTGAGTAAGCGCGAACTCGAGAAACTCACCCGGCGCTATATCACCGAAATTAATGTCATGGTGGGAGAGCGATCCGACATTCCCGCGCCCGACATCGGCACGAACGCCCAGGTAATGGCTTGGATCATGGACACGCTTTCGATGCAGGCCGGCTATACGATGCCCGGCGTGGTCACCGGTAAGCCAATCGAGCTCGGCGGTTCCGAGGGTCGCGTCGAAGCAACCGGCCGAGGAGTGGTCGTCACTGCCCAGGAAGCGGCGAAAACGCTCGGTATTAGCCTCACCGGCGCGAAAGTCATCGTGCAAGGCTTCGGCAATGTCGGCGCAACTGCGGCAAAGATCATCGAAGAGGAAGGGGCGACGGTCGTCGGAATCAGCGACGCGATTGGGGGTATCTACAACCCGAACGGCCTTCCGGTCCGAGAGCTCTTCACTCGATATGCGGGACGAGAGGGGGGTATCCGAGAGTACAAGGATGCCGAGCAGGTCACGAACGAGCAGCTACTCGAACTGCCTTGCGATGTCCTTATCCCGGCGGCCATTGCGGCCCAGATCACGTCGGAGAATGCCGACAAGATCAAGGCAAAGCTCATCGTTGAGGGAGCCAACGGCCCCTGCACTCCGGATGCCGACAACATCCTTTCCGATAAGGGGGTCTTCGTGGTGCCCGACATTCTCGCTAACGCGGGAGGTGTCGTGGTCAGCTACTTCGAGTGGGTACAGGACCTGCAGAACTTCTTCTGGGAAGAGAACGAGGTTAACAATCGGCTGGAGCGAATCATGAGGAACTCCTATGCCGCCGTGGAGGCGACGATGCGCTCCCACAAGACGGACATGAGGACCGCCGCGCTCATCATCGGGGTCAAGCGAGTAGCCGACGCGACCATTCGGCGTGGAATATTCCCCTAATTTCGACTATGTAGCCTTGGGTCCCTCCACAAAAAGGGAGTCTCTCACTGCATAATTGGTGCGAGCTACTCCCTTTTGTAGCCATATCCCTATATGCACATCGGTACCCGCCCGGTAACTCGGGACGACTTCAACCACATGGTCCGATTGTGTCAACCGGAGCCGTTCAGGGACATACCCCGGTTGAAGAAGGAATGGGACGTGCTTCTAGCCAGTGACACGTTCATGGGAACTGTCCTTGAGGACGCGGATCTCCCGGCAGACCAACGAGCTCTCGCGATGGTCGGCACCGTCTACCTGGACGAAGAATTCTTCGAAGACACCATGACCTCTTCGAGGCCCTACGTGGTTCGGCGCATGGTTGAAGAAACGATCGCAGGTCGACCTGCGCTCCTCACGAATGAAGACCTGGCGGCCAAGAACGCGGGAAATGGCCTCGTCATGTACGTCACCTATCTCGCTTGGATCCCCCAGGGGCACGGGACGGTACGCGCTGAAACGCTTCGCAGCTTGCTGGTGAACGCCTATGCGGACCAGTATCAGGGAAACAACGTGCGATGGATCGTCGGAGAAACCGCCGGAACGTACATCCGAAACGTGGCCCTACGCACCGGCTGCGAAGTCCTCAACGAATACCTGGACTGGGAGGCGCCCCCGGAACTCATCGAACAAGATCTTCGCCCCTGCCTCGTCGGTGCAAATCGAGATCGAGGGATGACGATGGAGAACTACTGGTTCCACCGGATGTTCACCTACATGACTCCTCGCTTTGGTTTCACAGAATCCCAACGGCAGGTCCTTCTTCACGCGCGTCACGGCCTCACCGATGTCGAGATTGCCGCCGACCTTCGAATCTCGCCGGATGCCGTCAAGAAGCGATGGGTAGGAATCTATGAGCGCGTCGACTCGGTGCTACCGGGACTCCTTCCCGAAAGTCCGGCAGGCAGTCGGGGGGCAGAAAAACGGCGCGCTCTGATGATGCATCTGCGCGACCGCCCGGAAGAGCTTCGTCCCTACGCAAAAAGACCAGCGGTGACCTCAGCCCCTCAGGCTGGGTAACCTTAAGCCTGTTTCCCGCCTCCTTAGGCGCTCGCAATGGATATCCTCAAGATTCTCGAAATCCTGCCCCACCGCTACCCGATGCTGCTTGTCGATCGGATCATCTGGGTGGCTGAAGACGGCAGGGCGTGCAAAGGCCTCAAGAACGTTACGATCAATGAGCCATTCTTCCAAGGTCACTACCCCGGGCGACCGATCATGCCTGGCGTTCTGATCATTGAATCGATGGCCCAAGTTGGCGCGGCGATTCTCCTATCGTTGCCTGAATTTAACGATAGCGTTCCTCTTATCGGCGCAATCGATGAGGTCCGATTCAAGCGAGTCGTGACCCCAGGCGACGCGTTGATTTCCGAGTGCACGATCCTTTGGGTTCGAGGACGAATCGGCAAGATGAAAGGGGTTGCTACCGTAGACGGTGAGGTCGCGGCAAGTATGGAGATGACCTTCAAGTTAGGCAAAAAGGACGTCTAGGTTGTCGAAAATCCACCGACTGGCCTTTGTTGATCCGACCGCAGATCTCGGCGAAGACGTCGAAGTCGGACCGTACGCCATCATTGAAGCCGGGGCCATTATCGGAGCCCGAACTCGAGTCGACGGACACGGAGTTGTGCGTACGGGCACCGTACTGGGAACCGATAACTACGTCGGCACGGGATGCGTTCTCGGTGGCGACCCCCAAGACCACGGATTTAAAGGCGAACAAACGTTCCTAAGAGTGGGAGACCACAACGTCTTCCGAGAGTATGTGACCGTCCATCGGGCCACTGGCGAGGGCATGGCAACCGTAGTGGGTAACCACAACCTGATCATGGCCTACACCCACCTTGGCCACAATGTCACCGTCGGGAATAACGTCAACATCGCGAACAACGTCGGCGTCTCCGGTCACGTCACCATTGAAGATCTTGCGAATCTTGGTGGGATGGCGGGTATTCACCAATACGTTCGCATCGGAAAGGTCGCCATGCTCGGCGGGATGACCCGTACAGTGCGCGATGTGCCGCCCTTCATGACCTCTTCCGGTCATGGCCAGGAAGTCCATGACATCAACGCGGTAGGGCTGCGTCGACTCGGAGTCAGCCCGCAAGAGCGGCTGGCACTTCACCGTGCCTGCAAACTTCTCTACCGGTCCCAGCTTGGTCTGACTAACGCAATTGAAACCGTTCGCCGCGAAGTACCCCTCACCGATCAGGTCCTCTACCTTCTTGAATTTGAGCAGCGACGATTCAAAGGAAAGAATGGTCGCGGCGACCAACCCTAGGCCGTGAACAGTTCAAGGATCTTCCTTTCTGCAGGCGAGGCGTCGGGAGACACTTTCGGCGCCGCCCTCGTTGCGGAATTGCGATCCCTAAGGACCGATCTTGAGTTTCAGGCGGTCGGCGGGAGGCGCCTAAAAGCCGCGAACGTTCCGTTGGTCGCCGACTCTTCCCATTGGGGCGCGATCGGCATCTGGCAATCGTTCTGGGTCGGTCTGCGAGCCTTGTACAGCTTCAACCGCGTGAAAGCGCACATGGCCAAAGGCGAACCGGGGCTGTTCATCCCCATCGACTTTGGATTCATGAACATCAAGTTGGCTCGCCATGCCAAACAGCTGGGTTGGAAAGTCCTCTATTTCATTCCTCCGGGCTCTTGGCGACGGGACAAGCAAGGCGCGGACCTGGTCACTTGGACCGACGCAATCTCGACGCCCTTTCCTTGGTCGGCCGACATTCTCAACCGGATGGGAGCGAACGCCCACTGGTTCGGGCATCCAATTAAGCAACTCTTGGCCCAAGCGACGCCGACGCCACGGGGCGAATCTCTTGCCGTGCTACCGGGGAGCCGAACCCACGAGATCGAGAACAACTTGCCGGTAATCGCTGCCTCGGTCAACTCCCGTGTGGAGTTTGCGCTTGCCCCAAGTGTTGACCTGGAAGAGTTCAAAGCAAGGTGGATCCGACTTCGCCCAGAGGGGGCGCAGGACGTCTTTACCGTGGGCGATACTTCAGGGGTTTTGCGCCGAGCCACCGCCGCCATCGTGTGTAGCGGAACTGCCACCCTTGAGGCGGCACTCTGCCGAACACCGATGATCGTCGTTTATCGCGCGAGCAAGGCGATGGTGCTTGAGGCCAAGATCATTCGGTTCAAGCTTCCCAAGTTCATCTCGCTGCCCAATATTGTTCTCGACCGAGAGGTGGTGCCTGAACTGATTCAAGACGGAGCAACTCCCGAGACGCTCAAGAACAATCTGCAGCCGCTCCAAGCGGACAGTCCAACGCGATCAGCCCAGCTTCATGCCTTCGACGAACTTGACGCCCTCTTAGGTCCGAGTGACGCCATCAGCAAGACGGCGTCACTTGCGTTGCAACTCCTTTCAGGTCAAGATCGATCTTCCGAAAGCAGCTAGCGCTTTCCTCATTCAATGCGCAGACTTTAACTTAGCCCAAGCGGATTCCAACTCCGCACGCAACGACTGAAGACGCTTGAATTCGGCTTCGGCAGTCTTCGTGGGCGCCACGTCGGCGCTTTGTACCGTGCCAAGGAGGCCTTCGTAACCACCCTGAAGACTGGCCAAGCTCGCGGTGGATGGCCCTCTTCTTCGGCGGCCGGTCGGGGCGTTACCGCCCAAAAACTCGGTTAGCCCTGGAGTCGCCGGAGGAAGTTTTTCCGCTGCCTCTCGGATCTCGCTCGCCCAATGTGCGCCATCGTAACACGCCTTGGCGATCGCAAACTGACGGCCCAACTCAGCGGGACTCGCCTTAGTTCGTGGGTCCATCACGACCTTCAGATTTTGGGTCAGCAGCGAGCCGTCGACCGAGAGCCGAATCAAGTAAGTTCCTGGCAACACCCAGGGAGCGTCGGTGGGAGCCACCGTATCATGCTCGATGGCTGCCATCGGCAGCCCGGCCGGATTATTTTCTAGCGTCGTGTAGTGAAGATCCCACACCCAGCGATGGAACCCCGCCGTCTTCCCTAGCCTTCGATCGGGACGGACCCAGTAGTAGGGGACCTGAAGGTCTTTCTCGCGGGGCTCTTCGATTGGATCGTCGCTACGATATCGCTTGATGAGAGACCCATTCGAATCCAGAACCTCGATCATCACTTCGGAGTGAGCGTCTTTCGGCAAGTAGTAGTCGAGAACGGCTCCATCTGGAGGGTTCTGGGCGGCTGGCTCGTCGGGAGGAAGCGGAGTGTCCGTGTTATTGTTGTTCCGAACGCGGACAGCCGTTTGTGGTTTGAACAGACTCACCGTGTCGACGGTCTTGGAGTCGATCTGGCGGAGGGCTGTCATGTCGTCGAGGATCCAGAATCCACGTCCGTGGGTTCCAACCACGAGGTCGTCTCCATGCACGATGAGATCCCGGATCGAGGTTGCCGGCATGTTGAGCCTCAAAGGCATCCAGTGGTCGCCATCGTCCACCGACACATACGCCGCCCGCTCGGTGCCTGCGAAGAGAAGACCCTTCCGAACCGGATCTTCGCGAATCGTGTTCGTCGGCTCGTTGTTAGGCAACCCTTCGTTAATCTCGGTCCACGTCTTACCGCCGTCATGTGTTCGATACAGGTGTGGTCGCTGGTCGTCCAACCGGATGCGATTGACGGCAATATACGCCGTTTGGGCGTCCGACTGGCCCGCGTCGATCTGGGCCACCTTGCTCCAGGAGGTCATCCCGGTCGGGGTCACGTCCGCCCAGGTCTTCCCACCATCGTGGGTCACGTGGACAAGGCCGTCGTCGGTGCCGGCCCAGATCGTGTTTACGTCAGTATAGGAAGGGCCGACCGAGTAGATGACCCCGCGCCGGGGCATCCGGTTGAGGTCGGGCGTCTTGTAGATGCCGATGCTGTCCGGAACCTCTGGGTGCTCTCTCGTCAAATCCGGGCTGATCTCCTGCCAACTGGAGCCGCTGTCCGTCGTCTTCAACAGAACATTCGCACCCAGATACAGAACGTGAGGATCCACGGGAGAGAACAGAAGTGGCGCAGTTCGCAAATAGCGATAGGACCCACGGGGGCCCACATCCTGGGTCTGCCCGGTCGACCAGTCGAATCGGGATCCCTTTCCGCCGAAGATCCAGTTGGGATGCAAAGGATCGGGCGCAACGTAGGCGTACTCCTCGGCTCCTACCGGATGCCATTCTCGAAAGGTGATCTGTCCGTCATTACCCCGACTGGCGACTCCCGCCGATCCGCTCTCTTGCTGCCCACCGTAGACCCAGTAAGGAAACCGATTGTCGGCGGACACGTGATAGAACTGGGCAGTGGGCTGGTTGTACCAAGAGCTCCAGGTTTCACCACCGTTCACGGTGACGACCGCGCCTTGGTCGGAGGCGAGCAGGATGGTTTGCGGATCGTTCGGGTTCACCCAAACCGTGTGATAGTCGTCGCCTCCGGGTGCGCCCTTCCAGGCGACAAACGAGTGACCGCCGTCAATCGACTTGTAAGTGGACGTGTTCACGTCGTACACGATGTCGGGGTTCTTGGAATCTACGGTCACCGAGCCGAAGTCGGAACCTCGACCCCAAATCCGGTCTTCGCTGTCCATCAACTGCCAGTGCTCACCGGCGTCGTCCGAGCGATAGATGCCACCCAATTTCGGAGCGTCAACGACGGCGTAGAGGCGATTCGTCATCGTGGGAGCAATCGCGATTCCGATGCGACCAAGTCCGTCGGCGGGACCGGGAAGGCCTCCCTTGAGTTGCTTCCAGGTGGTGCCGCCGTCGGTAGATTTGTACAGTCCGCTGCCGGTTCCCTGCCAAGCCCCGTTCTCCCAGGGGCCCTGTCGGGAGGCGAACAGATCCGCATAGACGACATCGGGATTCGAAGGGTCGATGGTAACTGCCATCGCCCCGGTGTTCTCATCGGTGTACAGAACCTTGTCCCACGTCTGACCACCGTTCGTAGACCGGAAGAGTCCTCGCTCGACGTTGGCGCCGTAAGGGTGGCCGAGCACGGCCGCGAAGACTTTGTTTCGGTCACGCGGGTCGACGGCGAGCCCGCTGATCTGCTCGCCGTCTCGAAGTCCTAAATGGATCCAAGACTTTCCGGCGTCGTCGGACCGATAGATGCCATCGCCGGTGGACAAGTCTGGTCGCTGAAGACCTTCTCCACTCCCTACGTAGACTCGATTCGGATCGCTTGGAGCCACCGCGACCGCCCCAATAGATCCAGTCGGTTGGTCGTCAAAAATAGGACGCCAAACGCGCCCGTAGTCGGTGGACTTCCAAACCCCTCCGTTGTTGACCCCGATATAAAACTCAGCCGGTCGCCCAGGAACACCCGTCGCGCCAACGGTTCTTCCTCCCCGGAACGGCCCAATCATCCGCCAACGCAAGCCGTCGTAAAGCTTGGGCGAAATCGACTGGGCGTGAACTGCGGTGCAGGTCATCAACGAAGCGGCAGAAGCAAACAGCGAAAGACGTCCCATGTTAAGAGCCCAGTTTAGGGGAAACCGGTCTGCGAGCGCCACTGATTCATTACGTCTGCGCGGAAAGGAGCCTAGTTCAACGAAAGACCGTCTCACCTTACATAAAAGGGGTTATGTGTGGCTAGTTGACCCAGAAGAAGACGTTAGAATTTCCCAGGTCAAAGCGCTCGCCACACGGCACGGTCTGTTCATCGCAACGGCGAAAAATCGCGTGTTGGCTCAAGGATTCGCTCAATTGCGTCAATGTGTAAGGTGGAAAGCTCTACATCAACAGCCTTGACATTCTCCTCCAATTGGCTCGCCCGGCTCGCTCCGATCAGCGCAGTAGAGACCCCCGGCTGACGCAAAGTCCAAGCAATCGCAAGTTGGGCGACCGAAATTCCCAACGTCTGGGCATAAGCCGCAAGGTTCTGGACCGTGGTCAGGACATCATCCCGGAGATAACTCTTGACGATGAAGTTAACGGAGTCATCCGCCCCACGACTATTGGCCGGAAGCTGTTGACCTGGCTTGTATTTCCCGGTGAGCACGCCTCCAGCCAAAGGAGAAAATACGACCTGACCGATGCCAGTTTCTTGGCTGACCGGAAGCACGGCTCGCTCGATGTACCGTTCGAAGAGGTTGTAAATTGGTTGATTCGAGACCAGAGGCCGTAGCCCGAGGTCCTTGCTTATGCGAACGGCATCAGAGATCTGGTCAGCCGTCCATTCACTCACTGCTGCGTAGAGAATCTTGCCCGCACTCACCAGATCATTCAGCGCAACGAGAGTTTCCTCTAAAGGCGTGGTCTCATCGTATCGGTGGCAAAAGTAGACGTCAACATACTCGACTCCCAAGCGCTCAAGACTAGCGTCACATTGCTCCCGAATGTGCTTGCGAGAGAGCCCTCGATCGTTCGCACCCTCGCCCATCGGGAAGAAGACCTTGGTCGAAAGCACGTAATCGCTACGCTTAAACTGCTTCAGCGCAGAGCCCAACGCCCGCTCGCCTTCGCCGTTATTGTAAGCGTTCGAAGTATCGAAAAAGTTGATGCCAAGTTCAAACGCCCGTGCGATGCAAGCGTTCGCTGTCTCCTGCTCCACCGCTGTCCCATATGTAAGCCAACTCCCAAGGCTGATTTCGCTCACCTTCAGCCCGCTCTTTCCTAGATTCCTATATTTCACTTCTTTCCTCCCGCCGGCAGTGTTCGCTGTGAACTTGAGCTCGTTCCGGCTGCTCGAACCCCTTGGAAAAGTGCCACTCCCTCATCCGTGGCGAGCGGTACGTACTTCATGACCTTGGCCCTCGCGACGCTGACTTTTGAAACTCTCTCCTCTCCCGTCCGAAGATCAAATTGACGCATTTCGTAGTCGCCATCATCGAGCCCAGGAATCGACAATGACTTAGCCTGGTCTCCAATGCCCCCGAGCCATTGCAGTCGCATAAGGCTGTAATGGCTTGACGAGATACATGCCGCTCGAACACCGGAACCAATTCGTGGCACCGTCACCGACTTTAGCTTGAACCAGTCCACTCCTAAGTTGTCTATCTGGATCTCGTTGGTTCCGGGTGAAAATGGCACGACAAAGTCTTGGTCGACTACATGGTCAGATGGCTCGGCGGCCCAGTTCTTGGTCGCAACCAGTTTCCCATTTGAGGTGATCTGAATTGTTCCGCCTACTTTGGAGATTTCGCCTACAACGATGTGAGCCTCACCGCTGGCGGCCGCCGAGAAGCGCAATCGAATGGGCTCACGCATGAGATTCCGATTGTGGCTCCCAACACTTTGAATGAAACTTGAGAGGCCAGGAAGTGAGCCCGTCGCTCCATCGGTAGCGAGGTTGTACACGAACTTTGTCGTCTCGCCCCATCCGATTGAGGGGGTCACAGTGAGATCACTTGGCACACCACCACTGACCTCGATGGTAACCGGCATCGCATCAGGATTTTCCGCAAAGCCAGATCGCTTCAGAATCTTGGCTTCTCTGGCATATTCGTCATAAAGATGGTATTTGTAGGCTTCGTCCCAATACCAATATTCAGCTGGACCGGCTTGTCCAGAAAGCAATCCTGCCCAAAATCCATCTTTCAGCGCGCGATTTGCGAGGGCTTCGTTCACCGTTTCAAAGTGAACTCCAAACTCACCGACGAAGCTTGGTTTGGCCTTTGGCAGTGGAGTCGAAAGAATTGCCGGAAACAGGTTGGGGGGATACAGATGTGGCTGGAGGTAGTCCATTGACTCGAAGACCTTTGGGTCAAGTTCCTCCGATGAACTACTCGTTACGAGGTGGTGGTAGGGGTCAAGAGACCGCAAGTAATCTCCCATTTCCTTGTGCCATGCGGTGACGTCTCCAATGCGGTCCGGGTGCTTCTTCGCCGCATCGACCCACTGGACTTCATTGAATAGTTCCCACGCCATAATGGCTGGCGAATGACCCCATCGAGCGACAGCGTAGCGGAGCCAGTTCTTGGTGAGCTTCTTCGCCTGGCCATTCACAAAGTAGTCCGTTGGATCGGCCAGAAAGCCTCCGTTTGCGACGTTCCACGGGTGTTCAGCCCAATTGGGGTCGGTTGTGGTGCTGAACAATCCGTGGTGGAAAAGCACGAACTGGAATTTGATGTGGTTCTTTTCGCATTGGCTGACAATCGAATCCCAACGTGCGAAAGCAGGTTCGTTCATCCACCCGATTTCAAGTTTTTCGGCCTTGTCTTGCGGGATGAATGGGCTCTTCCCGTCCCAACGATTTGTCCAAATTCGTGTCCAATTCAGCCCCGCCTTTGCCATATCGGCTAGTTGCGTTTCATAGGAAGGAGCGCCGCCGTATTGCCAAGCAAGATTGTGCCCGAAAGGAACATAAGTCTTTCCCGTGCTCAGCTTGAACCGTTTACCACTGAGGCCGACGAACTCCGCGGCCCCTGTCGCGTGAAGCACAACGATTGTTGGATCACCTGGAGCTGGTTTCCCATTGATCAGGAACCGGGCCCGGAATGTTCCGCCTTGCGTAGCGGATAGGGTTGCATGCCATTTTCCCTGGCCAAAGTAGGCCAGACGCTCATACTTGTGGCCTGGCTGGCTAAAGAGGACTCGAACGTCGTTTTCGGCCGAATCAAATGGATTGCCTTTCGTTGAAAGGGTTCGATCGATCGTCACCGGGCCGAACCACTGGGGCACAAATCCGGCGAAACAGAGAATAGAAGTTAGAATCATTTTCCTTCAACCACCCGCAAGTTATCAAAGTAGACAGTTCCTGGGATCGATTTCTCAGCCGTATTGGTAATGATCCAAAAACACATCCAGGACGGCTTTATCGGGACGGGCCACGCAGCGGTTTCGAATATAAGGGTGTGAGGTTTTCCGTCCGCCGGAACGTCCACAAGCGGGTCTATCTGTTGCCACGGCATCCCGTCGGCGTTCGCCGCGATTGCTACTTTGAAGTAGCCGGTCACGCTTCCCTCAGGCGCGGTTACATCCAAGGCGATTCGTTTTCCACGAATCGCGTCCGCCATCGACACCGCATCGGTGCGGAGGGATTTTCGGTAACCATCGCGGATATTGACCGCGAGTGCTTGTTTTCCGTCAGTTGCGCCTTGGTTGCTAAAGCCGACAGATGTGGCTTGAGCGACCCCCAGTTCATCGCCATCCGAGATGTAAATATGCCAACCGTTCATCACGCCTTCCCATGACTCGATGACCCCATCCTTTCGGATCGCACTCGTTGTATCGGGTGTGACTGCTTCGTCAGCTGGTTTGATTGAGCAGTCAGAGAACCAGTAAATCTGGCCAACAACGGTCCCTAGATCGGTAAACGAGATTCGCACGTTGGAGTCGTCCCACGGCCCATTAAAGTCGAAATGTAAGAGAGTCCAAGCAGTTGTGACGGGCAACTTTACATTGGTTTCGTGCTCCCATGGCTCGTGGTTCTGGTTGCATGCAACCGTGATCACACCGGGGTGCTCGGCTTTCGCCCAAAAGGTCATTGCGTACCGCTTTCCTTTCTCGATCCGCATCCCAGTCTGATAGACCTGGAGATGCCATGAATGATCTTCTACCGCCAGAACTTTGACACGAAGGGCAGGTTTCCCGGCCTGCCCTTCAGGCACAACTTCTGCCGCTCCTTTGGCTGCTCCAGATTCTTCTAACACCCACTTCGACATTCCATCCGCGAAGTGGCCGTTGGCAAGCATTTCGGTTCCCGGTTTCGGTGTGGCCGCGGAAGCATTAGGCACACTTGCGGGCGGGGCTGGTGCCGCACTCTTGACAACTTTCTTGCTTAGAACCAAGTTGTCAATCCAAACGACGCGGCTCCCGGTCGTTAGGCCGCTGGCGAAAAACTTGATGGTGAATCCTTTCGTGTCCGAAACATCGCCAATGATTGGGACTGAGATGTGAAACCAACCATTTCGGGTGTCCAGGTTCTCGCCGTATTGCTTAAGGAAGGTGTGACTCTCCTTTCCTGTCGTGATCCCGAGTTCAAACCATCCCGCATGAAAATCTCCCCAGGCCGGAGACTTTGGATCCACTTTAACGTCCAGACTGATGGAAGCAAAGCCCTTAGCTCGCAGGTCCACTCCGCTTGGGAACCTATCCAGATTGAAGTGGAATTCACCGTCTTTAGTGAATGGAAGGATCAACTTCATGGAGCCCTTGGTTATTCCTCCTCCAGCGTCCTCGTGTGGATCGAACGAGAGCTTGCTGCCCGGTAGACCGGTCAGGAATTTCCATTGGGTGATCTCTGCGGGCTGCACGAACCCATTAATGAGAAATTCGGTCTTTCGATGTCCGGCATTTGTCTGTAGGCTTGTCCGTGGGCCTTGGGCCAAGGCAGATACGGCAATTGCTACGCAGATTGATATTGCTAGTTGTTTCATGATTGTTTCTCCCGAGAGTCGCATGGGGCGCTCCCGGTCGGCGGACATCCGGACTTCTCAATGGCGTTTGCTGACCGGGGTCTAGAGCTTGATTCTCGAAGAACGAGTTGAGGTGGGATGAGCAACTGCTCGCAGACTTCACCACTCGGTGGCACCTTCATGCGGCGCACCAAGGCCTCGACAGCAGCGCTGGCCAACCGCTCCATTGACAAGTCGACGGTGGTCAGTTGGGGGCAGAGATAGGTTCCCAGATCGAGGTTGTCAAACCCGACCACTGACATCTGGTCGGGAATGGAGACGCATGATTGTCTCAAGCATCGGCATGCGATGGCCGCCAGCGAATCTTGGTAGGCGAAAATGGCGGTGGGGGGATTCGGCAAGTTCAGGAGGCTGTCAATCTCTAGCTTGATCTCTTCGCTCGTGCGTGCCGGGATCTCCATCTCGCTCACGCCATCCACTTCGGCAAGACCTTTTCTGAACCCAACTAGGCGGTCAAACGGCCCCCTGTGGGGCACTGCGCCAAGAATTGCGATTCGCCGATGTCCAAGCCCAACGAGATGCTTCGCAAGTTGATACCCACCGGAAGCGTCATCTCCATAAACCATGTCTACTTCGGGAGCATCGCTGACCCAGCCGAGCAGGACAACTGGAATCCTGGAGGCGACAATTTCATTCAGAGCGTCTCTTGCCACCAGACCACTCTCTGAAGTCACGAGCACAATTCCGTCAACCCGCTGCTCTGACAAAGAAGCAAGACATTGGGCTTCAGAGTCCTGCGCGATTCCGCTGAGATGCAGTTGTAGCCGGTATCCAGACTCGCGAGCACTATCGGAGACGAGTTGGACCAGTTTTGGGAAGAATGGGTTCGAAACTTCCGGAACAACAAGGCCGATAGTAAGAGTCGAGCGTGCGCGTAGGTTACGAGCAACGTGATTGACCTTATATCCAGACTCAATGGCGAGCCTCTGGACGAGCTGTTTTGTCTCTTCGCTAATCCGGGGGTTATTGGCAAGTGCGCGTGACGCCGTGGATTCGGACACTCCGGCTTTAGCTGCGATGTCTGAGAGTTTGACCATGTTTTGGTTGGTGCTGATCGTTGCAATGACGCCCTGTGCAACCGATTGTATCATGCTCACTCTGAGTTTTGTGCAATCGATTGCACATTTGCGTCTATTTCTGGTTATACTGCACGAAGATGAACGCCTCATTCACTGATCTGACTCGCTACGTCTATGGCACCACACGCCTTGGGGACGAAAGCATTTCGTTCGAAGACCGTCTGGCAATCGCTCGGGAGGCGGTCAATGCTGGCCTCTGGATTCATACCAGCCATCAGTACGGAGACGCGCTACGGGTGCTTCGGGCGCTCTTTGAGGAAGACCGTTCGAAGATCCCACCCACTATCTTCAAGCTCGGCAATAGCTCACCTGATGAAGTGCGAGTACAGATCACAAATCAGTTGGAGGCGGTTGGGA
Organism: uncultured Armatimonadota bacterium; assembly: GCA_903904815.1. Classification (GTDB taxonomy): domain Bacteria; phylum Armatimonadota; class Fimbriimonadia; order Fimbriimonadales; family Fimbriimonadaceae; genus Fimbriimonas. Next base: position 66,629 of record CAIVDU010000006.1, read on the forward strand.
CCTCAAGCATGGCGATTGGGCAGGTGTTTCCAAGCGGACAGCTTGCCGAAGACCTCTGCACCGGTGGACCGGGAGTCGCTGGCCTTGAGCGACTAAAAGCAGAAGGTCTAGTCGGCCGTTTTGAAATGGAAGTTTGGCCGTGGAGTTCAGATATCGCGCTCCGCTGCATCAAGGGTGGGCATGCCGACCACCTTATCGAGGCATACACCTTCTACTTGAACCCCCTGCAAAGATTCGTAACCAACGAACTCTGGGACCTGCTTCTGGAGCGGAATGTGTCTATTGTTGCTATGCGCACCGTTGCCGGAGGCGATGTTCACCACACGGCCCAAAAGAAGGATGCACCCGAGTATCTCCGTAAACGAGCCACCGAAGTTGCCTCGATATTCGACCGATCTGGAGTGAAGTCTTGGACCGAGTTTGCGGTCCGGTTTGCCCTTGGATTCCCTCAAGTCAGGGCGACCGTTGGATCAACTGCTCGTAGCTCGAACCTCACCGAGTTCCTCAGCGCAACGGCCGATGCTCAGCCGTTGGAACCAGAAATTGTCAACGAGATCCTGCGGCTTCAAAAACAGTGGTCAGGTGATCATGATGCCTACGCCGCTCCTTGGTCAATGTGATGACTCGATGCTCCTGGTTGCCTTTGCCGACGCCAAAGCCGAGGGCGACTCCATAGAATCTACGTCCAATAGCGGCGTCACTCTTATCCCCATGGAACCCTGGACACTACCGACTTGGCCGCCAGAGTTCACCGATAGACAGGAAACCAAAAATGAAAAAACGAAACATTCGACCCGTAACTTCGATCATCGGCCTCGCCATGGTGGCGCTCTGCCACGCAACGTTCGGCGACCCACAACCTCAAGAACGATTAGTCAACGGCGACTTTGCCAAGGGCAAACTTGGCTGGACATTCGAAGTCAATGCGAGCGCCCTCGGAACCGCTGAAATCGTAAAAGAAGGACCTAAAGGTGCACCGGCGATGAAGGTCACGGTTCAGAAGACCACTGACCATGCTTGGCACCTCCAGGTATTGCAAAAGAGAATCAAATTCACGAAGGGCAATTCCTACGTGATGACTTTCTGGGGCAAGGCGGATAGTAATGTTCAGATCAAGTTGAACTTCCAGCAGAATCACGAGCCGTGGGAGCATCACGGCGCTCAGCAGGAAATCCATCTTACCCCTAAGTGGCAAAAGTTCGAGTATAAGTTCGCCGGACCTTATGACGACCCAGAAATGAAGGTTCAGTTCACGGATCTTGCGACCAAGCCTGGTCAGGTCTTTTGGTTCTCTAAGTGTTCGCTCGTAGAAAAGGCAACCAAGTAGAAACCCAAAGCCGCACTGAATGTGTCACTGCTATCCCCGAATCAACAAAGCTGGGTGAGCCACGAGGCATTCAGTCATCAATTGAGAGGTTTCACTTTGCAAATTATCTGGCGTAATTCTTTGCGCGCTATTTGGCGTATGCCGAGACGAACAAAGCCCCTTTCGAACCTGGCGATTCAGCCCAGTGGACGGAGTTACGCCATTTAGTTCGCAAAACATTGCGCCAAATATCTCGCAAAGTGACACTCAATCACTGAGTTGGTGAGCTGCCGGCCGGCATTCCTCCAAAACGGCTTTTCCCCGGCGTCTTTCTCTTCGCGATCGATGGCTTTGACCACGTCGGTGATGAGCTGGACGATGTTAGCGGTGAGACCTGCGCCGGTGCCTGCCTTGCTTTCGTAGTCGATGAAATTGAGGCGGTAGTTATCACCCGTGGCATCGAAGACAATGACGTCGTCTTCTCTCGCCGTTTCCTTCGCGAGGTTTTGCCACAGTTCCTTTTCATCGGGTTTGGCGCATAAACTAGGCCACCGAACCCGTAAGCCAGATACGACAAGGCGAGGGCCCGACCGCTGCCGGATGTCTTGCCGGATCCGGTTCCGCCAAACACCTGCACGCCCTGGCAGGCATCGCGAATGGTGAACCGTTCCTGGTGCAACGTCAAGAGAGTTTGGTCGAGGTTGAATCCGGAAGGTGCCGACGATGGCGGCGGAGTCTTCTTATAGTTCGACTGGTTAGAAAATGGCCACCGCATAGCAAACGATGTTACCGGGGAGTTGCAACTGGAAATGAGTCAGAGAAAGGACGTTATCAGTACTGAATGCGTAGCAGGAAAACACGGGCTTTGATGTATGATCCGGATTCCCGCCAAAGGCATCCCCCCCAGGACATGCGCCAGCCAGAGGCGGGGTTTCTTCAATCACAGGGACTGCTGCTACCATGCTGACAATAAAGCGAGTCCGCTCCGGGGCGTCCTACAGCCCGTCGAGCCGTGTTTGAACGCTTCTTTCGAAGTGGTCCCAGGTCATGACTGGGTCGGATAGACTGTCGGGCGCAAACCCTTCAAGCCCGATGGATTTCAGGTAGGCCTTATCGTGTCGTAGGCCCTCAAGTTTGCTTTGGAGAACGGTCTTCGGGGTGACCGGTAACCCGCGCTTTACGATGTACTCGGCCCTCCAGGCGTTGCACAGCAGGTTGTACAGCACGTTTATTTTCGGGCCGTCCATCGTGATCCAGGGCGTCGCATCGATTTCCATGGAATCGCCTTGCGGGTCCATTAGACGCTGGCTGGCCTCTCCCTGAGAGCCGTCTGCGGAGGCGGTTGACTGCATCTTGCCAACGCGCCGGAATCCGGATAGGCGGGGCCGGACGAGCGTAGTAAATACTTCATCAATCTTGTGCGGCGTCAAATTGAGAAGGCGTTTTTCGTGGGGGTAGGATAGCGCGTAAAGCGTGCCGACGTCGCCATCGATGTAGGCGTTATCGGCGGTAACGGCGACTGTCGCAAGGCTTGGAGGCACCAAAAGCCTCCATAAAAGAAGCGCGGCAAAAAGGATTGCCGCGCCAAGAATCAAGCGCAAGAGCACTGATTTATTTTTTGCTGGTGATGTCATCGCACTAACGTGGAAACGGTCGGTTCAAGACGGCTGAATCGTGACGGTGGCGCAACTATCACCGGTATCGTTGCAAGTGCCGTTCGACCAGGAATGCTGTGACGCGTCTTGAACGCCGGTGCCATCTCCCAAGAGACAGTGGCATTTGGTTGTGGTCCACGTGCACCAGCAGCAACCGGCGGCATTCGGCATGCATACGTTGTGCGTGGTCGTCGAGTAAGGGGGGTCGCACCCATGTCCGCAATCCTCATCACTGCATCCGTTAGACCCCGGATAATCCCGGCTGCCATATACGCAAACCGACGCGTAGGCCCCGGTTCCGATAATCACGGTCAGCAGCAGAGATGCCAATAGGCAAACTAGCAACTTTCTAAGTGTCATCTTGTTCTTACATACCTCCTAAAGAATGTGGTGGCCGCCTAAGGCGTCGACCACCACTCGTTTTTTGAAAACCAGTCGCCGACCTTGGTCTTTTCCTGGACGTGACCGTCCAGATACAAGCCAACCCCGTGATGCACCACAAACCGACTGTCGCGTGGAGTGCCGGGGAAATCGTGCCAGACGTCAATCGCCAGGACGGAACTCTCTTGATAGGCGGTGACGTAGGCCTTCCAAGACGGGACGCCGATCGAGTGCTCTGGCGCATAACGCACGTTATAAAGATGCGATTTCTGGCCTTTCTCGGGGCCGCAAACAAACAATGCGCGGGGCAGGTTGTGGGACTTGGCGAGGACGTAAAAATCTTCCGGCAGTCCCATCTCCTCCATCGATCCGTATTTGCCATCCCCGTCATAGGAGCTGCGGTATAGGGCAATGGCTTGCCCTATCTGGCGCAGATTTGAGACGCACACGGTTTCTTTGGACTTCTCGCGCACCCGTCCGAACACCGGGTACAAAATCGCACATAGCGCTGCCGTAATTGCCAGGACGGTTAGCACTTCGAGCAGGGTAAATCCGAGATGCTTTTTCATGCGCGCCTGCGGATAAGAAAGTCCGGCTTTTCGTACACTGACTTTTGATCTTGCTTAATTTTGAGATCAGATGTCAGGAGATAGTAATGCGGCGTTCCGCCTGCATCAAGTTCTCTGAACACGCTGTTTTGCGGATCGCCGATGACGGCCACGGCTGGTCCGAGCTTCTTAAAAGGCTTCGGAATGTCCTGATACGGTGTCGAGAATATCAACACCACTCGACCGTATTTGGCCGTATCAATCGTCGCCGGATCAACCGCATTGACCGCACACGACATGCATTCGCCGCAGAGCACGAGAAGCACGTCTGACTTTGAGCCAGGAATGGGTTTTACACCCGGAAGCATCACGCGGTCACCTAATTTGGCTGAATGAAAGGCGAAGGGGAACGGACGACCGGTATCGGGTCTTCGGAAATGCGCTTGCACCTCCGGTAAGGTTATGAACCGTATTACGATGGCTGACACGCAGACCAAGATAATAGTGATTTGCGGCTTCATCCACTCAGTATACAGTATTAAATAAATATTTGATAGAGAAGCTACCTCCTCGCTGATAATGCAGGGCCCTGGGGAAGGACACTCCCCCGCCGGGGTGTAAGGGGTCAGGGACGCCCCTTCCTGCAAGCGTAACCTCCGGCAGTGGACCAACTGGCAGCACTGTCGGAAGACGCCCGAGAACTTACTCTCGGTCGGTTCCGCTTGTTGCAGCCGCACATTGAAAACGGGACTTCCCTTCGCCTGGTCGCGGAAGACGCAGGGGTTCCTTTAATGACGGCGCAACGTTAAGCTTTACCATGAGTTCGGCCTAATAGGACTTACCAGAAAGAATCGAATCGACAAGGGTGAGCCGAGAGCTGTTTCGGTTCAGTTGCGGGAAGCGATTGAAGGTCGGGCGCTACAAAGATTCCGTTATCCGTCTCGGTTATTGGCCGCAAAGTCACATACTTGCGCCAAAGGAGAACCGATACAGTCGATGCGGACGCGTCACAACGTTCAGGCAAAAGGCCCGATCCTGCGACCGGGAAGTAGGTGTTGGCCAGAATGGTCTCTGCTGTGATGCCATCTGCCGCGTCAGCGATGAGTCGCCGGACTTCTGCTAGGTGATCCGCCGTCAATGAGGCAGTTCTGGCCCCGAGGTTCTCTCTCGACAGTTCAGACCCCGCCTGGGAGTCGGATGCCAGAACGGTGTCCAGGTTGGGGATCGCACGGTCGGAGAGGCCGCAGTAAGCGAACATCGCCTTTAGAACCTCTCGGGGAGACGTTTTCAACCCCTGGTAACGGGCCGGAAACAGGGGAACCCGGTTTCGGTGCATTCCGCTCACGCCGTTGCATCCCGATGATGCTCTGCCCGATTCGTGTGTTCTGGCGGGTAAGCCGAGTGCGCAGCGGGAGATTTTCGCTAAGGTGTACTGATTCGGGTGGGCTGTTTCTTGATTTCAGGAGCAAGTAACAGGGTGAAGCAAAGTGCTACTTGGCCCTACTCCTCGCCAAAGTTTCAATTTCTGATTGCAATTTTTTGAGGCTGTCTAGGTAATCGGGTGAGTCCTTATAGGAACTTTTAGGAAATATCTCGATCGCTTTATTGGCGTATCGGAGAGCCTTATCGTAATCGGCGAAACGCTTGAAATAGTGGGCACTGTACCAAAGGAGTTCAATCGACGTTGAGTCTTTGGCAAGTGCGCCCTTGATTGCATCCTCTCCCATGCGGCTTGCCTCGATTCCTTGGTCTTGAACCGTCAGAGCGAATGTACAAAGTGTCCTCAACTCATTCAGGCCACCCTTTCGAAGCAATTTTTTGACCATGGCAATAGCCAGTTTCGGGTTATCTTGGGCATTCCACGCGAGCCTGGTTGGCGCCAGCTCGCTATCCTTATCTGGGTTCTCCTTCTGCAGTTTGTTCAGCAACTTCCACGCTTCCAATTTCTTTCCGTTGCTTCGCAAACTCGTGGCATCCTCCAGTCCGGCGTGATAGGTCATGTCCTTACGGGTTGCTTCGGCTTGCAGTGAGAACTCAGCCACACTCGCTTTTAGGTCAAACTTTCCCGCTTCGACTTCTGTGAGCGGTCGTTCCAGATCGAACGGCCAACCCACCCACTGAACAACTCTGTTCTTGACAATAAACGCCGTTGGAATGCCATTTTGGGTAGCGTCTTCCATCCAAGATTTAGCCATATGGTCCCCGTTGCCTCCGAAGCCAAGGGAAAATTCCACCTTGTCACCCACCTCTTGGACAAACTGAGAAGACTTTTCAGGGGTTTCCCATATTCCGATTCCAACGAAAGCGACGTCCTTGAACTTGTGTGATAGGGCGTTGGTGAACGAGATTCCAGGCCGGCATGCGGCGCACCAAGATGCCCAAAATTCAATCACGTAGGTCTTGTTCGGCAGCAGTTCATCGACCGGGGCCCCCTTGTACCACTTAGAAACATCCATCTTCGGCGCCAGCTTGCCGGGCATTACCGGGAGATCTGCCGCAATTGCCGATGCAACGACAGTAACTGTGCTTGCGAGCCCAAGTAGCTTCAGAAGGTTCTTCATTACTTTTTCAATGAACGATCAAAAAGGGCCAGCGTTTCACTCTATTTCACTTTGCAGATTATCTGGCGTAATTCTTTGCGCGCTATTTGGCGTAAGCCGAGACGAACAAAGCCTCATTTGAACCTGGCGACTCAGCCCAGTGGACTGAGTTACGCCATTTTATTCGCAAAACTTTGCGCCAAATGTCTCGCAAAGTGACTTTTTGGGGAAGGATGAGAGCCCCTATTCCCCTTCATCGAGCTTCGACAACAACTCGGTAACTCGCTCGAATGCCTCGCGCTGCTTGAGTGCAGCATCTTCGAAGTCATCCGCTTCCCTAGCGTATGCGATGGGGCCAACCGAATCGATTGAACCAAACAAATCTTTGAGGAGCTCGACGCCGGATGCCACGATTGGGTTAGAAATCGCGTTACGGAATTCCTCGGCCACCGCGTCAACTCCGCCCGGATAGTTCCGCAAACAATAGACGATGTCGTAGGCGTCTTTGGTCTTCTTGAGCTCCTCTCGTCGGCTCAAGGCAACGGCTTTCATGGAGAAGAACGCAGGAAGCGACGCAACCGAGACGCTCTGGCTCGAATTGTCCGGAAGCGACACCTCCAGGGGATTTTCGAGAGCCACTTCCATGCCTTGGATGATGCTGACGTATACATCCTCGGATCGAATGTGCCGTAGTCCGTCAGGCGGTGGATTTCCTCCGGCAAGTAGTTCAATGAGAACTTGATAAGGCTCGTCCTCGATATCAACGACCTTCGTATATCGAAAGGGCTTCTTCAGATCCTGAACAAAAAGTCTTCGCTCGAGTATTTCGTGCAAGGTGTAGACCTCGTCTGCGCCTGGCTGCTTGAGATCCAATACGACGTCGATGTCCACCGTTCCTTCATGCGGCTCGATGTCTTGGGGGATGAGAAGATACGGCACAGATCCTCCAGCAATGACTGCTCGCGGGTAGGTTTCGAGAATTTCCGCGATCTCGCCAAGCACGAGTCTCGTGGCGGCAATCGGACCCGGAGTCGCATGTTCTCGACTCATTTCCACCTCGGTTCAATCACGGATTCAAGCAGATGCTCGGCTGCGTCCTGGCCTCGTCCGGCCAAGAGCCGCAGGTCAAGATAGGTTTGGATTGGAGAAACGCACCGGCTGCCGTTGACGGTTTCAACGAAGGAAATGTCTTCGCCCGCTTCGTAGATCGTGACGTTGGCCGCTCCGTCTCCGCCCTTCAAGCCAAGTGTCGAAGCCTGTTCGTCATCCCAACGGTTGACATACAAAGCGACCCTTTGGTGCCGTGTGTAAGGGGCATATCGTTGCGCGGCTGAGAGTTCGGTGAATGCATATCCCGAAAGGGTCGAGGCGATGCGCTCTTCCAGTTGTGCCGGCGAATCGAGTGTGAACATCCGGATGCTTTCCCGTTTGGGCTTATAGTGGTTCGACCAATCATCGAGGAGCTTTTTTGGCTCTGTCAATGATGTCTCCCCGTATATGGCTCGGATCCAGTTGTTGGTTTCAAGTAGCTTCTTGACGCTGGAGACCTGGCCAAGACTCACACCTGCCGAGTGCGCGAGTTCCTCGGTTGTCCACTTCCGATGGGGCTCAAGCAGTAACGCATGGACGACCCTTGAGGACTGCGGGCTGTAGAGCGAAGCAGTTCCCCTTCCCTTCTTGTGAGGGTTGGGATTCCCCAGCACCTTGATGTAGGCTCCATCGATTTTGAGTTCGCAGTTCCCCGCGAGGTCGGCCCACGATAGGCCAAGCTCTGCGCAAGATTGAATCGCTTGGGGCGATAGGTACGGCGCGATGAAGACCGGAATCGTTCGCTCTGACTGATGTTGTCTAACACCTTGCTGCAGTCGATGCGCGATCGCGTGCAGTTCGTTGGGAAATGCTCGACTCTTGGCTTCGCATAGAAGCCGCTGCCGGGAAGATCCTAGGCGGAGCTGAACATCGAAATCCCATGCTTCACCACTGGCTAGGGCTAGTATTTCTACCTTGACGCCAGGGATCGTCGCGACGAGGGCGCGAATGGCTTCCTGAGCTTGTCGCTCAAGTTCAGGCCCGGATATCGATACGGACGTCTCTTTCAGCACGTGCTGAAAGTCAGTATATCACTGAAAGTGCCTTGCCGCTCCGTCAAGTGGGAAACCCAGAGTCAGAGTTCATGTTCAATCGAACGGGAACCAATGGTCAGTTCTCGAACTGGAATTTGAGGGCGGCCAAGCGCTTCGTCAACGATACTCGCCGCCGCGAACTTAAACTCGGAGTAGGTTGCAACGCAGATGCCGACATGCCCTTTGTCGGACGACACGTGATGTTCGTAGAAACGCCAGACAAGACATATAATTATCTTAACGAGGACGCCTTTGTTAATAACCCTAGTCACCTGGTTAAAAACTGACCATTTCGCGAAAGACGCCTAGGGCATCCCTTTGACGGACCTGTTAATGGCGAGGAGACCGATTATGCTCAAACGGCGAACAGCATGAAGAGCTTCTTTTGCGACAAGGCGCTGGCTGGAGTCGATGCTGCCGTTGGAGGCATCGAGGCATTCCGACGAATATCCAAGACATTTCATCACAAGGTCGAATTGGACCCAGAACTCCGGAGGCACTTCCCGAAGAACATGGCGGCCTTGGAGGAGCGACTGGCGCTCTTCTTGGTGGAACTGAGCGGTGGGGACGCTGCGTACTCCGGCGCACGCGGCAAAACCAGCCTTGTTTGTCGGCACGCTCATCTTGCCATCGGGTCAGCCGATGCAGAGTTGTGGCTTTCGCACATGAAAGATTCATTGGAGCAGGAAGGCGTCAGCGAACCAATCTCAACCAAGCTACTTTCCAATTTGGCCCTGATCGCCGCCACACTGGCAGACCCGCTCATTCATCTCTATCGAATCCCGATTCCGGCCCTGCGCGAGAAGCTTGAAGAAGACCCTTCCCTTGTGAAATTGAATGACCTTGGCCGGAATCTCATTTGCGCCGCCGCAATCGATTGGGATGTTCCCCGCCTGCGCCTTCTTCTGGAATTTGGCGCCGATGTCGACATGAAGGGCGCTGGTGGACACAATCCCCTCTATCGCGTTGCCAACGGGACTGGCAATGAGGATGAGGGACGTGCAGCGCTCGAACTGCTGATTGCCCACGGTGGAAATGTCAATCAAGTCACCGGCGTTGGCGGCATGACACCGCTCCACATGGCGGCGCGGCGCGGGACCGTAGCCATCGCGGAAGCTTTGCTGAAGGCGGGAGCAAAAATAGATGCTCAAGATTCGAACGGGGAGACTCCACTGCGACGAGCGGTTAACTGTCGAAAGGATGCGGTTGTCCGGCTATTAATTTCACACGGTGCGAACCCTCTGAGCCAAGACCGGTTCGGTTGCACCGTTCTCCAAGCCGCACGCGACGAGCGGATGCGGCACCTTCTTCAACATGAATGACACTCGATTGACGCGGGTGCAAGAGCCCCTTCGGGAAACCATTTTTTGTGCAATCGGGCTTGCAATTATTGGGGGCGCTGTGTGCTCGCTTGTTCGACATTTGCCCTGAGTGGATTATTCGTTGCAACTTACTCGCAGACGCTTCAGTCCGAGGAGCACTAAACCTGGTCGCCAGAGGAACGTCCGGGAAGATTCGTCGAATCGCAAATCGGGCTTGTGTCGCATCACAGTTCGAAATTCCACACGTCCTTCCATCCGAGCAAGCGCCGCGCTAACATAGTAATGTCTCCCCTCGGCAAGGGTCGAATGTCGGTTCGGGCTTCGCGTAAGATCGAGTTTGCTTGCATCGGAAAACTGCGGTACGGGCTGTGGGCGGAGACATTGCGATCCCTGTCTTCCGAGAAAACCTGGAAGCTATGTCCACCAGATGAGCTTCCGCTTGACAACCGTTCTTCATAGGGCTCCGTCGGGTTGGCTTCTCGTTTCTATCCCATATCCGGCCGAACTTTGAACGTTTTCAGCTATGTTGTTTGCGCATTGATCGAGGCGATGAGTTAACAGAAGCTTGTAGAGGCAGTTACGGCTTAGGGTCAAAGAACCAAGGAAGGAGGAGGGACACGATCACGTCGTGTCCGGCTCGATTGGGATGGTTGGACTGAGCCATGTAGGGCTCCAACTTCTTGCCAGATTGAGCAAGTTCCTGGAAACGGGCATAGGTGTCGGCAAGACCGACGCCCTCCTCATTGGCAATTGCGCGCACCTGTTCTGCGTGTTGTGCAAGGGGGTCGTTTGGACTTAGGATATTCGCGTTAAGGTCTGGTGACGGGGTAAGGAGGATCACCTTGATTCCCTTTGCCTTCGCCTTCGCCTTCGCCTTCTCCACCATCTCGGTCCAAGCCTTCTTCGTCTGCTCAAGGGGAACACTTCGGTCGTTCAGGGCGTAGTCAATTGTCACCACATCTGGTCGTAAACTGAGCACGTCGGCGTCGAACCGCTGGGCTCCCTGAACCGAGTTCTCACCCCCAATCGCTGTGACAATCACATTGATCACCGCCTTAGGAAACCTCTCCTTGAGATGCAGATGGAGAAGGTGCGGATAGGCGTTGAAAGTGTCCACTTTGGGCGTCTGAGCGTAGCCGGCGGGCACGCTGTGGCCATGGCAGACAACGTTTACCGTCCGATTAGCGGGCCAAGCCTTCTGTAGCTCCACCGCTACTGGCAGCAGGTAGGTCGTAGGGTCGGCGAGGGTCATTGTGAGAAGGATTGTAGAGATCATGGTTCTGACTTGAACGATCGGTCTAGGTCATTCATGGTAACTGTCTGAGTCGGTTCAAAGGTTTTCCAAGCCAGGTATCTGCGAATTAGCTTTGTAAGTTTGCCCGAGGCTGGCCTGTGCTCGCGATCTAGTCAAGATGGGGAAGGATTTTGTGTGTTCTCAGAAGGCAATGCCCCTCGTTTTAGTTCAGGTCTCCGTTTGAATCAGGGGCAACGGTATGGGAACGAGAATGCCAATGCCGAGAACGTAGGAGCGAAGCTTACGGGCTTCACTGCCTCACGCCGAACACTACGCACTAGAATTCGACGCATCGGTCCTGTCAAGCATCCGTCGTGGCCGAATCATCATGTTGAGCCGCAGAAAACTTCTTGTCACCTCCGGAACCATGGTTCCTTATGCCGCATTCGGGGCCGCCCTCTTCCCGAATGGTGATGCCGCCGTTAAGCCAACCACAATGAAAACGTTCAGTTCAATCGGAAAAGGGTCGCCAGCTCTGGACGGTCATCATGAAGCGACACTTCTCGAATCAGCCCATGTCAGCAAGCAAGTCGATGAGTCGGTCCAGTTCCGACTGGGAGTTGTAGTAGTGAACGGAGGCTCTTACAACGCTATCCAGTCCACGCGCATCCATGTCATAGCGCGACTGTCGGCCAGGCGACGCCTTTACGTTGATCTTCTCCTCGGCTAACCGACGCATGACTTCACCTGAAGTGAGCGACTCGTGGGTGAAACTCACGAGCCCTCCCTTCACGACTCCAAGATCCCGCAACTGAATTCTGGGAAGTGCGGCTAGCTGGGTTCGAAGCCGATTCGCAAGGAACTGGACTCGATTCCAAATCGCTTCGACACCCCAGTGGAGGGCATAGTCGGCGGCGGCGCCTAAGCCGAGCCGACCTGCCATATAACACTCCCCCACTTCAAACCGCCGCGCGTCCGGATACGGGACATAGAGGTGATCGTCCATCCAGGTTCCCGCATCCTGAGTCGGGGTGGGTACTTTTAGCCGCTCAAGAGTTTCGGCACGCGCGTAGAGCAGCCCCGTACCCCGAGGACCACGGAGATACTTCCGGCCCGGAGCGCTCAGGAAATCGC
>CAIVDU010000007.1 GCA_903904815.1 uncultured Armatimonadota bacterium
CTGGACGAGATCATGGTGAACGCGGCGGTGTTGATGGCTTTACTCACCGCAGCCATCTGCGTCACAATCGTCTCGCAGTCGCGGCCTTCTTCCAACATGCGCACGACACCAGTGAGTTGACCGTTTGCTCGCTTCAAACGATTGAGGATGACCGCGATCTGCTTCTCATCTTGGAGGGTGTGTCCCTCGGACGCTTTTGGCATAGTGATCCCTTCATAATCGACTAACACCCACTAGGGGTATCTGTAATTCCGGCTGAACGTGTCAGCAGCGTTGATCTTTGCCACCGGCGCACTGCATTTCGGTAGCGAGAAACCCACATGTTTCCTTACTTCAGTGGCGGTCTTTACGGATGATCTTGAACATCTTGAGGTTGATCGCAAGGAAGCGACCAAACTGCACCACGACGCTCTGTCGGGCACTCAGGGTCTTGTCCGTAGGCAGCGGCGCTGCAGCGATGTCGGCATCAGTGGCATCCATGGTTCTACCTCCTATTCCGGGATAAGCCACCAGCCCGGACGGGCTTTGGCCTTGTAGATGAACAGGTAGTGCAGCAACGCCTTGATCCAGTGACCAGCCAGGCCGATCTCACCGTAGGTGTCGGCGACACTACGACCTGTGACGGGATACCTCACTGAGTCGGGCACCACCGGGTACATCGTCATGGAGGCCGCGCTGCCGTCCCGTAGGCCCGATCCCGCGGAGGCGACACAGGCCGCGCCCATGTCCGACATTGACGCCGTCTTCATTTTGGCCTTGGAGCCATTCTTGATGAGTGCGGTGATGTTCGAGGCGGCGAGTTTGCCCATGATCCCCGACGGCATTCCCGTTCGAGGTGGCGATGGCGCAATCAACGTCCCGTTGGGTGACGTGCGCGGTTGAGAGATCTGGTGCGGCGGTGCGAAGGCGATACCCACCGCGAAGATATTCGGGTAACTGGGTACTTGGTAGGTCTTCGGCCAGTCCTCGGCACGCCAGTCAGCGAAGGGTTTCGCGGTGTAGTCGGCGTCGACCTTCATGAAGCCGTTTGGCGCGAACAGCTTCTCTGAGATATCAACACCGTCGGCGTCGAAGGCCTTGAGGTCGACGCCACGAAATGGCGGCAAGAGCATGGCGAAGTCGAACGCCAACGAATCCTTGGATCCGTCGACTTGCTCGAAGAAGACGACACCCTCCTCCACGCGCTCGACGTGGGCTCCGGTGATCGCTCGGATGCCTCGCTCACGAAAGAGCGACTCGGTCCACAACTTGGATGTTGTTTGAAAACCCTGCTGGGTGAAGGTGAGTCCTCCAACCCCGAAGTCACCGAGCTCGAACTCATTGGTGAGGTAGACGATGTCGGCCAGGTCTCGAACGCCAGCTTGGCGAACTTCGTGCTCAACGTTGAACGCGTACTCAAAAGCTGCGCCCTCGCAAGTGCACGTCCCGTGGCCGACGCCGATCACGATGGTCTGCGGCTCGCCGCGCTTCATCTTCTCAATGGCCTTCGCCAGCGACTGCGAAGCCTCAACCGCGTGTCCTGCGGTGCAGACAGACTTGGTGAAGCCATCTGGTCCGAGACCTGGTGTGGCCCCGAAGTTCAACTTGGGGCCCGTCGCATTGATCAAGAAGTCGTAGGTCAGTCGAGCTGTCTCTCCCTGCCTGGTCGGATCGGTGTAGGTGACCTCGACGAACGGTGTGTGATCGTCGCTCGTGCCCTCGGGATGGATAGCGGTGGCGAGCGCCTGGCGGTGATCGATTCCCTTCCGGCGGTAGATGGGGGCGAGTGGGAACGTCACCTGCTCGGTGTCCATGCGACCGACGCCGACCCAAATATTGGACGGAATCCAGTTCCACATTGAGTTCGGCGTGACGACGACAACCTCGTTGGTGCGACCCAACATCCTCGTGAGGTGGAGCGCTGCGGTGTGCCCAGCAATGCCGCCGCCCAGAATCACTACTCGTGCCATGACTGGCCCCCTATCTGACTTCAACCTCGAGTCTACCATATACCCCTAGGGGTATCTGGTAGTGAGGAATGGACTTCAGGTCGACTGAAAGCACGATTCGAGGAACTCACCCATTCGCTCGAGATCCCATTCGATCTTCATGCCGTAATCGGCATCCTTCGTGATCGACAAAGCCGGACAGAAGACCTCTCGGTTGTCGAAGAAGAAGTGCGGAGAACCCTTGACCCCTCGAACTTGCCCTTCGCGCCAATCGCGCTCGACGGCTGATCGATCATCGAAACATGGCAGCTCAATTCGACAGGTACGAGCGATATCACTGAGAACTAATCGATCTGAGATGTCCTGTCCGCGCTCAAAGATCGCATCACGAAGTTCGAAGCTCACCTCTTCGCCTCGTTCGTCGCTCACGTCGTAGGCCGCAGCCGCGAGGACCAGAGCATCAAGCGTTGACGTCGGGAACGGCGAACTGGCGACGTTGGCGAACAGGTCCGGCGAAACCTGCTCTCGCAAGTGCCGGACATGCTCGAAAGTGGCTCCTGCGTCCATGGACCTCCCGTTCACCCACTCGAGCGGCCAGGACCGAACCCTGATCGCAACGTCCTCACGGCCGGCCTGTGTGCGGTGCTCCCGGACGGCGTCGAGCCCAACGTGGGCGAACGGGCACCAGATATCGGCGAAGACCTCAATGATTGGAGCTCGGCCCGACGTCACCATGACAACCAGGACGTGCAACTCGGGTGTCGTCGGGCCACGCGGAACGTCCTCACTGGCGTAGACGGACGAGGCGTCCGCTGAAGGGCTGGTGGAACAGCGGGTTGAAGAGGCACAAGTCGAAGGCACCGGCCAAGAGTGGAACGAGCCCAACAACGGCCAGTGCCCACCACCCACCACCGAGCGCGATGCCGATGATGATCAACGCAAGGCCCGCAACGATGCGGACCCCTCGACCGAGCGACGACGCCATGAAATGTGAAAATTTCATTGTCTTTCCTCCTTGTTTGTATTCATCTCGACTCCTCTTGAACGTAGGGCGATGGTCCTGATGTGACCTAGAGCACAAGTGCTGTTCTTCGTCGCTTTCATCAGTGTTTGAAGGAGACCTTGGGGAGCACGCGACCCAACCACTTCGGCTGGTACCAACTCACGTGGAGGCCGTAGCGAAGCACGACCGGGAGCAAAACCATACGCACGACGAACGCATCGAGCGCAACGGCGACGGCCAAGATGACACCCATTTCTTTGGGTGCCAGTGGACCTGAGAGCGCGAAGGTCAAGAACACCGCAATCATGACAAAGGCCGCTGAGACGACGACACGACCCGAGGTCCGCACCGAACCGACCATCGCGTGCTCTGGGTCTGCGTGGGTCTCGTAGCTCTCC
>CAIVDU010000008.1 GCA_903904815.1 uncultured Armatimonadota bacterium
GACGCTGGTAACGCGTCCCAGCCCATCGTAACCGAAGGTGGTGGCGTTGCCCAGCGGCGTGTGCACGTAGCTCAGGTTGCCGTTCGAGTCGTATCCCAACGACGTGGTGTGCGACAAAGCGTCCTTTGTCGTGAGTTCTTCTCCGTAGCTGTCGTAAGTATTGGTGGTCACATGCGAGAGCGGATCGGAGACGGTGAGCAGGTTGCCGTGAGAGTCGTAGGTGTTGGTTGTGGTGTGCGACAAACCGTCGACGATGGTCAGCGGCTGAGCGAATCCGTTGTAGGTCTGGGTTTTGACGTGGCTTAAGGGGTCGGTCGCACTAAGGACATTGCCGAGCGAGTCGTACGTGTACGCCCAAACTTTTCCACGCTGGTCCGTGATGCTGGTCGGGTTGTAATTAGCGTCCCTCGCCGTGTAACTCAAACTGTAACTGCTTGGATCGACGTGACTGGCTACGACACCGGAAGAGTAGTTGTCCACCGTCGTGTGACCCAGCGGGTCGGTGACGGTTGCTCCCGTCGAGGTGTAAGTGTACGACGTCGTGTGACTGAGCGGGTCGGTTTCGCTGGCCATAACCCCTCCGGGGTAAACCGTCTGATGGGTCGCGACCCCGGGTAGTGTCGCCGGAGCGTCACAACCCAGGGCTAGCAGACATAACCGCTCCGCGGTTGGGAAGCCGTGGTTGCCGCGGTGGTGGCCCTGGCCTGCGTTTGGGTTGTTGTTGGGCAGTGACTTTGCAACTATGGAGGAGGCAGAGCTCCGGTGTATTGGAAGTGGAGGGTGGTGACGCTGCGGGCGGTTAGGGTTGCTTGAACGGTTCCGGCTAGGACAGTCGGTGAGCCGACGTAGCTGAGGTCCTCGGTGGCGGAGGTTCGGTATTCGGAGCAGGTCCATTTCCCCGTCTCGCCCGAGTGAACGGTGAGGGTCGTTGCGGTGGTATTGGTGTTGATCGCTACGACGGTCAGAGTGCCGTCAGGGCCGACGTAGGCGCTGGTGTAGACGCCAGACTCGGGGTTTGTGGAAGTGGTGGTGACCAGGTGAGAGCCAGGCCGCACGAAGCGGCTGAAGTTTCCGATGGTCCACAGTCGCTTTTTGATCGTGAAAGTGTTGGTACTCGGGCTCCCTTGGATCAACGACTGTCCGGTGGTGTCCGACGAATCCGAGAAGAGCCACCAGTAGTGCCACGCGTTCACTCGGCCGTAGGTGACGGTGTTGTGGAGGACCTGGGCCCAGTAGAGGCCGTCGTTGATGGACGGATCGTCGGTCCCGAGGTTCGAGACTTCGGTCTCCCAGACCGTCTTGTTGGCGTTGATGGCGTCGGTGAACGGGGCTAGCGATCCTGCATATTGATGGGCCGCGATAGTGCCGACAAACTTGGAGGTAACCGGGTCGGCCAGGGTCGCGGCGGCCGCGTAGTCGGACCACTGAGAAAGCTCTGGCATGATGACCCTCGCCGGAGTCTTCGCAGATTGGAACGTGGGCATCAGGTTGTTGGCGATGAAGTCGTGAAACTGCTGCGAGTTCCAGATGCTCGACTCGTAACTGGCATTGATGTCGGGTTCATTTGCGATCGAAACACCCCAGATCGGAACCCCGAAGACAGTGGTGTAGTGCGAGACGTAGGTTGCCAAAAAGGTCGCGTAGTCCTGGTAGTGGCTGGGAGCCAACTCGCCGCCGTTGTTGACATTGTTGTTCGTCTTCATCCAGGCGGGAGGCGACCAAGCGGTCGCCCAGACTTGGGAGACGCCTCGGGCGATCGCCTGCTTGGACAGCCATACGGTGTCGGTATCGGTCGTCCAGTCCCAGACTCCGGGTGATGGCTCAATCTCGCAAGGGATGCGGTGCCGAAGCAACGACAGCCCCGCTCCGGTGGAGGTGGAGAAGAGGGCGTCGAGAATAGCCGTCTGATTGGCGGAGCTAAAGTTGTGGATTTCCCAGGCGTACCACGCATCGCTCGCCCCGAACCCATCGATTCTCTGCAGGTGGCTTAATGGCGACACGGTGATCTGCGAGTTCGCAGTGGCCAACCGGCACGAGGTCAGAAGCGCTAGAGGCAGTACGAGGCGAAAAAACGTTTGCATATCGGAACGCCAGTGTTCGACTTACTCAGTCACCGCCGAGTTTACAGCCGGTTGGGCTGGATTGCAAACATTCGGTTAGTGGGAGGTTTGAAGCTTAACCGGAGCGTTGGATTTCGGTGGGCGATGAGGTTAGGTGCTGCCGTTTTCCGTGAGAATGCGCAGTGAATACTGGTGGCTCTTCTCGACCAAAACGCCTTTTATGCGTTGCCCAAACAAGGCGGCAAAATCCGTATCGCTGGTCACAAAGACATCGCATTCTGCCCCGATTGCCTCCGCTAGGGCCTGACGATCTCCAGAGCCTTGCAGCGGAATTCCTGCTGGGAGCAACTCGAACTGGTCGGTGATCCGCATAAAACTCCTCAGGTTCGCGATGAATCCGGTTGGGTCGCGTTGTAAACGCTCCAAGTTCCGGGCAACTTCGGCGAGGACATGCTCAGACGTGACAAATTGATCGCGGCTTTTGACCAGCACTTGTTGGTAATCCCCGTTGGGTCGAAGCCCCGCCGCGACAAGGAAATTTGCATCGGGAAACACCTTCATCCCATTTAATCCATCAAGAATGCTCTACCGATTCGGATGAAAATCATCTGGGTTCAATCCGAGTTCCCGGATGCCTTCTCTGGCATCCTCGACTCCAGATGGCGTGATGGCGCCGTCAATGAGCGTTTGGGCGATTTGTTCGTTCGTGTACATCCGAGTTTCTCGCTTTGGCCTCACTTCACCCGGAATGAGGCGCATCTCATCCCCCTCGGAAAACAAGACAAACAACGTGTGAGCTCCAAATCCTTTTGCCTTGCGAATCGCCGCGGGAATGACGATATGCCCGCGAGCATCCATTTCCACTGAATAGGATTCACGCATTTGCGGCCTCAACGTTATTGTTGTTCATAACGTTATTGTAGCAAGCTCTTTAGGTTCGGATGGGACTTTGTTTCGGGAGGTGGAGCATGGAACAGATTTCGAGTTTGGAGGCGGGCTGCCGAGACAGGAATCATTTTTGAAGTTCGCAGTCGAGACTACGTCTGGGGTTTTGAGATTGTCTCTACGGGCTTTTGTTGCTCGGATTGACCGACGCGCCTTGCCACAAATTCCTAGAATCCTTCCAAATCAAGGGAATAAATCTGGGCGCAACTGTGTCCTCTTGAAGCCGGAGTTTGCGGATTGCGGCAAGCAGTTGGCAGTCCGGAAAGGAGCCTGGTCCGAAATCGGCTTCGCTGGCTACTCCGAAAAGGTCTGTCAATCGGGAAATGGGAGGAAACAGATGAGTGATGAAACGATGGGCGTGTTGAGCCCGGATGGGATCGATCGACGTGGGTTCTTGGAGTGTATGGCTTGGGCGGGGACAGGAGTTATTTTTTCGCTTGTCGGTGGCGTGTTGCGATCAACTTCTTTGACTGAACTCTTAGTTGGGGGACGAAGCGCGGAAGCTTCGATGGCGACGATTGCGGCTGCGAGTTTCAACTTCGCCCAGATCAGCGACAGCCATATCGGCTTTAGCAAGGCCGCCAACACGAATGTGACGGGCACGCTTCAATCGGCGGTGGATTTGATCAATGCGGCTAAGATCAGTCCGGACCTTCTAATCCACACCGGCGATCTCAGCCATCTCTCGAAGGACGACGAATTTGACGCGATGGACCAGATTCTGAAGGGAGTGAAGACGAGTCAGCGGTTCTTCGTGCCCGGCGAGCACGACGTGTTACAAGACGGCGGAAAGAACTACCGGGATCGCTATGGAAAGGGCTCGGCCGGCGATGGCTGGTACAGCTTCGACCACAAAGGCGTCCACTTCATCGGCCTCATCAACGTCCTCAACCTCAAAGCGGGTGGGTTGGGGAACCTGGGAGACGCACAATTGGAGTGGCTGGCGAAGGACGTCAAGGGATTGTCAGCCAGCACCCCGATCGTCGTGTTCGCTCACGTCCCTCTTTGGAGCGTTTATCCCGAGTGGGGTTGGGGCACCGACGATGGGGGGAGAGCGCTGAGCCTCCTGTCCCGTTTCGGATCGGTCACCGTCTTGAATGGCCACATTCACCAAGCGATGCAGAAGGTAGAGGGGAACATCACTTTCCATACCGCTCGTTCGACCGCCTTCCCACAACCGATGCCGGGGACGGCGAAGGGACCGGGGCCGATGGTGGTTCCCGCAGACCAGTTGGCGTCCGTGCTGGGAATCACGACCGTCAATTACGTCGAGAATCACGGCAGTCTTGCGATCATCGACTCGACCTTGTCCTCTGGATCAACCGAAAAGCAGAATTCTGAAGCGCGGCAGGTGCAGATCGACAACTTTACGTTTAGCCCGAATCCGATGATGATCCGAGCCGGGACGACGGTGAAGTGGACCAACCGGGATGACATGCCCCACACGGTGGCGGAAGTGGGAGGGAAGTTCAAGTCTCCCGCACTGGACACAGACCAAGCGTGGAGTTTCGAGTTCCGAGAGAGGGGAGTGGTGGACTACTTCTGCACGATGCACCCTCAAATGAAGGGCAAGGTGGTTGTAAGCTGAGCCGATGGATCCCGCAGTTTCGCGAAGCTGATGGCGTTCCGGGCAAGTTGAGATGGCGCTAAGCCTAAAGGCGGTTCAGGATGCGAAGTTCAAGCGCGTGGTGATGCCGTACGTCGAGTACGGATTCAACCTCGCGCTGTCCCTTTTGCAGAACCGGTCCGATGCGGAAGACGCGATTCAAGAAGCTTCGGTCAAGGCGTACCAGTCGGTTTGGCAACTTCGGGGAGAAGATTCTCGCGCTTGGTTTCTTCGCATCGTGAGGAACGAGTGCATGAATATCCTGCGAACACGGTCCCAGGCACGGGGCAAGGAGTTGAGTTTTGACGACGAGATCGAAGTGGTCGATCAGCGCACTCCGAACCCGGTCGAGGTTGCGGAAGGCAATTGGACGCGCGCGGCGATGAACGAGGCGATCGGGAAGTTGTCGATCGGCTTGCGGGAGGTTCTCGTTCTGAGGGAGATTGAAGGTTTGAGCTACCAACAGATTGCCGAAGTGACGGGGACCCCGATTGGGACCGTGATGTCGAGGCTTTCGCGAGCGCGGACGGCGCTACTCAACCAGCTTTCCGGAGGTGAGACTTGTCCGTAACCTGCACCGAGGTTCTAAAACTGATTCCGCTGTACGTGGACGGGGAACTCGACGCTCTTCGGATCGACGAGGTCGAACGGCACGTCTCTGATTGTCCGGAATGTCTTGGCCAACTGGAGATGCTTCAGCGATTGAGCCAAGCGGTGCGCGCGCAATACGACTACCAGCCGCTTCCTGATTCCGTACTTGCTCGCATCGAAGCGGCCACCGTGCGACCACTGAGGGCCCACCCTGTGCGATGGTTCGTGCCGTTCGCGGCTGGCTTGGCGATCGGCGCCGCCGCAATCTGGATGGTCGTACCGGGCTTGGTGCGCAAGGATCGATTTGCGCAGCAACTCGTTTCGAGCCACGTGCGCTCGCTGATGTTGAACAACCTAGTCGACGTTCCGTCTTCGGATCGGCACACGGTGAAACCCTGGTTCCAGGGCAAGTTGAGCTTCTCTCCTACCGTCCCCGATCTCGCCAAACAGGGCTTCCCGCTGTTGGGTGGAAGGTTAGAGTATCTAGAGGAGCGCCCTGCGGCGGCACTGGTGTATCGCCGAAACCGCCACATCATCAACGTGTTTGTGACCGACAATCCCGTTTTTGGGTTGAGCGAAGTCGATTCAGCCGGGTTCCACGTGCGCCACTTTCGATTTCAAGGCCTCGAGTATTGGGCGGTCTCGGAGGTGAGTGAGCCGGACTTGAAGGAGTTTGAGGAGGCCTTTGTTGCGTCTGGGGCGTAACGATCCGAAGTTCGTTCCTTTGTGTTCCTACAGGAAGTGGTAACCGTTCTTGCCGGCACTTTTTGCGGCGTACATCGCCAGGTCGGCGCGTTCCAGCAGTTGGTCGGCGGATTCAGTTGCGACACCACTCGTGGTGATTCCAATGGAAATTCCCACGTTCACCGGGTTCCCGTCAATGACAATCGCTTTGCCGATCGACTTAACGATCCTCTTTGCGACACGTTCGACTTCGGTTGTGTTGGTCGGGTTATCTAGGAGAACGACAAACTCGTCACCTCCCAATCGGGCCACGGTGTCTGTTTGGCGGACTTGGGCCTGAAGCCGTGTGGCGACCGTCTTGAGTACGGTATCTCCAGCGCCGTGACCTAGTCGATCGTTGATGGCTTTGAACCCGTCGAGGTCGCAAAACATGAGTACGATGAATCTGCCCTCACGGCTCGACTGCGCCATTAGTTGGGACAGCCTCAGGGTCAACAAGTGGCGATTGGCAAGACCGGTGAGCTCGTCGTGCATTGCTTGGCGGCGTACCTCCTCGTCCTTCTTCCATCTTGCGGTGACATCCCTGATGACGGCGACATACCGATTTGGCTCTCCAAAGCCGTCTCGAACGAACGACAGCGTTCGATGCTGAAGGTAGGATTCTCCGTCCTTTCGGTGAGTCCAGACATCGCCCTCCCAATGACCCGTCTCATGCAGTTGATCGGAGATCTGGTCGAAGGAGTGAAGTTCGTCCATGTCCTGAGATAGCTCTTGGATCGATCGTCCGATCGCTTCATCTTCATCGAATCCCGTTATGGAGCAGAATGCGGGATTGACAGACAAGACGGTACCGTGCTGGTCCGTGACCACCACGCCTTCGGAAATCGTTTCAAGTACGTTTGCGGCTTGACGGAGTTCTAGTTCCGTTTCCTTCTGGCGCGATATGTCGGTCACGGTCACAAAGATGCCTTTGACGCTTCCGTTCTGCCCCACGTCTGGAATGTAGTTCGCGAGCATATGCCTCGTCTGACCGCCCACGAGGGGGTGAGATCGCTCAAAGAGTTGAGGCTCTCCGGCCAGCGCTTTTCGCACATACGGCTCGTTTGCGGAAAACAGGGCTTCACCAAGTAAGTCCCTCAGGTTCGATCCGTACAACTGCTCGGGCGTGCGGCCGAACCAGTCGAGATAGGCCTTGTTGGCAAACCGATAGTTGAGGTCAGCATCCAAGTACGAAACAAGCCCAGGAGCGGCGTCGGAAATCGCTCTTACAAATCGTTCCTCGCTTGCGAACTGCGCGGAGAGCTCTTCCGCTCTTCGCATAGCCTGAAATAGCTGATCCTCACGCTCGGTCAGCATCTCGTTCTGCAATCTGAGCTGAAGATGGGCCGAGACCTGTCGGGCGAGTGCTTCGAGTGCCTCGATCTGTTGCCTGCTGAAATCCCTTGGCTCTTTCGCGATCACGCAGACGGTGCCAACAGGCTCATCGTTGGCATAGACCGGTGCTCCCGCATAAAAGCGAAGGTGGAAGTCGCCGGTGAC
Organism: uncultured Armatimonadota bacterium; assembly: GCA_903904815.1. Classification (GTDB taxonomy): domain Bacteria; phylum Armatimonadota; class Fimbriimonadia; order Fimbriimonadales; family Fimbriimonadaceae; genus Fimbriimonas. The sequence continues at coordinate 7,426 of CAIVDU010000008.1, forward strand.
CAGTTCGTTGTTCGTAAACCGCGGATCCCGTTGCGCGTCGGTGACCACTAGCGTGGCCGATTGTTGGATGGCGTGTGCGCAGAAGGAAACCTCCTTGGATGTCTGGGAGATGTCCAAACCAATCTTGGCTTTAAACCATTGGCGATCTTCTTCCACCAGGCTTACAAGCGAAATTGGGGTATTGCAGATCTGCGAAGCGAGCAGTACTACGTCCTCATAGACTTGCTCCGATCGCGAGTCGAGGATCTTCATCCGGCGGAGTATGTCGATTCGACGATGATCTTGATCAAGCTGGGATGCACTGACCATACAGTTTCATTTATGGTCGCAACCGGCGCGATCTGCTGCATTCTGCGAAAAACCAGCAAAAAAGTTTGCTTTTTGCGTCGGGATTGGTGGGGGCGGCGTTTGAAAGTTTTTGAAGTTCGCGGTTGGCAGTCTGCAGTCCGGAAGGGGCGCTATGGGAGTTGTTACGAGATGGTGGGCGGACTGCCGAGACACGAATCATTCTCGGCCTACGGGGTTGTCGTTTCTTCTCGCGGAGTCACCAGTTTGTAGTTCGGAAGGGGCTGTGTCCGGATTTCAGGATTCGAAAGTTTGGACTTGAGGAGCGGGACGCTTATGAGGGTTTAGCGGCCGCTGGCGCAGCCGTGGCCACCACATCCGTGGCCTCCGCTTCCGTGACCGCCGCAACCATGGCCCCCGCTGTGTCCTCCGTCATGCCCGCCATCGTGGGAACCGGAGTGGGAGCCTGAGTGACTGGTGTCGTGGGATGAGGCGCCTCCCGAGTCAGTGTTGATCGGGCGGTAAGAGTCGTCGCTTCCGCTAGACCCGTATCGCCTTCGGCGAGAGGCGGGCTGGCTTGTGGAAGCCAATACGGCGGCAACGAATCCGATGACCAGGAGCATCGCTATTCCGAAGGCGAACAGGCCTCCAAAGGCGGAATCGAAGTCCGAGGATTGGGTCAAGGGCGTCTGGTCGGTCTGGCAACCGAGGAAGCTTCCGATGACGGCAACAAAAAAGGCCGGTACGATCCAACGTACCGGCCTTGCCGAGGGTTTTTCCTGCTTACTGCAGGGAGGCGGAGAAGGCGGCGAACTTTGCTTTTGGGAGTCTGGAAAAATTGCGCCTGGCTCTTCCAGTGAGAAGCTCGCAAGCTTCGTCCAGAGCGCACTCTGGTTTTCATTCATCATCATCACTGGTATTGTCCATCGCTTTCCTTCGCGGACAGCGGACGCTCGATACGCCTAGTCCCAATGACCTACCAAGAAGCTCTCACATACCTCAAAGATCTCGAACCCCGTGGCTGGCGTCTCGGGTTGGAACGCATGCAGGAGTTCGTCTATCGTGCCGGACTTGCATCGTCGCTCGGATCCGCTCCCGGGCCGCAATACATTCACGTCGCGGGCACAAATGGCAAGGGCTCCGTGACCGCGTTTGTCCAAAGCATGCTGCTTGCCAATGGGTTCAGAACCGGCGCATTCTTTAGCCCGTACGTAGTGGATCCACGCGAACGCGTGTGGTTTGGTCACGAGATGATCTCGGAGAGTGATTTTTCAGCGGCCATCGAACGGCTACGGGTTGTCTCGGAGAGTCTCGAGAACACCGAATTTAGTGGCGTCACCGAATTTGAAATGAAGACCGCGGTTGGCTTCGAGCACTGGAAGCAACACGAAGCCGAATGGGTGGCTCTGGAGGTTGGGTTGGGCGGTCGGTTCGATGCGACGAACGTGGTGACCCCCAGGGCGAGCGTGATCGTGAGCATTGGCCTAGACCACGTCCAGATCCTAGGTGATACCCTCGAGAAGATCGCCTTCGAGAAGGCGGGGATAGTCAAAGCCGGAGTGCCGGTGGTGGTGGGCGAGATGGACGAAAAAGCTCGGGCGGTAATCCTAAGAATCTGTGACGAACTGGGCGCCCCGGCATGGGTTTTCGGAGAGCACCTGCATCTTCGCGAAGCAGGGAAGGGTGACTGGGAACTCCAGACTCCTCGGTCCAGTGTGGTCCTAAGGCCCAGCCTATATGGAAAAATCCAGGGCCACAACGCGGCGCTGGCCTACGCGGCTCTGGAGCTCTCCGGCGCAGGTTCCGGACAACTTACGGCGTACGGGGCTGCGCGAGCAAGTATCCCTGGCCGATTTCAGCGACTGAATGTCCTTGGTCGAGAACTCATCCTCGACGGGGCGCACAATGCCGAAGCGGGAACGAACCTGAGTCAGATGCTGCGATCGTATCTGGCCGATCGTTCCAACAGGCGGGTTCTGATGGTGGCGGGAATGGTCACCGGCCACGAACCCTCCACGTTCTTTAGCGCCTTCAAGGGATTAGTGGATGAAGTCCACATCGCCCCGATCAACTTCCACCGGGCCATCGAGCCCACTGCTCTGCAGGCCTCGATCTCCGGGCTTTTTCCGGAAACTCGGGCGCATTCTAGCCTGGCCGAAGCGATCGGCAGCGCCATTCGCAATTCAGAAGCTTCCGACCTGATTCTGGTGACCGGAAGCTTCTATCTGGTTGGCGAGGCGATTAGGCTGGCCCAAGAAGGACTATCGGAGTGAAGCGCCCGACGCGGCCGGTTTCGGCTTCTTCGGGTCTGCTTCCACAAACGAACAGTCTAAGACCACGTCCCGGATTTCGGTGCGTTGGCGAAGGATGTGAGCGATGTGCTCCATCTCCTGCTTCAAATCCTTGATCTCGGAACCGCACATCAGGCAGATGGTCCCTCTCAAGTAGAGGACCCCGTGCATCATGCGCACATCCGCGCGCATCGTATCTATTCCTCGCTTACTAAGTTCAGCCCGTGCGACTCTTTGGCCACGGACATCATTGACGTCGACCATGTGATCACCTCTCAGTAGCTAATAACGTGCAAAAGACTTGTTGGTTATGCTGGGACTGTGTTAGTACGCGATTTGATCCCCGCCATGGGGCTTTGTGCCCAGACGAGCGTAACCCCTCCGGCGTTGGGGGGTGATGCGGGGCATCGGAATCCGGGGCTGGCGGACACAACGTCTCCGACGTATCGTCGAAATCTGGGTGGGTTGTGTCGTGTTTCGACCTTCCAAACGGCAAAACCCCTCCGGTAGCTTCATTTTGTGGCCGCGTTCCCCGGGTAGCGATGCCGGAGCATCGCAACCCAGGGCTAGCAGACACAACGTCTCCGACGTTGGGGGTGCTGCGGGGCATCGGAATCCGGGGCTGGCGGACTGAACGTTTCGGACGTTCGGGGTGGTCAACCCGGGAAGCCCGCCAGAGCGGGCTAACCCTTAACGCAAAACCCTACGATTCGGAATCGTCTTCTTCGACTACGATTCGCTTCTTGGAAGGAGCTTTCTTGGTCGACGATGTGTCGGCTGGGAGCGGGTCGTCGTGACCATGTTCGATCGCTTTCAGGTGCTCGTCGTGGATTTGGGCTTCGTGAGTCGCGGCGTACATCTGCTCTGACATCGATCCCTTCTTGGAGATCGCGATCGAAGCCACCAGAGCGGCCACCGCGATGCCGGTGATCACGCTGAGGGTGAGGTTGCCGTACGGGCGAACGATGACTCCGGCCAGGAGTAGTGCGACCAGGTTCATGACCTTGATTAACGGGTTGAGAGCTGGGCCGGCAGTGTCCTTGAATGGGTCTCCGACCGTGTCGCAGACGACGCTCGCCTTGTGAGCTTCTGAACCCTTGCCGCCGTACATTCCATCTTCGATGAGCTTCTTGGCGTTGTCCCACATGCCGCCCGAGTTGGACAGCATGACCGCCATGAGTTGGCCCGACAGGATCGCGCCAGCGAGGAAGCCGCCGAGCGCCTCCGCGCCAGTGAGGTTGTAGTAGTGGCCGTTTACCAGGGTCGCCGGCTTGCCGATGGAGAATCCAAAGGCAACGGCTACCGGTAGAGCGATCGCGAGGATTCCTGGGCCGAGGAGTTCCTTCTGGGCGGCGGCGGTGACCAAGGCCACGCACTTGGCGTAGTCTGGCTTGCTGGTGCCCTTCATGATTCCCGGGTCGTTGCGGAACTGTCTTCTGACTTCGTGAATCAGCTCGAAGGCCGCGCGGCCCACTGCGTTGATCGTGAATGCGGAGAACAGATAGGGGGCAGCGCCTCCTAGCAAGAGACCCAGGAAGATCTCGGGAACGTCGAGCCTGAGGCCCTGCCCGCTTAGCTGAGCGCTGTCTACGAATGAGTGGAACAGGGCGGCGGCGGCGATGACGGCGGTGGCGATGGCGAATCCCTTCGTCAGAGCCTTCGTCGTGTTGCCGGCCGCGTCGAGCTGCTGAAGAGCGTGCGCGCCCTTCGGGTGCAGGTCGGCTTCGCCGCTCATCTCGAACACGCCTTGCGCGTTATCCGAGATCGGGCCAAAGGTATCCATTGCCAACACGAAGGCGGTTGGGGTCAGGAGTCCCAGACCGACAAGGGCGATGCCGTAGAAGCTCAGGATGTAGCTGCCGTACTTCGCGGCGGGGAAGCAGAACAGCGGGAACATCAGTGAGATCACGATCGCCACGGACATGAACACCGCAGATTCCGCGCCGTAGGCGAATCCTTGGATGATCATCGGCGCCGGTCCCGCGTTGGAAACGCCAGCGACTTCCTGGGTCGGCTTGCGATGGGTCGACACGTAGTAGTCGGTGAGCTTCTGGAGCACGATCGACATGAGAATGCCGAAGGCAAGCGGCCAGAAGAAAGTCGACCACGGCACGGTTGCGTGACTGGCAAACCCTAGCTCAATCGGTTGCTGCGTCGGGATCTGCGGCCCACCGGGAACCGGGTTGTGTACGTTCGAATTAAGCGTCTTGGCGTCGCCTTCGAGGAAGGTCAACTGCTGGTTCTGCTGCTGATAAGGCAGGAGTATCGCGTGGGGATTCGGAATCTCCGCATCGACCACCAAGATCGGCTTGCTCTCTTGATTGACAAAGAGATGGGCAAGGTATTCCGCCTTTACCGTTGAGGCAAGGTTGGGAATGTCGGTCTTTTCGTGCGAGACGATGTCATCGATCTTCTTCAGATTCTGACTCTTTCGTCCAGGGCCGATAAACGTGGTGAGGTCGATGTGCTCGGCCGCTCGGGGCGGTTGCTGGCCCAAGGCGGGCTTCGCGGTTGAGTCGCCGGTAAAGTGGACCTCGACGACCTCGAGCGGATCGGCGGGGGTGCTTGAAAGCCCCTGCCCGAGTGGCTCGAAGATGTCGCTGGTGGCGGTTACCGGTCGCGATCCATCCTGAGGGATGACCATGCTCAGCTTAGCCACGCGGGGATCGGCGGGGTCCTTGACCTCTTCATAGCCAACTAGGTTCTTCGATTCCGGCAGAATCGCCTCATCCTGTCGCAACGCTTGGTCGACAAACAGTTTGTCGGTCTGGCTGGCCTGAAGGCCGATCGCAGTAGCTTCCTTTGCTTTGACCACATCTTCCGAGGTGACCTCGGATGGCTTCTTCTTATTGGCCAAGGCCAACGAGTCTCGAATGGCGTGGATTGCCCGGACTTCGGTGGTGATCGCGCTTGTAGACGACTGGAGCTGAGTGGTTCGAAGGGGATTCGAACTTCCTCCCATCAAGAAATAGGTCGCACCGAGCGTGAAGACCGCAGCAAGACCAGCCGCGCCCCAAAGACCTCGAGTGATCGAGTCGAGCGGGGAAGACTCGGGATCGTCGCTGCCTTTGACGAAGCTGATGGCGATAAGGGATGCGGCCAAGCCGAGTCCCGAGACCACCAACGCGAAAACGATTAGTCGCGTCCACGTCGCCTGATCGAAAACGACCGATGAGGCGGCGCCGAGGACGATGGCGGATACCAGAGTGACTTCGTAAGACTCGAAGACGTCGGCCACCATGCCCGCGCAGTCTCCGACGTTATCTCCGACGTTATCGGCGATAACCGCAGGGTTTCGAGGATCATCCTCGGGAATCCCGGCTTCGACCTTACCCACCAGATCGGCACCGACGTCGGCCGCTTTCGTGAAGATGCCACCGCCGACACGCATGAACAATGCGGCCAGCGAACCACCAAATCCGAATCCGACGAGAAGGGTCGTCGCGTGGTCGCCGCCGAAGAGCAGGATGAGAGTCGCGCCCATGAGAGCGACGCCAACCGTGAAGAGTCCAGCGACTCCACCGCTTCGAAAGGCGATTTCAAGCGCTCGCTTGGGGCTGGTGAGCGCCGCGTTGGCAACACGCATGTTGCTGGCGACGGCCATGAGCATTCCGCTATAGCCCGAGTAGTAGGAGCCACCCACGCCGAACACGAAACAGAGTCCGACGAGGCCAGCGGCAAGCGGGCCTGAGGTCCAGAAAAGGGCAGTGAGACCGCCGGCCAGGAGCAACACGAAGATGCTCATGGTGGTGATCTGCTGTTTTAGGTAAGCGAGTGCCCCGTCATGAATGGCTTTGCCGACCTCTTGCATCCGGTCGCTGCCGGGCGCTTCGCCGAGGATCTGGGCGCGAAGGAAAAAGGCGTAGAGGAATGCGATGGCGCCGATTCCGAACGAGATCCACAGCATGAGTGAATCCTGTTGGCTAAAGTGGAGAACCACGTTATCGCCTTCGGAGGCAGAAGCGGTGGCAGGGGCAAGGATGCCCAATGCGCCACCAATGGCGATCGTCGAGTTGCGAACCGTGGCGAGGCGTACGACGTTGGGCCTCGCGCGCTGTAGGAACTTCATCTGTAAGTTAAACTCCCTGAGGTCACGCTTCCGTGCAGAACTTGCACTTGGCCGCTACTAGTATTGAGGCGAAAGCATACCTTCGTCGACCGGATCGGACGCGAAGGACGGGAGGAATTCTCGGTGAGTATCGAGCGTAGGCACGCTGGACACTCACGGGATCGGTTAAACGGTGGTCTTTTCGCTGATGGCCCTGAATTCGGCCAGACCGTCGTGAATGGACAGTTGGGCCTTCAGCATCTCCGCCTTCTTGCGGTTGATTCCGGTCAGAAGCACGGCAGGCAGCTCCCCGAGAATCTGTTTGACCTGACTGCGATTCAACGCGAGCATATGCTGAAGCGCATTGATGAGGTCTTCGGTTTTATAGCCGTGGGCCACGAGGACCAGTTCGTACAGCGAGTCGTCATCCTGCACCGCATAGAACGATGGCATCGACTTGGTCGGCTTGCTGTCGTCTCCAGCGATCGGGATTTCGTGGTTGCACTCTTCACAGAGAAGGACCTCGGTCTTTTCGCTGTAGTAGTTGAGCGCGTTGCAGAAACCACACCGGACTTGATCTACGGGCAAGATTTTGCCGTCGGTGATCGGCACCATCCGATTGCAACTGCGGCAGTTGATATCGCTCTCAGGGGCCTCAACCAGTTGGTTGTTGTGCTCGCAAAACGGGCACAGCACCGCATGCGCCGAGACCTTTCGGATCTTCGTGGCTTCGTAGATCGAATAAAGCGTCAAGGGAAGGCTAATCACGATCAAGACGACGGCAAGAGGCACGAACATGCCGGTCTGTCCGCGGTAGTAGAGAAGGACGCCGGAGATTCCGAGTCCGACGAGGCCTCCAAAGGCAAATGTAATGGCGCGCTCTGCAATGAGCTCTATAAGGTCAGAAGTTCGTTGGATCGAAGGCATGGCAACAGTTCAACCCTCCCTCCTTAGTATAGCGATGCATCTCATTCTTACCAAGTAGGAGAAGATTGCGGTCAGAGAGCGAGTTTTGCGGTGTCAGGGATTTGGGCGGCGGTTTTCAACTGCGCTCGGGATCGAGTCCACATGATCCGTGTGAGCGACGGCTGGAATGAGGATCACGCTGTTGTCATCGCTCAGCATCGGGGTGAAAGCGTATGTCTTGCCCAGATCTTTCAGGATATCGGCGGCGTTGATGTCCTGGTAGTCGACTCGAACCGAAGGGTTGGGCATGCCGGGAGCGATCTCCAGGGTGAGGCCACCTTGAGCGGCGACCAGCTTGGCCACGGTCAGGAGCGGAACGTCGCGCATTTTAACCACTTGCGGTTTTGCCCACTTGGGTTCGTTGGCTGAGGAAGAAATTTGAGATGCGTCGGGCTGAACTGCCGGCGGGGCGGGTACCTGGGTCGAATTCAGATTCGGGGAAGTCGCCGTGGGTGGGTTGAGCGAATTGGAAGTCGCCGGCTCGGGGAGCTGGATCGGATCGAGATTGACTTTCGGTGCTGGCGCCAGCACAATTGGCTTGCGCGCGAACGTGGTGGTCAGCGTATAGCCGAGCGCGCTCATGGCAATCACGGCAAACGCGATCGCAACGGCGACCGGAGCCTTCGATGGAGACGGCCCTTGGGCGGTCGACGGATTGAACCGAGGGATGACGGGCACGTTCCCGGTCTCGGGTCGATTCCGCTTGAGGCTTCGAACCATCATGATGCGCTTGGTCAGCTCGATCTTGAGGTCTGGAAACCGCGCTTCAAACTGCTCGATGGCGTCTTGGTTTCCGGTCTCAGCGAGGGTCCACATGAGATTCTCTATTTCGGGAGCGATCTTTCTCATTCGCTGGTCTCCTCGTAGAGTGTTCGGAACCGTTCACGGGATCGATACAGTCGGGTTTTTGCCGCGTTGACCCCGCAACCGAGGCTGTCGGCGATCTCCTGGAGGCTTAGTTCCTCCCAGTAAAACAGGGTCAGAAGCGCACGATCGGTCGGGTTAAGTCGGAGCATCGCTGCCTGAATGCGAGGATCGCTGTTGTCGAACTCTTCGGGCGCGGTTTGGGAAACCGCCTCGTTTAGTTCCACTTGGCGGTAACGGTGCTTGGCCTTTCTCGCTTCTTGGATACTCCGATTCACCGACACGCGGAACAGCCAAGTGCTGAAGCGCGAGCGTCGATCGAAGCGACCCAGGTGGCGGTAAACGAGTCGAAAAATCTCCTGTACGGCGTCGGCTGCTTCGTCGGAGTCGAGGAGGATGCCTCGTGAAATAGCGAAGACCTTGTCGTAGTATTTCGCGTACAGAGACTCAAAGGCGGTTTGATCGCCGGCCAAAAACCGCTCGACGAGAACTAAGTCCTCGTCAAATCCGGCCGTTTTAGCTCTATCGATCAGTGCTGACACCACTCTATCCTTTGGACGCCACACAGCGTCGATCGGTTACCCCTGACGTGGGCGCTCCGACGACGACGAAGGCAATCCGTCCATGCTAGCAACTCTGAAACCGATGGTTCTTTGAGGTTCAGGATTCCTCATTGCGGATGGAATCATTTCTCCCGTCCTCTTTTGAAACTCGGATGGGAGACGACTCAGCGCGTAGGCGTCGATTCCCCCTAACACGAATATGACCACGCCAAGCGCGACGTAAGTTCGGCGTTTGAAGAGTTCGAAGATTCCAATCGCAAACGCTCCGGAGATGGCGCCGATTGCCGGAAGCAGATAGCGTGCTTGCGCCTGGAAATACTGATTGTTGAAACGAATGAAGAGCAGCAGCACGACGAGGAAGAACGTGCCATTGAGAATGTGCGACGGGAGTTTTTGTTTGAAATCCGATTGTCGCGTCGAGGCTGCCCAGCCCACCGCGCATAGGAACGTCGCGGCGAGAAGCAACCGGTACAACGCGTTGGGCGAGTTCGGCCCCGTACCCGACGTGCCCCGTTCGTTGAGCCAGATGTCCATGTAACCAAATGCTCCGAAGAACGATCTCGCCGTCCACCAACCAACCCAATCCTTCCAGTAGGTCAGTTCGCCGTTCGCATCGGGTTGAGGCAAGAGGATTGCGTTCTTGATGATCGTCTCTTTCTGTGCGGAGCCCTTAAACGCATTTGAGAAGGCCTGAATCGCGAGTGGGTCATGGTAGAGGTTCTGATTCCTCGCCCACCAAGGAGCGACTAACATGAGCGCCAAAGCGGCCGACGCGCCAATCATTGCAAGACTCGGCTTCTTGGAACTCTTGAGGAGCAACGCCAAAAGGATGATGGGAAGCAAAGAGAGGGCGGTTGTTTTGGTGAGAAGCGCCAGACCGGTGAGCACGCCGACACCTATCGCCAGTTTCCAGGTCCAGCCTTGTTTCGTGGCAAGGGTCAGGAGTGCCAAAACCCAGGTGATCAGGCAGAAAAGGAGAGGATCGTTGCTGACCGCGCCACTAAGGGCGGCAAACATGGGCAGAAGCGCGGCAAACGCGGTTCCGACTAGAGCGATCCCTTCGCTTTCAAATCCCCAGAAGAGGAGGAAGAACACACCGGCGACGGTGATCGACCCGATGACGACGTTGAGAGCACGCAGTTTGAGACCTGCATCCTGCGTCGTCAGATCCGACAGTCCAAGCGCTTTAGACCATGCGGTCGAAAGCACGTAGAACGCGGGCGGTTGATGACTTTGATAGCTCTCGTAAAGGTTTGGATCGGCCGGATTGAAGACAGGAAAACCTTTACCCTCCGCAAGGTACGAGATGTAGTTGACATGTTGCCTTTCGTCGGGGGCGCCGATGTCTTGTTCTCGATCTGGACCACCATCTGGACCTCGCTGACCCAACAGGATGCCCGCCGTTCGGTATGGCGTCTCCGCCGCGAAGCTAGCCGCCAACACGATGTGGGCAAAAATGAGCGCCAAGAGCAGGCCAAGCGTGATTTTGCGATCCATTGGGTTAGTTCAACCGATTAAAAAGAGTCCCAGTTCGTGGAACTTCTTAAAGAGGGGCTACATCTTAGCAGCAGAAGTGATTCATTGCTAATCGTTAGTCATTAAACCGTCTTTTTTCGGGTAGCCTCTCCGCTATCCAACCCGTAACACCGGAGTGAAAGTTTTGAGTCAATCAACCGGAGCCGCGACCGCTGAAAAAGCTCACGTCGTCATCGAACCTAATCTGGCTTCTCGTCCACAGGACCTGCTAACCCCCGAAGATCGCCTCGAGATTTTCCGTCAACTCTATCTTGCTCGCTACTTTGATGTTCGACTCATCAAGGAAAAACGCAGGGGCAAGTTGAGGGGAACTCTTTATTCGTCTCATAACCAGGAGGCCGTGCTCGTCGGCTCCCTCTTTGGTCTCAAACCCAACGACTGGATCTCTCCGATCCATCGCGACATGCCTGCCTTCTTTCTCAAAGATATGCGAGGGGGCTGGAGACGGTCCGACCGAATGGGTATGAGCATCGAAGAGGTTTGTGCCCAGGTTTGGGGCAAGATCGACTCCCCGGGACGTGCCAGAGATAACTGGTCCCACATCGGCAGTCGAGCCAAGCACATTATCCATTCGACTTCCATGCTGGCGGGAACGATCCCGGTTGCGGCGGGAGTCGTCTATGCCGACCGCCTCGACGGCGGAGACGCGGTGGCCCTCACGTTTAACGGAGAAGGTTCCACTGCTCAAGGCATCTTCCACGAGGCGATCAATTACGCCGCCGTGCGCAAGTTGCCGATGGTCACGATCATCGAGAACAACCAGTGGGCTTACGGAACACCCGTGCACCTTGAGGTTCCGACCGCCGACGTGGCGGATCGTGCCCGAGGATTTGGCATCCCTGGCTTCATTGCCGACGGCCAAGACGTTTTCGACGTGTATGACAAGGTCATGCAAGCGATCGAGTACGCACGGTCGGGCCAGGGCCCAAGCATCGTGGAGTGCAAGACGTTCCGGGCTTACGGACATGGAGACCACGATGACGATCGGGCGAACAAGTACCGATCTCCGGAAGAGGTTGAGCACGGACGGGCACGAGACCCGATTGCAGTTTGCCGAAAGCGACTGATCGAACTGGGAATTCTCACCGGCGAAGAGGCTTCGCTGTACCAGGCGGAAGGGAAGAACGCGGTGGAAGCCACCGATGAAGATTTCCCGAAGGAAGTCGTCCAGTATTTGAACGAGGGCATCGACTTCGCCCTTGCATCTGATATCCCATCGGCCGAAGAAGGCGCCATGTGGGTCTTTAAGGAGAACGCATGAGCGCAATAGCGGATGCTCCGGCAGCGATCAAAAAGAACTATCTCACGGCCCTGAAAGAGGCGCTCTTCGAAGAGATGGAGCGCAACCCGAACATGCTGTGTCAGGGTGAGGACATCGGGATCCTTGGCGGCGCATTCGGCGTCACCGAGGGACTTCAAGCCAAGTACGGCGAAGCCCGAGTGGTTGACATGCCCATTTCGGAGGCATGCATCGTGGGCTCAGCAGTTGGCATGGCCCTCAATGGCAAGACGGTCATGGCCGAGATGCAGTTCATGGACTTCATCTCCTGCGGCTTCGACCAAATCGTCAACATGATGGCGACCTACCATTACCGGACGGCTGGCGAAGTCAACATCCCGGTGGTCGTACGTGGCCCTGCGGGCGCGTATGGCGGTGGCGCGCTGTACCACAGCCAGATGAACGAGGCGTGGTTCTGCAACTCACCTGGTCTTCGAGTGGTCTGCCCGTCGACTCCTTCGGACGCGAAGGGGCTCTTGAAAGCCGCTCTGCGCGACGGCAATCCTTGTGTCTTCTTCGAGATCAAGGAATTGTATCGCAAACGCGAGATCGAAGAGGTTCTGCCCGAAGGCGACTACATTGTCCCTCTCGGAAAAGCGGCGATCCGTCGTACCGGAACCGACATCACGTTCGTAAGCTACGGTCAAAACGTCTATCACTGCCTCGCTGCCGCCGATGAGCTTCAGAAGCACGGTGTTTCGGCGGAAGTGATCGACATTCGGTCGCTGGTGCCTCTGGATGAGGAGACTATCTTCACGTCGTTGGCCAAGACCAATCGACTGATCGTCGTCAACGAAGCGCCGATGACTTGCGGCTTTGCCGGAGAGATCGTTTCCCGCGTTTCCGAGAAGGCGTTTGATCTCTTGGACGCTCCTCCGGTTCGAATCACTCGATTGGATACTCCGGTTCCGTGGTCCAAGCCGCTGGAACTGTTCGTTCTGCCTTCGGTCGAAAAGATCGTGAACGCAGCGCTGAAGACTGTACGGTTCTAATTCAGTGAAAAGGGCCCCTCTCCGATTTTCGGAGAGGGGGTTTCTTTTTTTCAGTCGGAGCAAACAGGCTTCTTTTACTTAGGGTCGCCGTGTCGAAGTGCGTTTGACCGGGAGCCAACCATTTCTGACGCGGTTTAGTCGGCGGCTCCTAGATGGTTTCGATGCACTTTTTTTAGGTTCACTACACCCCCTCCCTACCCTCCCACGCGTACGCTTCGCTGCGGTAGAGGGGCCCGGTCGGGAGACCCAGGCTTAGTTAAGCATTGCTCCTGGTCCCTTATTCATCAAAGGAGGGGACACCACGATGCGGTTATTGAACCTGAATGTAGTAAGCGTAGGGTACTCGCGAAATGCGGTGATAGGAACCTGCAATCTTTCTTGAATCGCCTATTTCTTTAACGCTAGAGTAGCGGCGTGGAAGCCACACATGCCGTGGACGCCTCCTCCGGGTGGAGTCGACGACGAACAGATGAAAATGTCTTCGGCGGTCGTGGCGTAGATGCGTGACGTGGGGCGGAAGAGGAACTGTTTTACATCCAGGACGCCACCGTTGATGTCTCCGCCGACGAGATTGGCATCCATTGATTCCAGATCGGCCGGATGGAAAATGTGTCGATCGAGGACACAGTCGGCAAAGCCCGGAGCAAAGCGCTCGATCTGGGCTTCGAGGATTGGGAGCATGTTCTTTTCCGAGCCGTGAGGAACGTGGCAGTAGGCCCAAGCGGTGTGTTTTCCGGCGGGGGCTCTTGTGGGGTCGAACAGGCTCGGTTGAGCTAGGAGGACGAAGGGGTGTTCCGAGTGTTCGCCGCGCCGCATGGCTGCCTCGGACGCCGCGATTTCATCGAATTTGCCGCCCAGGTGTACGGTGGCCGCCTTGGAGCAATCGGGGGCCGTCCAGGGGATAGGGGATGACAGAGCGTAGTCGACCTTGAACACACCTGGTCCGTAGCGGTAGGTCAACAGGTTTTCTCGCTCACTTTCGGCAAGAAGCGAACCGGCCAGCCGCTCGAGTTGGCGCGGGGTGACGTCGCAAATCTTGAGGTCGTAGTCGACCAAGTCTTGGAGTCGCTCTACTCGGTGGTTGCAGATCACTTGGCCGCCGTTTGCGTTCAGTGCGTTGATGAGGGCGCTGGTGATCGCCTGGGAGCCACCCTTGGGGATGGGCCAGCCTTCCACATGGGCGACGATGGCGAGGACGAGGCCGACCGAGGAACTAAGGGTTTCGTCGAGACTGAGGAACGAGTGGGCGGCCAATCCGGCATAGAGGGCCTTTGCGCGTTCGCCTCTGAAGAACCAGTCGGCAATCCGCTTGGCAGAGGGAACAGCGAAGAGGCCGAACCTTGCCATGAGAAATGGGTGATTTGTCCGTAGGCTGACGGGCCTCAGGACTTCCGGAGCTAATTCGTTCCAGTGCTCGGCGAAAGGACCGATGAGAGAACGCCACGCCTTTCCGTCGTGGCTCAGCTCTTGCTCCATTTCGTCCCAGCTTCGTCGGAGGCAGACCGACTCGCCATTGTCGAGCGGGTGGGCTAGGGGAATGGGAGAATGGATCCATTCCAGGCCATGGGACGGAAGGTCGAGTGACTTGAAGAACGGCGAACCCGCCGCCATCGGGTGAACGGCAGAGCCGAAGTCGTGAAGGAATCCTGGGTGGGTGAGGGGCAGGGTTCTCGCGGCGCCACCGGGCTCCGGCTGTGCCTCGAAGACATCTACTGCATATCCTGCTTTGGCCAACACAATGGCGGCGGAAAGGCCATTGGGTCCTGAGCCTACGACTGCCGCCCGCCTTTTTCCCGTAGTTCTAGTTGAGATTTCGAACGACACCTTCGAAAAGGATCGTACCAGTTGCGTCGTCGCGAATCGCCAATGCGAACGGATGGTCGATTCGGATCTCTTGCAACTTCGGTTCCATTCGAATGGCGGTCGGTGAAATGATGGCGCCGGTTGCGGCGGCGGCTTCGGTGCCTTCCTCGTCGACTTTGATGAAGGTTTTGTGGACGACCTCGGTGATTCTTCCGAGGCGGGGGTCTGGGGAAATGCCGGTGAAGTCAGCGCGGACGAAGAGACGCCCCATTCCGAGTTGGGAGAGTGGAGCCTTCAGTTGATGCTCGTCGGAGAAGCTGAACTTGGGAAGGAAGAGTTTGCATTCGCTCGCTGAAACTTTGGGCGGAATTTGGAGCGCCTTTACGAATCTCCCCGGGTCGGCCTTGGGCCCGGGGAGGGCGATCCATAGGCTGAAGTGGCCATGGTAGGGAAGGCGGATAAACTGGGCGCCCCCTTGTGAGGCTGACTCGATTGCCCCGGTGCGGGTCATCGTCTTGACTGTGGTGTCTCCCTTTGAACCGTGGAATGGCTGGAAATGAGTGTCCTTGGAGAGGAACTTGTCTTGCCACTGGCCATCGAACGTGACGGCGTTTGCAAGGACCAGAACGGAGTCTGAGGGAATCGTAGAAAAGAGTTGAGTAATTCTTTGCCGCGTGTGATCGCTGACCCAGCGATTGATTTGGGCGGCTCCCGTTTCGCCGACTCCTTGGAGGGGCTGGGAGTTGGCTTCGAAGTCGTCTTTGGAGACCTTCTGGTAGGACGGGCTCAATACGAGCCGAGGGGCTAGCCACAGTGAATTCGCGATCGTGACCTTTGCGTCACCCGAATTCGAGAGTTGCGTGGAGAGGTCACGGCTGCCGCTCAAGATCTGTCCTAAGGACAGGGACGACAGTTCGAGCGTCTTGGCAAGTGTTTTGTAGGTGCTGCCCTGAGTTCCGGCGAGGAGAAGGCGAAGATTGGAGGAGACAGAGATCGGAGAAATGAGGGTGTTCTCGCCTTGCCCTGCTCCAAGCGCAGCCAAGAGCTTGACCCCGAAGGAGTTGTTCGCCTTGGCGACTGATTGAGAGGCGGGCGCCCGTTGTACATTCAGGGGTCCCATACTGGCGGCAATCAAGCTCAAAGGCATCATCTCCTTTTAGACGTGCCTGACACCAATTAGCATTCAAGTTGAGGCGCAAGCTTTATTTGTCATGTTTTGTCGGGGATTGCAATCTAGCCGACCCCACTGTTATGTTGCCGTCATGTTGAGACTGTCTCCGGATCCCGCCGAACGGAAATCAGCGTAGGGGAACGGGACGAGACACCCTCTCCTGTAGTCGGAGCTTCCAATTTTGCGCTCGTAAGGCTCAAGTAGAGGAGGGGGTCCTTCGTTTACGCTCAGGATGACGGGGTGCTTGTAGGTGGGGTCAGCAAAGCTGTGCACTGGCCCATGACAAAAGCAAAAACGACGAGTGAAGCTTGGCGAGCGAATCAGGTTGCCGGAAATGCTAAAGCCGATTCTCAGAAAATTCAGTCATCACAAGAAATCCGCAAAAGTAAGTGGATTTAGCTTTGCTCACAGGTTCGATTTGCCCGGCTCCCAACTCGCGCACCTCCGCCGACGAGCGACCAATTGGAGCCAGTGCGGGCGCACTTCTCCGCTGCCGGACGGAATGCGCGTCACGGCTTCGGGAATTTGTGTGATGGTCTCAAAAGTTGCTGGCCACGATTTCGTGGATGACGGCGAGGCCGGGGAAGTTCATCAGCAGGAGGCCGAGATGGCGATGCGGCGTTCGCAAAGTGGCTTCCACCCGTGGGTTGATTCGGACCGCATTTAGAAGCTGATCGACTTGAGCGTTGCAACTGCTCGTGTAGTTGACGTACCAAACTGACCCGTCGGGAGCGTGATCTGCCGCGTCAAAGTTCTCTCCTATCTCTTGAAACTTGTGGTCCATGTCGGACGTGTCGTAGTCGTCTTGAACCGACATGGTTGGGTTTGGGTAGTCGACCGAATCGGGGAGCTTTCCGTAGTTGTCCAGCACGAGGATCTTGCCGCGGAGTTTTCCGACGGTGGGTATCTCCGTTCGCTGCTTTGCTCGGTAGAAAAGGGATCGGTAGTTGGGCGAATTCCGGACCTTCGCGAAGGCTGATTCAAACGACTCGGTCGCGGAGATCGGGTCGGCTTCCTGACGGACACGCATCACCAAGAACTCGGAAGGATGAGCCTTCAAGAACGAGCGAAAGGATTCCATCACCGAGTCGAACTCCAGCTTCTGGGACTCCTGGCTGTGATAGATCTTGAGGTCGTCGCCAACGAGGCGGAGCCGAATGTCGAAGCCCCGAATGCCGACCCGGAGCTGGGCTGGGATGGTGAGAATCTGACACCGCGACCAACCAAATGTGCCCAGTGCGGTTCCCGCGTCGTGGGTTGCCGGAATCGAGACTCTCGAAATAGGAAGGCTAGATGAAAGCTCGGCCATCCAGTTTAGGGGCTCGCCGACGCCAGGAGGTAATTGCCCCACATCGATCGTTTGTCCGACGGGAAGGACGCAGATCGAGTTGTTGAGGGCAAGCCTGATCTGGTCTGGAGTCGGAGATCCTGCCGGTGACTGGGCAGGGCCGAGGGAGCCTGACATCAAGAGTGTAGCCGACAAGAGCGTCGAGGCCAGAAATCGAAATCCGAAGCGCACATCCCATTTTGGCCTCCCGCTTCAGGTTCAAAGTGGGGAAAGGAGGTTAAGGTTGTTAGCCTTGGCTTCAATAAGTGGTAACGCCTTTTAGGTTCTCCGCGATGAGGGGACGGGCGCGGTTGGTCCCTTTGGGCCGGCCATTTTCAGCTAAAATGACATTGCGAGGAGGCTGTCGACCTCGCCAAACTGTTTGAGTTGGCGCCAGCGAGACCCTGAGCCATATTTTCGGGCAGCACCCGCTTGCGACGAATTCACCGCTAGCGCCATAGAATTCTCGAGTCGCAATCAATGTCCGAGGACCGTTGAACTTGGTCTCGATGTTTGTTTCCGCCTCAAAAACCATTTCTCAATATGATTTCTCGATTTTTCCAGTACTACAAGCCCCACGTCCGACTGTTTTCGATGGACATCTTTTGCTCGATTGTTTCGGGCATTCTCGAGCTGGCGTTCCCGCTGGCGGTGCACTCGTTCATCGACAAACTATTGCCAGGGCAGAACTGGGCGCTGATCCTCGGCGCCTCGGCGGCATTGTTGGGGGTTTATCTGGTCAACACCTGCCTCCAGTTCTTCATGAACTACTGGGGACACGTGCTCGGGATCGCGATCGAGACGGAGATGCGTCGCAAGATTTTCGACCACCTTCAGAAGCTTTCGTTTCGGTTCTACGATAACCAAAAGACAGGCCACCTGGTGGGAAGGGTCACCAAAGATCTGGAAGACGTGGGAGAAGTGGCGCACCATGGTCCAGAGGACGCGCTTGTAGCGGTGATGACCTTCCTCGGGTCGTTCGCGTTGATGTTCACGCTGAACGCCAAACTAGCCCTCATAACCGGGCTGGTAGTGCCCCCGATGACTTACGTGTCGGCTCGCTACGGCTCAGCGATGACGCAGACATGGCGGTCACTGTTCGGTCGAGTGGGAGCGTTTAACGCCCGCATTGAAGAGAACGTCGGTGGAATTCGGGTGGTCAAGGCGTTTGCCAACGAGGATCACGAGCGCGCTTTGTTTGCTCAGGACAATGAGCGGTACCGGAACACCAAACTGGACGCCTACCTGCTGATGTCGAAAAGCATGTCATTGAGCTACATGACCATGAGGATCGTGCAGCTTTTCGTGATGATTCTGGGCGCCTATTTCGTCATGCATCGCGAAATGACAGTGGGTGGATTCACCGGATTCCTGTTGCTCGTGAATGTGTTCTTTCGACCGGTGGAGAAGATCACCGCCGTCCTTGAGCTTTATCCGAAGGGAATCGCGGGCTTCAAGCGGTACACGGAACTCCTCGACACCGAACCAGACATCCAAGATGCCCCGGATGCCGTTGAAGCCGGGCCGCTCAGGGGCGCGATTCGATACGAGGACGTGACCTTCGGTTACGACGCGCACCGAAAGGTTCTCAGCCACATCAATCTCACGATTGAGCCGGGAGAGACGGTGGCGTTTGTCGGACCAAGCGGAGCAGGGAAGACCACTATCTGCTCGCTGTTGCCTCGTTTCTATGAAGTTGAAGCGGGTCGAATCACGATCGACGGACTCGACCTTAGGAGCATGACGCTGGACTCCCTGCGTCGCCAAATCGGCATCGTTCAACAAGACGTGTTTCTGTTCGGCGGTTCGATCCGAGACAACATTGCCTACGGTCGCTTGGGAGCGAGTGAGGCGGAGATCTGGGAAGCGGCAAGGCGAGCAAGGTTGGACGCGATGATCGAGAGTTTGCCGGATGGAATGGATACCATCGTAGGCGAGCGAGGCGTGAAGCTATCGGGTGGTCAAAAGCAGCGGATGGCGATTTCCCGAATTTTCCTCAAGAACCCGCCCATTCTGATTCTCGACGAGGCGACGTCCGCGTTGGACACCGAGACGGAGCGGGCTATTCAGGAGTCGTTGGCTGAGCTTTCGGTCGGGCGGACGACGCTGGTGATTGCCCACCGCCTGGCTACGATTCAAAACGCGGATCGCATCCTCGTCGTGGACGATTCGGGAATTGCCGAACAGGGGCGTCACGAGGAGCTTCTGGAGGCCGGAGGCGCCTACTCGCGACTCCATCTTGCCCAATACGGTCTGCGATAACAAAAAAGCCCCCCTCGCATTAAGCGAGCGGGGCTTCCTTGTGTCTGGTGGGTCGTTTTAGACGGCTTCGCCGAGATAGGCGGCGATGACCTTGGGGTCGTTGCGGATCGCAGCAGGTGGTCCCTGAGCGATCTCTTCGCCGTGGTCTAGAACTACGATGTTCTCGCACAGGCTCATCACGAATCGCATGTCGTGCTCGATCAGCAGCACGGTCATGCCGTGTTCGTCTCGAATCTTCTTGACCATGACGTTGAGCTCTTCCTTCTCTTGAGGGTTCATGCCAGCGGCGGGCTCGTCGAGGAGCAGGAGCTTCGGCTTGGTAGCCATCGCTCGGGCGATCTCGAGTCGTCGTTGCATTCCATAAGAGAGATCCGCGCTACGCACGTTCGCGACTTGACGAAGGTTAAGCACATCGAGCAGTCGAAGTGCTTCCTGCTTCATCTCCTCGGTCTCGTTGATGGCGCCGGGCAGGTAAGCCAGTGAGCTGAGAAGTCCGGTGTTGTTTCGCAGGAATCCTCCCACGATGACATTCTCGAGAACCGAGAGCGCCTTGAACAGCCGGATGTTCTGGAATGTTCGCGAGATTCCCAAGTTGGCAATCTTGTTGGAAGGAGTTCCCGTGATATCTTTTCCGTCGAAAAGAATCTGACCGTCGGTGGGTTTGTACACGCCGGTGATCAGGTTGAAGCAAGTGGTCTTGCCCGCTCCGTTTGGACCGATGAGCCCGAACAGGTCTCCTTTTTTGAGTTCAAAGGAGACTTTGTTCACGGCGATGAGACCGCCGAAGCGGATCGTTGCCTCATTCAGTTTTAGAAGGCTCAAGCGGACACCTCCGTAGAAGGAACCGGACCCTTGCCCAAGATCTTCTTGACCCAGTCCCAACTGAATTCGTGATGAGCGAAGACGCCTTGGGGCCGGAGAAGCATCAGAACAATCAACGTCACCGCGAAGATGACCATGCGGAGCTGAGCGGCGGCTACTTGCATGTTGGCCAACATCGGAACCGGGTGCAGCAGCAGGCTAAACAGTGGCTCAAGCATCGCGGCTCCGATGATGATTCCCACGTATATTAGGCCACGTTTCTGCGGTGTGAACAGGTGACGATTAAGGACCGTCTTGATGGCGGCGACCGCGAGAACGGTTACGATCAGGGCGGCCACGACGGCCGTTCCGGACACGACCAGCGGCTGTCCGTCTCCGCCTTTAAGGGTTCGGAGATATTCCGGCAAGTAGCTCAGGAAGATGGCCGAAACTACCGATCCGGTGATCGATCCCGTTCCACCCAGCACGACCATCGTGAGGATGATGAACGAGACGTCCATCGTGAACGTGGCGGGAGTGATCAGACCCTCGTAGTGAGCCAGAAGGGCGCCCGCAGCTCCGGCGAAGGCCGAGCCGAGGACGAAGGCGGTGACCTTTACCCGGGTCACGTTGACACCCATCGCAGAGCTGGCGATCTCATCTTCTCGAACGGCGAGGAACGTGAGTCCCCGCGCAGTCTTGAGAAGGTTTCGGCAAACGGCAATGCAGATGAACGCCAGTAGCCAAATGAGCCAAATCTCTTGAATTTTCGGGATCTTGTCCAGAGCGTAGGAGCCACCGAGGGCGTCCGTGTTCTGAACCAGGATCCGGATAATTTCTCCGAAACCGAGCGTGACAATCGCGAGATAGTCACCCTTGAGGCGGAGCGAAGGGAGGCCGACGATGAAGCCAGCGATCGATGCCCCGGCGGCGGCGACCAGAATCATGCCGATCAGCCACAAGACCGGCGGCGGAGTGTGCCCGGCGTCGGTGATGTACCGTCGCGAGATGAACCCGGCGAGATAGGCCCCAACCTGATAAAACGCGGCATGACCAATCGAGAACTGGCCGGTGATACCGTTGATCAGATTGAGACTGACCGCGAGCGTCACGTAGATTCCGACGAGAGCGATGATTCGCTGCTCATAGGAACCGAACGAGTGGTGGGTGATCGAATCGATCAAGAAGCAGACGGCGATGGCGGCAATGCCCGAACCAATGCGTTTTGGCCAGAACATTTAAACCTTCTCCACCTTGTCTGAACCAAGCAGTCCGCCTGGCCTCAAGAGCAGCACGAGGATGAGGATGACAAACGCGATCGCGTCGGCGTATCGGCTGTAACCCATCCAAACCATGATCGTTTCCGCAAGGCCCATCAGAAGGCCACCCAGCACCGCGCCGGGGATGTTGCCGATACCGCCAAGAACGGCGGCTACGAACGCCTTGACGCCCGGCAGAAGCCCGAAGAACGTGGTGATGGTCGTTCCCTTGAACGTGGCCTGCATCATCGCTCCCGCGCCGGCCAGGGCCGAGCCTAGCACGAACGTGAACGTGATGATGCTGTTGACGTTGATACCCATCAGGGCAGCCGAATCAAAGTCGTGGGAGACCGCCCGCATCGCTCGTCCGCGTTTGGTGTAGCGCACCAAATACGTCAACACGATCATCAGCACCATCGAGGTGAAGAAGATGATCACGTCGCCATTGCGGATGGTGATGTTGACTCCACTGTTGGCGAGTTCTCGCTTCGCATCGTCCAACTTTCGCTGGGCATCCTGTGCCTGGTCCTTCAACGGCTGGGCGGCAGGAGAGAGCGAGAATTCGCTTTCGTTCGGGTGAGAGGCAAGGTAGTCCTGCAGGGCCTTGTTCTTGGTCTCTGCTTCCGGCCCCAACTGCTTCACGGCGATTGCCAGGGAAGGGGGAGGCGATGAGAGAGGAACCACGAAAGAGCCTCGGTAGGGATTGACGTTCTCGCTGATGCTGGGAGGAGGGCTGTTCGGAAGGAACAGGGCTCCACCGTACTGGAGAAGCAGCGAAACGCCAATGGCGGTGATCAGGGAAGCGATTCGCGATTGTCCCCGCATGGGCCGATATGCGAATCGCTCGATGATAACGCCGATCAGCGCGCAGATGGACATGCTGGCAAACAGCATGATCAGCAAGTTCGCGAGACTGGAACTGGTAGCGGTGGAGTTCGGGCCGAACCCGAGGTGGTAAGAAGCGAACAACGCGACGTAGGCGCCGAGCATATAGACCTCGCCATGGGCGAAGTTGATGAGTCGGAGAACGCCATACACCATCGTGTATCCGAGGGCGATCAAAGCGTAAATGGCCCCTAGCAAGAGGCCATTTACAAGTTGCTCTGGCAGCGTTGAAAAATTCAACGCTGCCAGAAGGTTTGGAACCAAGTGCATCAAAGGGTTACTTTACAACCTCATTCGGCTCGTAAGCCTTTGCGAAGACTTGGCCACCCTTGGTCAGTTTGACGACGATAGCTCGCTTCGGAGGATTTCCGCCATTACCCTTGAGAGTAATGGCTCCGCTGACTCCGGCGAAGTTGTCGGTGTCTTCGATCGCGTCTCGGAGAGCCTTCGAGTCGAGCGACTTGGATCGCTTCAGCGCGTCCAACACGACAGAGGTTGCGTCATAGCCGAGCGCGCCCATTGTGGTTGCCGGGACCGGATTGTTCGGGTAGGCGGCTTTCCACTTGTCGAGGAACGTCTTGACCGCAGGTCGATCTTCGTGGTTGTTGTAGTGGTTGCAGAAGAACTGACCGATGATGGCTTCGCCACCCGTGTTCAGGATCTCGCTGCTGTCCCATCCGTCTCCGCCCAACATCTTGACCGTAAGGCCAGCTTCCTTGACCTGTCGAGCCATTGGGCCTACCTCGGGGAAGTAACCGCTGGCGAAGATGCCGTCTGGCGATTTGGCTTTCAGGTTGGTGAGCTGTGCCTTGAAGTCGGTCTGGCCAGTCTCGTAGAACTGCTCGTCCACGATCTTTCCGCCAAGCTTCTCAAAAGTGGCCTTGAACGACTCGCTGAGTCCGGTGGAGTAGGGCTGCTTCTTGTCGGTCATCAGAGCGACATTCTTGAGTCCAAGCTCCTTGAACGCGAAGTTTGCCATGACCGGGCCCTGGAAGGCGTCGGTGTAGCAGACGCGGAACTGGGTGTTTCCAATATCGGTAAGGGTGGTCTTGGTGGCACCGACGGCGACATCCGGGATGCCCTTCTCAAAACAGGACTGGCCCATCTGGGCAGTGATTCCACTTGCGACTTCTCCGATGACCGCGAGGACGCCATCTCCGATGAGTTTCTCGGCCGCGCTCTTGCCCTGTTCCGGCTTCGAGGCGCTGTCCTCAATGCGAAGTTCGACTTCCTTACCGCCGACGCCGCCGGCCTTGTTGAATTCGGCTACCGCGAGCTTGGCGCCCGCTTCGCAGTCGACGCCCCAGGGTCGGAGGTCTCCGTTCTCACTGGCGACGAGTCCAATCAGGATCTTGCCGGACGTGTACTTGTTGCCTTCGCCGGTTGAACTCTTGCGAGAGGCCGTAGACGCGGCAGGAGCGGTTGGAGAAGTCGACGCAGGGGTCGTAGTGTCTGGCTTGTTGTCAGGAGCTTTGCCGGTATCGCAGCCAATCATTGCGAAAAGGACCGCCGCAGCCGCTGCAAGCTTGAAGGTTGACTTGTTACTGGAAATAATCACGGAATGCCACCACCTAGCTGAAAAAAGATACGGGCCCGCACCGGCCCAAAGTGGCGATAGTATACAGAAAACGAGGTCCACAAGCTACGGTTCTCCGTAGCGGGTAGCTTTGTGGGAATGGCGAGCGATCCGATCAAGCCCCTCTTAGACCAAGCCTTGGCCCTACTCCGAGAAAATCGGCCCCAGGATGCCCTCAAAATCCTCGATCAAATCGGTGAGCCGGGAATTCGGATTCCAGACCAACTGTCTTACCGGGGTTTGGCGAACGCCAAGCTGGGAAACCAGGCGGAGGCGGAGCGATTGCTTCGCGCTGCGGTGGACCTCGCGCCGACCGAATGCCGTCATCGATTTACGTTATCGATCCAACTTCGAGAAACTGGCAATCTTGCGGAGGCCAAGGAGCAGGCGAGAACGGCCCGAAAGATCGATCCGAAGTTTCCAGGGATCAACGAGCTTTACGCCTCGCTCGGACTCGATCCAGCGTCTGAGCCAAAGCCGACTTTGCGAGATCGCCTGTTTGCTCCCCCCCTCGAGAATCCTGCCTACGGACAGTTCCACGCTTTCCCGTCGCTCGAACACTCCGCGAAGCAATGGACCATCACCGGGTGGGTCCTCGTGGCGCTCAGCTTTCTTCCCCTGTTAGTTTTTCGATTTCACCTTCCGATCCACATGCCGGCGGGAGGAGAAGCCAAGGGCCTGCCTATTCTGGGCGGCATGGCGATCAACTCCGACCCGCTCTCCGCTTTCATGATTTTCCTCTTAGTGACGGTGGCGATCCTGAGTGCCCTCTGGATGGTCACCGACATGCTGGATCGTCGCGCCCGAGTGCTGTGGATCATCCCGTTCATCCCGTTCTGCTGTCTCTGTGCCATGCCTGGCGTTGGTCAGGGACTCTACATGGGCTTGGGACGCAAGTAAAGAATTCGCTACAATCGACGTACTTAACCCATATTCCCATGTCAATTGCACTCTTACTTGCTACAGGGCTCTTGCACGCCCAAAGTTCCGACACCTTCGAAGTCCCATTCCGCATCGGGGAAGATGCGATCATCGCCGACGCGAAAGTGAATGGCCGTTCGGTCAGCATGCTGTTCGATACCGGTTTTGGAGGTTCCGCGCTGGTCGACACCGCCATCAACGTGGGCCCGGTGACGGGGTCGATTACGTTGCAGGACTTCGTCGGGACGCTCGAAGCGCCAACGGTGAAGTTGGTCAGTCTCATGTTCGGTGACCATAAAATCAACGTTGGCGATGAGCCGATTGTTCAGCAGCCTTGGGAGCGCATGTCTTCTTCCTACGGTCAGCACGTGGATGGAATTCTTGGGTTCTCGGTCATCAAGAACAACATCACTGGTATCAACTTCGAGAAGAAGAAGTTCGTGTTCTATCCGAAGTCGTTCGACATCAACAAGCTTGTGCCCGACAACAAGCGGACCTTTATGGCGAAACTGCTGCCGATCGGCCAGAGCTCCATGGAAATGGAGGTCTTGCCCGAGACCGGTAAGCGGATGACGATGGCGCTGGATACCGGAAACGCCTTCTACGCGACGACCCACAAAGACGTGCTGGAGCGGGTGGGCGTGTGGGACGACAAGAAGACGGCAAAATTCACGACCCTCTCAGGAGTCGCCTCGGGGGCGGTCACGAGTTGGGCGCTCAAGGTTCCTAAAATCACGATCTTCGGCGTTCCGGTGGAGAATTCAGTTTGGGATGTGATCGACCGCCCAGCTAGTTCGGCTGAGGGCGATGGAACGGTCGGATTTGGCTTCCTGAAGAATTTCAACATCATCATCGACTACGACAAGCGACGCGTCTGGTTTGAAAACTACACGGGCGTGGTTGCCGAGCCGATTGTCGGTTCGGTCGGGATCTCCGGCGGACTTCAGGTTAGGACAGGCAAGACCTTGATCAGCCACGTGATGCCGAGCAGCCCCGCCGAAGCCGCCGGCATTAAGCCTGGGGATGAAATCCTCTCCATCGACCAGACCGACCTCATGGGCGTCGATTCTCGCAAGCTAAGGGCGATGCTTAACGGACCAGTCGGATCCAAAGTGAAGCTCGCGATCTCTCGAGATCATCAGCTTCGCCGATTCGAGATCGAGCGTCAAGCGCTCGTAAACGAGTAGCGCTCAGGAACCTCGGAGCCAAATTCGGATCGCTTCATCCAGCATCTCCTGGGTGAGGCGACCCGTGAATGTGTTTTGTTGGCTCGGATGGTAGCTGGCCACCAGCCGCGGGCCATTCAAAACCGCATCCACGGCTGTGTGGCCAAATGGGCGCTTCGGGAGTTCCATGACGCGATGGACATGATCCCAAGCGAGCCCTCCCAAGCAGAGCACCGACTCCCACTTGCGAGAGGCGATCAATCTCCTCAGGTACTGGGAACAATTGGCGATTTCAGAGGGAAGTGGCTTGTTTTCCGGAGGGGCGCAATGGGCGCCGGCGGCAATTAAGACTCCCGTGAGTTCGAGTCCGTCGTCTCGGGATTGTGACTCCGGCTGATTCGCCACTCCCGCACGATGCAGCGCCCTAAATAGCCAGTCGCCACTTCGGTCTCCGGTAAACATTCTTCCGGTGCGATTGGCTCCGTGGGCCGCAGGAGCGAGACCGACGATCAGGTGAGTTGCCTCGGGATCGCCAAAGTAGGGCACCGGCTTGCCCCAATACTGCCAATCGGAGTACGACTTCCGCTTCTCGCCCGCGACTTTTTCACGCCATTCGACGAGGCGCGGGCAGAGCCGGCACTCGACGATCTCCTCGTTTAGTTCGCTTACGACTGACATAGTAGGATTGTGGACCGCACTGATCAAGGCTCGCAGAGCGTATAACAGAGCGTCATGCCGATTTACGAATACGAGCCCGACGATCGCGACTGCTTCATGTGCGACGGGAGAATCGATGTGATCCAGGGCGCGGACGAAGAGCACCTCAAGTATTGTCCTTCGTGCGGACTTGAGGTTCGAAGGATAATCAGCCGCGCCAGCTTTAGCATGAGAATGGGACCGGACCCGGACAAGGCGGCGACCCGTGGATTCACCACGTATAAGAAGAGCGGCATCGGCACCTGGGAGAAGGTCGCCGGTGAAGGCGTGGACGTCATGGCAGGCACCAGCGAGCAGATTCAAGCCATCAAAGACGAGAAGAAGAAGGTGACGAAGATCGACTTCGACACGTCGACGGACTGAGAGTTGGCAGTGATTGGGGGCCGGTGGGCAGTTTTCGGTCTGGAGAGGCGAAAGCCTGGCGAGACTGAGAACTGGCCCCTAGCGTACAACCCGCTTTGTTGCGCTCAGGAGTACCACACGGAGGCTGGAGATCATGTGCTCGCGAGTTTTGCCAGGGGAGTCCAAAGGAAATCCGTTTGTCATCCGAACTGCGCGCTGCGAACTGCGAACTATGCATTCAACTGATGCCCAGCGACTCTTCGAATCCGCACATCACGTTTAGGGCGTGGACTAGTTGGGCGGCGCCACACTTTCCGTCGCGGTCGGCCATGACCTGGATCGTAAGGAGGCTGTATGGGCTGTCTGGGGCGATTCTGAGCCGGTAAACGGCGTGGGCCTGTCCTCGCACCAGAGATACATCCCAATCGGAGGTTTCATCGCGTCTGACGAAGAAAGAGCGTCCAAATCTTTCTTCGTAGATGTCGTCGATTTCCTCAAGGTCATCCGGTGTTCGAACGGCGGCAATGACGGTCGCCGCATAAACCTCGCCAAGGTCCACATCCTGAGTTTCTAGGGTGATTCCCTGGTTCCAATCGATGCTCAGGAGATCGGCCTCGACTTCCGCCAATGAGCCCGGCGCATTCGTGAGCATGGTGGGCGCTTCGAATAGGATTCCCGCCTGGGCGATCGGGCCGAGGGCAATCAACGCTAATGTACCGGCGGGGCAGGGCACTCCGACGCGATCGGCGCAAACCACTGGGTTGTTGTCAATCAGCTCCATCAGGCCACTCGGGCCGTCGCTGAGATGTCCGACCCTTATCTCACGCTTCCAGACGTCTTGCGAGAAGGATAGAAATCCCGCGTCATCGACATCAACCTTCGTGACGCTCGGGTGGGTCAAAAGCAGTTTTTCGGTTGCTTCGTTTGGGGCGGTGACGTGGTCGAGGCTCGGTCTCAAGACCGAGCGACCTCGACATTCATCGCCATCGGCTGCATTCCGCTGGAAAGGGCAACGCTCATGCGCATGGTCGAGTGCAGGATGATTCCGTCTTTCGCGAGGACAAACGCTGTTCCTTTTCCGTCCACGTACGTCGTGCCGCCGGCCTTAAAGGTGAGTTGGAGTTCAGCCACCGACTTGCCCTGGTAGGTCGTCATGCGGATGAACTTGTACTGTGTCGTAACCATCGACGCGCCGCTGGTGAGTCCGGAGATGGTTAGGGGAACTGAGGCTTTCCAGGTGTCGCCTGGCTTCAAAGGCTTTTCCGGGAACGCAGTGATTCCAGAGTTCGAAGCGATCTGACCGCCCACCAGTTTGCCGTGGTCATCGATGCTCATGCGATAGGTGGTCTCCGACCCAACCGGCCGGCCATTGAAGGTCATGGGGCCTGATTTGACGACCAAGTCCCCCACCTTTGACTTCACACCCACAACGGTTTGAATGACGGGGTACAGGACTTCAAGTCCTCCGTTTGCTCCCGGAGCTTTGTTGCCGACCGAGACCTTGTACTTGATCTTGCTTCCATTGACAAACTTGATTCGGAAGGTGTACGCCCGCCCAGATTTTTGGATCTGGGCAGGCGTCATTGCGGCTAGGCCGAGCCCGATGAGGACGACAGCGGCGGTAGTTCGGTTACGCATTTATTTGATGGTTTTGATCTCGATATCGAAGACGAGCCAAGAGTTGGCCGGAATCGGGCCTTGACCTTGCGGGCCGTATCCCCATTGCGGAGGAATGGTCACAATGCGGCGCTCGCCAACTTGCATGCCGTCGAGAGCTTTGTCAAATCCTGGGACGACTCCACCCGCTCCTACAACCACTGGAAGCGGTTTTCCGTCTGGTTTGCGGTTGGTGTCGAACTGCTTTCCGTTCACGAAGGATCCGGTGTAGATCACTTCTACGGCGTCTCCCTTCTTCACCTTTCGGCCGGTGCCGTGCTTCGTGATCTGGACCGTCACGTCATCCAGTTCTGACGCGGGAACGACCTTATCGAGCTTGACATCGAAGTAAAGGTCTGAGTTGGCTGGGATAGTGTCGCCCTTCGCCTCACCACCGTAGCCGAGCGAGGACGGGATCGATAGTTTGCGCTCGCCACCTTCTTTCATCCCGACGAGTCCTTGATCCCAGCCCTTGATCACCTGGCCGGAACCGAGAACGAATCCGAATGGAGCATCGTCCCGCTTCGATGTCGAGTCGAACACCGTACCGTTAGCGAGCGTGCCGGTGTACTCCATCAGCAGGGTGTCGCCATTCTTGGCCTCGGGGCCGGTTCCAGGCTTGATGTCGTCGACCTTCAGCTTGTCGAGTGGGCCCGAGTTGGCTACCGCAGTGGAGGTTCCAGTCCCACCTTTGACCGCAGAAGTCTGATCCGTCTTGTCACCACAACCCGCAATGGCAAGAACCGCTACTGTGCATCCAATCGCCCAAAATCGCATGGGATGAACATACCCGTCTTAGGACCCGTCCGCTGTACCAAGTAGACTCAATGCGCATGTCGAAGCAAAAGGGGAAAGCCGAATCGAAGTCACCGGGCTCGATTCAAAATAGAAAAGCGCGGTATGACTACCAAATTCTCGATGAATTTGAGGCTGGGGTCGCGCTTCAGGGATCCGAGGTCAAGAGCCTGTATCTTGGCAAAGGACATCTCAACGACGCCTACTGCAAAATCGTCGGTGGCGAAGCATTCCTCATCAACATGGATGTGGAACCGTACGAGAAGGCCTCTGTCTTCAGCCATGAGAGGCGTCGAGACCGAAAGCTACTTCTCCATCGTAAGGAGATCGACACTTTGGAACGAAAGGCGTTGGAAAAGGGCTTCACGATGATCCCCCTCGCCGTCTACTTCAACGCTCGAGGGCGCGTCAAAGTGAAGATTGGGCTTGGTCGGGGCAAAACGAACTACGATAAGCGAGACAAGATTGCCGCTGACGATGCGAAGCGGGAAGTTCAAAGGGCGCTTAGCGAGCGGTTCTAGGCAGGCAGAGGGAAAAGACCCTCAAATACGGTTTCGGCGGGGCCGGTCATGAACACCTCACCGGAATCTGTATATTCGATTGCGAGATGCCCGCCGGGCAATCGGATATCAACCACTCTTTCTGACCGCCCAGTCTCGAAGGCAGCCACGGCGGCGGCGCAAGCTCCGGTGCCGCAAGCCAGTGTTGGTCCAGCTCCTCGTTCCCAGGTTCTTTGAATCAGGTGAGTGGGGTTGACCACCTGGATAAAGTGGACGTTGATTCGGTTAGGGAATATCGGGTCCGTCTCGAGCTGGGGACCGAGATGGGCGAGGTCGATCGCCGACACATCATCGACAAAGATCACGAGATGAGGGTTTCCCATCGAAACCGTCGTGCCTCTGACTTGGCCCACGGGTTGGTCTAGGAATTTCTCGTCAGGCGGCCCTAATACAGGAATAGCGCTCCGATTGAGCCTAGCGAAGCCCATATTCACTCGAACTCTTTCTTGATCCGCTTTGGAGAGGTGGAGAATTCCCGCTCCCGTCTCGACGTCGAAGGCGTCGAGGTCGGTGTGTCCGTGATCGATGACAAGTTTGTGGATGCAGCGAATCGCGTTCCCGCACATTTCGCTTTCTGAACCATCTGGATTCAGCATGCGCATTCGGAAGGGCGCTTCAACGCCCCTCTGAAGCAGCACGAGACCGTCGCCTCCGATCCCAAGACGACGATCATTTACCTTTCGGGCAAATGCTGTGAGATCGGACGGAAGCTCGGGGTCTTGTATGGCATCGAGGATGACAAAGTCATTCCCGATGCCGTGCATTTTGGTGAATGGGATCACTATTCTGAGGGACGTCGGTGATCGTCTTCACCCTCACCGTGGACTCGATAAGATCCCACTGGCTTGGATGGTACGATGCTCGCGACTGCGTGCTTGTAGACCAACTGAGTCGGCTTTCCTGGAGTATCCAGCAACACCGTGAAGGCGTCGAAGCCCCGAACCTGTCCCCTAAGTTGAACGCTATTTGTTAAATAAATGGTGACGCCGATCCCTTCTTTGCGCACCTGATTCAGGAACATGTCCTGAAGATTAATGGCCTTACCCATGAAGTATTCGCTCCTAAACAGACAAAGATTGAAGTTGCATCTCAGCTTCGAGATACGCATTCTCAGCATCAGGATTTATGAGAGTCACGTTCGGCTCTGAGCGAATCCACGTGCGCTGCCTCTTTGCGTAGCGCCTTGTTTCAGCGATCATCGTCGCCGTAGCTTCCTCAAGTCCGACGTCTCCTTTAAGGTGTCGCACCCACTCCTGGTATCCGATTGCTCGGAATCCAGGGTCGTCAGGTCCGTACCCAGCTAGGAGAAGACTCTTCACTTCCTGAATCCAACCATTCTGCACCATAACTCGGTGCCTGGTAGCAAGAGAGACGTCCAACTGGGCCTGGTCTGGCGCAAGCGCGAATTTAATTTTGTGAAAATTGGGCAGTTCGTACCTGGTGATAGGTCCTTTGCTCTGGAGTCGTTCCAGGGCGCGCGTCACTCTCACTGGGTTTCTGACGTCGATGCCGCTCGAAAGCTCGGGGGCAAGCCGGGTCAATTCAGCGACGAGAACGGCTAACCCTTCGTCTCGGAGGCGAGCTTCGAGCGTTTGCCTCAAGGCGGGGTCCGCCGATTCCGACATGTTGTCGTATTCCTCGAAAAGGGCCCGAATGTAGAGGCCGGTTCCTCCGACCACGAGGACGTTACGTTCCTGCTCGAAAAGTTGAGAGAGCTCGGCATGAGCGAGGCGGACGAATTCTCCCAGCCCAAACGATTCATCGGGGTTCTTCAGGTCAAGAAGGCGATACCGCTCCCGGTTCGTGGGTTTGGCGGTGCCGATGTCCATCCCGCGATACACCTGGAAGGCATCGGCGTTGATAAGGACCGCGTCGAATCGCTCGGCGAGCCGCTCTGCGAGGGCGGATTTGCCAGCACCGGTAGGCCCCATCACGGCGGCGAGGAATGGGGCCGACATCGAGGCGCCTAGAACTCCATCAAGGCGGTGATCGGGAAGTCAGGAAGGTTCTTCCGACCGTCAAGGAATGTGAGCTCGATCAAGCAGCCGAATCCGCACACGACGCCGTCGAGGCGCTGAACAAGGCGGGCCGAAGCGGCAGCCGTTCCACCGGTCGCGAGCAAGTCATCCACGATATACGCTTTCTGGCCTGGTTTGATCGCGTCTACATGCATCTCAACCGTGTTGGTGCCGTACTCCAGCGCGTACTCCTCGGAGATTCGGTCGTAAGGTAGCTTTCCTAGCTTGCGGGCCATCGCAAATGGCACCCCAAGTGCAAGCGCAACCGGAACGCCAAATATGAATCCTCGGCTCTCGATTCCGACAATGGTTTCCGCCCCTTTCGCTCTCGCGTCTTCGGTCAGTAGATCGACTACTTCTTGGAAAGCAGCTGGGTGCTCCAGCACGGGAGTAATGTCTTTGAAAAGGATTCCGGGCTTCGGAAAATCGGGCACGTCACGAATCAGAGCGCTAGCGAGGAGTTCAGCCATTGCCTTGGATGTTACCAAGTCCTTTACGGCGTTGGCGCTTGGCGGTTGGGAAGTGGCTAGTGACCAGTGGTCGGTGACCAGTTTGGAGTGGCTTGTGATCAGTGACCAGAGATACAACCCTGACCACTGACCACTGACCACTGGACACTGACCACTGACCACTGACCACTCCACACCAACCACCATGTGCCACTTACGACCCGTACGGACGGGCCGGATTCTGCGAGAATAGATCCGTGATTCGTGAAGAGCGGCTTGTCAATCTATTTTTGGATCTCTGCCGGATTAATTCCCCTTCTCTCAAAGAAGCCGAATGCGCGTCGTTTGTGAAGCATTACCTTCAATCGATGGGCCTTGAGGTAATTGAGGATAACGCGGGAGAGCGATGCGGTGGAAACGCGAACAACCTCGTTGCGTGGAAGCGTGGCAATGTTCCTGGTGCTCCGAAGATTTTTCTTTCGGCTCACATGGACACCGTTGAGCCAACCGAGGATCTGGTGATCGAACTCCGAGACGGCGTGTATTACAGTGACGGCGCGACCATTCTAGGCGCGGATGACAAGGGCGGTTTGGCACCGGCCATCGAAGTCGTCCATGCATTCATCGAATCCGCCGAGCCACACGGAGATATCTGCCTTCTCATCAGCATTGCCGAAGAGATCGGCCTAAAGGGCGCGGGCGCGCTAGCCATTGAAGATCTAGGACTGGACTTCGGATACGTTCTGGATACGGGCCCTCCGGTGGGAACTTTTGTGAACCGTACAGCGACCCACGACAATCTCACGATTCAAATCACGGGCAAGGCAGCCCACGCCGGCAAGGACCCCGAAAAAGGCATCAATGCGATCCAAGTTGCGGCGGATGCGATTCACGGGATGCGGCTTGGGCGGATTGGACCGGAAACCACCGCGAACCTTGGCATCATCAAAGGCGGAACAGGTGTGAACGTCGTCTGTCCTTTCGTCGAGATTAGGGCGGAAGCCAGAAGCACGAACCTGGAAGAGCTCGACACCCAGACTTCTCACATGATTCGTCAATTCGGAGAGGCGGCCGCTCGATGGGGCGCCGACGTGAGCATCGACCATTTTCGGCACTATCCAAGCTATGAGATTGCGGAAGACGCTCCGGTCGTACGCCACGCCATTGCGGCAAGTAGCGCACTTGGATTTGAACCCAAGCTGCGCACGACGTTGGGTGGAAGCGATGCAAACGTCTACAACGCCAAGGGCATTCCTTGCATCGTGGTGGCAACTGGCATGGAAGCAATTCATACCCATGAAGAGCGAATCTCCCGCAAGGACCTCATCGATACGGCAAGGTTGGTTTACGAATTAGTTCGGCAAATTGCCGGATGAAAATCCGTATCGAACTTTCAAGTTTGTAAAAGCAGTCGCAACAATTGCCCGCTCGGGTGCTATGCTCATCCCGAGACTGGGTGTTGACCCATTCACGGAGGATATCGAATGAATCTCAAAGCAATCTCTGTAGTATTCATCGCGGGCGTCACCATGCTCGCCAATGCCCAAACTGCTGATAAGCCGATCGGAGTAGGAGCTCGCGTCGGAGCGTTCTTCCCGACCGACAAGACGACTCAGAACGTTGGCAACACTTGGCTCGATCTTGGAATCGACTTCGACGTCAAGAAGCTGACTCCTAGCGCTTCGCTGTCCCTTAGCCTCGACTATGGCTATCGCGAAAGCTATCGATCGCTTCCTCTGCTCTTGAACTACAAAGTCAAGAGAGGCTCAATCTATCTTCTTGGCGGCGTTGGCATCAACTTCAACAAGATCCCCCAGACCGACGGAAGCACCTCGGGCAAGACGAACTTTGCTTACGACCTCGGAATCGGTTATGACGTTTCCACCAACGGTGGGGCCCCGATCTTCATCGAGGGTCGATTCTTCGGCAATAAGCAGTCGGAATTGAACGGCTTCGGCGCGTTCATCGGCATTCGACTCTAAGCACTTCGACTAGGCCCACTTTTGGTGGGCCTAGCAATTTTGCCGGAATGGTGAACTACCGGCGGTTATACACGTCCATGCCTGATGGCTATGGAAGTATGCATCGGGACAAACATATTGAGCGGCAGGCAGTATGATGCGATCGAATCGAGTCTGGTTGATCGTTGTCGCCGCCGCGATATGGAAGCATTTGGCAAACTTGTCGATGCTTACCAGAATCGGGTGTTTGGCTTCGTAAGACGAATGATTAACAACCCTGAAGAGGCAGCTGATGTCACTCAGGACGTTTTTGTTCGTGCCTTTCAAAGTTTTGATCGATTCGATGGCCGGTCGTCGCTGAGGACATGGCTGTTCAGAATCGCCTACAACCTTTGTATCGATCGCGTGAGGCGATCCGATCGAAGAGTCACCGAGGTAGCGCTCGTTGAGCCCGGAGAAGAGGGCGAGACGATGGAAGTTGCGGACATGCGTTGGCAACCGGAACAGATCGCTCTCGATGACGAGCTTATGGGTGTTGTTGAAGAAGGCATTCTTAGCATGAGTGAAAAGCTAAGGAGTGTGCTTCTTTTGCACGATAAAGAAGAAATGGCCTACGAAGAGATTGCGAATCTATTGGATGTACCCATCGGTACCGTTAAGAGCCGTCTCTTCCTTGCTAGAGCCCACTTACAAAACGTTTTGAAGACATACCTGGAGGCACGAGCGTGAAAGCTGACCGAAATTTCGAAAACATAGATGCCAAGCTAGCGAGCTCGAGCCAGAAGGCGATTCAGCAGGTTGTTGAGTCTCTTCCTGAGGACACGCTTTCCATGGCATGGCGCTCCTCTCTGAATGAGAGGCTGATCGCTGAGTCGGCAGCTTACAAGCCCCGCTTGCGCTTTTCTTGGTTTGCGGCGCCGGCCGCCGGTTTGGCAGTAGCGGCGGTACTTGCGGTTGCGGTGTTTGTGCATCCTCCAACGGCGCCCAACACTCTGGTGAAAGGCGATTCACGGGTTGTCGCGAGCGCAGGTTCGGTGGAAATAGGTCTGCTCGACACGTACCGACAAGAGTCGGTATCGCACGAGATCGTCGGCTCCGGTCCAGATCCGAGCGCAGAAGTTTCCCATCCGTCGATCGCTGACGTTGCAACGGATTCCGATGGCTCGGAGGTCGATCCAGAAAGTTTATGATGCTAGCGCCCTTGGCTTGCTTCCTCTATCCGATGCTGGTTATCCAGCAGCGACCGGACTGGGAATCGGCGTCGGCAATGCCCGCCGTCGTGCGTCGGGCATTGTCTGAGCAGCCTCGGTGGAGATACACCGGCACACGAGTCGTTACCTATCGTAGGGGACCCGAACTTCTGGAACACACGGAGTTCGTCACCCGCGACGGCTGGCAAGTGCGAATCGAGTTCCCCGGTGAATCAAAGTATAGCGGGCAAATCATCGTTGAAACGGAATCTGATCGCCGTCACTTCGATGCCAAGAAGAATGAGATTCACATCACGCCTCCAAGGCGTGAAGCTCTCTTTGAGCACATCCGCGGTTCTTGGCGTGGAGAACACCGCATCCAGGTCACCGAAGAGTCTGGAGACCGGGTTGCCGGTTTCTCATCGAGACTCGTCAAGGTGCTCGACGGCTCGGGAAATCGGATCCAGGAGCTCAACATTGAGCCTCATTCTGGAGTCGTTCTCGCGAGAAGGCTCTACGATGAAGTCGGTACCCAGGTCGGGTCGTTCGAGTTCCGTGAGATCAATCTGCACCCTTCTATCGATCCGTCCATCTTTACCCTTCGACGTAATGGCGCCAGAGTGACCACTCCGGTAGACGACTTGCGAAGAGTGGTCGCGAATACAAATTTTGTCCCCATGGTTTTGGCTTCTTCGACCGGGCTCCAGTTGGACTCGGCGAGAGTGAGAGACATCGCGGGGAATCCGGTCTTGATGAGCCAGTATGTGTCGCCTCTTGGGCGCGTCATCCTCTTCCAGCTCTCAGTGGGTGTCGATCCTAAGGCGCTGGACCGACGGGCGCCGAAGAACATTCACGCGGTGACAGAAAAGATCGAGGGGCGCTGGTTTGTCCTCGTAGGTCCTTTGGACGAGTCCAAACTCCGTTCGGCCCTCTCAACCCTTCGATCTGGAACTTAGGTCTTGTACGCCTAAGTTATAATCGCTAGTGGTGGCAAAACGCTCGAATGTCCGAGGCACTCGACGTGCTCGACCGAAACGAAGTCCGGCCGTACGAGCTCTGAAGCGGGCCTTCGTCGGATTTGTCATCGTAGCTCTCCTTCTCACGATCGTGGTCCTTCTCGGATTCATGAACGCTTATCGAGATGCTCCAGACCGGATGGACGTCCTCACTCGCCGGGTCGAAGACCTGAACAAGCGTCCAACTCGAATTCTTAGTTCCGACGGCAAAGTTCTGTACCAAGTCAGCACCGAGAATCGCCTCGTTGTTCGTCTAGCGGATATTCCGGTGGTCATGCGAAACGCCATGATCGCGGCTGAAGACAAGCGGTTTTACGAACATTCCGGCGTGGACTTTATCGGCGTAATACGCAGCGTGCGAGAGGCGGCCAGGACACAGAGGGCTACCCAGGGCGCGAGCACCCTGACCATGCAGTTGGCAAAGCTGTTGTCCGACGGAACCCAAAAGACCATCAACCGCAAGTTCGATGACATCGCTCTGGCCATCTATATGGAACGCCAGATGACGAAGGATCAGATACTTGAAATGTATCTGAACACCGTCTACTTTGGAGAGGGAGCTCACGGAATCGCCGCCGCCGCCAAGGTCTACTTCGGAAAGGAACTCAAAGACCTCACGATCGGCGAGTCGGCCATGTTGGCTCGATGCGTTCAGCGACCGATCATCAATCCGATCCGAAATTTGCCGAGAGCGACGGAAAATAGAGATGTGGTGCTTAGCGTCATGCGCGAAGAGCACATGATCGATCAAGCCCAATACCAAGAGGCCATCGCCGAAACGCCCCACGTCAACACTCGCCCCCAGCGAACATCCGCTGTTCGACCCAACGGGTCCGAGTATTTCGTGGATCATGTCATCGACCTTCTGAAGACGGAACTCCCTGGAGCGGACCTAAAGTCGGGCGGCTATACGATTGAGACGACCCTCGACAGCCGAATCCAAGCCAAGGCGGAGGAATCGATCCGCACAAACGTCGCGAACTTCAAGTATTTGAAGGTGAACACTGCGGCACTGGTGCTCATCGACCGAGACGGTGAGATCCTCGCCGAAGTCGGCGGAGCCAACTACCGAAAGAACAGCTACAACGCGGTCTACCAAGGGCACATGCAGCCTGGTTCCGGCTTCAAGCCGTTCGTGTATGCCTCCGCATTTAAAGATGGAGTGCTTCAATCGATCGATGACACCGTCTCGAACGCGCCCATCCGCCAAGTCGATACTCTCGGTCGAGTTTGGGAACCCCACAACGACAGCAAGAAGATGAACAAACCGAGCTACTCGGTAAGGTCGGCCCTCGCCGAGTCCATCAACTTGCCGGCGATTCACGTGATCCAGCAGGTCGGGCCGGCGAAGGTCGTGCTTTACGCTCACGACAACTTCGGATTCCGAAGCAAACTTGAAGCGTATGATCCTCTTGCCCTAGGTTCCAGCGAGGTCAGTCCGCTCGAAATGGCGGAGGCATATTCGGTGTTCATGCTCAAAGGCGATCGGGTCCGCCCCTTTGCAATTAAGCGTATTATTGGTCCGGATGGACAAGTCGTTCGTGATTTCCAACCCCAAATCACCCGAGGGGTATGGGACCCGGCCATTTGTGAAAAGATCGACACCCTCTTGCAGGGGGTTGTTCAGTTCGGTACCGCCTACCCCTTAGGGCACGACATTCCCGATGCTCGGGGCAAGACGGGCACGACGTCGAAGAACACCGACGCCTGGTTTAATGGATACGCCGATGGCCTGCTTGCGGTGGGTTGGTGTGCCAACGAGCAGAAACTGAACGGCGTCTATGTGCGTCGTCCCATGAGTTCCAAGGCATTTGGTGGAACGGTCACCGTTCCGATATGGCGCGATGTGATGCGGCTCGCCCTCAAGGTCCGCCCCCAGACGCCAATCGTTGCGCCAGCCTCTACGGCCGATGCGGACTCGGCGGCCGGAGACAAGCTTAATCCGGATGAGCCCCACCCGGATGATGCCACCGACGGTCCTGATCCAGCAACTCAAAAGCCAGTCATTATCCCGACGACACCTCCAGGAGCAGGCGCCCCCGCGCTGCCGCCAGATCAAACGCCGGACCCGGCCGACGGTCCCCCCGTGACGACGCCTCCCGATGCCGATCGTCCGCCGAAGAAACCGGCTTCGAACCCCCAGACCAAACGGTCGGACGAGGTGGAGTACGTAGAAGTGGAGATCTGTGACGCGTCAGGTCTGAAGGCCACGATGTATTGTCCGGAGACAACCACGCGTAAGTTCAAGAAGGGAACAGAGCCAAGCAAGTTCTGTACCACTCACACCGGGACCCCGCCAACCGGAAGATAGATCTCATGTCGGTCATTCACACCCCACGGAAACCTGAAATCAATGGGCGAATGATCGCCATCCTAGGAGTGCTGTACCTCCTGCTTACGATCCTCTTCCTGCGCCTCTGGTATTTCCAGGTAGTGAAGGCCCCGATCTTGGTGGAACGAGCAGAAGCTTCGAGAGCTCAGCCGGTTCTTCAACTTGCACCCAGAGGGCTCATTTCGGATCGAAACGGCAAGCTGATCGGCCAAATCAAACGCGAGATCGTCATCAAAGCGCTTCCGAGCGTGCTCAAGAAGAACCCAGACGTAATGGATCGCGTCATCGCGGTGCTGCATGCCGATCCCAGGAAGATGAAGGCGAAGCTCACGGAGGCCCAACGAACTCCCTTCGTATCGTCACCGATCTATGTGGGAGCCTCCATTGAGGCGGGAACCCGGATCGCGGAGTCGCCAGACT
This sequence comes from uncultured Armatimonadota bacterium, assembly GCA_903904815.1. Lineage (GTDB taxonomy): Bacteria > Armatimonadota > Fimbriimonadia > Fimbriimonadales > Fimbriimonadaceae > Fimbriimonas. The sequence goes on from CAIVDU010000008.1 coordinate 46,877, forward strand.
TGTTCCCGGGAATCACGGTGGACACACTTCCGATGCGGGCCTACACCGACAACCGGAGTTTCAGCCACGTCCTGGGCTATGTTTGGACCAGCAATCGGGCCGATATCAAACGACTGCGTAAGGCAGGAGTGGAGCCAGCAGAGTACGTGGGCAAAGCGGGAATCGAAAAGGCCTACGAAACCGATCTGATGGGCATCCCTGGCGCCGAACGTATCGAGATGGACGCCAAGGGCCACCCCTTGCGCCTTGTAGGCCGCGACGAGGCCACGCCGGGCAAGAAACTGGTTCTCACGGTAGACGCCGATCTTCAGCGCTATGCCACCGCGGTGATGGAGGAAAAGAAGTATCTCGGGGGAATGGTGGCGATGGACCCAAGCACTGGAGAAGTCTTGGCGATGGTAAGTAGCCCCACCTTCGATGCCTCGCTGTTCCAGGGTGGTCTTACCGACGCGGAATGGAAGACCATGCAGGCCGACCCGAGTACGCCTCAGCGAAATCGGGCGATCGCCGAGCGACAATCGCCTGGTTCAACCTTCAAGCTGATCACCAGTCTGGCCGCCTACGAAACCGGGAAGTTCGATCCGTCCTCCCGAACGAATTGCGACGGTGGTTTCTATCTCAAGAACCAGAGGCTCTGTTCCTGCCTGAGCCACCACGGCTATATCGACTTCAAAACGGCGATGGAGAAGTCGTGCAACACCTACTTTGCGACCCTGGGCTACGCGGTTGGTCCGGAAGCCCTTCGAAAGGCAGCCTTAGAGATGGGTTTAGGCGAGAAGGCAGGAATTGAACTAGAGGGGGAATTGAGGGGCGTCGTCCCAACCGAGCACTACCTCAAGCACCGAAAGCATCCTTATATCTGGCACGCGGGCGACACCGTCAACCTGTCCATCGGACAGGGGCAAGTCAACGCGACGCCTCTCCAGATGTGCAACGTGGCGGCGATGGTCGCAAACAATGGTGTAAGTTACCGTCCCCACCTTGTCAAAGAGATTATCGATCCTCTGGTTCCCTCTCGAGTAACCCAGATTGAGCCCGAAGTTCTTCATCAGGTTTCGGCGTCTCCGGAGTTTTGGAGCACCTTGAAAGAGGCGTTAGTAGGGGTGATCACGGAAGGAACTGCTCGAACCGCTCAGATCCCTGGAATTACCTGGGGCGGCAAGACGGGTAGCACGGAGCACGGTCAGATCAAGAAGGACCATAAGACCCACGCTTGGTTCATCGGGATGGCCCCGATGGACCATCCGAAGATCGTAATTTGTGTCCTATTGGAAGATATCGGCCACGGCGGCGACTTCGCGGCTCCGATTGCCGGAGACATCGTGAGACACTACTTGGTGGCGGAGCCGGCAGCCTTGGCTAAAGCCGCTTCCAAGACTCCCACCGCATTGCCGGCGACCGTCCCTACGGATCGATCCCCAATTTCGACGGCAAGACGCTGAACTTGCTTCGCCACCGCAACGCCATTCTGCAATTTGCGAGTGGCGGAGGCGATGTTCTCGCCGCCGTAATCGCCCCCAGCGGCAACCTGAGAGATCACTTGAGGGATTGTAAGGTTGGCAAACTCGACGTAACCTTGGACGGCGGGAACTAGCAGCTCGACCTTCCTTCGTGCGGACGGCGTCTGGCTAGCCAGGTACTCCCGAGCGGCAAACGTCTCGGTTGGCACCATTTCGGGCAGGCTCCGGATCTTGTAGTAGAGAGTGTCTTCCACGCCCATGAGTCGCTCAGCGACCCGCGTCGCATCTGGCTCATTGGTCTGCTGTTCCAAGTCCATCAGCTTGTAAAGCGTCGTCAGGTTGTTCGGATCCAGCTCAAGTGCGCGGTTCAATGTGGTGACCGCCAAACCCGGTTGCCCTTGATCGGCTTGATATTTGGCCAAGGCTCGCAGAATACGGGTGTTTGGGCCCTTTTCCACGGCCGACTGGAGCCGCGCCCCTGCCTCTTGGGGCGATGGCGCTATTTGGGCGGATAGATCCCAGGCGTCGGCGTCGTACCAAGCCATCTTCATCAAAGTCTGGGAGTCAGCATTGGCGCTTTCCGCATCTCGTTGGATGAGTTCAAATCGAAGGCGAGACTTCAACAATTCGACCCCACCCGCGTAAAACAGCCCGATGGCTAGTAGAGCCACTGCGCCGAGCCCCGCCCGCCTCAACGGCAACGGAGTGAACTCAGGAGCGACGGCATCTGCAGACAGGAGCAACGTGACTCCGATGAGAACGAAGGTGACGATGCCGATGCCGAAGTAATAGAAGTCGCTATCGATCGTGTTGTGAGCGAGCACCGAGAACACGGCGGCAATTGCCGAGGCGCGTAAGACGTTCTGCTCGCGAGGCAGCGACTCAGGAGCACGACAGACCTGCAAGACCCACAGAATCAGCCCCAGGGCCAGCGCAATGGGGGCCAGAATCGTGGCCTCTGCCGCCAGCTGAAGGTATCCCTCGTGAGCGAGCTGGGTTTGGGTCGTAAGTCCACTCTTTGCTGAGAAGAATCGGTAGTTGCCCATTCCGAGGCCGGTAGGCCATTCTTTGACGAGCGTTCCTGTCCCTTTCCAAAGCAGGCGTCTGAAGTAGGTGGACTGGTCCGTGGCAAGGCCAGACCCGCTGAGACGGCCAAGTCCCGACTGCTCGGCAGTGATTCGTACGTCGGATGCCTTGTTATTCACCGGCAGCAACGGCTGGGCGAGGGGGGCCAGAATGCAGCAAAATCCTACGGAGAGGAGCACAATCCCGGTGGCCACAAGGGAAAGCTTCTTAGAGAATTTGGGCACGCACCAGATGACGAGCATGATCGCCAGCAAGATGAGGCCAAGCACCAACACGAGCAATGCGCCTCGCGATTTGGTCAAGACAACTGCCAAGACCTGAGGGATCGTGAACAGGCCGCAAAGCAGCTGGGGCAGCCCGGTCTCGGTGATCGCAAGACCAATGCCGAGGAAGACGCCGACAAGCAGGATGGCGGCAAGCGCGTTCGGATTGACCCACCCACCAAAAATTCGCCAGTTGGGGTCGACCGCCTTCATCTGCCCAAACTCCATGACACCTTTGATTCCGGTGAGCGCACACCCGGCGAAGATGGAAAGCAGTACGATCCGGGGACCGGATCGACGACCTACTCCGGCTACGGTGGCGTACAGGGCGGCGCCGTAGCTCAGCCATTCCAGCGTCAATGGAAGCGACGTTCCCTTGAACGAAGAGGGCGGAAAAGTGGCAAGGATGAGGCCAAAGAAAGCCGCGAAGACGATTCCCAGGGACCGGTAGGGAACCTGAAGAACCTTGCGGCGGATCAGCAAAATGGACAGCGCTAATAGAAACGGCGTGGCGAGGACCGCATGCTGAAGAATTGGCAGGGCCCCGCCGCCACTCAACATCGCGACCAGCGGATTGGTGTCAAGCGGAATGGAGTCAGTCGGGATTTGTCCTCCCAGAATAGGCGTGAGGAAGCATCCGATAGCCATCAAGGCTACTTCTGGGGAGATTTTCTCTTTCAATGTCTCGCTCGCTTGCGCTTGTAGTTATCCCACCGGTTCTTGGAGATGAATAGGCCACCACGCAGGGAGAGGGCGACGGCGGCTCCAGCCAAAGCAAAGGGTCTCCAGAGGAACGGCAGCTTTGGCACCATGTTCTTTCGATAAAATCGAAACATCGACCGGTGAAATCGCCCGATCATGCGATTGGGAGCTTTGTCCGTGCTCCGCCCAATCGCGTGGGTGATAACGGCGGTCGGCAGATAAAGCACCGCGTAGCCGGCCTCCCAGGTGCGAAAGCACCAATCCACATCCTCGCAGTACATGAAGTATTCGGGATCGAAGAAACCGATCTTCGACATCAGATCATCGCGTACCAGGAACGCTGCGCCGGACACCCAGTCGACCTCGCGAGGCTGATCATGGGACCAGTCGCTCATCAGGTACTCCCGCGTGAATCGATTGTTCGGGAATAGCCTACCGATGGGGGTATTTCGAAAGAGGGCGGCAATCGGATTCGGGAATCGGCGGCAACTCATCTGAAGGGAGCCGTCGGGATTGAGAAGCTTTGGCCCGAGGATCCCCACCTTAGGGTGCTCGGCCATATATCCCATCAGAGTCGCGATCGCGCCTTCATGGACAATCGTGTCCGAATTCAGCAGCAGCGCATGGCGTCCTTTTCGAATGGACAGCGCGTGATTGTGACCTCCGGTGAAGCCGAGGTTGGTCGACATCTTCTCTAGTCGAACCCAAGGGAATTCCTGCGCCACCATGTCCGGGGAACCGTCCTCAGAATTGTTGTCGACCACGATAACCTCGAAGTTCGACTCGCTTTGGACTCGATCCAAGCTCTGCAGACATGCCCTGAGGTCCGACTGCGTATTCCAACTACAAATTGTGATACTAAGATCTAAACCCGGCATCGTAACCCTTGGCGCGAATGAAAGCCGCGAAATAGATGATCGCGGCCAAGAATGGTAACCCAAGATGGCCGATTCCCGTTCCTTGATGCTTGCGCAGATACCGAACTAAACTGCGGTGAGACTCCCAAATCATGCTCTTGCGGACTTGACGCGTGCTCTCACCGCCGTGGTGGAGGATGTGAGGGACTGGAGAATAAAGGCAGTCCCACCCCTTCTGCTTGAGTCTGAAAAGCAGGTCTACCTCGTTGAAAAAGATGGGAAAGCCCTCGTCGAACGGAGCGTGAACGTCTCCCACCGACTCCAGCGCTACCCGGCGAAACATCAGAAACGTGCCCATCGGCTGGGGGGCGAGCCCCTCCTTTTCATAGTCGAAGGCCGCCAATCGATAGCTATCTAGTCGAGACCCGGGGAAGCGTTTTCCGAGTCCCGTCACGTCGCCAAGTATTCCTAGGATCGTAGGAAAGCCTCGGACGGAACTCTGGGTCCTTCCATCAAGGCCTACTTGGCGAATGCCAAGGCATCCCACTTGGCTGTGGGAGGCAAGAATTTCGAGTGCTTTGTTGAGACTGTCGTCTTGGAATTCAGTGTCCGGGTTCAAGGTCAGTAAGACTTCGCCTTGGGCTGCCCCGAAGGCGAGATTGTTGCCTCCCGCGTAACCGGTGTTCTGGACTGAGGCAATAAGTTTTACATTAGGAAATCGCTCTCGGACCATGTCAGCACTTCCGTCGGAAGATGCGTTGTCAACTAAAATGATCTCGTGCTCAACATCCGGTGCATGAATAGCAATGCTTTTGAGGCAAGACTCGAGGAGATTTCGAGTGTTCCAATTGACGATCAAAATGCTGAGCATCGGCCCCCAATTGTACACGGTCAAGTAATTGCGTTAAACGTCGCTATATTTGCCTGGTGATGTCCAGCATATGTGCCGATACTTTGAACCTGAGTGGGTTCAAGGAATTAGTGTTCGGCACTCTATAGAAGATCATTGACGTCTCGACCACTGCGAGTGTATTGTTAGGTGTCCTCCAAGGGACACATTCGACAAGGCATTGCGTCGAGCAATCGACGGAAGGAGGATATTTGCCGACTAAGAATCTAACCTTGGGGCTGACGCTCGTGCTCGCGAGTTCAGCTCTTGCTCATACGCGTGATCATCACGTAGGTACAGCAAACCGTAGCAGTAACGGATACGTCATTCGAAATGGCGACTTCGACTGGGCGATTGCCCACAAGCACGGTATTACAGTTTCGAAGCTACACGCAGCTAATCCGGACGTCAATTGGGACGCCCTGCGGGTTGGCATTCACATTCGTATTCCGGGCGAGTCCTCCTCGCGAACCGAACACCACGTCGCAGAACACCGTAGTTCCCATTCCTCTACTCGGACCTACGCGATCAAAGACGGGGACTTCGACTGGATTCTCGCCCACCGAACGGGAATCACCGTTCGTGAGTTGAAGCAGCTCAATCCATCCGTCAACTGGAACCATATTCATCCTGGACAGCACGTGACGCTTCCCGGATCGGCGGTGGCTGAAGTGTCATCCCACAAGATCCGTGGCCGTTTCGCCAAGATCACCGGAGAAGGCGTTCGTATTCACCGAGGGGAAGGTAAGAGCACTGACGTCATCACCACTGTTGACTCGGGCACGCTCGTCAAGGTTCTCTACCACGACGGCTCCTGGTACCGGCTGCGATTCCCGAAGGGAACGGAAGGCTGGGTCAAGTCCGATTTTCTCGCCTCTGCTGAAGGACCGAGTCATTCGGCGCGCTCCCGACACCACCGAATCGATACCTTCGTGGCCCGCCACGGTCGTCGACGACGTCATCACGGCAACTCCGGCGAGTACTTGGCTTCAAACGAGATTCCAAGCAACGAACTCATTCACAAGGCGCTGACCTACAAGAACGTGCCTTACGTTTGGGGCGGCATGTCTCGCGGTGGCACCGACTGCAGTGGATTTACGTCGCAGGTATTCCGATCAAAGGGTATTCACCTCCCTCGAACGAGTCGTGAGCAGGCTGGGGTCGGCAAGAAAGTCGCCAAAGGCCACCTCGAAGCGGGAGACCTCGTGTTCTTCCACACCGGCCGAGGAAGCCGCGTCACTCACGTCGGCGTGTATATCGGCAAGGGTAAGTTCATCCATGCTAGCAGCGGCGGCGGCCAGGTACAGGTCAATAGCCTGAACAGTGGCTACTACGCGAATCGGTTCTCGACGGCGAGACGTGTAGCGCCTACCCACGGGTCCTCAAGTTCTCACAAGAAGTCCGGCGACGCCCGGTAATTCGGGATCAGGGCGAAGATTTCCTCTTCGCCCTGCAGCACCGTCCCTTTCGTGTGCTACAATAGAGATCTTCGGCCCGGTCGTCTAGCGGTCCAGGACGCCGCCCTTTCACGGCGGAGATCGCGGGTTCGATTCCCGTCCGGGCTACCAAAGTAGAGTCTCAGAGATTATTCTCTGGGGCTTTTTTATTTGGGAGGGGTTAGCGGTTCGCTGTTCGCGGACCGGAGGAGGGGCCTCTTTGTCAATGCTACCGACCCGTGCAGACAATCTCAAAACCCAGAGCAAGCCACCAAATACGGCACCAAACAATTTGATTTCGGGGTGTCGCTTCGCGACGCAGGTTCAAATTGACCCTGTCCCCACCCTCTCTCGCGTGCGCTTCGCTGCAGGAGAGGGGGCAGTGAGACTACGTCTGGGGTTTTGAGATTGTCTCTACGGTGCGTTTCTGTTCTACTAGGTTTGACCTACCAGTCTTTAGCGTTTCCGAGCTTGTAGGGCGGAACTTGTAGGTCGAAATCGTACGGACGATACAGGAGCCAATGGTTGTATTCGCCGCGCTCCAGCCAGCGGATTCGCTTGCGAATATCTTTGAGGTTTTCGGCTGTTGTGCCGTCATAGCCGGAATCGTAGTATCTCGATCCATGTGCAGCGGATAGGGCCCTTTTGCAGAGATTGGCAGCTCTTTTCCACTCACCGAGAGCAAGCTCATATCGTCCCTGAATTCCGTCCACGGCTGCCTGCCTGCTGAACCCTACATAGCTGAAGGGGCCGTAACCACGGAGATAACTGGCTGAGATTTGGAACACATGGCGAAATCGTGTGTCCGCTAAAACGAACTCGTGCGGCGTCCACTCGTACACATCTGGCCAATAGACCTTGTACGTCGGTGTGAAGACAACTGCGAGGTTTCGGCTCTTAGTTGGCGGAATGATTGAAGTGGTGTCTTCAATCCCGTCGAACCATCCCTCGGTATGGATCGAGTGTTGGGCGACCGAAAAGACGGAGATGAGGACGGGTAAGCAGTCTGCTGCATGGTACGCCTGCATGTAAACCAAACCTGGAGGTCCGTTGTTAGAGAGTCTCGACGTGAGGATATGGCGCCAACTGGAAGCCTCTCCGATATGCGTTGAGCCGATCTTGATTGGAGTCGTATCCTGCACGACTTGGTGCGTGCGAGACAGATGAAGGAGTGTCGCAGTCTCGAAGTGATCGGATCCTTCGCGTGGAAAGTCCATGGCCTCCGGCAGCCACTTGCTTCGAAGCACCACCCATGAGCTTCGGGTTCCGGGAACACGCTCAACTTGGAAAACGTGCAGCTCAGGGTTTGCTCTAAGGAGTTCCTCCCGAATCGACTCGCGCAGCTCCGCATCCGCGAGCAGCGTCCCTTGGCGGGTACCCGCTAATAGCCTTTTGGCATCTGGGTAGTTCCCGGAAAGGAGACACCATCTGCCCAACAGGTCATCGGCCCGCCTCGAATGGCCGAACACTTGGACGATGCGTCGGCAGGCGTCGCCCGCCTGGTCCAGGGTGCCATCGGGTAGGCCTGTCGCGAATTCCGACTCGCGCAGTAGTCGGCCGGCCCAGGCGAGCGCATGCGTCATGCGATGAGATTGGGTTAGCGCGACGATAGCTACAAGGTGGAGCACGGTTCGATTCTACAGCGCAGCGCACTGAATATCGGAGCGGTTTGGAGTGCGGTCACCCGGAACCGCTTTTGCTAGCCCGACCTGGCGGGCGTGGAGGCTCCGAGGAAATTCGGCTTCTACGGCTTTGACTGTAAATACGATTAAGACTTGGCTCCACGCGAGCCAGGTCTCGCTATTCCTAGCGCTGCCAGGTCAGCGCACTCCAAACTCAGTTTGTGCTTTAAAAGGGGCGTCCGCTGGAACCTGGTTCCGGTTCGAATAGCATCCACTCGACATCAGGAATGGCTCCCGCCATTCGGTCTCGGAGAGTAGCGCAGCCGGGGTTCTCGGTGGCGTAATGGCCGGCGGCGATAAGGGCAAATCCGGACTCGGAGGCTTCCAGCCCGATGTGTTGTTTCACCTCGCCCGTTACCAAGACGTCAGCTCCCGAACGTTGCGCGGCGATCCATTCGCCATCCGCCGCTCCACCCACGAACGCCACTTTCTTGATCCGTTTCTCGGGCGAGCCCCAGGTCCAGGTCGCTAAGCCGAGCCGGCTGGCGACAAAGGCGGAGAAAGCGGAGAGGGAAGTGGGCTCTGGCAGGACGCAAAGCCGACCGGCCGGTTGTTCGACGACATTGGCGAGGCTAATGAAATCCAACGCCGGCTCCTCATAAGAGTGAACGCGGCGGACCGCTCTTTCGACGGTTCTCCTTTTCGAGGTGGGCAGAACCATTTCGATTTTAGTTTCGCCTACTGAGCTTCGGCTCCCTGGCTCGCCAATTGTGGGTGTGGCACTCAGTCCCGGTTCGTATGTCCCCGTTCCCGACGAGGAAAACGCGCAGCGAGAGTAGGCTCCAATGATGCCCGCACCGGCTTCGGATGCCGCGTCGATCACGCGGTCCTCTTCTCCTGGCGGCACATAAACGACCAGCTTCAAGTTCGAAACCTCCGATCCGGTTCCAAACTCTTCCACCGACGAGAGGCCCAACCTTTCGGCGAGCGTGTCATTGATACCGCCCCGAGCCGAATCCCAATTCGTATGAGCGGCGATGAAGCTCATTTCAGCTTTCACCAGGGCCATGACGGTCCGCCCCTGATGAGACGAGGAGGTTAGCGAAGGCATCGGATTGAAGATCAGTGGGTGATGGGAGAGAAGAAGCTGTGCCCCTTGGTGGGCGCCGGATTGGGCTGCCGCTAGGGATGAATCGAGCGAGACAACCGCCTTATGAACCGGCTGGTGGGGATCTCCGACTTGCAAACCAACCTTGTCGAAAGAAAAGGCGTAGCGGCTGGGGGCAATCGTTTCCAACGCGGCAAGGATGTCGCTGACTCTGGCCATGGCACCATTGTGACTTTTTAGGAGGCCATAAATGGAAACAGGGGCCTAGGCCCCTGCTTTTCCAAGCTCACGCTTCAGATGATAACTAGACGCTTTGAGATTGAGGTAACCCTCACCTGATGAATGACTAGAAGTGCAATATTCCGCTAGTTTCCGAAGCGCTTTCTCTGAGGTTGCATCGAGCCGATTCGGACTTGTGAGACACAACCCTAACAGCGCGTACGCTTCCTCTTCGGTGAGCTTTAGTCCTTCTGGATTTGGTCCAGTAGTCATAGAGCCTCCTGTGCCGAATGCGCAACATTAATATAGACGGTTCCCAGGCGAAAACGTTCCCGGTGAGTTCACCGATTCTTCATTTTTCCTGGCGAACCTCATGGGGTTGTATACTCTGGGGGTGCCGAAGGGCGAATATTTGCAGTACGGCGGACAAGCCGTTGTCGAAGGCGTGATGATGCGGTCCCCGAAATACTTTTCGGTTGCCTGTCGGGCTCCTAACGGCGAGATCGTCATTCAGACCGAGCACCTCGAAAAGACTTGGCTCGGTCGTCAAAAATGGTTGAAGTGGCCCTTCCTGAGGGGCTCACTTGCGCTGGTCGATTCCATGGCGCTCGGCGCCAAGGCAATGCGCTTCGCGGCGAAGATCCAGACGGATGCCATGTATCAGCCTGTCGTGGAACTGGCCGAAGGAGATTCGCCGGCTGTGGACGATCAGGATTCGTCTGGGGCAACGGCTGCCAACGCCAAGGTCCAGGACATTGCCATTGTCGGCACGGTGATTTTTAGCCTGGTAGTTGGGTTCGCAATCTTTAATGTCTTGCCGAATTCGTTGGCGGAGATCATCGGACGAAAGCTTCATAACGAACACGGGCGGGTGTTGAACTACATCTCCGAGATCGTAAAGGCAACGCTGTTCATCGGCTATATCTGGGGAATTGGTCAGTTGAAAGACGTCGCCGAGGTTTTCAAGTACCACGGCGCCGAGCATAAAGCGATCAACACTTTGGAGCACGACCGCCCTTTGGTTATTGAAGAGTGCAAGCTACAGACTCGATTGCACCCAAGGTGCGGAACGAGCTTCGCGTTCATCGTGTTCTTTTTGGGATTTCTCTTCCTGCCACTGGTTCCTCGATATCCGGTCACCGGCCATCAGGGCAACGCGGTTTTGGACGTCACGGTGCGAATCCTCATGGAACTCTGCATTCTGCCGTTCATCGCCGGCACGGCCTATGAGCTGATTCGTTTGGCCGGAAAGTTTCGGTCGAAGGCGATCGTGAACGCGGTGTTCCAACCCGGAATGTGGAGTCAGTACCTGACCACCCGAGAACCGGATCATGGACAGATCGAAGTGGCCTTGGCCGCATTGAAGGCGTGTATCGATGCTGAGAATGCGGATGCCGAGCCTGAGCCCGATGCGAACTTGATCGAGAGCGCGCCTCAGATTCCGGTCATCGGTAGCCACTAGTCTGGGCTAAACAGCCTCCGTCGATTATTCGGGGGAGGCTGGAACGTTTTGCGTGGTCCCCAGCGTAGGCTGAGTCGTCTATGCTCAGCCTGTTCGCAGCCATACTTGCATCTCGAGCCTCCGCGGTCTCCTTTGAAGTTCGGTACCAACCGATCGCGAACCTGACCTATGAACTCGACGTTTTGACCGGAGTTCTTCCGCACGACGGCGATCAGAACTTCAAGAAACTCTGGAACGACCATTTCTTATCCACAGAGGAGGATCGCCAAGCACTTCAGCACTGGAAATTGATCCGCACGAATCTGTCGGAAAGAAATGAACCTCAGCAAAAGAGCTCCACGAGGTTCCCGATTGAGTGGGTAGGGCCACGTCTCAACCCAGACTCAGATGTCCGTTTCGCAGGTTTCGATGCGAAGGATGCAACCGACTATCACCGGCGACTCCAAGCTAGTTCTGGCGCTGCCATGGCCTATCAGCTGAGCCAAGTTGTTGAGCATTTTCTCCCGAAGTATCAAGAATGGTGGTCTCAAGAAGGCTCGCAGCGTGGAAAGAGCTTTGCCCAAAAACTTGGAGAATTGCTCAAGAGCGATCCAATTCAGAACATCATCAGCGAAGAAACCCGATTCTATCGACCTCGATTGAAGTCGAATTCGGTGATTCCCTTCATCCTGCTTTATCGTCCCGACGACCTGCCGGAGCCCACGAGTGGTCAGCAGTTAGGACCCTATTCCGTGCTGCAGTTTCTGCCAAACGAAAAGCCCGAGTTACGCGTTGACATCGCGGTTCACGAGTTGTCTCATTTTCTGTATAACTCGGCGAGTCCGCGCGACCTTGCTGGCCTTCAAAATCGGTTCTTGAGGGTGAATAGTAGCAATGCGATGCCCTGTTACAATCTGCTCAACGAGGTGCTGGCGACGGCGATCGGAAACGGAATCCTGAAAGAGAAACTCTCCGATCCGGTCTATTTCTCACGGTACTTGGCCTACCCAAAGTCGATGTATAACGACGAGGCGATTGATTCGGGAGCCAAGGCTGTTTGGGAGTGGTTGAAGAGCTATTTCGGAGAGGGAGGCTCCCTTTACGATCCCCAGTTTGTCTCGAAGTACGTCGCTCGCATGGAAAAGGGCATGGGATCGCAGCTTGGTCGCCCAAAGCTGGAACTCATTCGACTCTTTGCCGCGATTGACACGCGCATCGAAGAGATACCGGGGACTTCAATCCGGAAGGCGCTAAGGTGCGCCAGTATGTCTCGGACAACCACGGACTTCGCGAACCGAAAGGACCTGGACGAATACTTGTCAAACCCAAATCTTTCGGGAATCTTTGTCGTGAGTCCAGATCGACTTAGCCGACTGGGAGCGATGAAAATTGTGTCGACCGCCGACTGTTCGGCCATCTTGGGGCGAGTCGGCGGACACGAGCCAGTTTTATTCGCATTCCGCCGAAATCAAAACGCTATAGGCTACGTGGTTGCGACCAACGATTCCTCTCAGGTCGATGCGGTTCTGAAGCGGATTGCAACTCTGGAAAAATTCAGTCCGGGTCTCGTCGACTGAGCCACGTTTCGTCTATCGACCGCCGAAGAAACCCACGAGCCAGATCGCAACGTAGGCGGCGCTACCGGTGAGGCACGCGTTGCGTACGAATGCCTTATTCTGTTTGGCGTAGCTCGCCATGGCCCACCAGGCCACCGCCAGGGTCGCGCCTTTTACGATAGCGAATTGCCACTCGCTTCGGTCGATGAATGGCCGCATGAAAGGATTGAGCTCTACGATGAGGCCGCGTGCGTGAAGTACGGCGGTGACGACGAGATCGAGTACGCCGATCCCCATCAGGAGAAGTAAGCTGCGCGTCGGTGCGATCGCTTGCATAACGGATTCAAGTTAACTTAGATTGCCTGGATTAGGGAGTCGCCTGATCCAAAACCCGTATAAATGCGTCCTGAACCTGGTGAGCTTCCGAGTTAGGAACTGTAAATTCATTGAACACAAGGCTCACGATGAGCTCTTCTCCCGCCTTGGTACGAAGATAGCCGCTGAGGGATGAGACCATGTGCAGAGACCCTGTCTTGCCCTGAAAGTCGATTCCAAAAAGGCGTCCTTTGACCGTACCCTTGGTCGGGCTGGCCATCGCAGACCGCCACGCGGGACCGGTCGGCTGTTTGCTGCCCCAGACCAAGAGCTTGGCAATCGCTCGTGCGGTGACGAAGTCCTCACGACTCATGCCGCTTCCATCGGTGACGTTGAGGTCTTGCGGGTCTATCCCGACCACGGTCGTCAGAAACCTTGTCATCTCCCGTGGCCCAGCCACGTAAGGATCCTCCGGGCGAACCGACAGTCTGGAGGTCGCCAGCATGAGCAGATTTTCGGCGAGATTGTTGTCGCTCGGTGGCAGACATGCCGCGATCGTCTCGATCGTTGATTTACCAAAAAGCTCGTCATCGGCCGTCTTTGACGGGGAGGTATCTGTCCGAACGAGACGTTTGCCGAGCAGGCTTGCCGCTGCTTCGTCTGGCCGAGGCAATGCGAGGGTGTCGAGCCGCGTGTCCTTCGCGGGGAGTTTCCCAAACACGTCGACCTTTCTCGAAAAGGGATCGTATTTTGAGCTCCATGGCCCTTCTCCGGGGTGGTTTACGATCTTGACTCCGTAAGGAAAGGGCTTGAGTACGGCATGGCCGTGCACCGACCACAGTTCAAATGAACTCCGGTCCACCGTGAATGCGGTAACCGGCGCGGCGTACTTGTTCGGCAGGTCGTCCCATTCCCACGTCGGAGGTACCTGGGGGCTATAAGCCTCCTGCAGGTAAACGGCTCCCGAGTTGTATTCCCCAAGTTTTTTCTTCTCGGCGAGGAGTTCGTCGTGGGTCAGCATCGGGTTCCCGTCGCAACTCACATGCAAGCCGTCCGCGAGCTTCCAGAACTTGGTAGAGGGCTTATAGTCGGGTCCGAGCGTGCTGAGAGCAAAGGCGGTCGTTAGTAGCTTCTGGTTGCTGGCTGGCATCACGTGCCGAGCCTCATCGTGTGCGTACAGCACGTGTCCATCAGAGTCGGTGACGATCGCAGACATGATCGCCCCCGAGAAACGGGGATTATTCAGGAGTGCGTCAAGACGAGCCGAGTCCAAGGGAGGCGTGACAAAAAGGGGCACGCGATATTCTAACGGGACTAAGCCTCGTCAGGGAAGGTCGGCTCAATCACATGGTCGCTGTTATCTGCCTCGATATCGGTGGCCATTTGAGCAGCGAAGGCTCGCAGTAGAGGTTCTGGATCCTGCAATGCATGCTCACGAAGCGCAGCGACGACCCGCGCCTGCATTTCAGGAACCCATTCGACCACGTGATATAGACCGTGAATCGCGCTTCGGCGTCCGATCTTGCTCGGAGCCTGAAGACACTCCAGGAGCACCGGCCCTCCGAAGTCGTAGGGAAGATGCCCGCCGAGTACGACGCCCGCCTTATAGATGGCCCGAGCAAAATCGTCCTCGGCATCCCAGATCAGTGCCTTGATCGCGGAAACCGCATTGAGTTCGTCAGCATGGCCGTCGCAGAAACTGGGAAGGTCTTCGAAGAGATCTAAAACACACCAGTGGGCGGTTCGGCGATTCGGATGCTTGCGATCACGTAAGACTGCGGTCAGAAGAGGGAAGAACGCTCGCTCACTTGCTCGTTTCTCGATCTCCGTCTTCGCCTCATTGGCCACGTCTCGGTCTTCACAAAACAACAGTTTCGTGAGATCGAGCGGGGCAAGCTCCCGAAGCTTGCCTTGAAACCTCGTCTCTTGTTCCAGGCATCGGGCGATCGCAAATTGACGCTCGAATAGGGGAACCGCAGCGCTGGCGAGATTCTCAAGCATTTCCTCTTCAGTGTCGCCGCGAGCTTCCAGCCAGATTGCATCGCATCGTCCAAACACGCCATGCGGAGTACGCGCTATCTTGACTGCGAACGTTTCACCAAACGCGTCGACTGAAGATCGCCCAGTCCAGTCCGAGGCGAGGACATGGAAGCTGGCGCTGACAGGATGCGGCGGCCAGTGGAACTTTGTTCGGTGACCGGGCTTTCTCGCCTTGGTCGATCCACCATTGGCTTGCACCACGCGGTCGATCCAGGCTACAAGGGCCTGGACCGACTCGGGATGAAACGTTGAAGTGGTGGTGGATTGCATAGAAGCAGGCACCCCGTTTGTGAGGGGTACCTAGCATGTTACCGAGTGAACCGCTATCGGGTTGTCGAAAGCCGGCTCATGAAGCGATGGATCTCTTCAGAACTGTCGTTGAGGTAGACCTTGGTGAACTCATCGAGCTTCGGCTTGGCCTTCGCTGCGGCGAGTCGCGCGGAGAGTCTTCGAAGGGAATCATTGGCGATCATCCGGACATCGTCGCTCACCGCGCCCTCTGGAGCGCCGGCTTGCAGCATCAGACCACTCAAGACGAATCTCTGGAGATCGCGTCGTAGGGGGGCAATCGGCTTGCCGTTGCCAACCTCTTTGAACACGGCCCCCATCAGAAGTCCGTAATGCTCGTCGAGGCCGTATGCGCCCTTGCCAGGCACCTTGTAGGCGTTCTCAGCGATCCGGTCAGTGGTTCGGGCACTCATGACCAGTGCGACCAACGCGTGCTGGTTTGCCCCGATGAGGTCGCGCAGTGGCGCCGTCCACGTGGGGCTATCGTCGCCGAACGTCAGAGATGAGAGGATGTTCGCTGGAAGATCGAATGACTGTGGTGAGAGAAACTCTTCGGCAATCATTCCCATGGCTTTTCGCTGAGCGGCCGCATCCACCGGAGCGAGGGTCGGTTTCTCACCGGTGTCGCCCTTGAAGTTCCGACTTGACTCCATGCCGCCGACAAATCGAGCAGCGGTTCGGCCCTCACGGAAAGATCGAACGATGGTGGACAAGACGACCGAAGTGCGGGTTCGATAGCTCTGACCGGCTTCCGGCAGTTTCTGGATGGCGAAATTGCGAGCGCGTCGCAGGGCGGTGAGTTCCAAGGCCGAGAAGGCGAGCGGGTCCTTACCACCGTCGAATCGGACGGCGTAAGGATTGAATCCGTCCGCATCCTCATCGGTCATGTAGGCATGGCCGGGCACGCCGGACTGCCGCGCAATGCTCGCCAAGTAGGGCTTCTCCGCGAGCGGGGTTTTCTCTCCCGAGTCGGAGTAGCCGTACTGGATCGCCCATTTGTCGTAGGCGCCGATGGTAGGGCTATAGAAGTTGCCGTGTCCCTTCAGAACTGCCTGCACGTTGGGCGGAGTGTAGTCCATCACGCTTGCGGTGACGCCTTCCTTCGACGTCAAGGCATCGTCCGAGAGTTGAGCGGTCGTCAAGTTTGTCGAACCGGCAAAATTGTGACGAAGCCCGAGGCAGTGTCCAAGCTCATGGCAGACGCAATCGGAGATGAACTCCTTGACGTACTCTTCTCGACTGATTCCGTTCGAGTTGGCTGCTTCGACCGCGTACCAATTGAGCTCGGCCTGATCGCCCAGTTCCTCGGCGTAGTCGCAAGCGTAATTTTTCCAACCGAATTTCGAGAAGAGAGCTTCCGTCTTTTCGATCTCTCGTTGCTTATCGCTGGTAAAGAGGAAATGCTCGTCGCTCTCGGATCGGGTGTCGTCTCGGGTCAAAATCGCCTGAGACTTCTTGAGCGAGACCTTGGCTGAACTCATCTCGGTCGCGTCGTGCTCGGAGAACATATCACGAACCACGTTTCCGTCGAGGGTGATGCTGGCGTTGAGGATCTGGCCGGTGAACGGGTCAGTTCGGGGAAGTGAAATCGCCGCGAAGGGGCTGCTGGGGCCGACACTCATTCGGATGACGTTTCGGCGCCCGTCGGCATGGTCGTAAGTGCCGTCGGTAGGCGCATCCACGACCTGAATGGCGTTTCGGTATCCGAGGGCTTCGAACGCTTTGTTCCACCGCAGGACGCCATCTTTGACAGCAGGTCTGTACTTAGGCGGGATGGAGGGGTCAATCGTCCAGACGATCGGCTTGATCGGGTCGGAGATAGGAGCCTTTGGATCTTTCTTCTTGAGATTGAATCGGTTGATGTACCGCTCGGTTCGATCCTGGGTCAGGTACCGCTCGATCGAGAAGAAGTCTTGAGTGAAGAAGCCAACGCGAGGATCTGCCGGTCGCGGGACGTATCCCTCGTCGTTTCGGTACCACATCGAGTAGGTGACCTTTACGGGGGCGCTTCGATCGTCCTCGAGCGTGTTGTCAGAGCCGAATCCGAGGAGGGCCGCCAATGGATTGGCCTCCGCGCCGCGCGGAGACATATAGTGGAGTCGCATGGTAACGACGGTGCTGTCGTCGAATCCTTTTGCCGTCTCGACGGCCGACCGCTCACGGTCCATCATGTAGGGACCACCCAGTGTGGTCGCGATCATCTGAGGCAGATAGAAGAGATCGCCGTAAAACAGTTGGGTGATGTTGATGAGAATCAGGTGACGGTCTGGGTCTGACTGTTCAATCCTAAATCCTCCCAAGATCGCCTGAGGAAAGGTTCTTTGTGCGCCGACCGCGAACGCATTGTCTTTAGCCCATCGGTGACTCAGGTTCGGACGGACCAGGTTTACGATATCGTCCTGTCGCTCCCACTGGAAAGCGTCTACCGCTTGGTCTCCGATCGACATTCCCGCGTGCAGCATCCCCGTATCGAGACCTGTCTCAAACGCCGCCTGGATGAGGAACGGTTGTCCGAGTCGAGACTCCGGAATCTCTAGCAGAACGTCACGTTTGCGCAGGTAGAGAGGGAAGGGTCCCTCGATTCTCTTAAGGTCCTTCACCACTCGCTCGTATTCGACTCCCTTGGGGTCACGAACCGAGGTGGTCGCCGAGCTCTGGCTGGCGGGCTTGGATTCCTGGGCAAAGCAGGTGGTCGCCGGACCGAGTCCTAGGGCGATCACCGCAAGGGCTGAGGTGAGAGTTCGGGTCATGAGAGATTTCAGACTTCGCGGAATGCCGCGCACAATTACGAGCACGCCATATTGCGGGCTCTTGGTTCCATTGTTGACCGACTAGACGCATTTATCTAGCCAAAGTTTTGGGAAATTCAGATTGGATGGCCCCAGAGCTCGGTCATTGCGCTTTTTGGACCCGTCCAGCATGCGGAGCCCTACTAATCGGATTCGCGAATGACAGAGTATCGAACGATGGCAGAAATCCGTTGGACAAAGAGCAAACACATCGGATGTTGGGTTTTTGCCTTCCTCGTCGTCTGGACTCTGGGCGCAATACTACTCCCGGTTTTCTTTTCCGCACGAGCGGCTGCTGATACGACTACTCGCATCGACAGAGTTAAGCAGGCAGCCGTGGCGATACAGATGTATGAGGGCGACAATTCGGACGCGTTGCCCCTGCGCGGTCGATGGGCTTTCTCGATCCAGACCTACTTTAAGGACCCCTCGATTCTGGCCGGCTGCGAAGGCATCCCAGGGGCGACTTCGACACCTTGCGGATTTGAGTTCGACGAAAAACTCAGCGGCCAAAAGATCGCAGACATCGATTTGAACGAGCAGCTTGTCCGTGAAAGACCATCTGGCCCGAATGCGGACCACTATTTTTGGGCAGGGGTTGATGCCCGGGTGCATCGCGCATCATCATCCAACAAGTGAGTTTTTGTGGCTCATGGCCGCTTCCGGTGAGCAGAACTGTCACGAAATTCGCGCCCCGAGGACTAGACCAGATTGAGATATTTGATTCCGGGCTTGGGCGTCCTTTTCGTGATCCTGGCGACCGCCATGTCGATCGGGGAGTGTCGACGAGTGCTCATCGCCTCAAACGGCGACCTGAAGGCTCTCCGCCCATTCGGAATGTCTTGGCTGGGAGCGCTCATCGTGCTCCTAGTCGCTACGCTCGCGCTGAAACAACCTGCCCTGTACCTGGCACTAGGGGCGATGGCAGTGGTGGCATGGATTACGCTTCCCGTCGCAATTTATATTAGTCGCCGGATACGCGGTGAGACGAAGGCGAAATCTGGGGCGAGATAACTCAGTAGCTCACTCCAGTCGGGCGCGATTTGCCTCGAAGTCGAGGGTGATAACCAGCTGCGGACCACTCTTCATCGGCAAATACAAGGCCGGTTCCAGGATCCAAAAGATACTTAGACAGTTGATTCTTAAGCGCGTCTCGGAGCTTCGTGATGCGATATTCTCCCGGATCCTGAAGGAGCTCGCACGCTTCTATCTCGCAAGATATTTCTGATCCATCGGGGTCTTGAGTTGCCACGGCGAGAAATTTTTGGGGAAGCGCCTCGACGTCGAAATTCCGAAGACGAAACTTGTCTCCGGCGTGGAACAGTTCGGGATGCTCAACTTGAATGTGAACATTGAATTGGTCGTCGATGCGGGTCACCCGGCCCACCACCGAGTTATGTTTGAGAAAGTCTAACGTGAGTTCGACAGCCTGTTGGAGTAAATCAGTCCGGATCGATTCCAACTCGGTCTCGTCCCGATATTGCTGACTCCTCTCAAGCGGCCTTCTGATCAAGACGCGTTGAGATCGCAAATCAGTGATCTCTTCGGTGCACGTAAAGGAGTACTGATGGGGTTCCGAAATATTTTTCAGGTTCATTTGGGGATCGCGGAGAAGCAAAACAAGGTTGGGCTTGGCGTCACCGCTGGCTTGTCTGAGGCCGACATTTGCGCCTCCTACCATGGAGAGCACGGCATTTCCGAACGCTTTTGCAATTCCGTCGCGCTTGGCTTCGAGCAAGCGTTTCATCTGGTCTTCGAATCCGGGATCGCTCACTGAAATCGAACAATCGGTGATCTTGTGGTCGTCCTCGATTCGAACTGCTACTGTGGAAACGGGTGGCGCTGGGCTCAATCCATCTCGCACGAATTCCATGGGATGGCAAAACAGGATCTTTCGCACTTTGCCGTTCCAAATTTGGAATTTAAGCCCCCCACCTAAGTAGCAGTAAGTGTTGTCCTGAATCGTTTCCGGCTTTCCAAATCGACCAACCAGGTCGCCGACCTTACTCGTGACCGTAATGCCTCCCGCATCGCCCGCCGTAGCATCCGTGTAGGCGACTTGCTCGATCACTGCAAGTTTTTTATCCTCCGACTGAGGATTGAGCACCGTCCGCACGGTGAGCTCGATGGGTTTACCGAGAACGAAGAAGTGGACTACTTCTCCGACTTTGCCGGTTCTGTTCCTATCTGTTTTGGGAAGGTTAGTCTCGGTCCTGCGCTCAAAGGTCGGAACGGACAGTAACTCTTCAAGTCGGTGAGGAATTCCTTGGAACATTAATGGGCTATGGAGACCCGATATTCGATTGAGTCGCCAGTCCTGTTTCGAGAGATCGATGCGGTTAAGAGAGTAGGGATCGATGCCGGGTAACTGTTCAATCGAAAGCTCAAGGTATCGATCCACCTCGCCGTCCGACGATTCGAATAAGAGTGCCGTACCTGGCGTTTGGAGGAGTTTTCGAGATACGGAAAACTCCTCATTATCCCCCGGGCCCAAGTCGGGATATTTGACGGTTAAGTGGGGAGGGCAGCTGAGTAGCTTGAAGCGATATGATTCTTTTCGAAGCCTGATCCGCGGAATCAATATCTCCGTCGGTTTTCTGTTTGGAGGACTTGAGAGTCCCACCGGAACGGCAATAGCCGCGTGTGTGGCGTCTACGAAGCTCCAGTCCGACTTTTGGGAGTCCGCTAACGAAAGCGAGACGTAACCGGGTCTAGACGTGACTCCGCTCACTTCGAGATGCCCGTTCGGTCGGGTTTTAGCGAGGCAAGAAGTCGCGCTAGTGCCGGTCTCATGATCTGCGTTAAGCGTGAAGAAGGTGGCGTCGAAAGTTGGTAAGGTCTGTAGCCGGTTCCCATCCTCGTCGAGGATCGGGATTGAGAGGATCAGCTTGGCAGGAATTCGTCGGGCAACTGGCTTTGGAGACCGTCGTGCCCGAACATATTTTTCGATTTCCGCGCGTTTTCGGCGCATATCTACTTCGCGAACCCTGTTCTCCTCCGCCGCGCCCGAATATGCCTTGGATGCGGACAAAGCGATCATGTTTTTGACAGTCTCTTCTGCGTTGTGAAATCCAACTGCGTCGGCAGTCTGCCGCTTGAGTGAGTAAATCGCGGCGAGCATTCCGATGGTTATCATCATGTCGATTTCAACCTCGAATGGGCGCCAGACTTTCGATGATTTCTTTCCGAATAGAACTTGGGCAGTCGAACCCATTCTGCTTCTGATTGATCGTCTTGATGACCGTTTCGGCGACTCGCACCAGGTCTGCTCTCAGGCTCTTGTGACCAGGATCTTGGCCAATGGACCAGGCTCGATTGAACAGCCTTGCTGCCTGATCGATCTTTGGAAAGGGATTCGAACGCGGATCGGTAAAGGTCGCCGCGCAGAGGAGGGCGATGCCGTCCCAAAAGTTTGCCTCTGCATCGAGATTCTTCTTGGTAGCCTCAGCGGCTAGGAAGCGCATCCTCTCGATGAGTCGATTGGTTTCTGTCTCTGTTTGTGGTTGTTCCAACTTCTGTTGGATCAGATTAATCTCCGCTTTGGATTGTAGAACAAAGCTTTCCTTTGCCGACTCGACCATGTGCACCTTCGAGGCCTCGACAATTCGTGCTCTCGATTCCGCCGCACTCACGAGGACCGACCAAACGACGCCAACACACACGAGCAGTCCGATCAGTAGTCCCGCCGGAATCCACCACCGTTGAGGTCGCGAGTCACCGCGAGTTCCAATCGATTTTGTTCTGGGAAATGTGTAGATGGAAGGCAAGCAAGGCCCGAACTCGTAGTTCGTGTAGTACCACTTCAAAATCATCATGTAGGCATCGAGGGCCACCCGAGCCGCCGCCGCGTCGAGAACGAGACCTTGACGCTCTGACAGACCGTGGCTGGCCTTATTTGAAATGATCCTGATCGGTTGCCACCACGCGTCAACGTCCTTGGGGATCAAGTCTTCGGGACTCTCCTTGCGGTGATTTCCCTTGGCGTCATATGGCCCAATTTTCATCAGACACTCGAAGAGGTTGTCGCCAGGAACCTGGCGGCCAGCTCCCTTATAAATGAGTCGAACGAGCATCAATCCCAGTCGATTCATGGCGTCGACGACGGCCACGGGCGCCTTGGCGACATGGAGCGTATCGACCAATAGTCGCAATTCAAGTCGAATGGACTCGTCAACCTCCGGCGCGAGAAACCGGACTCTGAGTTCAAGCGAGTGAGGCTCTTCCCCTGCCCGTAACTTGCTTTTATCTCTTATCACTGTTGTTAAAGTATTTCGGCGCTATCATAGCACGTACCAAAACGACCCGGATGGTCACTCTTTTCCGGTTAAGTGTCTTTCTTCGCGGCAGGTTCTGATCGGAAGTGAGCCAGTAGTGGGAAGACGACCAACTTCGTGATAAAGAGGGCGCCGATTCCTCCCACGAACAGCCAAACCAACTGTTTCTGTACTTCGTTTGGATGTTCCTGGAACAACCAGGCGATGAGGAATATCGCCACCGTGCCATAGCAAACAATGGCGATGGGCCGCTTTGTGTGGTGTACCGGTCGAGAACTCAATAGTTGTAATTGAGCGCAAAGCAACATGGCTCCTGCGCTCACGATGACGGTGAGGATCCACTCGGGTATGCCTTCGCTTTCGAGAACCCTGGACCCGGCCCGAGATTCGCTAAATGTGCGGGAGGCTTCTACGGCATAGATGCCAATGATCAAGATCTCAAACCGATGTGCCAGGTGTTGAAGTTCTCGATTCTCTGCGTTAATGTCTCGGACTTGTTCCAATAGCAGGGTTTGACCCGACTCCGTCTTATCTCGGCGAAGGCTGTCGAGAACCCCTCTCAAAAACTGCACAGAGTCTCTAGCGGAACTGCGGGCTTGCGAAACGCGGTTTGCGTCGATACACGATTCGAAGAATCGCTGGATGACGTCTCGTCCCGAGACAAGCCCGAACGACGTAGCGGTTACTGCGCTGGCAAAACTGAGATCGAGGTCTCGAAACGCCGTGAGCTTCTCGGCGTAGTTGCTCTCTTTAAGGTCGATCAGAGTCTGGCTGGCGCACCAAGACACATTTTCAAAGATGAGTCGTTGAATGAGGGTGACCAGAAATGGGATGACATACTTGCCAAAAACCCTCGGTTGACGCTCATCGTTGAATGAACTCCCTTTTCCCGCCTGATCCATGAGAACATGAGCGGATCCGTAAGTGGCTGTTGAGTGGAGGTGATGAAGGTTGAGAAGCTCGGTTTTTGGAGAGGCGACGTCTTTTCCGAAACCTGCGTGCGAAGACTCTTCACACTGGGCCAGCGAGGTGACGAATCTTATGTCCACATCCGAAAATCGTTCCCCTTCGGGAATGCCGATTCGAATCGCTGTAAAGTGATGGATTTTGCCAGACCGGAACTGGATCTGATGATCCGGCAAAAGCATGCTGACAAGGTCTGGCACCGTCGTTTGTGCACCGCCGACGGTCAACTCGGACACGGCGACGGCTCGAACTCCGGGAATAATTGACGTAACTGTTCCGACCTCGTCGGAACTCAGGTCGGACGGATGCGGACGTCTTAAAATCCCCACCTTTTTGGGATGAGTCTCGACCAATCGATAGACTGCATCGAGAACCGCGTCGTACTCCAAGTTGTCGCCCAGTTTAAGGCTCAGACAGAGCAATCCGACTTGGTTCGGACACACAAAAAGCTCGGCTCTGTGACGCCGATTGAGTTCCAATCCCGACAGGATGGGCTTCTTTCGCGGCGAATTTGGCGTAGCCGCCTTTGACGAGCCGGAGGCGGTGTAAGGGTTCTGAAACGGCCATAGCTCCAAGCCGCTTAAGACGTTCGTGAGAAGGTCGTTGGACTGAAATCCTACGACCTGGGAAGCATCTGAGCCCTCCCCGAACAAGAACTCTCGAACGGGCTGCAAAAGCTCGTCAGTGTAGTAGTCGTGCGGCTCAATCGGCTCCCAGACCGGGTGGCCTCCACTTCGAACCCTCAGTTCAAGGGACTCGACCCCCGCCCCAAACGTCTGTGCCGTTCCAGCGTATCGGAACGGACAAATGAGGCGGGTATCGGCAACCACTGCTATGGCCATAAAGTAAATTATGGCCATTTGAGTCAAGTGATGATTGGTAGATTTAGTGTCTAGCTGCGATTAAACGTTCGCCGGGATAGGCTCGGGTGAGAAAACGAACTCGCCATTCTGGAAGTCGGCATGGACCTTTTGGCCATCGCGAACGTCCCCACGGAGGATCGCCTGAGCCAACGGATTCATGATGTCCTTCTGGATCGCTCTCTTCAGCGGTCGCGCTCCGTAGACTGGGTCGAACCCTGCCGTAGCGATCTCGACTTCGGCGGCCTCCGTGAGGACGAGTTCGATTCTTCGATCGGCGAGGCGCTGCGTGAGTGATCTCAACTGGATGTTCACGATCTTCTTGATCTCATTCACGCCCAACTGATGGAACACGACGATATCGTCGAGACGATTGATGAACTCGGGCCGGAAATAGCCTCTAACTTCTTCCAAAACCTTTGCCTTGATCTCATCGAATCGGTCTTCACCGGAAACTGGATCCCCATAGTAGTGGGAGCCCAGGTTGCTGGTGAGAATAATCACGGTGTTCTTGAAGTCGACGGTACGGCCCTGGCCGTCGGTCAATCGCCCATCGTCCAACACCTGCAACAGAACGTTGAAGACTTCGGGGTGAGCTTTTTCGATCTCATCGAGAAGGATCACCGAGTAAGGCCGTCGTCGCACTACTTCCGTGAGCTGACCGCCTTCTTCGTAACCCACATATCCTGGAGGGGCTCCGACCAATCGCGAGACGGAGTGCTTCTCGCTGTACTCACTCATGTCGATGCGGACAATTGCCTTGTCGTCGTTGAACAGAAACTCCGCCAATGCCTTCGCGGTCTCCGTCTTTCCAACGCCAGTCGGACCTAGGAACAAGAACGAGCCGATTGGCCGATTAGGATCACTCAAGCCGGATCTCGAACGCCTGACGGCATCCGAAACCAAGCGTAAGGCCTCCTCCTGTCCGACGACTCGTTTGGAAAGTCCCTCTTCCATCGTAAGGAGCTTTTGCATCTCGCCTTGGAGCAGTCGGCTCACCGGGATGCCGGTCCATTTGGCGACGACCTCGGCAATGTCCTCGGCGTCGACTTCTTCTTTCAGCATCTTGCCCGACTCCTGAATAGACTGGAGTTCCTGCGTTTCCGCTTCCAAATGGCGCTGCAGAACCGGGATCTTGCCGTGCTGAATCTCGGCTGCCTTCTGCCAATCAAGCTCACGTTGGGCCGCTTCCAGCTCGTTTCGAAGCGTGTCGATCTCTTGCTTGGCTCGGCGGACGGATTCGATCTTCTCCTTCTCACGTTGCCAAACCGCTCGCATGCCGCTCGACTGCTCTTGGAGCTCAGCCAGACGCCGCTCGGCGGCACGAAGCCGCTCTTGGCTCGCGACGTCGGTCTCCTTCTTTAGCGCCTCTCGGTCAATTTCAAGTTGGGTGATCTGGCGGAGGACCTCGTCGATTTCCGCAGGAACGCTGTCGATCTCGATCTTCAGCCTCGAAGCCGCTTCGTCCATCAGGTCGATGGCCTTGTCGGGCAGGAACCGGTCGGTGATGTAGCGGTTGGAAAGGGTTGCCGCAGCCACGAGCGCCGAGTCGGTGATCCGAACGCCGTGATGGATCTCGTATCGCTCTTTCAGGCCACGCAGAATCGAGATCGTCTCTTCGACCGAGGGCTCGCCGACGATCACCATCTGGAACCGTCTTTCGAGTGCCTTGTCCTTCTCGATGTATTGCCGATATTCGTTGAGGGTGGTTGCTCCAACACAACGGAGTTCGCCTCTGGCAAGCATCGGCTTCAGCATGTTGGCGGCATCCATCGAGCCCTCGGCTCGTCCCGCGCCTACCAGTGTGTGCATTTCGTCGATGAACAGAATGATCTGTCCCTCGGAAGCCTTGATGTCTTCGAGCACCGACTTGAGTCTCTCCTCGAACTCACCACGGTATTTGGCGCCGGCGACAAGC
Organism: uncultured Armatimonadota bacterium; assembly: GCA_903904815.1. Taxonomy (GTDB): domain Bacteria; phylum Armatimonadota; class Fimbriimonadia; order Fimbriimonadales; family Fimbriimonadaceae; genus Fimbriimonas. Next base: position 72,966 of record CAIVDU010000008.1, read on the forward strand.
GCGCCGAGATCCAGGGAGATCACCGATTTGCCTTTCAGCCCTTCGGGGACGTCGCCATTCACGATTCTCTGCGCGAGTCCCTCGACGACCGCCGTCTTACCGACGCCCGGCTCTCCGATGAGGACGGGGTTGTTCTTCGTTCGGCGGCTCAGGACCTGGATGACGCGACGGATCTCTTCGTCCCGGCCGATGACCGGGTCGAGCTTGCCTGTCCGGGCGCGTACGGTCAAATCAATGCCGTATTTCTCCAGAGCCTGAAAATGCTCGTCGGCATTAGGATTCGTGACCCGTCTGCCCTTACGAAGCTCATCGACTGCCACTTGGAGATCTTTTTTGGATGCGCCGAGTTCGCGCAGGGTTCGTCCAGCGACGCCTTTGTCGTCGACCAAGGCGAGAAGCAGATGTTCGCCTGAGACGTAGTCGTCGGTCATCTTGTCCGCTTCGGTGAAAGCATCGGTGAAAACACGCTGAAGATCGTTGCCGATCGCGTTTCCGTAGCTCGCGGCATTCTGAATCTTGGGAAGCCGCTCAATTTCACGTGAGATCGCAGCGGAGACCATCAAAGGATCGACAGAAATCTTGTTGAGGAGGGGGGTGGTGGTCCCACCATCCTGCTGAATCAACCCGAGCAGGAGATGAGCCGCATCCACATTCGCCTGCTGGTGCTTTGAGGCAATTTCTTGAGCGGCCTGAAATGCCTCTTGTGCTTTGACGGTCAGTTTATCGAATCTCATGATAGTCTTGAGTGTCTCACTGTTAGGTGATTTGCTTACATAGATTACAACGGCCTCCGATCGGAAGTTGTTCCCATCGGCGCGCTTGATTCCTTTGACCTATCATTTCCCGATACAGAAATCGCGGAAGATTCGGTCTAGCATGTCGGTGCTCACCGTTTCCCCGGTGATCTGGCCGAGTCGATCGATCGACTCACACAAGAGGACGCTGAGCAAATCGGATGGGGTGTCGCCCGCTAGGTGTTCCAAGGCATCTGAAAGGGGAGTGAAGGTCTCTTGGAGTAGGAGCGCTTGTCGTGCGTTTACGACGGCGGCGTCGTCGGAGATCTGAAATGCTTCTGCGGTATCCGCAATTAATCGGTCGATTCCAAGCCTTGTGGTCGCCGAGATGGGGAAGCCAACGTTGGATTCGCCGAGATCGGACTTGTTGGCTAGCAATTTGACGGGGCGATCAAAAGACTCGAGTTCTAGGGCCATTTCGGGGGTGATTCCGACCGTAGCATCGAAGACAAACCACACCAGGTCTGCATTTGCCGCTGCCGCACGGGATCGTTGGACGCCGATCGCTTCGACCGGGTCTACGGCATTGCGCAGTCCAGCCGTATCAACCAAGACCACGGGGTAGCCAAGAAACGAAGCCCGCTCTTCAACATAATCGCGGGTTGTTCCCGCATGCTCGCTCACGATGGCGCGTTCGGTTCCTAAAATCGCGTTAAGTAGACTCGACTTTCCCGCGTTCGGGGGGCCTACGATCGCAATCCGAAGCCCCTCGCGAAGCAGACGGCCGGATTGAGCTTGGCCGGCCAACTCTTGGATCCGAAGCGCAATGGGTGACAACTGGTCAATAGCCGCTTGTCGGTCGAATTCTCCGATCTCTTCGCTGAAATCGACACTTGCCTCAAGCGCGGCGAGCACGCGAGTGATTCGATCTCGGAGATTGCCTACCTCGGATCGGAGTTTGCCCTCCCGGTTTCGGTTGGCGCTTCTCAGTTGGCGATCCGTCTCCGCTTCGACGGTGTCGCGAATTGCTTCTGCTTGGGTTAAGTCGATGCGTCCATTGAGGAAGGCACGAAGGCTAAACTCGCCGGGTTGAGCGGGGCGTGCTCCCGCCTGCTCGCAAGCGGCCAGCAGGGAAGTGAGCGAAGCGCGGGACCCATGGATTGAGAATTCGACGGTCTCTTCGCCGGTGAAACTGTGGCCCGCCGCAAACGGCAGTGTGATGCCATCGTCGCCATGGGAGAACTTTCCGTACAGGGCATAGCGGGGCTCGGGATGGCGAGGCCACGGGTGAAACAGTTTCCCTGCGATTTCCCAAGCGTCGGGCCCACTCACCCGAACAACCGAAATTCCAGCGGGGGGAAGGCCGCTTATTGGAGCAAAGATCGTTTCGAAACGAAGCGACATCGTGTCCACAGTATCCCCAACCGGTAAACTTACAGTCCTATGAAGCTTTTCGTGGATACCGGCGACATCGAAGAAGTAAAGAAAGCGGCCAGTTGGGGCATTCTGGATGGCGTTACGACAAACCCGACTTTGATCGCCAAGACTGGGAAGGGCTTCAAAGAGACCGTCCTGAAGATCTGTGAGGCCGTGCCCAACGGTGAGATCAGCGCTGAAGTCGTGGCGACCGATTACGACACCATGCTGAAGGAAGCCCTGGAAGTTTCCTCCTGGCACCCGAATATCGTGGTCAAGGTTCCTCTAATCGAGCCAGGAATCTCCCTCGTCAAGACCTTGAGCGACAAAGGCATCAAGACGAACGTGACCTTGGTTTTCACGGTTTCCCAAGCCCTTCTCGCGGCCAAAGCCGGAGCCACCTTCATCTCCAACTTTGTGGGACGAGTCGACGACCTATCCGAAGACGGTATGCTTGCCGTTGCGGATAGCGTTGAAATGGTCCGAACCTACGGCTTCAAGAGCCAAATCCTGGTTGCCTCGGTTCGACACCCGCTTCACGTGGTTCAAGGCGTACAGGCCGGCGCTCACATCGCGACCATGCCCCTTAAGATCCTTGAAATGCTGTTCAAGCACCCTCTGACCGACGCGGGTCTCAAGCGATTCCTCGACGATTGGAACGCCGCCGGTCTCCACATCCTGGAGTAGTTGCTTTTTTCGGGTCCCTTCCTCTAGTTCGCGGATTTGTTTGCCGTGAAGAGGAGGAAGGGCTCGGCGTGGAGGTTCCGGAAAGTCGACCTTTCAGACCAACTCCATAACGACAGTTTTCACGCCTGCCCTATCCATAGGTCTTGAGTCGCGGCCAAACTGGTTCTCATGCCCGAGAACATCATCGAAGTCACGGACCTGACCAAGACGTATCCCGGAGGAGTCGAAGCCGTACGCGGCGTGAGCTTCTCGGTCCGAAAGGGCGAGTTTTTCGGATTTCTAGGCCCGAACGGGGCGGGGAAGTCCACGACCATGAACATGTTGGTCAACCTTGTCAAGAAGACAAGTGGCAAAGTCGTGATCGACGGGCTAGACCTCGATCGATCCGCCGCCCAAATCTACGAGCGCGTCGGCTTTGCGATGCAGGAGACCGGCCTGGATGAAACGGCCACTGCGCGAGAGATGCTCCAACTTCACGGGCGTCTCTACCACATGTCTAAGGCCCGCATCGACGAGCAGATCGCCAAGCTCCTTAAGCTGGTCGAACTGGAAAAGGTGGCCGATCGATTCACGTCGACGTATTCCGGCGGCATGCGCAGACGTTTTGACCTGGCGCTCTCGCTACTGCACGAACCCAAGGTTCTGTTTTTGGATGAGCCCACCCAGGGACTCGACCCTCATGCTCGGCAACTCATTTGGGGTCATCTGCGTGAACTGAACCAGAACGGGATGACGATCTTCTTAACGACCCACTTTATGGACGAGGCCGAGCAACTTTGCGAGCGCATCTCGATCATGGATAAGGGGCAAATCGTCACCAGCGGATCGATTCCGGAGCTCTTGGACAAGCATGAGTCAAAGACACTTGAGGAAGTCTTTCTCAAGACCACGGATGGCTCGGGATTGGCGGATGAAAGCGTCAACGAGAACGCCAGCGATCCTTACACGAGGAAACGATAACCATGGGCCACTTCTTCTCTGATTGGTATTACCTGTCGATTCGCAACACGAAACAGATCTGGCGACCACTTTTGGCCCTGATCCCTTCGATGTTCATTCCGATTTTCTTCTTCCTCGTGAACTCTCAGTCGTTCTCGGCGGCTTCGAAGATTCCGGGCTTTCCGCCTAACATCTCCTATCGAGACTTCATCGCGCCGGTGGCGATTTTTACCGCCATCTTCTTTTCGTCCGGCAATGCAGGCATCGAGTTGGTTCAAGACATCAGCAGCGGGTATCTCAAGAAGTTGCTGATCATGCCCATCAATCGGTTGGCGATTATCCTTGGAAAGCTGACGGAGATTGCGATCCAGGCGGTTATGCAAGGCACGATCGTTGTCGTCTTGCTTCTCTGCGTGGGGGTTAGGTTCCACACCGGGATTCCTGGGGTCATCGCGATTTTCGCGATGCTAGTGATCTTTGCCATGGCTTGGAGCTGCGTGGGAATGATCTTCGCGCTTCGAACCCAGAACGCTCGACTCGTGCAGTCGATGTTCATCCTGGTGTTTCCGTTCCTCTACATCACCAGTTCCCAGATGCCTCGGAATCTCTTGCCGCCGACGTTTCAAATCATCGTAGCGTACAACCCGGTCACCTACATCATTGAAGGGGTTCGCGGTTTGGTCTTGAACGACTGGAGCGATCCGGCAATCCCGTTAGGCTTCCTCGCCGCAGGTACGTTGTTCACGGTGATGGTCACGCTCGCGGTGATGTCTTTCAAGAAGGCGCTGAAGTAGGCAGGGCCTGCCTATTTTTTCTTGCCGAATGGCAAGAACCGCATGACCACGCTCATGATCTTCTCGATGAATGTCGAGAGGATCCCGGCGATCCCTTTCTTGGGAGCGGCTTCCGGGAGAGTTGGCATTTCGAACTCGGGTAGGTCATCCGAGTTGTTAGGCTGAGCTGTTTCGGCAGACTCGATAATGTCGAGGAACCGCTTGGCGGGCTCTTCTAGGAAAGGATCTGGTGTCTCGGCGATCCAAGAGGGCGCTTGTTGGGTGTCGATCTCGTTGGCTTCTTCTGTCTCGACTTCCATCTCTTGGGAGTCAAGAAGATCCGATTCTGGTTCAGGCTCGGGATCGGTCACTGTCTCTTCGACTTCTTCGACTTCTTCGATCATTTCGTCTGGCGCCTCAAAGGGCTCTTCGACCGGCTCCTCGTCGGGAGCGAGAAGCGAGCATTCATCCGAAGGGATCTCTGCTTCCTCTTCCGTAGTTACTTCAGCGGAGGCTCCTTCGCCACCGACGAGCAACGCTTCGGGGGTTGTTTCGTTCAGGTCGTCGAGATCCAGAGTGGAAACGGCTGCGCTTGCCAAATCTGCAGCGATTTCCACAGTGTCTTCGATCACCGGCGTGTTCAGGGCGCACTCTTCCTCTTCAAAGACGGCCGTCTCGACCGAGACTGTGGCCTCTATTTCGATGGCATCTTCTTCCAAAGTCATCTCAGGAAGGATTTCCCCGGCTACTGCCGCGATAGGATGCTGCGATTCCGAGTTGTCCGCGTTGGCGCCACCATTTACGACCTCCAGTTCTCCTTCAGCGATCGGCGCCTCTGGGTCTTGGCGAAGAGTTGCCATCAGCAACGGACCAAATCGGTCGAGGTCACTGGTGATGACGGAGACGAGCGACTGTCGCGCTTGTTTGCTGTCGAGATCGATAGGCACGCTGAAATATCGGCAAACTAGCGGGGGTTACTCTAGGGAAAGGTTGGCGGACTGCGGAGACACGTGTCCGTTCGGAGACATGGGTTACAGTTTGTTCCGGACACATGGGTAACACCATTTTCAGATCATTGAGATCTGGGAAGTGGTGCTGGGTGCCTTGGAAGGAGTGTTCTGTGTCCGAAGAGC
>CAIVDU010000009.1 GCA_903904815.1 uncultured Armatimonadota bacterium
AAGGGCGGCGGCTAGCGCTAACACCCAATTATCATGACCGAACTCGCAAATCTGAGGGGCGGCATTTGTTGCGGAATAGGTCCACGTATCTACGCTTGATGCCTTATTCATCGATTAGAGCTGAGGGTATTCGCTCATCAACCCAAGCAAAATCGAGCTTTTTTCAGATCGCCGACTTTAAGTAGACATATGTATCCCATAATAGACACATGTCTCCCGATGAACAGGTCCTCGACGTTCTGAAGTTCATGGCCGATCACACCGTTGGTCGCCCACTCATTCACGGTGAAATCGCTAGCACCTATAACCGATGGAGCAGCATGGAGCCCACGGAGAAGGAGCGTTTATGGTCTCGATGCCGTCGCCGATTTGCCGCTGCCCAGCCCACGCTTGCCCAAAAGGACCGAATCCGGGACGCCGATGAATGCGTTCACCTCGTGCTCCGACAGTCCCTGACCGTGAATTAGTCGTCGTCCGTGGGGTAAGCAGGCGATATGTGCGCCACCGACTTCCTCAAGACGAGCGCCGAATACGACTTAGAATTCGATGACGACCTCCTTACGATCCCCATCACGGATCGTTGGAACTATCCGATGCGGCCCCGGGAGATGATCGGCCGATCAAAGGATGGCGAGGTACGGATGACCATGGCCCACTGGGGTCTCGTTCCCTTCTGGGCCACCAGCAAGACATTCGGACGCAAGTGCTACAACGCCCGAGACGACTCGCTCGCCCAAGGCAAGCCGGCGTTCAGGGAGGCATTCAAACACCGACGATGCCTCATGGTCTCAACCGGCTTTATCGAGTATGCGGACCGTATCGAGGGGAGTCCGGCAACCGAAGTCGCGTTCAAGGACGGCAGACTGATCGTCTACGCTGGTCTCTACGAGATCTGGGGTGAAGAGAAATACACCTCTTGTACGATGATCACGACCGAACCGAACGAGGCCATCGACCCAGTCCACTCTCGCATGCCAGCAATACTTCGCCCGGACGAGTACCAGATCTGGTTGAATCCGAAATCCGACCGGGACGAGTTGCTGACCCTCCTCAGGCCCTATGCGGGCGACGATATGATCGTGCACGCCGCCGCATTGCCGGCCAGAAAGTAGATCAGCAGATGGTACTAAGCAACGTCAATTCAGCGTCTGGTGGTGAGACACGTCTAAAATCTCGTTCATCTGGATGATCCCTTGGGCTTTTTAACACCTTCCAAGTTGCTGAGCTTTGCCAACGAGAAGGGCCAACAAGGCCGCGACGGGTCGGACAGCCTGCCGGGAAGGGTCAAGACGCAGATCACCTGGGGTTGGATCCTTACCGGATCGCCGGATGGACCTTTGCCAAGACTCTCGGATGGGATTGGGGAAACGAGATGTTTCAGTTCTTCGATAGAGTGCTTAACACCTTCGAGCCGTAGAGCAACTGGAGTACCGATCAAGTGCGTCGACTCGGGAGCCAACTACATCGGAAGACGACCGATATGGACGCCCTGGTCGGTCGCATCGAGAATCCAATACCGAGAGCTCAGCCCCACGGATGTGAAGGAATTCTTCATTGCCCGACCAATTCGGTCGTAGCCTTCTCGCGCGAACGCGATCATGCCGGGCCCTGCGCCACTGAGGCTCACACATATGGCTCCCGCATCTCGAGCCGCCGTACGGGCTTCTAGAGCACCTGGAATTGCGTGCAGCCGATATGGCTCATGAATGCGATCGTTCATCGCCTTAGCCAGGAGGTCGTCATCGCCGCCGCGCAGAGCCTCAGCCACGAGCATCGCTCGGCCAATGTTGTAGATTGCGTCCGCTTTGCTGTAACTGTCGGGGAGTGCCGCCCGCGCCTGACTTGTCAAATAGGCAAAATCGGGCACACATACCACCGTCTTCATCGGTACGTGGGGAACCCTCTGAGTCAGGACTCCGCACTCATCTGGAACGACGATGACAAACCCACCCAAAAGTGCGGGCGCCACGTTGTCGCCATGCCCTTCTACCGCCACTGCTCGAGCAAGCACCCTTTCCCGATCAAGGTCGCTCGGATCAGCGCCAGCAAGGGTCCGCTTCACCGACTCCGCGAACAAGACTCCCGCAAGCACCGCGGTGGAACTGGAGCCCAACCCGCTTGCAACGGGGATGGTGTTGTGACAAACGATCTTGAAAGCCTTAGGCATCGATTCGCCAAGCTCTTCCGCCATGATCGAGGGGATCAGGTTCGTCGCATCGGTGGGAAGTCCCTGGGACCCTTCGCCATGCGACTCTACTTCGATCCCGTCGCCACCGTAATGGAGCTCGAAAGTATTCCAGAGATCGAGTGCCAAGCCCATGCAGTCAAAACCGGGGCCCAGGTTGGCGGTCGTCGCCGGGATTCGTACGCGGATCATCGAACCGCTCCTTTGAGTCTGCTCATCACAACTTGCAGGGTATCAGACATTGAGCGCCTTCAATAGGGCGTCAGTATCCGCCGCGATGCGCAGCGGCGCGGGCGCATTCAGCACCGCCGAGTCAGGATCTTTCAGACCATGGCCAGTAAGGATCGCCACGAACCGCTTCCCTTCCGGTTTAACCACTCCATTCTCTATGGCCTTCTTCAAACCGGCAAGGCCCGCCGCCGACGAGGGTTCGCAGAAGACACCCTCCGTGCGCGCAACAAGCCGGTAAGCATCAAAGATCTGTTCATCCGTCACCGAATCGATGTTGCCGCAAGAATCTTTGAGCGCGTCCAGGGCCTGCTGCCACCGGGCCGGATTTCCGATTCGTATTGCCGTTGCCGCCGTCTCCGGATGATCTACTCGCTTGCCAGTGACAATCGGGGCAGCTCCAGCCGCCTGGGCTCCCAAGACCTGGGGACGCTTCGTGATGTCTCCCGCTTCGAAAGCTTCGTTGAAGCCAAGCCAGTAGGCGCTGATATTGCCCGCGTTGCCGACTGGAAGACAGAGCCAGTCTGGAGCATCGCCAAGGGCTTCGGAAATCTCCCAGGCTGCGGTCTTCTGCCCCTGGAGACGAGCTGGGTTCACCGAGTTTACGAGGGCGATGGTTGAACGGTCGGCGACTTCACGAACCATTCTCAGTCCGTCGTCGAAAGAGCCTTCAATGGCAATGACGTGAGCGCCATAGGCGATCGCGCCCGCAAGCTTTCCGAGCGCGATTTTGCCATCGGGCACCAACACCGCGCAGGTCAGACCTGCCCGAGCGGCGTAGGCCGCGGCAGAAGCCGCCGTATTTCCCGTACTTGCGCAAATGACCGCTTTAGCGCCGTCGGCGACGGCTTGGGTGATGGCGGTCGTCATTCCCCGATCCTTGAACGACCCCGTTGGATTGAGTCCTTCGTATTTCAGAAAGAGTTCAAATCCTCCGCCAAAGGCCCCGGCCAGCCGAGGAGCGGGAATGAGTGGCGTGTTGCCCTCGCAAAGGCTCACTGGTTCAACGGACCTGGAGATGTCCATTCGGTGACCGTACCGATGGATCAGCCCGAGGTAGTGGCCAGAACTCACGCTCCTGCTCCCGGAAACCGGTCCGCGACTCGCACGCAGTCTCGGCCATCGCGTTTGGCACGATACAATGCACGATCCGCTTCTTGGATCAACTCCGCCTTTGTCATTTCTCCTGGAATGTACTCGGCGCAACCAAAGCTTGCAGTCACTTTCTCCTCACCAAAGAACGCTTCGTTTAGTTTATTTCGCATTCTTTCGGCAAGATACGCTGCATCTGCGGCACGACTATCGGGAAGCAAAACGGCGAATTCCTCTCCCCCGTACCTAGCCACGAAGTCCGAGGCCCTGGCGGAAGCGGCCAAGACCCCGGCAAGTTCCCTCAGGACTAAGTCTCCAGCCGGATGACCATATCGATCATTGTAACTTTTAAACCGGTCGACATCCACCATGATTAAGGCCAAGGGCCGTCCCGTCCGGTCAGATCTCGAAACCTCTTCGGTGAGACGATCTTGTAGCGATCGGTGATTATGAAGGCCGGTGAGACCGTCACGAGTTGCCAGCGTAGCGAGCCGCTCATTTAAGGATTCCAGTTCGTTCTGTCGCCTTTGGAGCTCGATTTGAGCATCGTTAAGAGATCGCATCTGAAGTTGCAATCGTTCTTCCGTGAGCTTTTGAGGGGTCACGTCGCGAGTCGTCGCGAGGACCTGAAGCGGATTGCCATCGGCGTCCTGCTGAAACACCACGAATCGAGTGGACACCCAACGGTATGCGCCGCCCGCCGACAGGAGCCGGTAGGTGAACTCACCCGCTTCGTCGCCACGAATCTTGGGAGACTGAAAAACCTTTAGCAGAGAACGGTCATCCGGGTGCACGAGCTTGAAGTAGCCTTCCGACCCGAGATCGGAAACCTCTTTGGCCGTGTACCCGAGATCCCGAAGGGGCTCACGGTTTACGTAGGCCGTGCGGTCTTGCAAGAGATCGTAAATGAAGACCCAGTCGGGGGTTGAAGTGGTGATTCTTTGAGTGAAGAGTTCACTTTCTCGAAGCCGCTCTTCCGACAGCTTACGATCCGTGATATCTGCGCGGGTAATTGCGATTCCGCCAGGGATTGGCACGACCTGCTCGTGAACCCAGTGAGCCCGTCCTTCCGCATCCCCGGAAAGAAACTCCATGTCAAGCGGCACATTTGTCTCAGCAACCCCGACATAGCGGTTCATGGTCCCGTCTAGCTCAAACCGAGGCAGCACCTCGCTGAGTGTCCTTCCGAGCACTTGACTTCGCTGTAGATTCAGCATGCGCTCTGCGTTCTGGTTGAGCTCGAGGATTTCGAAGTCGACGATCTTCAATCCATCTCGAACGCTGCGAAAGAGCAGAATTGCATCGAAGCTCGCTTCCACCGCCGCCCGGAACTGGGCTTCCGCTTCTTGCAGGGTTTGGGCAGCATTGACGCCTTCCGTTACGTCCTGAGCTGTTCCTAGCAGGTGAACGTTCCCATCGACATCTCGCCATGGCTTCGCGTGACCCATCACATACCGCGATTCACCATCGGGGCGCACCACGCGGTACTCGACGTGAACGGCGACTTCTTTGTGAACGGCATCGCGTAGCGACTGTGTGAGTTCTTGAACATCCTCCGGGTGAATTCTCCTGAGAATCTCCTGGTAGTGGAGTTCACTCAAGTCCTCCGGAATGCCAAGGATGCCCAGCATTTGCCGGGTCAACCACATCTTCCCGGAGGTATCCGCTTCCCATGATCCGACGTTGGCAAGGGCTTGAGCCTCGCTCAGGTGCGCCTCGGTGCGGCTATAGGCCGACTGAGTGGTCCTCAAATCAGTAATGTCGGTGTAAGCGCCAACCAAAAATCGAGGAACCTGGTCTTGATCAGAAATGACCTTGGCTCGGGCTTGCAGGTAGTGAAACTTCCCATCCGCGTGCTGGACTCGATGCTCGAACTCGAATTCGCTAACGCCTCCATGTTCGATCGCTTCAAGGAGACCGAGTCGCACCTGGAGAATCAGCGAGGCTCTATCGGCCTTTGGAAGCCGTTTCAGGAAGATGCGTATACTGCCGTCAAGAGACCCCGCTTCCAATCCCAGGAATTGAGACAACTGGAAAGTAGAGGTGACAACCGAGTCCCGCAAGTCGACACACCAAAGGGCTTGGCGCCCCACTTGAAGCGCGATCGACCACAGACCTGGGGCAAGTTCCCCAATCTCGGCGGTTGCCTCTCCATTGTGAAGGAGACGTCCTTTGTGTTCTTGCGGCGGGGTCATCCTTGAGGTGCGGCACGAAACCCGATTACAGGTCTGACACAGCCGTCAGGACGAGCCCGCGCGATCCACCCGAATCAGACTTACTTAATCGGTATAGCTCTGATTCGTCGCCCAAACCTATCCTAATGCGAGAAGGGTTTTGGAGCACCGCCGAATGAACTTACACGACCGCAAGTTTCGTTGCCGAGCTATTCTTGCACATCATCGTCGATTGTCCCAACCTCGTATTTGGGCGCCTTACCAAACATTGCATCCACTTCTAGTGGATTTACGAGGACATCGCGCGGTCTTGGGCCATCTCGAGGCCCAACGACTGCCCGCTCCTCCATCATGTCTAGCAGGCGGGAAGCCCTTTGAAATCCGATAGAAAACTTCCGCTGAAGCATGGACGTCGACGCCTGACCTCGGTCAACAACCCATCGGACGGCATCCTCCCAAAGCGGATCGACTTCTTCTCCGAAGTCGCCCCCTTCCCGATCTTTGTCGTGAACCGCATCTTCGACCGGATTGAGAACGTAGGCCGGTTTCTCCTGCGCACGCCAGAACTGACACACCGCCTCAATCTCTTTCTCACTCACATAGCAGCCCTGCACCCGCAATGGCTTGATCGCATCAATCGGCTTGAACAACATGTCTCCCTTTCCAATCAACGCTTCAGCGCCTTTAAGGTCGAGAATGGTTCGAGAATCGATGTAGGAGGCAACACTGAAGGCGATGCGAGAAGGGATGTTGGCCTTGATGAGGCCGGTAATCACGTCGACGCTGGGCCGCTGCGTAGCGATCACGAGGTGGATGCCCACCGCTCGCGCAAGTTGTGCAAGTCTGACGATGATCGTCTCGACTTCTGCGCCGCACTGAATCATGAGGTCGGCTAACTCATCGATAATCACCACGATGTAGGGCATCTTGTCCTGGAAACTCGCCTTGGCATTCCAGCCATCGATGTTCCGAACCCCCTGTTCGCTATAGAGATCGTACCGGCGGTCCATCTCGCGCCAGACGGCTCGCAGCACCCCAGCCGCTTCCTTGACGTCCTTGATAACCGGGCACATGAGGTGAGGGATGTGATCGAAAAGAGTCAACTCGACTCGCTTAGGGTCGATCATGACCAACCGGACGTCCTTCGGGGTGTTGCGCATAAGCAACGAGGTGATCAACGTCGCCAGGCCGATCGACTTTCCAGAATTGGTTGCGCCACCGATCAAAAGGTGGGGCATTTTGGTGAGGTCCGCATATTTCGGAACGCCCGAGACATCCTTGCCCAGGGCCACGCAGAGTCGCGACGGGTGATTTCTGAACGAGGGCTCGTCGCAGAGCTCTCGCAAAGTCACCATCAACGGAGTCGCGTTGGGAACCTCGACCCCGATGGCCGCCTTGCCCGGGATCGGCGCTTCCACGCGCACCTGACTGGCCGCCAGTTCCATGGCGATGTTGTCCGCGAGCGCGGTAATGCGGTTGACACGAACGCCAGGACCCAACTGAATCTCGTAGCGGGTAACCGTCGGCCCGTTGGCGACCTCCACAACCGTGGCGTCGATTCCAAACTGCTCAAGCGTGCCTTCCAAGGTCTCGATGTTCTTTTGCATCTCCGACTGGCTTCGCTTCGGCTGCATGAGAGCTTCGGCCAGAAGGTTGTTCGGAGGGAGCTGATAGCCCTCTTTGGGGATAGGCAGATCGGCGCTTAGGGTAGGTTCGGACACCACCGCCTGCGTCTCCCTCACCGCGGCGGCACGGGTCTTTCGGGGGTCCACGGCCACTTCAGGTTCCGGTTTAACGCCCTTCTGCTTTGGAACTGCCGTTTCCGAGTCGTAATCGGAATCCGCGACGACGACCGCCTTCTTCAACGGGCGAATCCGATCCTCGTCGGACTGGCGTCGAAGGGGCTTCTCATCGGAAACGCCTTCTTCAATTGCATCCCGGCGTCGGGGGCGATCGAGTGTTCGTCGTCCGACTGCTACCGTCGCGTCCCGGGTAGTTGCCAGGATCGACCGAATGGGAACATCCACGCTCAAAACCACACCGACCAATCCGATAGCCGCGATGCCGATCGACTTGCCGGCTCCGAACAGCGCATCTAATCCGTAGGCAAGCAATCCGCCCACATAACCACCGCTCTGCGAAACAATCGCCGGATCAAGATAGTCTCCCCGTACCGAGCGAGCAAGCGCAGCCAGAATAGCCAGAAAAACGAGGCTGAGTCCCCATACAAGGTGAGTCACGACCAGACCTCTCCCCCGGATCAACGTCACTCCCACCGCACTCAGCAGCACAGGAACGACCCAGGCGCCATGCCCAAAAATGGCGTGAAATACGAAGTCGAGCTGATGCCCAACGAATCCGGAGTTTGCCGTCGCTAGACCAACCACGACCAACAGAGCAGTCGCGATCAGAAGTAGTCCTGCGATATCGAACGGCCTGTGCGACGGGGTGGTAGCTCCCGATCGTCCACGCGCCGTTCCAGGCGTGCGTGTGCTGACCTTCATCCTTAAAATTGCCTTTAAGCCAATCCTTGGCTCACAGGCAAGTATAACAGGGGAAATAGGGAAATCGGCGAATTGAGGCAGAAAGACCGAACCGCCGATCCCTCTGGATCAGAACAAAATCGGCTTTTCACGACGCCGGATACCGATCAGGAGCCCAACGCAGGACATACAGAGCCAGATTGCCGTGCCACCATAGCTGATGAAGGGCAACCAAATTCCTACCACCGGAAACAGCTGGACGACCATCGCAATGTTGATCACCGTGTGGAACGCGAGAACCGCAAACACGCCTACGGCAAGCATTTTGTAGTAAGGCTCGGCCGACTGAACGATCGTCAGCCAAACACGGTAGAAGAAGAATCCGAACGTGAGAAGCACCAAGGTGCCGCCGACAAGCCCCCCTTCTTCGCCCACGATCGTAAACGCAAAGTCATTCCACTGTTCTGGAATGAATCCGTTGACCTTCCGTTCTCCATGCCCGAATCCGGTGCCCAGCACGCCCCCAACCCCAAAGGCGATCTCTGCTTGTTCCGGTTGGTACTTCGACCCCTTGTTATCTGCGTTGATGCCCAGCATCGCCATCAATCGCTCTCTTTGATATGGTTGGATCACCTTGATGTTGGGCATGTACAAGCCCATGCCGATGATCGAAACGGCGAGCCCAACCGTGATGAACATGGATCGAAGGGGGATTCCCGCAATCAAGGAGACTGCGAACCACATCGAGAACATCACCATCGCCCCACCTAAATGAGGCTGTTTGAAGATCAGGAGCGTCGGAATCATGACGTGAAGCAGACCGTAAAAGAACGTCGAAGGCTTCTCGATTCGGTCCTGGCGAAAGGTATAGAAAGTGGCGAGTGTCAAGATCGTAAAGATCTTCGCCAACTCGCTGGGCTGAAAATCGATCGGCCCAAACTGGATCCATCTCCCTGCTCCCTTTGCATGCCTTCCATGAACAAGAACAAGAACAAGAAAGAAGAGCGAGACCCCGTAAAGCAAACTCGAGACTCGCTGCCAAAACTTTGGATGAACCGTCGCAAAGATCGCCAGCGGCACAAATCCCAAACCGACATTCATGAGCTGCTTGCGGAAGTAAGGGAGGTTATTCGCCGAGCACTTGCTGTACAGCGACATCAGCCCGACTAACAGGAGCAAGAGGGTCGCCAGCACCAGATACCAATCGACCTTCGCGAGCGATCTTCGATTGTCGGTTACGTATCCGGGGACTGGAAATACAGAAGCCATCGTGCCTACGGTTGAGCGGGTTCACGTACCGATGCATCACCAAATTCACGCCTCACAATTCCCTTACCAGGCACAAATTCAAACACTAACTTCCTTGCCGCAGGGCTCTTCGTCCCTTCTGAATAGAGAGAAAGCGCCACATCCACCCGTACGGCTTCCATTGGGACCCCGTTATCGTACAAATTTGCGGTGGTTGACTTCACCCTGGCGGTAGCTTTTCGGCGGACCCCTCCCGACGACACAGCCCCCTCCCAGGTCCACTCATCTCCCACTTGCATGGGAAATCGGATCAGGTCCACGTCGGGCGAATACACGTCGCCCCCCGCTTCCGAAAGCGAAAAGGCGGTCGGGCCACTTCGATAAACTTCAGTCTCGAATGTTTCGTCGTGAGCGCGCAGCAGGATCCTAAACACCGGTCCAAATTTCGACGTGAGAACATTCACCGGAATCCGGGTACCCGCCATCACCATGTCGGCCTTTTTCCCAGGGGCCGTGTCGGGCTGTAAATCGGCATACGCAGCGATTTGCCTTCCCTGACCTTCGCTCACCACGCCGATCGACACCGTTTTCCGGGCGAACCCACACCCTCCTTGCCCCACAAAGATCGCGATCAGAATACCGACGCTAATAGCTGAGGGAAGGCGAATGGATGTCATGTCAATCCGTCAGTTGGCCAACTGCTGGGTGATGGAAGAGTGCTTGCCTGTGCCTGAAGTCGTCTTGATGATGGCTTTGACTAGCCCAATTCCCTTTACGTAATAGGTTTCGCTTTCCATACGCAGTTTCTGACCGTTTTCAGTTCCCTCACCAGTTGAAGTGATCAGCAAAGCGTCTAGCGTCCCTCGTTTTGTCTCAATGGGCTTGATGCCTTTGATTGTCCAGCGAGTGTTGATATCGAACGCGAGCCCAGTCTGGGTGATCTTGTCGTGGGACGTCCAACTCTTTCCCGTTGAAACGTCGGAGGGAAACTCCAGGTTCTGGGGGTCCACCGTTTCAACGGTGGAACTGGTCACATGGACTCCCTCGGAATCCAGCAAAAGCTCGTCGTTGCCTAAGAGCGCTAATCCTCCCGTTCGCGTTTGAACGAAGGAGGCTTTGCCGTCCTTTACTTCCTTTATCGTCGTCGTCTGCGAACCTGTTCGGACTCCGGCGGAGTCGTCCCCCGTGAGTTCGTAATCGATCGGTTTGGAGTTGCCAAGGCCGTAGTACTCGTAGGCGGCCGACTTCAGGCTCTGGGGGATCGTATCTGCCTTTGGAGTCACCGGCTGGCCCGCTGCCGCTTCATTCGAAGCGACGTTCGGTTTCTCGGTCGGCGGAGTCGTACTCGGACTTGGGGGAGTGGCCGCCGGGATCTGCGCCGTCGCAGCGGTCGGGGTAACCGGAGCGGAAACTGGAGTTGATGGACTCGTCTCCTTGTGACCGCATCCAATCACAAGAACGACGAGAGGAATGATCGCGCAGATAGGTCGCTTCATGAGTGCTGTACGGTCCAAGACTTCAATCGAATGGTGGTCGAGTTCACCCTTTGGCCGACCCTCGTGGACTGCACCAACCGTACAATGCCAACGCCAGGCTGAAACCAAGTCGTTGTCGTCTCCACGCCTTCGTTTGTCTTCGTTTTGAAATGCGAGGTCGCCGTTGAAGATACTCCGGAAACGGTTGTAACCGCCGTGTCGATTTGAGGAGCCAGAGTCACTTCTGTTCTTCCGGTTTGTGTTCCCGTTGTTCCGTCCGGCATCTCCCCAGAGTTGCTCCAGGTCAAAAGTGGATTCTTGTCAATCGGGAATTTAAGGGTTGGTTCAGGAACTGAAAACGGTACATTCTTCAGCCCCCCGGTTGTTTGAACGAGACCGCTCGGGTTGAGCACCCAAGTGCTTTGGCCCATCATAGTATCGCCCTGAGTGACGGTGACGATGCCCTGAGTGCCTTCAGGAGTCTGCTTCACATCTGACATCTTGAAGATAATCTCGCCCTCGGCTTGGGCCAAGACTTTCTGGCCCAGGTAGGAAGCGATTTCCGCATCGTAAACCCAGGTATTTCCCTCCGCCATCGGAAAGAGGGTCATCTGATTCTCCTCAGTGATTTTCACTGGGGCGGCCAAAACCGCTGAAGGCAGCGGGCCTTGAGTCCGGCTGCAGCCAGACAGGATCAATATGGGAAGTGCTAAGAGCACCTTCTTCAATGGTTAACCCCTGTCGATTTGCCGTTCAAGCTTGCCTCTGCATCCTTCACGAGTCCTTCGTCTTCCATCTGTGTAATTGTCAATTCGCCCTGCGACAGTTCGTGACGAATAATCGGCGCGGCAATCGGAATTCCGTCGGTGACAAGAAGGAGGTGAGATCCAACTTTGTCGTGGGAATACTTCCAGAGGCGCCGTCGCCCTTCATCATTCAAATCGATAGTCAAATCGTACATCGTTCCCCGCGCCGTATCATAGCCCCGGTGGCTCGCTGACGTGATGTATTTTTCGTTGATCACAACAACTGCGCTCTTCAGGACTCGCTCGGCGGCCTCGGCCAGTTGTCGGGAATTGGCCGGGTCAATGTGAGACTTGATAACCTTGACAACGTTGTCGGTTAATTTGGGGTTCGTTTTTACCTTTGCTGCTTCAGTAGCATAATAACCAAGGATCGACTCGGTCGTCACTTGCTTGTCTTTGTACTGTGCCTCAACATCTTGGCAGAAAGCCGGCTTGTAGGGTTCTTGTATACGGCCGGTCACGCTGCGAAGCTGACCGTCTACGCTAATCTTTACCGTAACCGGGTAGTCCAGAATGATTCCGCTCTGAAGTGAGGTCACCCGCAGGGTCGGTAATGGAGTGCCGTCAAGTCGAACGTTAAGGTCGCTCTCTAGTTTGGACTTGAGCTTGGCGTCTCCGGAGAAGGCCTTTGTAAGTTCTTCGGAAGTCCAAATCACTCGAACCGGCGGCCAGTTTTCGTTCTCACTCATGCCATTGAGGTTCATGACGAAGGGCCCCACTGCCTTCGAGTCTCCGTGAACCACCTCGAGCAACTCCTTCATTGGGATGCGCTTCTTGATCGCCCCCTCGGTTGCTCCGCCACTGTCAGACTCGGTGCCGCCAAAACCGCCACTGGCCTGCACAAGCTGGGCCATCTGGTTCGCCACGATGATTTGATATCCCGCGCCCGGGTCAATCCCGACGATGTTCACGTTTCCTGGGATTACGGGATCGAAGTGTTCATTAGCCAGCGCGTGTTCGCTGTAAAGTTGACTGCCCTTGTAGATGACTAGAACGAGAGCGACAAATCCGATGGCGATTGAAGTCGAGCTCCGCTTCTGATTCGATGTGCGCGGCTGTTTCATGCTATGGTCCCGTTGCTATCCAACAACGGAATAGGCTTGGCAGTTCTCCAAAACTCAGACAACAGTTTACCGGCTTCGGAAATCCATCACTCACTAGGGTTGTAACCAGCGTAAATGTTGCCCGCGAGCATGCAACACAGGAGAGAGATCGCCAGGTCTACGATTCCCACCACCAACGTGATGAGCAGTGGTGAGAGCTCAAAGTAGAGGCCTCCCAAGTACAGCACGATTCCCGGTCCAGCAAATGCCGCCACCCCGAGTAACAGCATCATCTGTCGAAAACCGCGCTGAGTGGGGTCGTCGAAGTCAGGAAACAACACCGTGATTAGGAAGATCGGAGATACCACGACCACAGCCAGACACGGCGCGCCGATCAGAGACGCGATTCCGAAAACCCACAACTCAGGTCGAATTGCCACCGAAACCACGGCGGCGGCGAAGGCAATCACGACGGTCGGAATTGCCTTCGACATGACCTCCCAAAACACGATCGCCGTCGGAGTGAACGGCAGCGGCTTTTCGATATCGACTCGCCGCAACATTTCCATGAACGCCGGTTGGGAGGACAGCCCGGTGATGAGAACCAGGATGCCCAGCGAACCCAAGTACACCTTTCCCACCGCATCTGCGCTTAAATGCCCCGCCGTCCACACCGGCACCGCTACCAACATCCCCGCCAGTGGAAGAAAAATGAGGCTCTGCCAAAGAGCGCCACGAGCCTGAATAATCGACTCCTTCCATAGAAGTGCGGCCGGGCCCGAGATCGTGCTGCGACCGATCCATGTCGCAAAGCGGCCGGTCTTAATTTTGCCTTTCCGAGCCTGTTCGGCCATGATGCCAAACGTATCGCCTCGGCGGCGCATGCTGAGTGTGGATACGTCGTCGAACCCTCGCGCCGCCGCTTGATCGTACATCCATGCCGCTTGAGTCATCGCGATCTTGACCGAAGCAACGATCACCGCGACCAGCGCGAGAACACCGAGCCCTCCGTAAACGAAATTCCCCGAAATCGTCGTCATGACGATCTGAGTCGCTGCCGTCGCCGTAAAGAACACGACCCGTATGAAGGGAGACTGGGTAACCGAGACAATAGTCTCCCAGGAAGGATCAACGCGAAGTCGGAGACTTGCGTAGGCGACGCAAACTGTGATCAATCCGAAGATCGTCCAGCCGATCCGCTTGCGATTGTGATTGCTCACCAGATCGGACCGATTAACGAACATGCCGGCCGCATAACCCATGGCGACCCATGTCATTGCCGTCAGCATCCATGCCAACCAACCCGCCTTAAAGACGTAGCCGCCAAGTTTGGGATAGTTCTCGACGACGTACCGGAATCCTTCCGAGGTCGGACGCCAAGACACTAAGCCAAAGAAAAGGGGAATGAGCAGCGTGAGAAAGTAGTCCCGAAGCATTCGGAACACCAACACCGTTCTGGGTTCGACTGGCGTCGCGAACAGAACGTCCACGTCCGCCTGCTTGAAACCGCCTCGGTACGACAGAAGTCGAGGGCTCATGAGCACCGTCATCGCCACAAACACCAGGAAGATGACGGCCTCAATACTCGAAACCGGGGGAAGCGCCAATTGCGGAACCGTATGCGCGGTTCTCGGAAAGGCCGGATCTGGGCGGAAACTCTGCCGCCCAAGGAAGAAGATGTAGTAAACCGCGAAGAAGATCAGCGAAATGATCCTTCGACCGCTACTTACCGCCCGCCTCAGTCCGTTAACGAACGACCTAATCGTGAGGAAAAACAGCGGGTGCTGCAATTGATCCCTCCGAAGTCAGCGCAAGGAAGATCTCCTCGAGACTCTGTCCCTGTCGATCGAAATGAACCTGTAACTGTTCGAGCGTGCCTTCGGCGATCTTGCGTCCGCGACCGACGATGATCACTCGATCACAAAGCTTCTCCGCCGTGTCAAGCAGGTGGGTCGAGATGAGAATGGCCGCCCCATCATCTCGCGCCCGCAAGACCTCCGCCTTTAGTTCGTGGGCTCCCGCAGGGTCGATACCGATCAGAGGCTCGTCGAACAGGAACACGTTTGCCCGGTGAATCAACGCGCAAGCCACCGAAAGCTTCTGCTTCATTCCCTTACTGAGGGTGGCCACCAGGTCGTTTCGCTTCTCCAGTAGCGCGTACCGCTGCATTAAGTCAACTGCGAGCTGCTCATACACATCCACCGTCCCGAAGCACATCGCTACAAACTTAAGATGTTCTTCGACCGTTAGCAGCTCATAAAGCGACGGAACCTCGGGAACAAAGGCTAACTGTGATTTAGCCCGGGCTTGGTCCGTCACGACATTGACCCCGTTGATGAGGATCTCTCCCTCGGTTGGCCGGAGGATCCCAGCAACACAACGCAGTGCCGTCGTCTTTCCCGCGCCATTCGGACCGAGAAGCCCCACAATTTCGCCGGGGTTTATCGTGAAACTGAGGTCATCGACCGCGCGATGCTTCTTATATTGCTTGACCAGCCGTTGGACTTGGAGCATAGGGTTGATATCCACCGTTTCGATGCGGTCGGTGAGATGAGAAGTCTTACCCGACTGAGATCCCTTTGGTTTCGGACAATGCATTGGGGGGGCTATTTGCTGATGTCAAAGTTTGCAGTTTGCGGCAGGAGCTGGATCGAGAGATGCTTTCTTTCATCCCCAGGTGCGAGCCACTAATTTTCGACGCAAGTTGCAAACTTTTATCATTTACGTCTCGAATACTTTGACCGTCGAACAACTCGGGAGCGGCCAGCGGTAAGATCCTGCGGCATGAGCGTTGAGTCGGCAGCACAATCTATTCGCCACGAGATCCGAAAGGCGATCTCTGGTCAAGACGGCACCATCGAGCAAGTTTTAGTTGCCGTGCTCGCCAACGGGCACGTCCTCCTGGAAGGAGTCCCGGGAGTGGCCAAGACGCTGCTCGTACGCACGCTCGCCAAAACTTTGAGCCTGCCCTATGGGCGTATCCAGTTCACACCCGATCTCATGCCGACCGACGTCGTGGGCACGAACGTCTTCAATCCGCGCAACAACGACTTTGAGCTCCGGACTGGCCCCATCTTTACCAGCATTCTCCTTGCCGACGAAATCAACCGAACGCCCCCCAAAACGCAGTCGGCTTTGCTGGAAGCCATGGAAGAGCGGCAAGTCACCATTGATTCCGCAAGCCATGCGTTGCCCGCTCCCTTCCTCGTATTTGCCACCCAGAACCCGCTGGAATATGAAGGTACCTATCCGCTTCCGGAAGCCCAACAGGATCGATTCTTGATGAAGATCCTTGTCGACTATCCGTCCCAACAAGCGGAGATCGATGTCCTCCGACGACACCACAGTGGTTTTCGGCCTCAAAGCCTCGACGAGGCTGGAGTCGAGAGCGTAGTGTCTGCCGACGAGCTACGGGACCTGCAGAAAGAGGTCCAGGTCACCACCGTCGAAGATAAGGTGTTCGACTACATCTACGAGGTCGTGCAGGCCACCCGAAAATCGGGCGATATCCAGGTCGGGGCCTCGCCCCGAGCGGGCATCGCTCTGCTCAATTCATCCAAAGCGCTTGCTCGCCTAAGAGGCAGGGAATTCGTCATTCCCGACGATGTAAAGGAACTCGCCCTACCCGTGCTCCGACACCGTGTGCTCCTCAGACCGGAAGCCGAAGTCGAGGGACTGTCCGTCGATAGGGTACTGACCAGCGTTCTGGACGCCCAAATCGTGCCTCGCTAGCTTTGCTTCTCGCGGCCGAAACCGCGTAAGCTATCGGGGACCTATGTTGAGTACGCTCATCGTTCCGCTGATCGCCCTGCAGTTGCAGGGCAAGACGACTCCCGCTCAGAAGCCGTCTGCTCCGGCCAAATCGACGGTGGCCATCACCAGTCGCCCGTTACCGACCAAGGTGCTGGCCACCGTGAACGGCGTCTCAATCTCGGCCGGTGAAGTCGAGCCGTACCTGTGGGATTGGAAATCGGACGAGGTCGTCGACAACCTCGTCAACTTCGAGATCGTGAACATTGAAGCCAAACGACTTCATATCACCACGACTCCTCAGGAAGTTCAGAAGACGATCGACGATGAACTCGCCCAGTTCAAGACGAGCCTTCCCGCCGGAACCGACCCCGCCACCGCGCTCCGCCAGCGAGGCTATCCACCGTCTCGAATCAAACTGACCGTGCGCAGCAGCGTCTTGCTGGATAAGATCGCCATGCTCGACTTCAAGCCTGCCGATTACGTCAACATCTCCACGATCATAGTGAAGACAAAGACCCCTAGTCCGGAAGACGTGGCCGCTGCCACCAAGTCCTGCCAGGAGTTTTATGATCGACTGGCGAAGGGCGAGCTTTGGGCCGCCGTGCTCGCCTCTTCAACGACTGACGCGAACGTGATCAAGAACAATGGCCTCATTGGATGGAGAGCATTGTCGGCATTCCCCAAGGAAGCCGTCGCCGAAGTCACCAAGCTGAAGCAGGGACAGTACACGAAACCGATCACAACCCCATACGGCGTTCAGATCTTTCGTCTGGAACAGTTCGGTTCGCAAGCCCAACCCGGTGCGCTTCAGCAGCTCAAAACAGAGTTCGTACAGACACATCGAAACGAAGTGTTGACGAGTTTGAGAGCGAAGGCGAAGATCGTAAAGGTTCAGTAGCCTAGGTAGATCCAGGCGAGGAGGTCGGGAGGGAGCATCCATGCTCCACCTAAGTTTCCACCTCTCCTGGGTGTCTCCCGCCAAGAGCATACCGTGCTCTGCGCCTATCCTGTGTCAAACCACGTCCTAAATCTTGTGCCAAGCACCCTCCTGATTGGAAACCCCGAAACGACTTGGCGCGAGTGGCTCAAGGAAAACCGAGCCGGTCGGGACTATCTGTGTCTCGATCCCGGAGACGCGGTGCAGGGTCTGCCCGGTCGCATCTGCCTATTCCGGGGCGCTCGGCCAATCTTTGCCCGGTTTTACGGCAGCTTGGACCCCCAACGATATCCCCACGTTCTGTTGGCTGCCCTCGCCGACGCGGTCGCCGTTGCGGAGGGTGACCTGCTCGTGCAAAGCTTTGCGTACCGACCAAGCCCCCTGATGCGTCACATGACGACGCTGGTCGCCCAACTGCTTCGCCCCGAAACGATCCTGATCGCGTCCTCCACGAGCCTCGACCTGAATGGCTTTCCGGTCGGCCCAATGTCCATCGATCTGGACAAGGCGTTCCCCAAGATGGTTCAAGAAGCTCAGAGAAAGGCGCAGTGGATGAAGCTCTTGGAAAACTGTACGCCCCACGTGGTCGGGTTCAAAACCGTCAGTTTCGAGGGCGCGCGCATTGGCGCAGGGTCTCCAATCGATGCCGCGACCCGAGAGAAGATCGGCCTGCCGCACGCGGCCTATGCCGAAGTGTGCGGAAACTCCCTTTTCGTGGTGACCGATGAAGACATCGATGAGTCACAAGTTTCTCGAGCGCTCGACCTGACCCACACGTCGCGCCCCACCTTTGCCCGCACCGACGCCTACAACAACCTGTACTGCTCGTTCGTCCGACAATCGGGCGAAGACTTCGGATTTGGAATCATCCAATCCGTAGACTGGGAGGCGGGAGAGTTCACCATCGTGAACGACGCGGTTCCACCCGCGCCGGTGAGAATGCTTCGGCTCGGAGCCATTCAAGTGGATCCAAAGGGCCGAGAGCTCGGAGAGATCCGCCCCTGGCAGGTATAACCTGCCTATGAGGCTGTACCTGGTGCGGCATGGGCGTACCGCCTGGAACATCGCAGGGCGGGCTCAAGGCCACACCGATATCCCCTTGGATGAGATTGGACTCGAACAACGGGATCTACTTGCCCAATCGTTCAAGACCATCAAGCTAGATCGGATCTACTCCAGCGACCTCATGAGAGCGAAGCAGACGGCGGAAGCGCTGGTGGACGCCACTGGCGCTCCGTTAGAGGTCTATAGAGACCTGAGAGAGCGCGGATTCGGAGAATGGGAGGGTCAGTCTTTCACCGACCTTCAGGACTGGATCGTCCAGGAGGCGGCGCGGCTTGGTATCTCCAAGATCGCCGTTCGCCCTCCAGGAGGAGAGTCGTACGTTGACCTCTGGGCAAGAACCTCGGGACTCCTGCAATCGATCCTCGATTCCGACGAAGATGCTGCCATTGTTTCCCACGGAGGAACCTGCTCGATCCTCCTCGCCCAACTGATTCGTGGCACCCCGGAATCCGCCCGATCCTTCCGGTTGAAGAACACATCTGTATTCGAGTTAGAACGTCGCGAAGATGGCTACTTCAGCATCACGAGGTTTAACGACACAAGCCACCTTGATGAAGCTGTGCTCAACCGATGACTCCACGACCCTCTTACCTCGCCTTGGCAAGCGCTCTCCTGTGCCTGGGCGCATTCGCGCCCTTTAATGCTGTCCCGCTCCTGTTCGTTTGCCTTGCCCCGCTCCTGATTCGATTAGGTGAACCCGGCGTCCGCTCGTTCCGTTGTGGCTATGGCTTTGGCATCGTATTTGGTCTCGGTCAATTCTTTTGGCTCACTCAGCTGGCCTATCGTTGGACCGGGAGTTTCGTTCTCGCACTGGTTCCGCTCGTTCTCGCGACGGTCCTCTACGCGATCTACTTCGGGCTGATCGGCTGGCTGGTCCAACGGTGCTGGCTGCTCCGCATGCCGTGGCTCATCCCTCTGGTGTGGGCCGGGGTAGAGGCATTTCGGAGCTACATCCCCGTCCTCGCGTTTCCCTGGGGACTTCTTGCTTCCCCACTCTGGCACTATCCCGCGCTGATGCAGTCGGCCCACTGGCTCACCATTTTCGGGGCAAGCGCGTTCGTTGTCCTTGTCAACACCGCGCTTGCCGTCTGGTACCGAGAACGTAGTTTCGCTGCCGTGCGACCGCTGATTGCCGGAATCGCCGTCGTGGCCCTCGTACCGGTGGCCGCCGAGTGGATTCCGGTGAACACCACTCCTCTGCGAGTCACCGCAGGCCAGCCGGGAGTGGACCTTGCGTTCGGCGACCCTAAGCCAAATAAGTTGGCGGTCGAATTCAACGTGGCCCAGATCCAGGAGCAGGCGCGAAACGAGAAGAGCCAACTGCTTGTCCTTCCTGAAGGGCTCATCCATACGCCGTCCACTATGCCGCCCAAGATCCCTTTCACGGTTAGCAGTAGTCTGCCGATCGTGTTCGGCGGTCAACGCGGAGACGAACCCGCCTACCAGTCGGCATTTGCCTACGATGGGGCATGGTCGGTCGCCGACAAGACTCGTCTGGTCATCTTCGGCGAGTTCGTCCCTGGCCGGAACGTCATCCCTTTTCTCGATCAATTTCACCTTCCGACCGGCGACATTTCGGCGGGGACACGAGTGAGTTCGCTCACGGTCAACCAAACTATCGTGGGTCCACTGGTGTGCTTCGAAGGACTGTTTCCCGATCTAGGCTATCGACAAACGCTGAACGGCGCCCAAGTGCTTGCTGTGATGAGCATGGACGACTGGTTCATGGGTTCAAACGCTCCCGACCAGTTGCGTGCGGGCTCGGTCTGGCGTGCCGTCGAAACCGGACGCCCGGTCATACGGGCGGCATCCACTGGCTTTTCACTCATCGTCGACCGGTTCGGAAACGTTCTTGGCGACGCCCCTACTCAGACAACCTCCGCCATCACCCGCGAAATTCAGATCACTTCGGGTGGGGCGCCATGGTGGCTCCCGGTGTTTCCCCTGCTGTCCGTAGCGGTCTGCCTGGGACTGATCGCGTTCCCAGTTTTAGTGAAAAGCACCCGGAAACCAGCCAGTTCTGCCGCAACCTCGTAGTCGGAATCCAAACGTCTGCTTCATTTTGAGGGTCGAATGCGTCAAAGTAGCTGACGATGCGTCTAGATTCTCCCGATGGTCCGCGCCCGGGTCCCAAAGTCGAAGTAGGCCACGTTCTTCCCTGTACCGTGGTTGACCACCTTGGAGGACGCCGATTCGAAGTCACCTCCAAACGAGCCCCTCGTGGATGGACGGTCGTGCTCGAATCCCGAAACCCCCAAGGCGTCAACGAGGGAGATCACACCGACTACTGGGTCGTGCGTGTCGATCCCAAGCGGCGCGAGTTGTTGGTTCGCGACGGCACCCATGGTCGACTTCCGATCAGCGAGGCCATGCGCCTCCGTTATATGCTTGCCGTGCGGAGCATGGTCGAACCAGAGACCCTGAAGCCCGAGGAGCTCCTCGAGGCGCTCGCCGAAGCGAAGGGCATGATCAGCAGAATCATCAAGCAGGATTCCGCCGACTGGTTGAGTGTCTACCAACTGCTCGGCAAGCCGAGAGTCGGCTCTATTCAACGATCGCTCGACGAGTTGACTGAACTCAGAGACAAACTGAAGGCAGAAGGCGCTCTGGACCAGGACCTCCTGGAGCGAGCCACCCGACCGTTCTATGAGGGTCTGGATCGTGCTCTGGAGGCTCTCACCTATCCTGATCGAGCCGGTAGCGAAGACTTGGAAGATGACGACGATTTAGGTGACTAAGGACAATCGATTGTTCAGATAATTTCAGGAAAAGTGAGTTTTTTCACTGAACTCTCTCAGAAATGCGAACGTCTGGGAAGTTAAATACGAAGTATATGTCGGAATAAGGCGTGGTCAGAAAAAAGGCCCCGCCCTGCGTCAAACGGGTTCGGGGCCGAACGGCTTCGGGGGCGAACCCCCTTCTCGCTTCCTTTGTTCTCGATGAACAGGCAGATTTAATTTCTGCTCTAAGAGCAATTATGGCTCATGTCCCGAGATTATGCGAGTCACAACTTCCATGTAACGACTTGTGACTACAATCTTAGTTGGCTTCACCGTCGCAACCTACAGGGGATGAAATCAAACCGCCTCTCCCCGGTAGAATGTGAAATCGATCGCGGAGAGATGGCAGAGTGGTCGATTGCGACTGTCTTGAAAACAGTTGTGGGGAAACTCACCGGGGGTTCGAATCCCTCTCTCTCCGCCAAATTTCGAACCTAAATTGGCATTTCGGCGAGTTTCTTCCAAATCAGATACACATAGTCTTACACACATTTTCGAGGAAAACTCGGTAATATCCAGTTGTGGCAAGACCCAAGAAGCTCATAACACCTGGCGTTACCTTCGACGCTAAATCGGGCCGTTGGCGATGGTCGGTGGTTCGCAAATTTCCAGATGGGACGAAGTTCGCGAAGAATGGATCAAAGAAGTCTCGCGACGAAGCCATAGCCACGCACAAAGAGGTGCTCGAATTGTTCGAGGAAGCCCTCGCGGCTCAACTATCCCCTACAATAACCGCAGAGCCGGTTAGAGTCGAATACACGCTCAGAACCTGGGCTAACTACGCCATGACAAACATCTGGCCTAAGCCAGGTGGCCTAGCCTACAACACGATTCATAACTACGAACTCGATCTCAATCGGCACATCTTCTCGAAACCGATAGCAGATATGCCCCTAAAGGCAATTTCTACGTTTGACATTCGAGGCGTCCTAGCTCAGATTGGAGGAAGTCAACACCTACAGGCCAACCTCCGGAACGTACTCGCCCGCCTTTTCAAAGATGCACAGCAAGACGGTGAATACCCAGAGGGCAGAAGACCGACCGACTCGATCTCAGCAGCGAGAAACCACAAGGAGCGAGACGAGGACGGCGATCTTATCGAAACGCATCGGGTGCTGACGGAGCAAGAGCAGAAAACATTACTCGCTCACTCATCGTCCAGTTGGGCATACATTGGAATTCTGATTCAATTAAAGACCGGTCTCAGAAGCGGCGAAGTTTGTGGACTCCGACGTCGCGACATTCAAGCTGGCGTTCTGCACGTTACCGGACAACTGATCAGACAGAAGGGCATTGGACTCGTCCGCTCCGCCACAAAAACGAAGAGTGGACTCCGGTCAATTCCTCTCCCAAAGTCCGTCCTCGAAGCACTTAAAAGCTTCGGGGGCAAAGACTATCTTCTTGAGGATGACGGAAAGTTAGTGGACTCAAGCAAATATGGGGCGACCGTCTCAGCGTTAATGGAGTCAGCTGGAATCAACGGCACACCGACGGCCCCCATAAGCCCCAAAGCTAGCTCGCACGACCTACGTCATACCTTTGGGTCGGTAGCCGCGTGTAAGCACAATTTTCCAATCAAGACTCTGAGCGAGATCATGGGACACTCAAATATTGCCACTACTCTGAGCCTGTACGTGCACGCCGACGCGGACGATAAGTTCGCGGCGATGTCGAAGTTTGATTGACAACTGGCCCCGCTACCAGAGAGTCAATGTAAGCGATAACATCCTCACGACGAACCCTACGACAGCCTCCAATCTTAAAGGACAGCAGGTCCTTACTGGCCACCAAAGCGTGCGCCTTCCGCACCGAAATCCGCAAGAAGTCAGCCACCTCTTGGACCGTAAGCACCGCGTTGGGAGACTCTGAACTCAAATCGCACAGTCCTGGACGATCAGTCCATTTGATCGCGATCGAATCAAACTACGTGACGCTGACCGCCACATCACTCTTAAACCGGATACGACTCTCGATTGATACATTTTTTTCCAGGGACCTGACCCTTGCGAGTCATTTTACACAATTGTCCAGTAATTCAGGAAAAATTCTGGATCCACTGGAATTATCTCGCTCGCGCCTCCAGCTCTATCGGACACCCTCGCGGCCTAGATTCTCGCATTGAGCCCCCATCGGGAAACCGGGTCACGATAGAAACGACCTGCCCCAAGACCATGTCCCGACCAGGGCTGAGGTCCAACGGCAATTCCTTACGGTCCATTCCTATCCGAACCCAATCGTCGCCCCGCTGCTTTAGCCCCCAAACCGCAACCCTCGTATCATCGAAGCTCTTTGCGGAGTACACGCAAACGAACAGGTAGCCGTCTCGTGGCTCCCTCTGCTTGGTGTCCGCAACCAACCTATCAGCCTCAGCAAGCCTGGGAGACATGTAGTGCGAGTTCACGTCAAGCAGGACCGCTGAGTCGGGATCGAGAGCATCATCTAGTTCAAACAACTCATGCGTAGAGTAAGTTTGGGTCCCTGAATCCCGATCCACAACACCCTTGTAATCCTTGAGCGCACAAGGAATCGAGCCCCCGTGCCCAATAAATAATATGGGCCGATTATCTTTCAGGGGATTGCTAGGCTGCGTTCCAACCCAAATCACATCCTCAGAAATTCCTAGGTATGCCGAAAGCTTCTTTACGTGGCCCTGGTGAGAAACAAGCTCCCTTCGCAAATGGTAGGTGCCCCTCTCCCACGCAGCAATCGTAGATTTGGGAATTCCTGTTCCAGCTTCAAGCTCTCGGATAGTAGTCCTGCAGGTAACCCGGGCGTTATGAAGCCTAGCACCAGGTGTATCCGCATTTTCTATTAATTCGGCTAAGCCACGAGCCATTTGTGCGGCCTCCTGACTAAATTTATTTTGTCCTGCATTGGAGCAGTTTTCTGTGTTATTATTCGTTCCATCGACTTTTCTTTGACAAGATGGGAGCGGTTCACATACGCTTCGCTGGATTAATTCTAGCCTAAGTCTGGACATTCATGGACTTATCCTGGATCAACTCCAATATGCCCGAGGACAAGTCGAGTTGGGAACACGAGCATGCGAGAAGCGCAAGACAATGGATATGACCCTTTCGACGACGAAGAATATGACCAACTGCCCGCAAAACACCTGACCTGGGACCAAGTTGACGCATGGCGGAAGTTCCAAAAAGACTCCGAGGCTGTTTCTCTTCGTTCAGGCCCGAAGTGGTCAGAGCCAGCAGCGCTTCTGACGGCTTACAGCGATGTACCAGCAGACGTACGGCGCATGGTCTATGGATCAGTTGTTGGAATCCTTCACCCGATTGATGAGGGACAGGAGCACAATCTCGAAAAGCAAAAAGATGGAGCGTTCTGTTTCCCGCTGTGTCGAGAGCTTCAAGGGTGGAACTTGCGCGAGGGACGCGAGGCCAAGGACCTTCCAGAGGAACTCTGGACGCCCATTGCGCGGATGTTTTCGGATGGGGTCCTTTCTGCGGTCGCAATGCCAGCGAATCGGCGTACTGATTGGTCCAACATCGACTCCGTCATACTCACCTTCCAGGACGCCTGGGAGAAGGTGAAGTACGCCAAGGACTTCACCCCGCTCGATCTCGCAGTCAAGTATGCCAAAGCCTCTCCGCTTCGCCTCTCATTCGAGAATAACCACATTTTGAAAAGACTAGGGGGAATGAAGCATCGAATCGAATTCATGGCTTCGGTGTGCCTACATCTTGCGCGACTGAGCGAAGACGGCAGTTTTCACGTGTCTGCACCCGCACTGGAGAAAGCACAAAATCAAGACCAACCGATAAATGTGAACGACATTTATAAGCTGCTCAACCAGTTGATGAATTCTGGATTGATCACCCAGATTTCCGATCACGTCCCATGCAAGAAAGGCAGGCGGTTCGTCTTCAACCATGACCGACACGACCTATACACGGCACCTAGTGCATAGAGATATAGAGACAGAGATAAAGAGACTTTTAAAGATACTTATTGAAGTAGAGAGGTTAAAAGAAAGATAAAGACACGAAGCCAACAGTTGACTCTTTAGAGACTCAACTTGTAGACAGATAATTAGTAGACTACGCAGTACAAACCCTTCGGGTTTGACCATGACGGGAAAATGACATCAGGCCTTGACTTCGCTCAGGCTTTTCCATGACCAACCCTTCGGTTTGATTCGCCCTGGCACAGGGTGCGTCATGGTCCCCGAGGGGCTAGTCCTATCGGTTGGCTAGGGGGCTTTCTGTCATGTTCATCAGGTTGAGCCCTTCAAACTCCGTTTCTTGTCCCCTTCCCTGTCCTCTTCTACTTCCTCTCTATATCTCTATGTACATATCTCTTATGAAGCTAGTCAGGATGCTTTGTCCCAATCGGTGACCTGTCCCGTCACGGCATAAAGCAGAGCGGTTGCGCTTTTTGGTCCTCTTCCCCAGAGCGCCGAGAAAGCCCGTCCGATGTCGAAATCAAGGCCCTCAAGGCCCTCAAGGCCCTCAAATCTCACGCCGCCCGGGGTAAAAAGTCGAATAAGTCCCATAACCCCCCTCTGACCCCCTAATTTGAACCTAAAATGGGGTCTTGAATTAACTCCCTCAAGGCCCAGAATTAGCAGATAATTTCCGGTATGACATCCCAAAAGCTTGCCCAGAAACCCGAAAGCCAGCCGAAAAGGACTATCTCAAACCGTGTCGCTAGGGCCAGCTCGATGGGGTTATTGGCAGACCTGTACCGGGCACAGCGAATTCGTGGATTTTGGCCAATCAGGAGGCGGGTACGTGTTCTGAGTGCCTAAACCCCGTCCAGGCCGTGTATGGGCCTTCCAGGTGGCAAGAAATGGCATATGTCAATTATATGTCTTTAACGATGCAGAAAAGCCTCCCTTTCGGAAAGTCGAGGATCATGGCATTTGCCTTACAGTTGAGCTGGCCCGCCAAGGGTTTGCGTTCAACGTCTTGGAAGCTCGCTTCGCTCGCAGGCGCTTCGCGCTGCTCCGCCCCCTGAAAGGCCAGCGTCTACGCGCACGCTCGGCACGGAGCCTCACGCGCACTCGCCGCCGGAATGGTAAGTCTTTCGGCCACCTACTAGCCGGGGCCAGCCTACTCGCTTCGCAGTCCGGCAACTCAACCACGACCGCCCCACCCCCAAATACTCGACACCTATCATGGACGCCTAATTGCTGATCATGCCGAACGCATCACCGTGACCAGTTGAACCAACTGATACAGAGCCACTGAACCGGCGATACGCTCGTCAAGACCAATAATTACCTGCGGCACGGCTATGACAGCCGACGAGCATCCAGGGCCCCGTCATTCGCGGCATCGGCGCGGATCTGCTTTGCTCTGCCTCGTGCTTACAGGAATGGTCGAATGCGCTACCAGTCGTATACTGCTTAAATGAAGCAGAGGCAGCTAGTCATGGTCTTGAGTGCCGCGACTAACCTAGGTGGGCTCACGTGTCTCGCCGTGGTTGTTCTTTACGCGTCCAGGGCCGTCAAATTTCCTCACGGAACAGGCGTTGTCATGATGCCTTTCAGTTTGCTCGTCTCTTTCCTTGCCATGTTTCGAGTCAGGTATACCAAAAAACTCCAGGGTGGCCAGCCGCCCCAAATTGGCACAAACTAAACGAAGGTTCATTCCTGCGCACACTATAAAAAGGGTTTCGCCATCCATGGCTTCAAACAGTTTAATTGAGGGCTAATCCCGCGCTACGCGCCCAAGCCTCACAAGATAGCCAGCCTCGTCGCCCTCCCCGCTTCGCGGGCCCCCACCCCTGCCGTCCATGGCAGCCCGGAAACTCACTCGCGACGACCATCCGTGGTCTACCGTACAGTTTCGAATGACCGCGCACGCGCGTTCTGGAGTCTAAGGAACGGTCGCATTTTCGTTTCCGGGACGCTTCTCACCTCGGCCATCCATGGCCGAGGTTCGCGCTGGCTGGGTTGAGGACTGGTTAGCAGCGACTCTGTATAAATCGGAACTCTCAGCAATGGGCTGGTGCCACTATGCGCGGGTCCAGGCTCACCACAACGACAGTTTTCGCCAATTAGCGCGCAAATATTTACGCCAAATAATTTGCAAAGTGAAAGTCATCGAGCGCGACATCAAATCGAGAGTTCGGGAGAAGCTCGATACCGTTCGTGTCGACCGAGTCAGCCGACGGCTGGTGAGGGGCGTCGAACTTTAAGGGTTTCGACGTTCGGACGTATCCGATTTGCCGCAGTTGAAGGCTTCTCGGTTCCGGGTCCACCTCAGGAGTTAACTCGAGACTTACGGCCCCATCGAACTTCAAGTGAGAATAGATTGAAGCGAGGTTGAGATCAGATTTGCCACTATGATGAATTCTAACACCTCTTAAACTTTTCTATTAGTAAACAAATTGCTATCTTATTCGCAACTTATGGAATCGTAACAAAATCGTTGAGATTGCATCTTATGATTTGAGCCTCAATGAATGGTTCCTTTAAGTCCTTTTTATTACCGTTGATGCTCGCCGTTTCCGCCTTGGCGTCGGCAGCTCCAGAACTCGTCACCAACGGCGGCTTCGAAACCGGCGACTTCACCGCTTGGACCCAATTCGGAAACACCGGATTTACCGGTGTCGATTCGCATGGCTACCTGAGCAGTTTCGAGGCATTTTTTGGTCCCGTAGGATCACAGGGGGGCATCGCTCAGACGCTGTCCACCGTCGCGAGCCAAGCGTATCTCTTCTCCTTTGACCTCAAAAACGATGGCGGAACCCCGAATAGTTTCGACGCCACCTTCGACGGCACGTCGGTATATAGTCAGGTGGATGCCAGCGCCTTCGATTGGACTCACTTCGAGTTCACGGTGACGGCCACGACAGCAAGCACCGATATCGCGTTTTCGACCAGACAGGATCCTGCCTACTACCGTCTGGACAACGTATCCGTTCAGGCCGTGCCGGAACCGGCGACCTTGGCCGCGCTTGCCCTGGGATGCGGCGTCATGCTTCGCCGCCGTAAGATGTCCTGACGATCGAAGATCGTTAGCAGAGGGTGACGCGGAAGCGTCATCCTCTTCCAGACTTAACAGCTAAGTCCGGCCATCGTTTCCCGCCGGGAGCCGCCAACCGCTTTCTCGCTGATCCGCTGGAGCTTTGGAGACGCAGACGAGAAGCCTACGCCACGATTACTTGTCGCAGACGCCCTTTCCGAGCGCCGCCTGCGCTGCCGCGAGGCGGGCGATGGGGACACGGAAGGGGGAGCAGGAGACGTAATCCAGACCGATCTCGTGGCAGAACTGAACGGACGAAGGATCGCCGCCATGTTCGCCGCAGACACCGAGCTTGATCTTCGGTCGAA
Source organism: uncultured Armatimonadota bacterium (assembly GCA_903904815.1). Taxonomy (GTDB): domain Bacteria; phylum Armatimonadota; class Fimbriimonadia; order Fimbriimonadales; family Fimbriimonadaceae; genus Fimbriimonas. Next base: position 28,567 of record CAIVDU010000009.1, read on the forward strand.
CCGTCTTTGCCATCTGAATGGCGATCTGCATGAGCTGGCCCGCGCCCTTTCGGTCGATTGACTCAAACGGGTCGCCGGTCAGGTGTCACTTTGCGAATTATCTGGCGTAATTCTTTGCGAATAAAGTGGCGTAAGACTTGAGGGCCGATTCGATCAGTGGGTTCAAAAGTGGTGAACGCCGTCTTGGGTTACGCCAAAGAGCGCACAAACAAGTATGCCAAACAATTTGCAAAGTGAAACATTTTACAAATGGCCTCCTTCAATGCCAAGATAGCCACACATAACCCCTTTTATGTAAGGTGAGACGGTCTTTCGTTGAACTAGGCTCCTTTCCGCGCAGACGTACTGAATCAGTGGCACTCGCAGACCGGTTTCCCCTAAACTGGGCTCTTAACATGGGACGTCTTACGCTGTTTGCTTTTGCCGCTTCGTTGATGACCTGCACCGCAGTTCACGCCCAGTCGATTTCGCCCAAGCTTTACGACGGTCTGCGTTGGCGGATGATTGGGCCGTTCCGGGGAGGAAGAACCGTTGGCGCGACGGGTGTTCCCGGGCGACCGGCTGAGTTTTATATCGGGGTCAACAACGGAGGGGTTTGGAAGACCACCGACTACGGGCGAGTTTGGCGTCCTATTTTTGACGACCAACCGACTGGCTCCATTGGCGCGGTCGCGGTGGCTCCGAGCGATCCGAATCGTGTCTACGTGGGGAGTGGAGAAGGGCTTCAGCGACCAGACTTGTCCACCGGCGATGGCATCTATCGGTCAGACGACGCGGGAAAGTCTTGGATCCATTTAGGCCTTCGAGATGGAGAGCAGATCAGCGGGCTCGCAGTCGACCCGCGTGACCGAAACAAAGTTTTCGCGGCCGTGCTCGGCCATCCGTACGGCGCCAACGTCGAGCGAGGACTGTTCCGGTCTACGAACGGTGGACGGACGTGGGAGAAGGTTCTGTACACCGATGAGAACACCGGGGCGATGGCAGTTACCATCGACCCTTCAAATCCCGATGTCGTCTATGCGGATCTGTTCGCCTCCCGACAAGGCCCCTGGGAGAACGGGGCTTGGCAGGGAACCGGCAGCGGACTGTACAAATCTACCGACGGCGGCACCACCTGGAAGCAACTCAAGGGAGGCCTTCCCGGTCCCGCCGACGGACTGGGTCGCATCGGAATCGCGATCGCTCCCACGATGACGAATCGCCTCTACGCCGTCGTCGACGCTCCGAAATTGGGCGGCATCTATCGCTCTGACGACGCCGGTGAGCACTGGCAGTTGATGGACAACGAAGACCGGATATGGGGCCGAGGTTCCGACTTCGGCTCGGTGACCGTAGATACCAAGAACCCCGACATCGTGTACGACGTGAACACGTCCACTTACAAGTCGGTTGACGGCGGTCATTCGTTTGTCGCCTGGAAGGGCGCACCCGGAGGAGACGACTATCACACGGTTTGGGTGAACCCAAACGATCCCCAAACAATCCTACTTGCCTCTGACCAGGGCGCGGTCGTCACCGTGAACGGTGGTGAAACTTGGAGCTCTTGGTACAACCAGCCCACCGCCCAGTTCTATCACGTGTCCGCCGACAATCGGTTTCCTTATTGGGTCTACGGCGGGCAGCAAGAGAGCGGATCGGCGGGAGTCGCCAGTCGGGGTAATGACGGACAGATCACGTTTCGAGAGTGGCATCCGGTTGGAGCCGAGGAGTACGCCTACGTTGCGCCAGATCCTTTGCATCCCAACTGGATCTTCGGCGGAAAGGGATCCCGATTCGACTGGTCGACGGGGCAGACCCAGGATGTGGGCCCCCGTGGGTCGTACCGCTACCTACGAACTGCGCCACTTCTGTTTTCTCCGGTGGATCCTCACGTCCTGTATCTGGGTGCGAATGTGCTCCTGAAGACGACGGACAGCGACGGAAAGAAAATGCGTTACTCTGTCACTCTTCACCCTGTAGTCGGTGGCACTGCAAGAAGCCAGCCGGTGACACCATCAGAGTTTCCGACAGGTTCAGATCCAACTCGACATTAATACGGGGATCAGCTTTTTTACCCACTCTCGAAAGGATTACGATATGGTGACCTGGCACTAGTTAATCTTGCTTATCCATGCATCTGGGCTTCGTAAGAACCGCTCAATCACCAACCCACTAAAGAATGGCAGAACTCAATACTAGCCAAATACAAGAAATCGTTGACGCTGTCATGGGGCTACGCACTTCCAACGAATCCTTCGACTCGACACTAGACGCACTTGCAGCCTCTGCGCCTATAGAGTGGCATTGCGCTCTATGCTGGGCGTTCAGTTTCCTGGCCTGCACTGGATTCACCCTGCAGGGCATCAATGCGGACACCAACGCGTATAGAGTTTCTACTTTGGAGCGAATTGCACCTGCCGTCATCGTCAAACTCAACGTTAGGCGCTACCGCAGAATTGCCTTGGGACTGATAAAACAAAAACATGTACTTTCCCGTCGAGAGGTCGCGGTTGAGTTCGATACAATCCTGAACGACATTGAGGAAGAGCTTAGGCAAAGACTTCGGCTCGTTGTCGCGGACAAGCCGGTTGGCTCGCCGGTCTCGTTCACTGTATTGCCAGGCGACCCACTAATCGAAATAATTGCGGTGGTTGTAGAGACAGTCCTATGCAAACGACTCGGGTTTGCGCAAGGGGCCTTAATCTCAGCAAACCTGTATGGCATGGTCCGGCTATTTGTCAGAATACACGGACCTTCTCTAGAGGCTAACTGACTGCCCGTAGTGAATCGCTGGACACATTCGACCGTCCTCAACCCAGCTGTCGCTCCCTCGTCTCGCAACACTTCTATGCCTAAGGGCCCTCGCGGAGAACACAATTCAATTCGAGAAATGCAACACGATGCAACCTTGCGAAAGCAACCATGCAGGAAAGCGGTCTCGGGACTGGGACCAGCATTGATGGCCACTAAACTCATGTGTTGAGGTTGGGTGAACAGGGTCACACCCCATGCGGTCACAGTTTTTACACGAAAGAACATGCGCTGAGATGAACAGTCGCACGCGGGAACGGCTCGTGTGCCGTTGGACTCATCGCTTCTCGCTACCTCGGGGAAACGGCTGATCCAGCGGCAAACAGTCCGGAAAAAACAAGGATCCAGAACAGAAAGTGCGCAGACCCGCAAAGCATGCCCGTAACTGACATCCCGACACTTTGTTTAAGTCCGAGAAAACCAAAGATGATGGCCAGCACGCCAAGTAGCATCGCCAACGGGGGCAAACACCAGCTAAACAGGCTCACAATACCCAGAACCATTGAAGTAACGGCCATGCCATTCCCCTGGCTTTGCACAGGGTATCCGTTAAACCCCTGGACCATATTTGGGGCCTGACCGTAATACGGTCCAGGTGCGCGTTCCGAAGGAATCCGGCCACTGATTCCGAAACAATTCGGCCACTGATTCCAATTTAATTCGGCCACCAATTCCGAAACAATTCGGCCACCCCCTCGGGCAGTTGTTGCGGCTTGTTTTGTAGGTTTCTCGTCCGG